>JBGSZR010000267.1:0-35895 GCA_041750275.1 Gemmataceae bacterium
GCGCCGCCCTCCCCGTTGGCAATGTCCGTGCCGTCGGCGTGCAGCGCCTCGGCGACGGCTTCGTCGTGGCCAGCGACCGGCTGCGCCGCTTCGATGATGCAAAAACCCGCGAGTTGCATTCACCTGGCGAGCCCACGAGTCATGCCGTGCAGGTGCTGGGTGATGGTACGATCCGCTCAGTCTCCTTCACGGGTTCCGCGGTCGTCGTGACCGATCATGTCCGGGACGGCCAGAAAACGCATCTCGCCTTCGGAATCCCCGAAGCCCGGAAGCCCACTTCGGCCGCACTGACTCCTGATGGCAGCCAACTTGTCGTGGGCGATGATCGTGGCCGCGTCACACTCTGGACCGTCGCAGAACGCCAGCACCTTGGCACGTTCAACAGTGGCTCACTTCAGCCGATTAGCTGTGTCAGCTACTCGGATGATGGCAAACTGGTCGCAGCAGCCACGGCGTCCCGCGTGGTGGTGTGGAACGTGGAAGACGGAAAGGCCGTGGCCTCGTTCAAAAGCAATGCCAGGCCCAGTTTCTGCTTCCTGCCAGGTAACGATCGCATCGCGATCTCGGATCATGGCGGCATCGTGCGTGTCTGGACCCTCGCGGGTCATGCCGAAAAGGTGCTTCATGGTCATGTGGGGCGCGTCACGGGGCTGGGCGTTTCACCCGATAGCCGAACGCTCGTTAGCGGCACCTCCACAGGCGAGGTGAAGTTCTGGGATCTGAGAACGGGCCTGGAGATGTTCTCACAGAGGCGACACCCGACGGCTGTGACAGTGGTCGTATTCTCGGCCAACGGCCAGTTGCTGATCACGGCCGGTGAGGGCCACCTGGCCGTGTGGGATTCGGGTCGCAACTGAGCACTTCACGCCGCGCCCGCGATGATAATGAGCGGTCGCTTTGCCTCATCCGGCTCGGCCTTGCGCACCAGTTCCCGCACCATCCAGGGCACGTTCCCTTCGCCGAAGAGTAAGAATCCCAGCGTTCCGGAGACAGGTGATTTATCCGTCCATCCGAAGTGGATCTCGGGCGGCCGGCCCACCTTCGCCATCTCCAGTGACAGCGCGGCCAGCGTGTGTGAGATTGAGGCAGCACCCGTGATCTTCATGATGTACCGCCCGGCATCCTGCTCTACTTTCATGATCGGCTCGTTCACGAAGTCGCTGGCGGCGGCCAGTTCCACCTCCACGAACACCACCATCAAATCGCGTGGAATACGGTGCTCGCGGCGAATCTGCGTTTCCTTGTTCGCCAGGCTGCGGCGTCCCGGCCTGTGCGGCACGAGCATCGTCAGATCCAGGTGTCGAATCGTGTCCCAGAGCAGGTGCGATTCCGGGTCGGCGAGCTTGAAACCCGCGAAGCGAAGCTCCCGGCTGCGGGCAATTCGCGACCAGAACGAGGTTGCCAGGATCGTGAAGATGAAGAACGAGGCGATCAACAAGCCCTGGAAGCCCTTCTCCACTTCGTTCGCAATTGTCGTGTACACAAACACTGCGGTGATGAGCGTGAATCGCCACGAGAGCCGGCGGTACCACGGGCCCTCGCGGCGCTGATAGATGTCGATGACAGTGGCGATGCAGGCACTGGTGATCAGCACCAGCACGCCCGTGGCATAGGCACCGCCCTGTGCATCCACGTTGGCCTTGAAGACCCAGGTCACGAGCAGGTTCACCAGCGTGAACATCAGCACCAACGGCCTCACGGCGCGAGCCCACTCGGGTGCCATGCCGTAACGCGGCAAATATTGTGGCACGAGGTTCAACAACCCGACCATCGCACTGGCCCCGGCGAACCAGAGAATCACGATCGTGCTGATGTCGTAGATGGTGCCGAAGGTCGCGCCGAAGTACGGGCAGATTGGCAGCTTCGCCTCGCCGTGCGCGATATAGGCCAGGGCTCGCCCCGCGGCCGGTCGCTTCGGCCAGTCCTCGACATGGTGCAGCGTCTTGCCGTTCGTGTCCCTCGGCAACTGCCCATCGGACGTCACCGGTGTGATCTGATCTGGCTCGATGAGTGTGCTCACCACAATGGACGAAGCGAGCAAATACAGCGACATGATCACGGCAGCCGTGAAGAGCAACTTGCGGGTGTTCGCGATGCGGCCTTTCGGTTCCTTCGGGTCGTCGTCGGCGCGCCCCTGCACATTCGCAGCCACAGCCACGCCTGTCTCGAATCCAGAGAGGCCGAGTGCGAGCTTCGGGAAGAGGAGCAAACTCACCGCGAGCATCGCAATCCAGCCGGCGCCCGCACCCAGCGGGCTATCAGGCAAGTACCATTCGCCGGCGTGGAGGCGTGTCAGCCAGGCCTGCCAGCGTTCTGGATGCTCGAAGAGATAGACCAGGCCATAGCCAACAATCACGAGATTCAACAGCAAGTACACCGCCACGATCATCGCGGCGATGCCGATCACTTCGCGGAAGCCACGCATGAACATGGCTCCCAGAAGCATCAGCATCAGCATTGTGCAGGCGATGAGTTGCCCGGTCGGTGCTTCCCCCCCAGCGGGCTTCCAGGGCCAGTTCGGATTCTCGATGAGGTGCAAGGCGGCATCGGCAGCGGAGAGCGTCTTGGTGATGACGAAGCCGGTGGCGGCGAAGCCGAGAAGAACGAGCACCATGATCTTGCCGGGCCAGCCCGAGACGAGCCGTGCCAGCATCCCGATGGAGCCCTGCCCCTCGAACGACTTGCCCGCGACGTACGCATAAACGGGGAGTGCGCCAAAGAGCGTGACACATACCAGCACGACCGTCGCCAGGGGCGCGAGCATGCCCGCGTTCTGGACGGCGATGGCCGGTTGATAGCCGAGCGTGGAGAAATAATCGACGCCCGTGAGGCACATGACCCACAGCCAAAACGACTGATGGGGATGGTGGGCGTGCGGGCCTTGCTTAGAACCCAGGGGTTCGTTCATGGAACCTTGGGAGGAGGCGAGCAATCGCGCACACACCGCGTGAGTCACGATCACAGGCGGAGGCGGTTACCGGTGAAAACCACCGCCCCAAAACCTCATTTTAGAGTAGCGACTTTGCCAACTCAGGCGAGCGGATAGCGCCAACTCGTGGTAACCAGGGTCGTGTAAAAGGAGTGTCCAGTTTCGGCATGAACCAGAACTCTCGTTCACTCGTCGAACTCCACGAGACACGGAAACCGCTCGCTGCAGAGAACATGAAGGGCCCAATTTGTGTTCGGCCTGCGTTTGTTGCCGGTGGCCTGCCGAGTGTCTCTGCGATAACGGGCCACGATCGAATGGCATGGACTCAATCACCAACTTTCTTCTCGCCAAGGTCCTGGCGCAGTTGGTCGCGGAGTTTGGTCGTGCGGGGGGAAGGATTAGGGGCGGCGTTCGATGAAGCGGGGTTCGGCACGGTCGGTGCAGTGGGGACGGCCGACTCGTTTTGACAGAGGCAAGCCGGGTTGAGTGGTCTGGAGCCAGCGGAGCGCGTCGACGAGGCTGAAGCGTTCAACGGTCTCGGTTGGTCGTCGGTTAGCTTCGAACATCACGAGTCGCACCAGGCTGTCGACCAGCACGAAGATCGCCAGTTCTGTGATCATGCCTTCAACGCCCTGGCACTGGACACTCCCTGATACCTGCGAACCGGGAATGAGGCCGAAACTCCCTGGCGAAGGCCCTGGCAGAATACTCGGACTGGGCGGATGAACTGCTGGCCCGACTGTACCTCTCACCAGTAGATTGCGGCCCGGGCACCGAAGGCGTTTAACGTGGTCGGGTCGAGTCCAATCTTGTCGACAAATGGTACGGTGTAATTGAACATGAGGCGCGTGTAGTCGTTGAGATACCAGTTCACACCGAGCTCCATTTGGTGCAAGTACGAACGACTGGATGTGCCATCGATCCCGGGTGGCAAGTTCGGCGAGCTGAAGTTGTAGAAGGTGTATCGAGCAGCCAATTCGATAGCACCGCATCCACTCCCGGGAACGTCCATCGTGCGGATCAATGGCCGGCGCACTTTCACCGGGCTGAATGCCCCCCGTGTGAGGTCGTAGCCGCGGTGCTCTCCGGTGAGAAAATAACTTGCCTGCGAGTAGAATCCATGGAGGAACACCGTCCCCGCGGCTGGCTGCTGGATCGTGGTCGCGAACCATTCCGCTTGAAGCGATAGCGGTCCGATCACGGAGGCAGCCTGAAGGTTGTAGAGTTGCTGTGTGATGGCCGGGATCGAGACGGCGGGGAGGAACGGTGTGACCGGATTATCGACCACCGCCAGGAGGCTCGGGGCCCGGCCAGGATTGAACACGACCACGTCGTCGCTGGGGTTGCGATAGGATAGTGCCGCCCCAACGTGGAGCAGTCGGAATGCATCGTCGTCCGGTTCGTAAATCGGCAGACCGGTTAGCCGAGTGGTATAGGCCCAGGCATTCTCATCTCCAACACTGTTGCCAGTGATCGCGGTCCCATCACGAAATACACCCAGCGCGAACAGGAGTCGTTCGTTGTCAGGCCACCAGAATCCGCAAATACCCCAGTTGCGGGCGGGATCCAGTGCGTTCAGAGGCGACCGCTCCATGAAGGTGAGCGCGGGCACTCCGGTCATCCCCTCGAGGCTGAACGGTTCGCGGAAGTGGCCAATCCGCAACTCTCGAACTCCTGGAATCGCTGTGAGTCCGATGAAGACGTCGAGCAACTGCACGTTGCCGCCGGCAAGTTCCACCTCGGAAATCCATCTTGACGACTCGCCGATGGACCCTTGTGCCCCGAGGCGAACCCGGCGGAATCCATAACCGTTCTGGATGTCTCCAATCGTCGCCTTGCTCTGGGCCGACTGGGAGGCCACGGCAGCTTCGGTCTCGATAAGCCCGCGGATGCGAAACGACGGCTTCAGCAGTTCCTCCAGTCGGTTGGTCGCAGGCAGCTGCGGAAGTTCTACCGTGGGCAGCGCCTTCGTCGGCTTCCCGTGTTCCAGGGCATCCGGTGTCGGGTTCGCGACGGCTCCGGAGTCGGGGAATGATGTGGCTGGAATGTCCTTCAAGGGTGTTGGCGTGGGCTGGGCGGCCGCATGGACTGGCGTGACCGCCGTCAAGAACAGTGCGAATGCGATCCAGCCCACCGCCCTCCCCGGAGGATATCGCAGCCGGCGGTGCCCTGCGGTGTTGAGCGATGACTTCATTTTGGACTTCAGACTCGTCGCACAATTCAATTTGCGTGAGCGGATACGTGGGCTGGGTCTCGGAGTCAATGCGAATCCACCTGATCAAGTGTCCGAGAAAGAACATCTTTCGTGGCAGCGAGTGTCGATCGCGGTGCGCGACCCAGATCGAATCAGAGAAAAGGTATTGAGTGATCGACCTACTCTCGCCGTGGACTACTCAGGTCTCGACCCTGAGGGGAGGAAGCCGAACAAGCGGCGGAAGTCGGCTGCAAAGTTGCCGAGATGATGGAAGCCAAAGGTACGGGCCGCCGCGGCGACGGAGACCAGGGGATCCTCCTTCAGCCGGGAGCGGACCGCGTTCAGACGCAGGCAGCGATAGTATGTCATCGGGCCGAGCCCATACCGCTCGCGGAATACCAGGCGCAGGGTACGGTCACTCACCTGAAGTTCCCGACACAAATCGATAGCTCCGATTGCGTCTCCGAGCTTGGCTCGCATCAGATCATTCGCGCGGCGGATCAGGTCCGAACGAGCGGGAGGGGAACTCGTTTGGTGGGTGCTTTCAGTCGCAGAGCTAAACACAACCGAGATCAGCGTCCGGATGCATTCTTGCTCGAGCCTGTGCGCTTCTGGTGTCCCGAGCAGGGACGGATTCCCGGTACCCAGCGCCAGCAAAGCTCTGAACCGTCGAGTCAGCTCATTAAATACTTTGGGTGGAGGAGCCAGAGCGGCCCAGCTCGTGGGGATAGGCGGGTGTTCGCCGCCGATCAGCACGCGGGCCGAATCGAACAACACCTCTGGTCGCACCGAGAGCCCACAGAGGCGGGTCCGCCGGGATGAAACGTGATGGACACTGGCTTCGGGTCCAGTAACGACAATACGACCGGGCGGTAATCTCATGCCATGCCACACGCTGCCGGCGTTCTCGTCGGTCACCGGGTAGATCGAGAACAACCCGGAGGTATCCCGGCCACGCGCCTCGATCTTCTGGTTGCCTTCGATGGCAATACCGCGAATAGTTTTGCACTGCACAACTTGGAGAAGTGCCTGGAACTGACCGCTCGTGATCTGCTCGAATCGCCCATCCCAACTGGAAAACAAGTCGGCTGTCTGATCAAAGTCCGTCAGGCGAATGACTCGTGCTGCGATGGGGAACTCAGACGATTTGGGCGCGGATCCATCAGGCATGGGCGGTAACCTGGTGATTGGTGTCAATTATTTGCGATTCCAGTGCTGAGCAAAATGCAAGCGAATGCGTAGAGACACGGCGTCAAAATCAGGTTCAGATTGATGACGATCCGAGCGTCATCGCTCTGTCTCTGACGGGAGTTCGCCGAAGAGCCTACGATAATCGGCCGCAAAGTTTCCCAGATGATGAAACCCGAACTCGCGCGCCGCTTCGGCAATCGCAAGGAGCGAATCTGCCTTTAACCTGGATCGAACGGCGTTCAGGCGGAGATACTTATAGTACGTCATCGGCCCAACTCCATAGCGTTCGCGGAAGGTCAGCCGAAGGGTTCGGTCGCTGGTGCCGAGTTCCCCGCACAGGTCAATTGCCCCGATCGGGTCGGGGAGCCGGGCACGCATGAACCCCTCGGCTCGACTGATCAACAGTGCCCGTGCGGGCAGCGACGCATCTGGCCTAGCGGTCGATGTGGGGAAGAGAGAGGAGACCAGTGACCGAACACACTCCTGCTCGAGCCGGTGCCCTTCCGGCGACCCAAGCAGCGAGGGGTCGGCTAACCCACGCTTTAGCAAAAGAGTGAATCGATGGTTGAGTTCGAGGAACGCGGCGGAAGGCAGCGAATGGACGGCCCAGCCGTCCGAGAATGTAGCCCCGTCCGTAGCCAACAGTGAACGGACGGCGTCGTGCAGATCGGTGGGTCGCAACGCCAGGGAAATCGCATTCCCCCCACGTGCCGAATAATGGTCTATCTCGGCCTGGCTTCCTTTGATGGCAAGCTGCCCAAGGTCTAATCGTCGCCCTTGCCAGATGCACGGGGTGCAACTGGCCGTCACCGGGTAAAAGGAGATCAGGTCGGCGGTGTCGTGGCCACGGAGCAGCAGCCGCTGGTTGGCTTCGACACTGAAGATCCGGACCATCCTGCCCTGCGCGAGTTGGATCGTTCCCTTGAAGCGGCCTCTGGTGAATTGCTCGAACCGCCCATCCAAGTTGATGAACAGCGCCCGGGCCTCGCCAGCGTCCGAGAGGCGAATGACCTGTGCGCCGGTTTGTGGCTGTTGTTGGTTAGGCACATGCTCGTCGGGCATTAGCAGTACCCTGGGGAGTCATTCTCAGGCTGAGCTACCACAGCATATGAAGCATGTGTTGAGTCCTCTGCCTGACATGTCTCAGACGGACCTGGGGCTGCATTGAAGAACTTGAACAGAGATACTCGCCGAGTTCCAGCAATTAATGCAATATTCTTGCTGGCAGATGTCACATCCGAGAACGGAGGGTGAACTTACGATCTGTTATGCCGGTTTTGGATATCGTAACAAATTCTTGTTGGGCTCTCCTGTCGTTTTGCTACGTTTCACAACAGGTCATGGTCACTTGTGGCGATGATGCCGGCTCATTTCAACGTTGAGGAATTCTCCATGCTCAATCGCTCGAGTCTGGCTTCGGTGGCTCTTGTAGCCGCCGGGGCGTTTCTGGGCTGGGCGGCCGCGACGGGCCAATTGAACCTGTCCAGTCCGGCTGTCGCATCTGTCGAATCCAGCTCTGCTTCGAACCTGGCGGGGGCTAACCTGGGCCAGTCGTGTTGCGAGGTAGCCCTCAACCCGACAGAGATGGCGGCGATCAACGCCCACAACCAAAAAGTCTCTGCCAACGCTCAAAAGGATGGCAAGAAGCCGAACATCTGCATCATCTGGGGCGACGACATCGGCTGGAACAACCCCAGCGCGTATCACCGCGGCATGATGGGTTATCAGACCCCGAACATCGATCGCGTGGCCAAGGAAGGTGGATTGTTCACGGACTGGTACGGTCAGCAGTCCTGCACAGCGGGGCGAGCATGCTTTATCACTGGCCAGAGTCCATTCCGCACGGGCCTGCTCAAGGTCGGCCTCCCTGGTGCCAAGGAAGGGCTGTCCATCAAGGATCCAACCATCCCGGGACTGTTGAAAAACCACGGGTACATGACCGCTCAATATGGCAAAAACCATCTCGGCGACCTGGATGAGCATCTGCCGACGAATCACGGCTTCGACGAATTTTACGGCAACCTGTATCACCTGAACGCCGAACAGGAACCCGAGCATCCGGACTACTTCAAGAATCCCGAATTGAAAAAGATGTTCGGCCCGCGCGGCGTCATCAAGTCGTTCGCCAACGGCCAGATCACGGACACCGGACCTCTGACGATCGAGCGAATGAAGACGGTGGATGAAGAGGTTACGAAGGGTGCACTGGACTTCATGGACCGCGCCGTGAAAGCCGAGAAACCGTTCTTCTTGTGGTGGAACTCCACTCGCATGCACATCTGGACACACCTCAAGAAGGAGTCCGAAAACGTGACGGGATTGGGCATCTATCCCGATGGCATGATCGAACATGATGGACACGTCGGTCAACTGCTGAAGAAACTCGACGACCTCGGCATCGCAGACAATACGATCGTGATGTATTCGACTGACAACGGGGCCGAGTGCTTCTCATGGCCCGACGGCGGCAGCACACCGTTCCGCAACGAAAAGAACTCGAACTGGGAAGGTGGCTATCGGGTTCCCTGCATGATCCGCTGGCCGGGCGTGATCAAGCCAGGTTCGGTGTACAACGGCATCTGCTCACACGAAGACATGCTCCAGACATTGCTGGCAGCAGCCGGCGAGCCGGAGATCAAGGAGAAGTTGCTCAAGGGCCACAATGCAAATGGACGGGAGTATAAAGTTCATCTCGATGGCTACAACCTGATCCCTTATCTCAAAGGCGAAGTGAAAGACTCGCCACGGCGTGAGTTCTTCTACTGGACCGATGATGGCAGCCTGGCCAACCTCCGCTACGACCGCTGGAAAATCGTGTTCATGGAACAGCGTGCCCACGGCCTCGAGGTGTGGCAGGAACCGCTGGTGACGCTGCGCTTTCCGAAGCTGTTCTGCCTGAGGACGGATCCCTTCGAACGGGCCGATCACGAGGCCGGTGGCTACGACCGCTGGCGTGTCGACCACGCGTTTGTCTTGTTGCCCGCAGTCACCTTTGTGGGCATGCACCTGGAGTCGTACAAAGAATTCCCTCCTCGTCAAAGACCAGGCAGTTTCAATCTGGACCAGGTTCTGCAGAAACTCCAACAGGGCGGCGGCGGGAATCGATAGGTTCGCCCGATGCTGCCTTTCCCTGCGGCCGGTCCCTCGGACCGGCCGTTCGTTTTTATCATTAGCATGAGCGGGCAATGCATCTCAGCTAGGATTCGCAGTGTTGCACACGCAACGGCCTTGTATCAGGACTTCACATGGCTTTGATCACTACGGAGCCCCTGAAAAGGTTCTTCTCCCGCACCGTACAACCCTTCTTTCTGCTCACTGGAGCCGGAACGGCCCTGGTTGCGCTCTATGCCATCGTGCCATCGTGGGCCATGCCCAATGTCGCCCAGCTCCCGTACCTCCAGGATTACACGATCATCATCCAGCACTGGGGGATCATGGTCGGGCTCATGGGCGTCGCCATGATGGCCGGGGCAGTTGTTCCGGAGTGGCGCACACCCATTTTCCTGTATAGCGCCATCGAGAAGTCGTTCATGGTCTGGCTCGTGCTATCCAACGCCCCACAGCCTTTTGTCAGCGGGTTCTGGATTCCGTCCGCACTCGACTTCACGGTCGTGATCTACACCATCGGCTACTTCGCGGTGTGCGGGTTCCGGGTTCCGTGGTCAACCGCCGATTCTGCTACGTAAGCGTGACTTGAACGCCCGGGTTTGTTCGTCGGATCGCGGATTGGGAGTGTGTGGTCCCAGAGGCTCGTCCCAGGAAGCAACCACAGCATTGCCGCCATCGACAGGCACGCGCGGTTTCGCTGGATACTATTTGCTGGCTTGCTCGCGTTCGCGGTCATGGTGGCGTACGGTGCGACTCCTCTTCCGGTGCGTCCCAGGATCAGGCCGGAGCAAAGAGTCGGAAGTAGCCCCATCACACGACTGAGGCGGGCACCTCGCAGACGATTCTGGTCAATTGGGCACGACAGCCCCTACCTGTGGGAGCGTTTGTTCGCCGGGGCGACCCTGTGGCAGTGCGACTTGCGGTTGCTCACACGCTGGCACACACACGGGCTTTCGCCCCCAGGCACCCCCGAACTTCACTTGTAAGTTGAAAAGGAGTGAGTGGCTCGAGGCCTCCAGCCCGACATTCGTGTTAGGAATTCGGTCCACCACGCCATTGATCGAGTTCTCGAACCCATAGGCGTAGCCAATGGACATGGACATGTCCTCGGTGAGCTTCAGAGACGTTCCGACGCTGATCGTGTGCTGAATGATCGCGGGGGCCTGGATGTTGAAGAGTGCACGGGTGTTCTCGAGTGGATTCGTGTTGTACTGGTAACCCCCACGCACGGCGATGCGGTCGGTCATCTGGTAATTCCCGCCGAGAGCCACGGCAAAAGCACTGTCCCAGCCGAGCCCGCCGTCGCGGATTGAGGTGCCGAAGAGGTCGGTGTTCTTGTAGTCGAAGTAGCGCATATCCACTCCGAGGGTGAGACGCTCGATCCCGCGCCAGGCGACACCCCAGGAATAGATTGCCGGCAGCGACGCATCCAGTGAGAGTGTCCGCGGGTTGCCCAGATTGTCGCGGGAGTTGAACTTCCAGGTTTCGAGCCATTGCGGACTCGTGTAGCCGAAGCCAAGATCGAGCGTGTCCGTCAGCGAGTAGACCAGACCCGCCCGAACGCCGCCGCCCCAGAATGGTCGCGAATTGGTGGCCGAGAGAAATGTGTTGGGCGTCCCAGGAATCTGGTTGGGCGGGGCAAAATAGGCCGGGTCGAATGACACCAAATTAATGTCCACCGTCGGGCCCACACCGACAACCAGACGATCGGTCACCTGATAGGAGATGGTGGGGCTCAACTGCAATAATTGCATGTTCGCGAATGTGGGCCCGAGAACGAACTGACCGAGCGGACCAGTAGGCGAAAGGATGGGGTTGGTGGTGTCGCCCGGGAAGTTCACGCCACCGCCCCCCAGTGCGATGAGACCAAAGCCAAACGTCAGAGGGCTCTCATCATCCAGTTTGGAGACGAGACCGATGCTCGGCACCAGGGGAAAACCATTATCACTTCGGGTCCGTCCGGAAACCACCGTGCCGTCCAGTCGTGGTCGGCTCGAACTGACGTAAATGTCAGGGTAGATGAAAGCACCCCCGATTGACACTTCGTTTCGCCCTAACCGGCCTATGGCGGCGGGGTTCCAGTAAAGTGCCCCCAATGCGTCGATCGGCGTCGCAGTCGAAACGCCGGCCATGCCGCCGTGAACGGCTCCGGCACCGGGCATGTACACGCCGGGCTGGGCCACGGCGGTGGCAGGGAAGACCGCCAATAAGCACGCCATGCCAAAACCTATCCGGCAGGAAAGTTTCACGGTGATCTCCCCATTCTGATTGGATTACAACGAGCTTATCGGCTGGATGACTTATGCCGCTTGAACGGACTGCGCCCGGCAGAAAAGGACTATCCAGATTTGGCAAGTCAGGCGAATGACAGTTTCATCGAGAATCGAGAAGCTGAGGGACGAATGTAACATCATGGCCGTCGGAGCGCGGCTCGACCAAACTCGTCGCGAAGGAGTGCACGATGCCGAGGAAGCTGCGCCTGTCCATGTGCCTCTGGCTAATGGCCACGTTTCAGGAAGTGCAAGGGCAAACAGCAGGGGACACACCACCTCTGCCGGATATCCCCGCTGTGGTCACAACACCTCCGACCGTCTCTGGGGACGGCCAAACTGATCCCTTGATGCTTTATCCCACCATTCGCCCTGCCGTGGCAGCCCCGCCGCTCGGCGAACAGGGTTGCTCGACGTCTGAGACTTTTTGGACTCGCCCGACGATGACCGGCGATTGGCACGGTCTTCGCCCTCGGTTAGTGGAGAATGGCGTCACGTTCAACGGTAATAGCACCCACTACGCCTTCGGTCTCGGAGGTGGCGTCAACTCCCCCCGCGTTCCACCGGCATTCGGTCAAGGCAATACCTTTGCTTACACTGGTCGCGGTGACTACAGCCTGACATTCGATCTCGAGAAGTTTGGCGGTCTCCCGTATGGAAAGCTGTTCGTCCAGGCTCAGCACTGGTACGGTCAATACGGCAACATCAGTTTGAACACGGGTTCGTTCTCACCGGCGGTCTTTCCGGCCGCGTTGCCGCCCACTCCCAATCATGAAGGGGTGCCTTACATCACCGACTTCGTTCTCACACAACCGCTCTCGAAAAACTGGGTCGTCTTCGCGGGCAAGAAGAACGTGATCGGTACAGCCGACCAGGATGCCTTCGCGGGTGGTAATGGAACGGTTCAATTCATGAACCAGGCATTTGTTGCGAATCCGGCTTTTCTCCTCGCGCTTCCTTACACCTCCTTCACAGCCGGCGTAGTCAGCCCCCGTGAATGGGGAGCCGTCTCGGCATTCGTCTACGATCCGCAGGATCGCACCCGCGACTTTTTCCGGCTGGACGATCTGTTCTCGAAGGGCGTGATCATCGGTGGTGAAGTGAAGGTGAAAACGAATTTCTTCTCCCTGCCCGGCGAGCAGCACATCGGCGGTTTGTACAAACACGTGGAACTCGCGAACCTCGCCTTCGACGAGCCACCGCCAGGGCAGTACCCGTACACGGCCGTGGCCGGTTCCCCGACGCTGTCAGACTCGTATACGATCTATTATGGTTTTGATCAGTATATGCACGTGTACTCGGAGGACACAGAACGAGGCTGGGGTCTGTTCGGTCGTGCTTCGATCAGTGATGGCAACCCCACTCCCATACGCTACTTCCTGAGTGCCGGCATCGGCGGGTACAGCCCCATTCGGCATCGCCAGGGCGACCAGTTCGGCATCGGCTGGTATTATACCGGTATGAGTAACCAGTTCGGCCCACGACCGCGGGCGATCTTCGGCGTCCAGGACGGGATGGGTATCGAACTCTTCTACAATGTTCAGGTCACACCTTGGATGAATCTCACGCCTGATTTTCAAATCGTGAGGCCCGAAGCGAGCGCCGTCGCCGAAACGTCCTACATCGGCGGGTTGCGCCTGAACCTGAAGTTCTAGATGCGATATTGCACCACTGCGACCATCATAGGCGAAGGTGCGATTCGCACCGTGAGGATCGGTTTCGGTGATGAACCGGCCGACTTCAACATCGACAATATTGGTAAATAATTGTGACGGGGCCGGTGAGGCTCGAGGCGCGACCGAGTCTCACTGAACGTAACACGATTCGCACGCGCGCAGCACCTGTCGCGCGTGTCGATTTGCGTGAGCGTCATCGGCAGGCCAAAAATAACTTGCTATTATGGCGATTCGTAGAGCCGAGATAAACAAACGTTGATCCGCAATTCTCACTGCCAGTGATGTTCAGCCACAAGCCACCAAGACACGCACTCGCCGGCCGTATCGCACCGGGTATTTTGTGCATTCTCACAAAACATTTGCACCCACCGGATGACAGCCCGCGCGAGTGGAGTTCTCGACCGGCGCGATGACCGTGGGTTCGGGGCAAAGTTCGCCCTTCTCGGCGAATTCATCCCGAGATTCCCTGGTTGATAGCCATGACGAAACGTACTGGACGGGGAATGGGGCTGCTTCAGCCGACGAATACACCTCCGAGATGAGATTCGAGGACTTCATACAGGGCGATACTTGGTGGTTCACCCGTCAGAGTCATGTCTTTCCCAAGATAGGAGACTACTCGAGTGATTTGGTTCGTTCCATCGAGGCTGGTCAAGCCACTTACGGCAACGACCAGATCAGCAAAGCGGTCGCCATCCAGGTGCTTCGCCACGAGCCGAACGCCTTGTCGGAGACCCTCGTTGGCGGCAAGGAAGTTCAGAAGCGGGTGTCGCACCTGGGACGTTGTGGAAAGTAGATCAACCGCATTGAGGGCGAGGACGCGGGGACCGCTTGTGGGGCCGCCTCCCACTATCAAGTCGGCGAGATTGTCGCCGTTGATATCCCCGAGTGTGAGGTTCACGCCATTCCGAAGTGTCTCTTCGAACACGAAGAAGTCCGAGGCTAGCCTCGTGGGTACAGAATCGGCTCGAAGTGTGAGGCCATCGTATAAGGCGAGACGAGGGCCGCCACCGGTTCCGGCAGCCACGGCCAGGTCGGCGAATCCATCACCGTTGATATCGCCCAGCGCCACGCGGGCACCACCCCGGAAGTCGAGATCGTCGATACCAAAGAAATTGGCCAACACACTACCATCTGCACCACTATAGATGATAACACGGGCTCCACCGGTGTAGTCTGCCGACACGGCGATGTCAGCTTTGCCGTCCCCGTTCACATCACCACCGGCCAGCAGGATACCGCCCTTGAAGGACTCCTCAAATACCAGGAATGAATTGAGGACCGCGCCGGTAATTCCATCAATCACAACGATCTGGCCACGTGTCCCAGGGCCCGTTCCAACAATGATGTCGGGAGTACCATCGCCGTTGACGTCTGCGACAACACTCACGCCAGACGGTTGTCCCGCTATGTACGTTTGTGTGGGGATCTGAACGGTCGAGCGATCCGACAGAAATATCGTGCTGGTCGCGCCACCCGTCACGATGAATCGATCGAGTTCCGTCTGATTCACCGGGTAGGTCGTGGGTGCGGGAGTCGGTGGCACGGACGGGGTCGGTGGGACGGGGCCAGGGTCTTCATCCGGGAACTGGGCCTCAAGACTCAGCAAATTACTCTCAAGGCTCTCCGTACCAAACGCTGTGAATCCTGCACCGGCTAGCAATTTCACATTGACCTGACCTGTCGATTCTGCAGTCACGATAAAAGTATAATGTGTACCGAGATCCACGATACTCGAGACCGTGCCATTCGCCACGGCGATAGCTTCCGGCACAAAGTACGGCAACGGCTCCGAGAACGTCGCGGTGACTTCGAAATTGCCCGTCACGGAGTTGACCGTAGCAGTGGAAAGTGTGCTCGTCGGTCGGATCTCATCAATCACGAATCCGATCTGGTTGCTCGCGGAGTTGAGCCGGCCATCGCTGCTCTCGGCTGCTCCCGAACGCACACGAGCTGTCATCAGTCCTAATGTTTCGGGCACAAGATAAAACGTGTAGTGAGTATTTTGGCCCGTGAGGCCACTGACAGCGCCGTTAATGACTTCGATACCGCCAGCGGTCAATCCGCTGACGGGTTCTGTGAATTCGACTGTAACCGTAAAGCGACCGCGAGCATCATCGTAGTTCGAGATGGCGATCGTGGTGCCCGGCCTCGTGCTATCCACCTCCGTCTGTAATGTCTCACTGGGAGTGTTACCCGTTCCGCTGGCATTCCGCGCTGCGTTAGCCAGCACGCGGACTTCTACGAGTCCGTCGCTGACAGGAGTTATCGTGAACGCATAGCCCGCGCCCGTGCCGACCAGATCTGACGCCGTGCCGTTGACGACCTCGATGCCGTCCAGCGAGAAGCCGTTCACGAACTCCGAGAATGCCACGGCCACGAGGAAGTTGCTACTAACCGGGCCTGTGGTGGTTCTCGAAATCGTGACGTCGGGCCCGTTGATGTCAGGTGGCGGGGAAACAACCTCGCCGATAACGCGGCCGATGATTCCATCACCGCTCCCGTCCTGCTTGTTGCTTACCCAGACGACAACGACCCGACCATCGCTCATAGCTGCTATGTCAGTCGAACCCAGATACACAGACCACGAAGCAGGTTCCCAACTATTGACCAACAGTGGCTCACCAAAAGGTGTGGCATCTGGTCCGTATCGCTGGGTGTAGACTCCGTATCCTTCCTCATAGTTAGTACTGTACATGTAGGGCTGGCCACTCCAGGAAATGAGGAACCCGCCATCGGGTAATGCAGTCACCTCAGAGCCGTAGCCATTAATATCATAGGTAACGATCGTTTCTTCCCCAATGGGTGATCCGTCGGCGTCGAAACGTTGAAAATGTTGGAAATAAGAAAAATGGTTCTCACCGGTATAGGTATACCATATAATAACATACCCCCCATCAGCGAGTGCAGTAACATCGGAATGTATATCGCCGTATCTCGTCTCTGTATCTGTATAGACCAGGAAGCGATCACCTACCGGATTATCGTTATCGTCGAAACGCTGGCCATATATTTCGTTTTGCCAATCATCGCTATCTGGTCCAGCATCAGACCAGACAATGACATATCCACCATCGGCGAGTACCGCTATCGCGGGACTACCGACAGCATTTCCCTCATCCAAACTGACCGGCAAATCTCCAGTGTTTGGTTCGCCAGTAATATCATACGATCTAGTATATAAGCGATTGACTCCCTCTCCATTAATTACCGTTCGCTCGTCTGTCATAAACCATGCAACCAAAAAGCCTCCATCAGGCAATCCCGTTATTGTTGGACCACCTATTCTAAAATTAGAGCTATAAATACTTATCGCTGAAGTTGCATTGATGCGAAACTCGCCTCCAACAGGCATGCCATTGGCATCATATCGTTGGGCATTGATGCTGTCAGTGTTGTCCAGTCCGTAACCAGACCAAACCACGACATATCCGCCGTCCGCGAGTGCAGCGACCGCTGGAGCTTTCTGAGAGCCCTCGACCTGTGTGTTAACTCTGTATTCTTCGCCAATCGGCTTTCCGGATGAGTCATACCTCTGCGAAAATACGCCGTAGCCACTGCCGTCTTGACCCCAGGTGCTCTCCCATACGACAACAAATCCGCCATCTGCCAGTGCTGCCACCTGGGGTTCGTGTTGCGTATCGATTGTATAACTATTAACCAAGAAGTCGGACCAGGTCTTCCCCGGTTGCCAGAACACCGGATTGGTGGGGTTGCTCGATTGCTGCGTCGCATCCTGAACGGCCCCGCCGAGGATCCGCACCGAGACATTTTCACTGCCAGTCGGAACGATGGTGACCAGGTATCCATCACCATCGGGCGCGAGTTCGGTCGCGGTGCCACTGGTCACCAGCACGTCGGACAGTTCGAAGCCGGTCACCGGCTTGTTGAACGAGACGCGAACGACCCAGGTGTTGGCATCGTTGGGGAACGCGTAGTCCAGGACATGAACCGCTGGCCGATCCTCCCGGCTTGTCACTTCGAGGTTCAAGCTGTAGTCCGTCTCGCCCTCGTACTGCAGGACTCGGATGAAATACTCTCCGGCCAGGAGGCTCGTCAGCGAGATCTGATCGTCATCGCTTCCGGAGCGGCGGGACTCGCCCAGTATCTCGTCGGCATCGAGTATGCCGTTCCCGTTCGTGTCGCGGTAAAACTCGATGTCGGCATCGGCGCTCAGGCCGGAGAGCGTGATCGTCAGGCTGTCCGCAGCCGGGATCGTGAAGCGGTACAGGTCGACGGGGTCGATGCCGCCCACGAAGTCGGTCAGAGTCCGGGTGCCGGTCAGCACTCCCATATCCATCGCCGTCGCAAGTGTGTCCCCGGCCGAGTCTGCTGGCAATACGGATGCCGTGGCGGTGAGGGTCAACTGGTAGTCAGTGTTCCCACTCAGCCGCGCCACCACCAGCAGATACTCCCCGGCCGGTAATCGCACCAGTTGTAGCGCTTCCGCTTCGTTCCCGTCTTCGTCGGAGAGGTCGAGAATCTCGCCGGGGTCGAGGATGCCGTTCCCGTTCGCATCTTGGCCGATGACGACGGACAGATCGCCGAGGTCCAGATCATCCACGAGCACGGACAGGTCGCTCATCACGGTGAACTGGAAACGGTAGTAGTCGGTGCGATCGACCTCGCCGAGGAAGTCGTTCCGGATGACGGTGCCGGTCAACGTGCCGAGATCGGCCGCCGTGGCAAGCGTGTCGCCGGCCCCATCCGGCGGCACTGGCAGCGGCGCGACCGTGAGCGTCAGGTCGAAGGCTGCGTCGCCGTCCGTCCGGAACACCCGCAAGAAATATTCCCCGCTTGGCATCTCGGCCGCGTCGATCACTCCTGCAGCCGACGAGAACAGCACCTGCCCGTGCCCGTCGCCGTTCGGGTCGAGGATCAGCTCGAACTCGACATCGTCGGGGAGGCCGTCGAGCAGCACGGAAAGATCCCGCGGCGTATCGTACGTCAACTGCTCGGGGTGATCGTCGTCGAACTCCCCGAGGATGAATCGGTAGATCTGTTCGGTCGTTGCGTCGTCGAGGAGGCCGGATACGGTCTGCGCCCCGTCAAGCTGGCCGAGGTCGATGGCGTTGTTGAGGCGGTCGTTGGAGAGGGTGAGTGGGGCGAACAAGGGGCCCAACTTCGGCTGGGGAGCCTGCACCGGGGTCGCGGTGCCGCCAGCGATGCGACTGGGAATGGCCACGTGAACATGGTTGTAGTGCCCCCATTCGAACCGCACGACGCCATCATCGCTGAAGAATCGCGGGTCGTTGTAGTAGATGCGCGGCGTGCCAGCGTTAGTGAACCCGTCGAGCACGGCCTGCACCTCGGCTTCAGGCCGCTTGTAATCGATCAAGTCCTTGATGCCGACGAGCAGGGCCTTGACCTCTGCCATCTTCGCCGCCTTCTGTGTCCGCGTCGTGTTCTTCCCGAACACCGGGTACAGGTCCGACTTCCGGACCGCGTTGGCCACGTCAGCCGGCATGCTCGGATCGCCCGCCCGGTACGTTGCCCCGTCCCGAACGACGATCTTCCCGCCTGGGGACGAGAGGACCAAGTAAAGATAGTTTTGGGGTGAGATTATCACCGTGTAGTTCAGGAAGTCGCCCTTACCGTCCACGTCGAGGTCCACGCTCCGTGACCCATCGTGGGTCTTGCTCGGTGATCCGGAGCCGTCCAGTCGCGAGAAACCAGTGGAGATTTGCGTGCCCGCGAGGCTTGAAATAGCGGTTTCGACGAAGGCTCCGGATGCGTCCGTGCCATACCGACGCGATTCACTCAAAATGCTCAGCTTCGGGATGGTGGTCAGCAGTTCCCAGTTGACCGCGTGAGTCGTGTTGATGTAGTCCTTGAAGTACTTTGTCCCGGCATTCGGGCCGCCGGTGCTATCAAAGCCAAACCCGAGGTTTCCACGAACAGTCGCCGGATCAAGAGCGATGCTGAACAACTGTTTTGCCCACAAGAGGTCCATGAAGTTGTCTATACTCACAGCGAGAGGTTGACCGTTGCTCCCGGGGAAGCCGAGATACCGGAGTCGCTGCGACTGCTGATAAAGAGCGATGTTGTCATTCCAGGACAACCGGACGGCGTTCTCGCCGGCGATCGAGGCCCCGTCGGTGATCGAGAAGGTGATGGTGAATTCGCGGGTGCCGTTGGTGACGACGAGAGTGCTTTCCCCGATGCCAGGGTCAGCACGGGTGGCCCCATAGTCGAGCGGGATGCCGATTGTGGCGGGGAGGAAGTAGAACATCCCCTTGGCTAGATCGCCGACGTGCTCGGCGACCCGGCCACGGTCGTTGCTCATCGCCTTCAGCCCGTATCCGGTCGGGTCGAGACCCGCCAGCGACACACCGATCGCCTCCAGCAACTTCGGCACGTCCACCTTGATGACATCGCCGAGCTTACCATTGACTTTAAATGGGTCGGTTATAAACCGCCGTGCGAAGATATCCCAACCATCTTGGTAACCCTGCCAGGCAACGACAAAACTACCATCATTGAGAGATGCGACCGACGGGTAATGTGCACCACTCTCGGGAGACATATTGATCTGGAACGCGGTGCCATCAGTCGCTCCGTCGGCATTGTACTTCTGTCCAAGCACGACGCTCCCCTGGCCTTCGATCCAGGTCGACCAGGTGACAACGAACCCTCCGTTCGCCAGCCCCGCCGCTGCGGGGTCATGGTGATTGCCTGCCGTGTCGGTGTTGACCTGGAACTCGCCTCCAAGGGCTGAGCCGTCGATGTTGTAGCGCCGAGCATACACGTCATAGTTTCTGTCGTTGCTGCTCCGACTCTCCCAGGCAACAACAAACCCGCCATCCGCCAGGTCCGTGACGGATGGCGCTTGATCATCTCGCACGCTGTTGCTGACCAAGAGATCGCCACTTACCGCTTCTCCGAAGGCGTTGTACTGCTTGGCGTAAAGGCCTCGGGTCGAGCCCGTGCCATCTAACGAAAAACCGAAGGAGATCCAGGTGACAACGAACCCACCGTCCGCCAGCGTCGCCACTGAGGGATATTTGTTGGCGCTGCCCAGATCTGGCGTGTTGATCAGGAACTCACCACTGATGTCGTTGGCTTCGGCGTCGTAGCGTTTGCCATGCACAGATCTTTTTTGCCCTACACTCTGCCAGGTCGCAACAAACCCTCCGTCTGCCAGTGCCGTCACCGACGGCCTCGATTCGCTGGTCAACAAGTTCCAGGTGTTAATCAGGAAATCGCCCCCGATTGGCATTCCCAGTGGGGTGAACAGCCGGCCATAGACTTCACCAAGGGAGTAAATGCTACTCTGGTGCGTAACAACGTTCCATGTGACGACAAACCCACCACCTTCCAGACCGGTGACGGAGAGATACGCTGCACGGTTCGAGAGATTGGCCGGGATATTCGTGTTGGCAGAGTTGATCAGGATCTCGCCGAAAACGTTATTCCCTTCGGCGTCGAGTCGTGCGCCGTAGATGTTGTACCGTGCATCGAAACCAAAAAACGATTCACGCTCCCACCAGGCAGCGAAATAGCCGCCATCAGGCAACGCTGTCACCGCGGGATAAATTTGATCATTCGGGGCGAACAGATTCACACGAAATTCGTCGCCGGCACTCCCGATGATACTGGCATCGGCCGTCGGCACGACTCGGTCTTCGAGCAGTGTCACCGTCAGCGTGGCCTTTTGACGTGCAATTGGTTGGGGGGATCGAGAACGCTTCGCCCAGCGAGTGAACAAGTTCGAAAAGCGATACATGCGATATCCTCGCCCAGGTGTCAGCCGATGAACGGAATCCGGCTATCACACTGAGCGTGAGAAATTGCCAATCCGAACGAACTTCTCCCAAAAAAATTGCCGCCCGCAATTCGTATCACAACGATCGATCTTGTAATGACTTATGAATATATGCCGGCACGTGCTGCTGTGCAAAATCCCAATTCGTGTTCGTTTTTGATCGCGATGACGCTTGGCAAGTTAAGCGGAGTCTGAATCTCGCTGACTCCGCCCCAAGAGAGTTTGATGAACCGAGCATGGTGCGAGGGCGTCGTGTGGACTTCCAGCCGAGCACGGGCTACGATTTTGGGCAGTTGCGGAATCTCCCGTTCCGCTGCCCAGCCGGGTGTTGCGTGACCCCATCCGAATTCGATCGCTTGCTCGCTCAGGCTCGAGTGGGATGCCGCGAGTCGATGGGATTGTTGCTCGCGAGTTGTCAGAATTATCTCCTGGCGATCGCGCAAGCCAGCCTGCACGAAGGGCTGACGGGAAAGGTCGCCGCATCCAGTGTGGTTCAAGAAACATTTCTCGAGGCCGGCCGGGATCTCGATTGTTTTCGAACCGGTGAGTTCTCCGAATTTCAGGCGTGGTTGAGGGCAATTCTCCTGAACAACCTCGCCGATGCCCGGCGTCGCTTCGAATCGTCCAAGAAACGCGACATTTCCATGGAGGTCGTGGTCCCTTCGAGTTATTTGGAGGAACTGGCGCTGGCCCGGGATCCTTCTCCGTCCTCGTCGGCTTGCCTGGCTGAGCAAACACATCGACTCCAGGCCGCAATGGCACAGTTGCCGGCCGAGTATCGTCAGGTCATCGAACTGCGAAACCGTGACAAGCTGCGGTTTGCGGAGATCGGCCTCCGCCTGAGCCGCACTCCGGACTCTGCACGCATGATGTGGATTCGGGCTGTCGAGGAGTTGCAGGCGATTCTTGCAGGCCCTTGATAGCACGGAGTATTTGATGGCCACACCGCTCCAACCAACTCCCGCACTCCGTGCTCCAGTCACCGATCTCCTGGATCAAGTCTGGGGGGCGGTCGACACGACACGGGGAACGACCGCACTCCCCTGGCAAAACCTCTCGGACCAAACGGCGTCTTCCTTCGTGCAGATTGGTCGGTTTCGGGTCAGCGCACCGATCGGGGCTGGAGGAAATGGCCTCGTCTTTCGAGCGACCGATCCGCTTATCGGCCGGGAAGTCGCGGTGAAGGTGGCCAGGCCCGAACTCGCATTCGACCCGGTTGCCCGGGAACGGTTCGCCCATGAGGCTCGGATCGCCGGCAGTTTGCGGCACCCAGGCATCGTGCCCGTTCTCGAGGTCGGCTTCGAGGGCGGCGTGTTGTTCATCGTCTCGGAACTTTGCGATGGCCCAAACCTGGCCACTTGGCTTCGCGATCAAGACAACCTTTGCCCGGCCCGTGCCGCAGCGGCTCTGCTCAAGCAAGTCGCGCAGGCCGTGGCCGCGGCCCACGAGGCCGGGATCGTTCACCGCGACATCAAGCCAGGCAATGTCCTGTTGGTTCGTGCCAAGAACACGGATGACCTCTCAAAAGAAAATCTCCTGCCAGGGGGATGGATACCCCGCTTGACCGATTTCGGGCTAGCCAAATTGGCAGATGCCGCAAATGATTTTTCGCGCACCGGCGGCACACCCGGAACGCCCCAGTACATGGCACCCGAGCAAACTCTCGGTCAGGCGGGGCCAAGCTCCGATCTCTGGGCTCTCGGGGCAATCCTGTACGAACTCCTCACTGGTCGCCCACCTTTCCGTGGCACGACGGTTCCAGAGACATTTCGGCTGATCACTGCGACCGAACCGGTCCCACCACGACATTTGTGTCCAGATCTCCCACGCGATCTGGAAACGATCTGCCTGAAGTGTCTGAACAAGGATTCGGCCCGACGGTACCCGAGTGTGGGCGCCTTCGCCGCGGATCTGGCTCGGTTCGAATCCGGTCAGATGATCGAAGCGCGACCGATTCATGTCATTGAACGGGCCTGGCGTGTGGCGGCCCGACACCCAGGGCCCACCGGGCTTCTCGTCACCCTCTTTCTTGTGCTGAGCATCGGGATCATGGTCTCGAGCTTGTACTCCCGGCGCTGGCGGACCGAGGCAGTCCGATCGACCGAACTTGCCGCGACCGCCGAGGAGCAACGACAGGCGGCCAATGAGCAACGGCGAGCCGCCAACCGCAACCTGTTCGAGTCGCTGCTCGCCAATTCCGCGAACCGACGGCTGGTGTCTGGTCGCGGCCAACGACTCGAGGCCTTTGCCTCGCTCGACCAAGCAATTGAGATGTTGAACTCCGGCGACCTCGACGATCACGCTGGCTCTGTCCGGCGGGTTCGCGATGAGTTACTCTCGGCACGGCTCCACCCAGATGTCACCGTAGCCTACGAAATCCCATGTGACACGAGTGGGATTTCCGTTCACCTCACCGTCGATGATGCGTTTCACCAATGTTGCTGGGCCGATTCCGCCGGGACGATTCACATCGCCGATCCGCGAACCGGTCGGGTCCTGAGATGCATCCCCTGCCCACCCGGCATATCGAACATGGTCGATCCTTTCATTGGGCCGCGTGGGGATGTGCTGGCCGCATTTCACGATGTGCCCGGATCGGGTGATCAGGTGGTCGTCTGGGATCTGACAACCGACCCGCCGAGCCGACGGTTCGATCATCCGGCTGTGCATCCCAACTCGATCTCGTTTGGCGGTCACGCCCCAGTCCTTGCCCTGGGTCAGCGGGGTGGTGTCGTGGATCTCGTGTGCCTCAAGACGGGTAAAGTGATGTCCCAGATTCGGTTCAAGGACTCCTCAACGATCGACAAGGTACACTGTCACCCGACCGCCCCCCTGGTGGCATATTCTTCCATCAATTCCTGGGAAGTGTACTGGGCCGACGCCGAGACCGGTTCTGAACTCGGTCATATCATGCATCAAGTCCCAGTCATCTCGATGGCCTGGCACCCAAACCGTCCGCTTCTCGCAGCGGGTTGTTCCGATGGCCGGGTGCACCTCTGGGACACGGATAGGAGCGAGGAACTCCAGAGTGTCCCCGCCCATCCCAAGGGAATTCCAGCCTTGCAATTCAGCCCGGCCGGCAATTACCTCCATGCCGCAGGCTATGGACCAGACACCATGATCTGGACGGCTCCCGTGGCCAGCCCGGTTATCAGTTTGCGATCGGGAAGCTGTCTCGATCCCAAATTTTCGGCCGATGAATCCCTGTTCGGGCCCGAACTCGGCAACGGTGTGATCCGCTTCTTGAGAATAATCGATGCTCCAGAAGCCAGGACGTTCGTCACCGAGTCTTCCGTCGATGCTGTGCCTGCCATCAGCCCGGATTCTCGGATCATCGCCGCGGGCACCGGACTGAATGGCCTCGGCTTGTGGGATCTCCAGACCGGACATCTGCTCGACTGGATGCACTACCGAGATGCGATCAAACTCATCTTCCAGTCGGACACGAAGCTTCTGGTGGCGGGAGCCCGGGGAGGGCAGGCTCCGGGCTCCGTGCAGTGCATTCCGATCGACCGTCAATCGGGGAGATTTGGCACGCCGGTGCTGGTGGCCGACTTGTCGTACCGAAATGCGACCGAGCTGACCTTGGACCGGACTCGCACGCTTCTGGCGATCCCGGCCTACCGCGGGGTGGAACTCTGGGACCTCGAACAACCCTCGCAAAACCTCGGCAGCGGAGAGAATGCTGTGCCAGGCGGAAAGCAACCCGTGCCGGTTTCCAGGAAACGCTTGAACGCAATTACGAGCACCGACCTCCGCTATTGCAGCCTGGACCCGGAGCGCCGCTGGGTCGCAGGTGGGGCTCACAACGGAAAGGGAGCTGTGATCTGGGATCTCGCGACAGGCAAGCAACTCGTTCACCTTCCGACGGGTGTGCACACCTTTGTGGCCTTCAGCCCATCGGGCCAGTATCTGGCCACACACGATGGCGAGAGCCGGGTCTGGCACACCGGCAGTTGGAAACCCGCGGCGACTCTTCCGCAAAGCCCGATCCGCAAAGCGATGCGTCCTGCCTTCTCGGAGGACGAAAAGCTTTTAGCGGTGGGAGACGGAGAAGGGCACGTGAGGTTAATTTCCACAGCGACATGGGAAACGGTGGCCCGCATCCGACTTGATGAAGTCGTTCATCGCTTGCTCTTCTCTCCGGACAGTCGCTTCCTCGTCTCCATCAGTGTAAATGGCCGGGTGACCGCGCTCGACCTCCATTCCCTTCGTATCACGGCAGAACAACGCGGCCTCGGCTGGTTCGACTGACATTCTCCCGCTTCCCGTTCTCTGCGTTTACGGATCACCGCCTCCATCACACAACGTCTTTCTCGAACCCCTGCTCACACGGTTCTTCTGCATGGTCCCGGCTGATGGGAACGCCCTCGCCGGTCCGAAGCAAACGCATCCCCCTCACGCTGCCGCAGGTGGCGGAACGGGTCTGTCCATTCTGCGGCAGCGATCGGATCGAGTGTCGGGCGTTGCCGTGCGAGCGGCCGGCATCGCTCGACAGTTCGTGACCACCGTTCGGGAGCGCGTGCAAACGAGCGTCGCGGACGCCACTGGCGGAAGTGGTCCCGGAGACGGTGCGCGACGACCGGCATTTCGGCTGGCTCACACACCGACGCCGGACGGATTGGCACTCGCTCGAAGCCACGAACCGGGACGATGAACGAGCCGGATTCCCGTTTGCATTGCGGTCGTCGGGGTTGTTACACTTCTGGAAGTGACCGTGGAAGCGATAAGATCTCCACAGCTCCGCTCCGCGGCTTTGTTGAACCGAAGCTATACCGCGTGCTCCGCAACCGGACGCCCCCGGCTCGACATTACGTACCAAACGAAACACAGGATAGCTTCCTCAGCGTTGGAGAGCGTCCAGAAAGGAGTGATCGTATGGGAAAGTTCCTTGGGTGGTTCGTGGTTGTGGGGTTCTGCGTTGCGTGCGGTTCCCTCCAGATTCCGGCTCAGGAGAAGAAGGCCGAGGAGAAAACCCTCTCTGGCGTCTGGGATGGCGATGCAGGGGGTGACAAGGAATGGGGAGAGATCAAGCTGAAGTCTACTGAAGATGGATATATCGGCACGTACTCGGACACCTTCAACCGCCAACTCGGCAGCCTTACCTTCAAAAAGGTCGCCGAAGACAAATACAAAGGGCTGTGGTGGGAATCCAGCTTGAAGCACCACGGCTCATTCGAGTTGGAGGTCTCAAATGATGGCCGGACGATCACCGTGAACTGGAAGGCCACGGATGGCCGAACCAAGAGTGCTAAATCTACCTGGAAGTCAAAGGCCGAATGAGCGCGGGCCGAACAGCTTTCATGTCCTCGAAACTTGAGTGAATAGTTTCCCCGCCCGGCAATTCGTTGAACAAAATCACGAACGTCTGTGTTGAATTTTCGGAGGCGTTCGCGGCTCAACCACACACTTCAAAGCACCGGGATGATGACAACACATTGTCACCACCGCGGCCGGACCAAACATCTCTACAAACACAGAACATTGTTGAATTTGCCGAGATCGATGGCGAGTATCGTGGTCGTGCACCAAGTGATATCGCCGGGAAATGTGAAGAGCTATCCATTACGATAACCCACCCACTACAGGTATAGATTCTCTCGAAGAAGGAGTGCAAGCCGATGCCGATAGCCGACGAGATTGCATTTGCCGGCCAACTGATCGACGCGTTTGCCCTCAACGCATGGCGGAGGGGCGTTGCCGCGATAGACTCGGCAGGTGCTGGTGTCCCGCCTGAAATGCAAAGTGGCGAGGTGGACGAGGACGGCTGGGTTGAATGGTGCGTCCTACCTTCAACTCTCAAGGAGGTGGACCTGGAAGCGTTCGAAGACGAATTCAGGGTCCAGTTCCCTCCACCCTTTCGAGGGTACTTGCTCGCTCGATTCCATCTGTTCGACCAGTTACGGAGCCAGCAATACGGTCAGCAGATCTTCATGACATCCACGCCAGCGGGCACGACCCTGGGGCCACTTCGAAAGTTGATCAAGCAATGGCGGCCGCTGATTGATGCTGGGTTCGTTCCGTTCGCACAATGGGGCGATGGCTGGGGGCCAATGTGTTTCGACATCCACCAGCGTGTGCAGGATGGTGAATGTCCCATTCAATGGATGGACCATGAGGTGCTCATCCCACTTGGAGCGGAACGATGTCGTCTGCGTGAAGCCGTGTTGCCCCTGGCGCAACCACTCTACGGATCATGTCGTGAGTTTCTGGTTGATGTATTCGGCCGTGGCGTGATCAACACAGCACTTGACGGAGGCTGCGCCGACTCCGATCATTAATCTGCCTTGTCTGTGATGTGATCGGGTGAGTTGAGGTCGCATCGTTGATGTACACAATAGGCAATTCCAGCGCGTGAATCTCACACAATATTGTCGTGCTGAACTGGGATTCGCGTGTGATCGTTTGGTCGGAAGTGCGTTCACACGGCCTGAACTGGCGACAAACACGATCGCAGGAATCAAGGGAAAGGCTGTGAATCGCGATTCGGGTGTTTCCGGGAATCAGCGGGGGTAACCGAATTTTCTTGGGCTATTGAATTCCTCCGCAGGAACGTGGTCCTACGGTGCGGAATGAAACACCCAGCAAACCGCCGCAATCGTCCGCGTGCCACCCCCAGAGAAAATGGTTGCACCCGAATCAGCGTGAACGTCATTCGCGCTGTTGCGATTTGCGAGGCGTTGCCGCATAATCGGCGGCATCCCACACCCTGGAGGTTGCTCTCCCATGTTCCGGTTCTGGTTGATACTTATCGCAGTGGTTGGCGGAATAGCAGGATTATCACCAGCAGGCTTTGCCCTGCCACTCGCCGCGGCGGCGGAGCCCGCAATCACCTGGAAGAAGACGGTGCTCGATTCGAAGTTCCGTTCCGAGGGCGTGGCCGTCGCGGATGTGAACAAGGACGGCAAGCTCGATGTGCTCAACGGCGAATACTGGTACAAAGCGCCGGACTGGAAGCCGCACGAAATGCAGCCGTTCATGGACCACAAGGACGGGCTCGGCAACTATAGCCGTTCGTTTGCCTGCTGGGCGGACGACTTCAACGGCGATGGCTTCGCGGACCTGATCGTCATCGATTTCCCGGGTGTGCCGTGTTACTGGATGGAGAACCCGCAGGGCAAGGACGGCCACTGGAAGAAGCACACCATCTGGCATTCCGCCTGCAACGAGACACCGATGTACGTCGATTTGCTGGGCGACAAGAAGCGTGTTCTTGTGATGGGCTTCCAGCCAAAGGGCAAGGGGAACGAAGGGCAGATGGCGTACTTCACCCCGAACGCGAAGGAGCCGACGGCCCTGTGGGAGATGCACCCGATCAGCGTGCCGAGTGTGCCCACGCAGATGAAAGATGGCAAGCCCGTGCCCGGCACCGCGAAGGAAGTGCCCGGGACGCAACGATTCAGCCACGGGCTCGGCATGGGCGATGTGAATGGCGACGGCAAGCAGGATGTGCTCTGCACCGGCGGCTGGTGGGAGCAACCCGCGAAGGCCGATGGCGTGACCCCGTGGACCTTCCACAAGGCGAACCTGGGCGAAGCCTGCGCCGATATGTTCGCGTGGGATATGGATGGCGATGGCAAGAATGATGTGATCAGCACATCGGCCCACAAGTTCGGCATCTGGTGGCACAAGCAGCGCCCCAGCGAAAAGGGTGATCCCGCGTTCCAGAAGATGGACCTTTTCCCGAAGCTCGTGAGCGAGACGCACGCGGCCCACTTCAAGGACATCGATGGCGATGGCCGGCCTGACCTCATCACGGGCAAGAGATGGTGGAGCCATGGCAAGGCCGAGCCGGGTTCGGATGGCCCCGCGATCATCTACTGGTTGAAGAACACCAAGGGTGCGGACGGGCTCACGCAGTTCACACCGATGGTGATTGATGAGGACAGCGGCATCGGCACACAGTTTGAAGTCGCGGACATGAACGGTGACGGCCTGCTCGATATCATTTCGTCCAACAAGAAGGGCGTCCGCGTCATTGTCCAGGAGCGCAAGTGACGGATTCTCGTGAAGCGGCGGCTCCGCCGGAGCCGCCGCTCGGCTACGCCTTTATTGTGGCAGTCTGGCTCGTCGCCGCCTTTTCGGTCGCACGATATCTTCCACACCTCATTAGCCTCGTGGCCGTCACCGTGGGCGATCCCGGTTGGCCGCTTGCGGTCGATGCCCTCGTCGGCGATGGCCTTGTTCCAACGGTTGATTTTGGCTATTTCTACGGCTTGCTCACCATCGCCATCGATCGTGGCTGGTTTGCGATGTGCGGTCGCACGCCCGCAGCCGTCGCCGCGCTCACGGTGCTCGGCTGTGCACTCCTCACACAGGGCTTGCTACGCTTCGCGCGAGCGGCCCGGCTGGGGAAATGGCAGCGTGTGTTGTTCGTGTGTGCGGTGCCGGTGGCGGTGATGCCGCTGGCATATCCCACGCCGTTGCACGCCATCGAAGCGGCACTGCTCGTGCATGCCCTCGCCTCACAGGCCCGCGGCCGGCTGGCCACAGCACTCGTGTTCGCCACTCTGGCGGTGTTTGTGAAACCGGCCCTCGGTTATTTCCAGGGGCTCGCGCTGTTGCTCCTGCTGATAACGGGCCGCGGGGGTGCACCAGCCACATGGCGTGAACGCGGCAGCGTCATGCTTCCGGCCGCTCTCGTGGGAATGGCGCTCGCCATGGCCTTCGCCATCTGGTTCGGCATCGAGCCGCTCCTCACGACACTCTTCCCGGTCCGGGCCGTGCAGAACTATGGCAACGAGAACTTCGGCTTCTTCTTCGGCAGCGGCCGCGAGTTCTGGATCCCCATCGGCAATCCGTTCACGCGTTATCTACTCTTCCCTGCCGGGTTCTGGCTGCTGGCCACACTCCTGCTCACGCTGGGGGCACTGCGCCGTCTCACCCGCCTGCGTGATCCGCTTGCCGCCAGTGTGGTGACGGCGGCATTCCTGCACCTCGTTTTCGTTTGCTTCCTGTTCGGCAACCAGTGGTCGTGGATGTATTACTCCGCACTGCTTGTGTGCGGGCTCTGCGTGGTGGTGCGCAATCCCGGCCGACCCGAAGCCAGCGACTGGCCCGTGCCGCTGGGTCTGGCCTTCCTGGCCGTGATCGGCATGATCCCACAGACGGTGGTCTCCATTGGCTTTCTCGCCCGCTGGGAACGCTCCACTGCCACGGCGAACCTCTACGCCGAGGCGGATGATGTCGCCGCCTGGCAGCGTTGGCGCGAACTCGGCCAGCACCAGCGCGTGCTCGTCTTCGGCCCCAGCGGTGGCACCTTCGTGGTGTTCCCGGAACTGGATAGCCCCCGTGCGTGGTTCCTCTTGAAGAGCACCACGACACCACGCGAGATCGAGCGCGTTCAAGAACAACTGCGCGAAGCGGATTACCTCATCGTGTCGACGTCCACGCAGTATCAGCCGCCCGTGTGGCCCGAGTTCACTGCGGAATGGCAGCAGTTCGATGTCGTGGAAGAATCACCCTCGTTCAAACTGTTGCATCGGCGGACCCCGCGTTGAAGTGCATGCACCGCGTCCATATCATGCCCCTGCTTTAGCATTCCCTCTCGTACAAGGTCTCCGTCGATGCGGCACGTGATCTCCGCCCTGGTTCAGAACAAGCCTGGTGTGCTGGCCCACATCTCCGGCATGCTTGCCTCGCGCGGCTTCAACATCGATAGCCTCGCGGTCGGCGAAACCGAGCACCACGACCTCTCCCGCATGGTCTTCGTCGTGAACGGCGACGATAACGTGCTCGATCAGGTCCGCAAGCAACTGGACAAGATCGTCACCGTGGTCCGCGTGGACGATATCAGTTCCGAGGACTTCGTCGAACGCGATTTGATGCTCATCAAGTTGAGTTGCGGCTCCGAGAAGCGTTCGGAAGTGTTCCAACTCACCGAGTCGTTCCGCGGCCGCGTGGTCGATATTCAGCACAATAACGTGATGATCGAGATCAGCGGCACCGAAGGAAAAGTTGAGGCGTTTATCTCGTTGATGCGGCCATACGGCATTCTCGAACTGGCTCGCACGGGCCGCATTGCCATGGTTCGCGGTGAATTCAAGTTGAATGCGGAGGAGAGCCCGTGAATGCCGAACCGGCGGTCGTACCCATTCAGCGACTCCATGCGGATCTGGTGAAACTCCTGACGGAACTCAAGGCGGGCGACAAGATTCGCATCACGCACCGCGTCCGCGTCGGCTCGCGCAAGTGGGAAGCCGTGGCGGATGGTGCTTTCCGCGAACTCGCGTACCTCGCCACCGGCATCACCACGGAGCGTGTGAAAGAAGACGATCTGGTCGTGCCGCTGGTGCGCTTCACGAAGCCCAACGGCGAACTCAGCAGCATCTCGCTGGACGAGCACACGAAGATCGAGAAGCTGTGAACCGCGTCCCGAATCGCCTACCGCTCATACAGGCCGTTGGCGTCGACAGGAGACCGGCAAAACTGGCTGGTCCGCTGCCAGAGTCCGGGCTTATTCAGTAAGTCCGTGCACCCGCTTGCCTCGCAGTTCCCACCCGGCGATTGAAGGCTCAGCCAAATATTTCAAGAATCCCAATCTCAACTTGCGTTTGCCTGCCGATGAGATGAGAATTGGTTCACTCACCGCACGCGAACCCTGCCCAACATTCTGCCTGTTCTCGCATTTTGGCCTCGCCTGCGTTGCTGCGTTTCTGGAGTCGAACATGCTTGCATTCGGCGATCCTTCCCGCCTCGGTCGTCGCGATTTCCTTCGCGTGGGCAGCCTTGCACTCGGTGGCTTGACACTCGCGAACGGTTCTGGCGTGGCCGCGGATGCGAGCCGCTTGCTCACCGATAAGTCCGTGGTCTTCCTGTTCCTGCACGGCGGCCCCAGCCAGATCGAAACCTTCGATCCCAAGATGACCGCCCCGGTCGAGACGCGTTCCGCCACGGGGGAAGTCGCCACCAAACTTCCCGGCGTCACCTTCGGCGGCACCTTCCCGAAACTCGCCGGGCTGGCTGATCGCCTCACCGTTGTCCGCTCCTTCACCACGGGAGATGCCAACCACGACATCAAGCCCATCGTGGGCAAGGACACCTTCGGCGGCAACATCGGCTCGGCGTTCGCGTCCGTCGCCGGCGGCAACCACCCGCAAAGCGGCATGCCCACGAACATTGTGCTCTTCCCACGTGCGGTGGATTCCACCGCAGGTCCGGCGCAGGGGCAGTTCGGCAAGTTCGGCTCGACCGGTGTGTTCGGCGCAACCCATGCCCCTTTCCAACCCGATGGCGATGGAACACTCAAGCAAGACATGAAGCTCTCGCTCCCCATGGATCGGCTCGATGATCGCCGCGCACTCCTGACCGCACTGGACCGGGCCAAGCTCGTCGCCGAGTCCGCCGAGGGGCTCGATTCCACGCGGCAGAAAGCCTTCTCCGTGCTCTTGGGTGGAGTCGGCGACGCCTTCGACCTCAAGAAGGAAGACGCGAAGACGGTCGCTCGCTTCGACACGTCCACCCGCATCGATGTTGCCAAGATCGACAAGAAATGGAACAACCACAAGCATTACACAGACAACGCCAACACGCTCGGCAAGCTCATGCTCCTCGCCCGTCGGCTGTGTGAACGTGGGGCTGGCTTCGTCACGGTCACCACCAACTTCGTCTGGGATATGCACGCGGACAAGAACAACGCCACCGTGACCGAGGGCATGAGCTACATGGCCCCGCCGCTGGACCATGCCGTGAGCACCTTCCTGGAAGACCTCAAGGAACGTGGACTCGAAGACAAGATCTTGCTGGTGGTGTGTGGCGAAATGGGCCGTACGCCGAAGATCAACAAGAACGGCGGCCGCGACCACTGGGGCAACTCGGCACCTCTCTTGTTAGCCGGCGGTGGTCTCCGGATGGGTCAGGTGATCGGGCAGTCGACGCGCAATGCGGGCGAACCTGCCACCGAACCGGTGACCAACCGGCACCTCATCAGCAGTGTGTTGCACACCCTGTTCGATGTCGGTCAACTTCGCGTCACACCGGGGATCGGTCGCGAAATCCTGCAACTCGCCGAGCACGCCCCCATCCCGGAACTGCATTCGTGAGTGGGGAACACTTATCCGAGTCGCAGAAGGGCGACGCCTCCGGCACCGCTTCCCGCTGCGAGTGATTTGTCGTCCGGCGACCAGGCCAGCGTCGAAGCCTCGGCGTTGGTAAACCGGTGCTGCCCGATGAGCGGTGCCTTCTTGTTGGCCGGCTGCCACAGCAACACACGGCCATCACCCGCACCACTCGCGAGCAAGTAGCCACGGGCCTGGAAGGCGATGTCCGTAAGATTCTCCTCGTGCCCTTCAAGCATCTGCGGCTTCGACCCCTCGGGCCCTTTCTTGCCGCCGCAATCCCAGATGCACGCCATCGGTCCACCTCCAGTGGCCAGGAAACGCGAGGAGAAATCCCACGACAATTCACGCACCTTGGTGGGATACCCGTACATCTGCAGATCCGCACCGGACTGGTAATACCAGAAGTGAACTGTTGCATCCTGGTTGCCGTGGGCGAGCACGTTGCCATCGGGTGACCAGGCCATCCGCAACGGCGAACCCTTCCATTCAAATCGCTTGACCGGTTCAACGCCGAGGACGGGATCATAGGTCGTCGCCGCACCATAAGCGAGCACAGCGAGAAGCTGTGTGCCGGGCCGCCAGGCGAGATCGGTGACGGTGCCCGGTTGCAGCGGCAGTTCGCGAACGAGCGTCCCCGCGGCATCCCACACACGGGTTCGCTTCCCCGCCGCGGCCGCGAGGAGTTTCCCATCCGGGCTCCACGTCAGCTGTTCCACCCAGGAACCGCCTCCGTCGAGCGCGAGTGATTCCGTTCCCGCAAGGGCATCCCAGAGCCGCACCTTGCCATCCTGCCCCGCGCTAGCGAGGTGCGTGCCACCCGGTTGCCAGGCCACGACCGTTGTGCCGAAGCCATGCCCCGTTAACTCATGGACCGCTTTGCCCGTGGCGGCATCGAGAACGCTGATCGGACCCGACACGGCCGCGATGGCCACGCGATGACCATCGGTGGACCAGGAGAGGCTGATGACGTGATCGGCGACCGTGGCCGTCCAGCCGAGGCGGAACTTGTTATCCGAGGCACGGGCCATGAGGATCACTCTTCAAACATGACGATGCAGGGTGATCCTTCAATGTAATGAATGGTGCGGCTCCGCCCAGGCGAGCCGCAACCGTGAGGCTGCCTAATCGTGGCGCAGTGCTTCGATGGGGTCGAGGCGGGCGGCACGCTGGGCGGGATACCAGCCGAACAGCACACCGACACCGACGGAGACGCCGAGCGAGAGGAAGATGGAAGGCACGTGGATCTGGGCCGGAAGCGTGGTGCCAGCAATCCATTTCCAGAGCATCGGCACGGTGAAGACCATGCCCAACCCGAGGCAGACGCCGCAGAGCCCGCCGATGGTGGTTTGCACCACGGCTTCCACGAGGAACTGCATGGTGATGTCCTTACGCTTCGCCCCGAGTGCCCGGCGAATGCCGATCTCGCGGGTGCGCTCGGTGACGGTGGCGAGCATGATGTTCATGATGCCAATGCCGCCGACGACGAGCGAAATCGAGGCGATGAGCACGAGCAGGTTCGTGAAGCGGTTCTGGGCTCGCTCGGCTTCCTCAAGGCGATCGAGCGGCACGGTCACGGCCCAGTCCATCCTCGGGTGATCCTTCTCGAGCATGCGCTTGATCTGGTCACCCACGGCCTGCACCTTCATGCGGCCATCCGGGCTATCCACCTGAGCATCCACGGTGAGTGTGACCTGGCTGATATCCACTTGCTCCATGCTCCGCGAGCCGGATGAGCGAACGCTGATGATGCGGCCGAAGCGTGCAAAGCTGGACTTGTACGGGATGTAAATATCCTTGTTGAATTCTTCCGCAGCCTGGCTGCCACCGGAACCGCCGGTGGGCATGCGCTCTTTCACCACGCCCACAACCAGGAAACGCTGGTTCTTCATCTGCACAGTCTTGTTGTCGAGCGGATCTTCATAAGGGAAGAGCTTCTCGGCGGCCTCGGAGCCGAGCACACAGATGTTCAGCATGTGCTCGTTGTCGCTGGCACCCGTGATGTCGTCGCCGCCCACCAGAAAGCGACCGCGAGCCATCTCCAGCTTGTTCACCTCGGCATACTCCGGCACCGTCGCCACGCAGCGGACATTTCCGAGCCGGTTCAGATAGCGGGCCTCCATCGGGAAGACCCGCAGCGGCACTTGTGTCCGGATGGCATCGCCGAATGTCTCGAACCGTTTCAAATCATCTTCGACGAGCCCATAGGTGCTGACGTAGCCGCGGGTGGATGTGGCGGAATCGTCCGGTGGCTTCACGCTGCGAACGATGATGTTCGTGGCACCCTGTCGCTTGATGTCTTCGAGTGCATCCTGCATCGAGCCCTCACCAAACGCCATGAGTGAGATCACGGCGGCCGTGCCGATGATGATGCCGAGCACTGACAGGAACGAGCGGAGTTTGTGCAGCCAGAGACTCTTGATGGCGAGTTCGAAGCTCCGGCGAATCTTGGTGGTGGATGCACCGATCAGCGTACGGCCTAACCCCAGCGACCAGCCGACGATGCCGCCCACCACCAGCACGGCCAGGCCGATGAACAACGGGTTCGTGAAGGAGAGACTGGTGAAGTGGGACATGGGAAAAGTGTTTGGTGTTTGGTGTTTGGTGTTTGGTGTTTGGTGTTTGGTGTTTGGTGTTTGGTGTTTGGTGTTTGGTGGGTGGGGTTTGGTGTTTGGTGTTTGGTGGTTGGTGTTTGGTGTTTGGTGT
>JBGSZR010000268.1:0-55052 GCA_041750275.1 Gemmataceae bacterium
CGAGAACGCACCCGTCAACGAGAACGCACCCGTCAACGAGAACGCACCCGTCAACGAGAACGCACCCGTCAACGAGAACGCACCCGTCAACGAGAACGCACCCGTCAACGAGAACGCACCCGTCAGCGAGACAGCACCAACTCGTCGTCCCTCGCGAGTTCGCCGCCTGGGGTCCAAGCTCCGATCCTCCGCCGCGATTCCTCGCATTCGACGGCCTTCCTGCTTGCGTCTCACGCACCCTTCACTTGTGATTCTGTTCCTACTCATCGCCGGCACCTCACTCGCCCTCACCCTGCGAAAGTCGTGTCTTCACCACGTTCCATCTGGTCACATGCTGGTCGTCGTGGCCAAGTTTGGTGAGCCACTCTCCGAGGGGCAAATCCTCGCCGGTCCGGGACAGAAGGGCATCCGCGAGCACGTCCTCGGCGAGGGCTGGCACTTCATCTGGCCGGTTCTCTACGAGACGGAACTCAAGCCCAATATCGTCGTGCCCGGCAAGCAAATGACCGAGCAGGGACTGGAACTTCCCAAGGTCGGCATCGTCAAGGCACTCGGTGGCCAACCGCTTCAAGCGGGTCAATTTGTTGCTGACAGGGGACAGCAGGGAATTCAGCGCGAAGTCCTGTACCCCGGAGCTTACCGCATGAACCCTTATGGCTACGAGGTGAAGCTCGTGGACATGGTCGAGATCAAAGCGGGGTTTGTGGGCGTGCTGCGCCGAAAGCTCGGCGTGGACGGCCCGACGGAATTTGCCACTAAACCGAACGAGAAGGGCATCATCCGCGACCAGTTCCTGGAACCAGGGCTCTACCCCATTAACACTGAGGAATACGAGGTCATCCCGTGTCCGGTCGGAATCTATCAGACCACGTACCACTACGACACTGACGCCAAACTGAACACGGCACTCGTCTTCGACGCCAGCGACAGTAATCGCATCCAGCTCGATTGCACCATCGAATGGGAGTTGAAGCCGAATCACTGGCCCGAGTGGCTGGCCAAGTTCCGCAACATCGACCGCATCGAGACCGCGGTCATTATGCTGAACGTCAAGAATATTAGCCGGAACAAGGGCCAGGACTACGGGGCCGAGGACTTTCTCGACGGTGCCAAACGCGAGCAGTTCCAGACCGACTTTTCGCGCGGACTCGAAGAGGCGTGTTCGGAGGATCACATCATCGTTCGGCACGCGTTTATTCGCAACATCATCATCAGCGACTCGTTCCTGAAGCCAAAGCGGGACGAGCAACTCGCCAAGGAAAAAACTATCACCCAGAAAGAACTCTCGCTCACCGCCGAGACTTACAACGATGTGGTCGCAGCCGAGCGGACGATCGAACTGGAAGTGGGAAAGGTCGAGGCGACGACGGAAAAGCTGGTCGGAGCCATCGATCGGGAGGCCGAGAACCTGACGCTCATCACCGACGCGGAGATCGAGAAACTCAAAGACACGTTTGCTGCACAGATCGCCATCCTGGACGCCGAACGACAGGAATTGCTCGGAAAAGCCAAGGCCGATTCGATGAAAATCGTGAACACGGCCAAGAGCGGGCTGCACAAAATGCAGATGGACGTGTTCGCCAATGACCAGGACGCATTCATGCGCTACACGCTCTCGCAGCATATGAACCCCGCGCTGCGATTGCGCCTCTATCAATCCGGCCCGGGCACGTTCTGGACGAATCTCGGCGACAAGAACATGAACCTGTTCCTGCCGACGCCCGGCGGCCGATAGGAGTGGGCGAACGGAGCGCTCCGATCCCTGTTGCTGGAGGAATCTGGCAGCAGTGGCAGGCTGTCTGCGGAATTGTTGGGAATCCTGGAACGCGACTGTGTATCGATTTGGGATCGTCTGAGCCGGGTGGGCCATCATTTCGCGGCAAGTGTGATGGGCCCTTCTGGCTCGCAAAGTCGACGCAGCAGGCACGGCCACCGAATCGACAGCGAATTCACCGCTGGAGGCAGGAGTTGACGCAAAGCGTAGAGATTGCCGGCAACTGCCCCGGAGCGGGTAAAAGGAAGTGCAGATTTCTGATTGGAAACGAGTGGCAGATGAACGGGCCAGGAATCAACTACAGCGTGACAATGATGCATCCGCACATGCAGCAATGATGAATTTCCTCGCGTGATGAATACCAAGCCAGTTCTCTCTATTGCTCAGGTCCCTTCAGGCCGGACTTGCTCATCGAGAAACGCATCAGGAAGAAGTGGCGGAACGCCTCGCGGATCGCTTCTCTATAATTCCGCGATCAGGCCAAATGCTCAGTTATTTCTCTCGACAGCACAGCGATCGGGCATTACTGTCTACCCCATTGGTTAGCCTGCCTTGACAACGCTTTTCCCCCTCCTCTTCTGAAGATTCCCCATGAACCTTTGCTTGCGAATTCGATTGATGCTGCTCATCACTGCCGCGATGGCGCTGTTCTGTTTGCCTGACTATGCCGCGGAGTCACCGGCTCCCCTGCCACGGCCTGACGACAAGCCCGCGGACATGACCAAACCGGTGCAGGTGTACATCCTGCTGGGACAGTCGAACATGGTGGGCATGGGCAGGGTTGGTCCGGCGACCAAGGATGGCACGCTGGAATACGCGGTGAAGGAGAAGAAGAAATATCCTTACCTTGTCACCGATTCGGGCAAGTGGACCGAGCGAATGGATCTCCGCAATGTGCGTGTCATGGGCAGCGGCACCGGACCCATGAAACTCCTTAATAATGAGTGGATGACCATCAAGGGCAATACGATTGGCCCGGAGATTGGTATCGGGCATCACCTCGGCAACGCCACCGACGCGCCTGTGATGGTTCTCAAGAGTTGCATCGGCAACCGCAGCCTCGGCTGGGACCTGCTACCCCCGGGCAGCGCGGGCTATGAGTTTCAAGAAAAGGATAAGAAGACCGGTGCGATGAAGACCTATGTGTATGCCGGCTACAAACAATCGCCCATGAAATGGGAGAAGGGATCGGAGCCGAAGCCGATCACGTGGTACGCCGGCATGCAATACGATGGTGATGTTGCCAACGCCAAGGCGGTGCTGAAGGAGATCGAGAAGTATTACCCCGGGGCGAAGAGCTACGAGATTGCCGGCTTCTTCTTCTGGCAGGGCGACAAGGACCGCTACGATGCCGGGCTGGCAAGTCACTACGAACAGAACCTTGTTCACTTCATCAAGCAGTTGCGAAAAGACTTTGACGCACCCAACGCCAAGTTTGTGTGCGCCACGCTCGGCCAGACGGAAAAGGGTGCCGAAGGGAACGATGGCTTAATTCTCAATGCACAACTCGCCGTCGATGGCGAGACCGGCAAATACAAAGAGTTCAAAGGCAACGTCGCAACCGTCTACAGCCATCCACTCAGCAAGGGAGGCGCATCCAACAGTCACTACGGCGGCAACGCCGAAACCTACATGGATATTGGTGAGGCCATGGGACAGGTCATGGTGAACTTGCAGAAGAACAAGTAGATTTGAGGCATCGTTGGAGCGAGCATCGACTCGCCCGCAACGTGAGCAAATGGTAGATGTCTTGCCTGTACTGCGGGCACATTGATTGAGAAGCTGGCTTGGTCCAGGATCACCGCGTTACGAATAAGCACGGGCCTTGAGAAATAAGGCCCGTGCTTCGTTAATTGATCGTGCACTTCCTGCGAGCATCTCATCCAGTTTCCAACACGTCCCGCCAGCATCTCATCCAATTATCTCAAACGATCGGATTGACTTTCCTGATACTCCGTTGGATGTGGTTTACTGCAACAGGAAACCACCATTTCTCGCTCAATCATCGTCGGAGAGTTTGGCCTTTCGTTTACTTTTTGCCTCGGTTCCAGGCTGGAATTTTGGGTTGGGTTCGCTGGGGATTCGTGCTCCAGTGGATTTGTGCCAGGCGAGCAATTCGTCGAGCAGTTCATCGCGTTTCATGGTGTTGCTGTTCGCCAGGTCCTTGCGTTCACCAACGTCGTCTTTCAGGTTGTAGAGTTCGACCGCGTGGTTTGTGGCGAGTTTGTCGCGGCCGCCATCGAGCACCCATTCTTCGTGGTAGAAGTGCAGTTTCCAGTCGCCTTTGTGAATCACTGTGACGGGCCGGGTGCGGAAGCCCGTGCGGATATCGAGATCGCGGCCACGAATCACGGGGCCATCCAGATAACCCGGAAAATGCCAGAAGATGGATTCGCGTTTTAGAGCACCGTTGCCATTGAGCAGTGGGATGATGCTTTCGCCATCGAGCACCTTGCCTTCCGGCAGCTTGGCCTGGGCGACGGCCAGGAATGTCGGGTAGAGATCCTGGCTGATGATCGGCACATCGCAATGACTGCCGGGCTTGGTGACACCAGGCCAGCGAACGATGAATGGCTCGCGAATGCCGCCCTCGTAGTAACAACCCTTATTGCCGCGGAGTGGTTCTTGTGAAGAACGCTGGAAGCCGCCGTTATCGCTCGTGAACACAAGGAGCGTGTTCTTTTCGAGCCCCAACTCGTTGATCTTCTGCACGAGCGTGCCGATGCCCTGATCCATGTCGTAGAGGCACGCCGCATACTTGGCGTCGGAGTGTTGAGTGCCCCGCTTCTTTGCCTGGAACTTCGCGAGTGTGGCTGGCAACGATTGATGGGCCGTGTGGATGGCGTAGTGCGGCAGATAAAGGAAGAAGGGCTTATCTTTGTTTTTCTCCATGAACTCACCCGCCGCTTTGGTCAGCGAAGCGATTCCCTTGGGGTTGTTCTCTTCATTTCCCTTCCAACCTGGGAACGACTGAAAGACGGTGTGGAATCCTTGTTTGCCGGGAGCACCGCCCGGGTCTTGGTCAAGGTGCCACTTCCCAAAGATCCCGGTGACGTAGCCCGCTGCGTCGAGTGCCTCGGCCAGGGTGACGTTGTCGAGTGCCAGGCCATTTGTGTTGGGAATCGGGTTGAGCCGCATGGCGGCCTTGGGGCCGCGATCTGTCGAACCTACGGCATAGACGCCATGGCGTGGTGTGTATTGGCCCGACAGCAAGCAAGCCCGGCTCGGCTGGCAATTCGCCGCACCCGCATAGGCATGTGTGAAGACCATTCCTTCCTTGGCAAGCCGATCGATGTTCGGCGTCTCGTAGTAGTCGGTGCCCTGATAGCCCACATCTTTCCAGCCGAGGTCGTCGGCGAAGATCAGCACGATATTCGGTCGTGTCGTGTCCGCTGCGAGGGCCGTGCCCGTGGTGAGGGCGAGCGCAAGGGTGAGGAAAGTTTTCATGCGGATCCCTTTCCGGTTCGATTTTGTGTGCGATTCGGGAGTTCTTGAACCAAGGAAGCCAGACCAGCGGCTCGCTTGCGTTCAGGCTCACACCACCGCACGAATTGGGAGAGACGGCACACCTCGGGCAGCGGGTGGTCCCTCCTGGCTATGCGCGGCAGGGAATCCACCATGACCATCGTGGGCGTAATTACGCCTCCGCAATGCACTCACGCAAAAATTGAACACCGTGCTCGATGTCGCGGTAGCGGTCGGCCTGGGTGCCGACTTCGCGCTCGATGCAGAGCGGGCCGCGGTAGCCGACGCGTTTGAGAGCTTTCACAAACGCTTTGGTGTTGGTTTGGCCCTGCCCGAGCGGCACTTCTTCGCCCCACGCACCCGATTGCACCGGGCGGTTTGCGTCCTTTAGATGCACGCTCTGAATGTCCGGTGCGAGCAGATCCAGCACGCTCAGCGGATCATCCATGTTGTAGAGCAGCATGTTGGCGGGGTCGAAATTGACCTTGAGATTCGGGCACTCCAACTCATCCAGCGTGGTTCGCAACAGCGCTGCGGATTCCTGGCCGGTCTCGAAGGCCACGGTGACACCTACCTGCCCGGCGAGTTCGGCGACCTTGGCTAATGTGTCCAGGAATGGCTTGCGGGCCGCATCTCCCACGGCCGGAATGAACCCGGCGTGCAACATGAGGTCGCTGAGGCCGAGTGCCTGCGTGCGAGCGAGGGCCCACTGGAAGCGTTCGAGGCGTTCCGGGCGCGTCGTGGGGTCGCCGAAGCCGCCGCTCTTCTCGATGGTGGCCGGGCTGGTGTAGTCCTCTCCGGGAAAGCCCAGCATCGCGCCGGACATGCGAAACCCTGCGGCTCTCGCGGCAGCGGGCATCTCCTCGCCTTCATCCCAGGAGGCATGATGCGGATCGCCACACGCGATTTGCACCACATCTATTCCGAGGCGATCCATGAACCCCTTGAGTTCGGGGACGCTCTTCACTTGCAGAGACCAACTACAGACGCCAATCGCCAGCGGTTCAATCGCCATTATCGATCTCCTGATGATTCGTCGGGGCCATCGACGGATGCGAGTATTGTTGCGAAGGCCGAGGCAATGGGCACGTCGATAATGCCGCGATCCGGTGATTGACCCGATTATGCGGATTATTCGGCACTGTCCGAATTGCCGGATCCTGTCGGTTCTTCGGACGGGTGCAATCGATGGCCGAGTCGGCATGTGCTTCCAGCAGCCACTCCGGAAGACTATGCGAGTAAATAACTTGTGATAATGTGTTAAAAAAGTTGTCCGCCTGGGCTCGAAAGGTGCGTATGTCGGGTACTCGCCCACCTGCCGAGTATTCCTGCCTGACATTACCCACCCCCGTTCAAGCTCCGCATTTGCCCAGGGAGCGCGGACCGAGGTCGAGGGCAGCGTGAGCGCCTACACGCTGCCCTCCCTCACCGACATACCGTGACGTTCGCCCGAGTCGCCCATCGCCCGAGTCGCCCATCGCCCTGCCCGCCGGAGGAACGCCCATCCTCCGGCGAGTGTTTTTGTTCCCGTTCTATTCACGTCAAGTTATACTCCTTTCCTCTGCCCTCATGGCTTCTCCTCCGGAGTTCGACATGCCTGCCCCCATGAATCGTCGACGCTTTCTCGCAGCTTCAACTGCTGCTCTCACGGCTCCGATGTTTGTTCGCGCTCGCAACTCCGCCGACAAGTTGAACCTGGCCGTGATTGGCGTCGCCGATCGTGGCGGTGCGAACCTTGCGGGTGTGGCACACGAGAACATTGCCGTACTTTGCGATGTGGATGACGCTCGGCTCGGTTCCGCGAAGGCGAAACTCCGAGATGCTCAGGGCTTCACCGATTACCGCAAGCTCTTCGACAAGGCCGCGAATACCTTCGATGCCGTGGTGATCAGCACGCCGGATCATTCCCACTGCCTGCCCGCAACAATTGCGATGTCGCTGGGCAAGCACGTCTACTGTGAGAAACCGCTGGCTTCCTCTGTGAACGAAGCCCGGCTCATGCGGAAACTCACCATCGAGAGGAAACTCGTGACGCAGATGGGCACACAGATCCACGCCGGCGACAACTACCGCCGTGTCGTGGAAGCGGTCCAGGGTGGCTCGCTCGGGCCGATCTCGCGCGTCCACGTCTGGCTTGGGAGCAAGCCGCCAGCCGGCAAACGTGCGGGATCGAAGCCATCCGCGAAGTTTGATGTCGATCTGTGGATGGGGCCGGTGAAGACCGATTTCTTCGAGGCAGTGCATCCGAACACACCGTTCAAGGGGAAGCCCTGGCCGCATTTCCACTGGCGTTACTGGTGGGAATTCGGCGGTGGGCAACTCGCCGATTTCGGCTGTCACTTCATGGACTTGCCCTTCTGGGCGCTCGGGCTCACGGCACCCACCACCATCACCGCAAAGGGGCAGACGACTTACGAAGGCGACAACACGGTGCCGGATCTGCTGCAGGTCGATTATCAGTTCCCGGCCGTGAAGGACCGACCGGCCGTGCATCTCACCTGGTATCACGGTGTGCCCGGGCCAGCCCTGGATGGCAAAACGACCTATCCGGGATATGGCTCTGGTGTGCTCTTCGTCGGGTCGAAGGGGCAACTGATTTCGGATTATGGCAAGCATGCCGTGATGCCGGACGAGTTCAAGAAGTCGTACACGCCGCCTGCGGTGACGATTGCCAAATCGATCGGCCACCACAAGGAATGGACTGAGGCGGTGAAGTCGAATGGATCCACCACGTGCAACTTCGCCTACTCGGGATTGCTGGCGGAAGCTGTGCTGCTGGGGAACGTGGCCTATCGCAGCGGCCAGGAACTGACCTGGGATAGTTCCAGCGGCAAGCTGGGCGGTCCAGCAGAAGCACAGCAATATCTCGGTCGGGATTACCGCAAGGGATGGGAACTGCCGTCAAAGTGAAACGCAGATGGGAATGTGAATCACACCCGCTGGGCCGACCAGGTCCAGTGACGGTCCGAACTCTGGGAGACGGTGCCGGGGCTGTAGCCGAGTTGGCCCACGATCGCGCGCACCTCATCAAGCGTCAGTGCGGCGTGCAACGATTGCTCAAACAGCTGGCGCTGGTGTTCATTGGCATCACCGGCATACGTCTCGACGAGATGACTCAACGTGGCCCGATCGCCCGGTCGGAGCAGGTCGCGCACAAAGAGCACGCCACCCAGGGCACACGCCAGGTGCATCGAGGTGAAGCAACTGAGCGGTTCAGGAATGTGGTGAATGATGCTGTTCGAGATCACAGCCGAGAATGCACCGGGATGGTAATACATCCCCTTGGCATCCATGTGTGTAAGTTGGATACGATCCGTCAAACTGGCCTGCACGACGTTTTGCCGGGCGATTTCGAGCATCTGCTCGGCCAGGTCGATGGCAACAACTTCGGGGCGGGCATCCTGGCGGCAGAGTTCGATCGGGATCTGGGCTGTGCCTGTTCCGACATCCAGAATACGATTGCGGCCATCCCAGACTTTGAGGAAATCCGCCGCGAACTGGGCGTTCACGGCGCGATGATCCATCGAATCGTAGTCGCGTGCATCCTCGGCCGTGTCCATCACCTCGGGTTCGAGCACGCGAGCTAGCATGGGCAGGTCTGTTCTTCGGATTCGCGCGTTGTGATTCCATTCCGGTGGTCGCGTTCCGCCCAGCATTCCGCTAGCAGGGCTGACCGCAGGGCGAAGTTGCTCACGCCACCTTCATCCCAGGCCTGCACCAGGCTCGAAGTCGCGGGATTGAGGGATGCCACCTTCGAGAGCCACATCACGCCCGCTTCGTGCTCCAGGTGACAGGTGCGGCAATCGTTCCAGGCGATATGTGTGGCCAGGCAACCCATCGGAATGGCTTTGGTAAAGGCTCCGTGGATCAGCAACGGGCTCGCACGGTCCAGAAGTTCGGTGATGCGCGCCAACCCCTCATCCGAAACGTGCGGCAGCCATGCCGTGCGGAATTCTGATATGGGGTCGAGGGACGGCATGACCACACTCCCAGCGGCGAAGCCGCGACGGCTAATGCTTGCAATAGAACTCGGCAACTTCTCGATGATGTGTGCGGCGATGAGAGGATCTGATCGCCGCACGTTCGTCCGAACAGTCAGGCATGTGGTTTCCGCTGTGCACGAAGCACCAGCGACGACCATTCGGCTCAGCGGGGGCATCATAGAAGCCCCTTTCCCATGCTGTCAATAGTCCGGAAATAGCACTAACCAGGCGCACACCCGGGATGCGTCACCACTCAGAATCGGACCCGGCATCCGGGAAAGCAGTTAGGGCCACGGACGCGGCGGAAAACGATTTGGCGAAAAATTTCGGGGAGCTGCTACGGACACAAATAGTCACTATTTTGATTAACAAAATCGTTATTAAGTTCTTAAGTGTCTTGTGAGTGTCAATAAAAGATGAGCTGCACTAGCAAACAATGGAGAATGCACAAGAACGAAACCCGTCGGCTGCTTCACGCAACCCACGGGTTCAGTGACAATGCGTTGTCATCATATCTATTTTCGATAATGCGTTAGCCCTGGCGCTCCGGTCGCAAGGCACGCACCTGAGTGCCGGCGATCCACATCTCGCTCTCCGCGATGGCCTTCAACTCCTTCTCGAGTTGAGCACGATAATCGGGCCGGCTGTTGGCCTCCAGCGTCCGCCGCGCTTCCTCGCCCGACTCGACCGAGTTATAGAGCTTCTCGAACACCGGCTTGCTGGCATCACGGAACGATGTGAACCAGTCGAGCGCGCCGCGTTGAGCGGTCGTCGAGCAGTTGGCGTACATCCAGTCCATGCCCTTTTCGCCGATGAGCGGGTACAGGCTCTGCGTGGCTTCCTCGACCGTTTCGTTGAAGGCTTCGCTGGGCGAGTGGCCATGGGCCCGCAGCACTTCGTACTGAGCCAGCCAGAGGCCGTAAATCGCACCCATGAGCACGCCGCGTTCGCCAGTCAGGTCCGAGATCACTTCCTTCTTGAAGGTGGTCTCGAAGAGATAGCCTGAACCGATGGCGACGCCGAGGGCGAGCGCACGATCGCGGGCCTTGCCGGTGGCATCCTGGTGCACCGCGAAGGAACTGTTGATCCCACGGCCTTCCAGGAAGAGCCGGCGAACCGTGGTGCCGGATCCCTTGGGTGCGACCAGGATCACATCGATGTTCTTGTCGGGCACGACGCCGGTCTGCTCGCTGAAGACGATCGAGAAGCCGTGCGAGAAGTAGAGCGCCTTGCCATCGGTGAGGTGCGGCTTCAGCTTGGGCCACATGTCCTTCTGGCCCGCATCCGAGAGCAGGTACTGGATGATCGTTCCCTTGGCGGCGGCTTCTTCGGGATCGAAGAGCGTCTCGCCGGGCTTCCAGCCGTCCTCGAGGCAGAGATCGTACGCCTTGCCGCCCTTGCGCTGGCCGACGATGACCTTTACGCCATTGTCGCGCATGTTCAGCGACTGGCCGCGACCCTGGACGCCATATCCGAGCACGGCCACGGTCTCATTGGCGAGAATCGCCCGGACCTTTTCCGGCGGATAGTCGGAGCGCTCGATGCACTGCTCGACGGTGTCGTTGATCTTGATCTCTTTCATGGAGCCCTCGTGTTTGCAGTGCGGCTTCGCGGCAGCGCACGGTGAAGAAGCAGAACCAGCTTAGCTGAAGGTATCGCTGAAATAGCTCACTGTCAAGAATCTTGACGTCGAGAATTCTGGCGATAGTCTTTGTGTTATGGAAGCGCCGGATGTGATCGATCGCATGCTCTCCGGGTGGCAAAAAGCCCGGCCCGATCTCGACCCCTCGCCGCTCGAAGTGGTCGGGCGCGTCATCGTGCTGGCCGAGCACCTCGAGCGAAGCGTCGAAAACGCACTCGAGAAGCACAACCTCACGCTAGGCGAATTCGACATCCTCGCTACCCTTCGCCGACATGGCCCCAAGGGGGGTCTGACGCCCTCGCAGTTGCTCGAAAGCGTGATCCTCTCATCCGGAGGCATGACGGCCCGGCTCGATCGGCTGGCGAAAGCGTCGCTCGTTTACCGCAAGGCGGACAAGGAAGACCGGCGCAAGGTCATGATCGAATTGACAGCGAAGGGCCGCCGCGTGATCGATGCCGCCACCAAAACGCGATTCGCCGAGGCTGAAGGATCATTGCCGCCGCTCTCGCCGGGCGAACTGCAGTCGCTGGCCGCGTTTCTGCGGAAGTGGCTGGCCCAGGTCGCAGGCTAATGAGAACCGCACAACTCGCCCTTACTCATCGACCACATCTTCGAGCAACGACAGTGCCACCATCTGGTCGCGCCGGATGAGCACACGCTTGCGGTTGCGCTTGATGCCGGTGGCCACCGATTCGGCGACATAGTTTTCGCGGGTGGTTTCGGTGTCGCGCAGATCATGCAGGTCGGCCGATTTCAACTCGAGGAAGTGCTCGTCGTAGCGGATCAGTTTGCCCAGCGCGACGAATGGCGTGCTCAGATCGACCACAACCTTCTGATTCACGAATTCATCGAGCATGTCGGCTTCCTTTGGAAACGCTCTTGGAACAGCGCCCGTGCGAGACGCAGAAAATCGGGCTCGCCGCAGAGGCCGTGAATTTGGTATATCCCCCGTTCACCCACGGAGGGGTGTTCATTTTTTCCACGGATGGGGGGAGTTCGCCGTGAGCTTTCGCGGGTTCGTCTGGCTGCTCCTCGCCCTGGTGCCAGTCTACGTTGTGCTGGCCCTTGTGGTCCCGCCCGCGGACGATGAATTCTATTATTGGTGCTGGTCTGAACAACTCCAACTCAGCTACTACGACCATCCGCCCATGGTCGCGTACATGATTCGGGCCGGCACGTTTCTGCTGGGCGACACGCTCCTGGCGATTCGGCTTCCCGCGATCCTCTCGACACTCACCGTGCTCGCGGTGATCGGCTGGCTCACCCGACCACGCGATCTCCTGCCACTGGTGGTGTTCACGCCATTGTTCACGTTCGGGGCGGTGCTGGTGACGCCGGACACGCCGCTGCTCATGTTCTGGGCACTCTATGTGCTCTGGCTGGTGAAAATGCATGAAGGAATGGCCGCGGAATCGGGCTCCAGTTCCCGCTTCGGGCTGTGGGCACTCGGCGGTGTGGTGCTCGGCTGCGGCATTCTCGGCAAGTACACGACGGGCCTGGCCGTGCTGGCGGGATTCCTCAGTTTTGTGTTCGCGGGCAATTGGCGAAAGTGGATCGTCGGTTACACCCTGCATCTGGCCGTGGCCTTCGTTGTCACGTTGCCAATCCTGATTCACAACATCCGCCACGATTTTATACCGCTGCAATATCAGTGGAAGCATTCGATGAGCAGCCCGCAGCCGGGTCTGATGCCGTTCGCATCGTTCGTGGGCATTCAGGTGCTCTTCTTTGGGGTGCTTCCTTTCGCGGTGTTCGTCTGGTCGCTGCTCCATCGACGCGAATTGCTTGCCGTGCCACGTTTGCGAGTCTGCCTGTGCCTGTTCGCCTTCCCCTTCGCCTTTTTCCTTTACAAAGCCACACGGGGCCACCTCGAAGGAAACTGGGCCCTGGCCTGCTACATTGCGGTCTGGCCGCTGGCGGCAGAGTGGTTCGAACGCGTAAAACAAGCGGCACTCTCGCGGCGACTGGTATACGGTAGTTTCGCGGTGCCCGCGGGCTGTGTCCTGCTGATTGGCGTTCATCTGGTGCACCCCATCGGCTGGTTGAAGCCGGAGCAGGATCGCATCATGCGGCAGGTGAGCAAGGAAGAGATGGCCAGCCAGCTTCGCGCTTCGCTCCAGGAACTTCAGGCGGGCGAGCCGGTCTACGTGGCGAGCTATCAGTGGGCGGCACTCCTGCAGTTCCACCAGATTGATGCGAGGCAAATCGACGGCATGACGCGGCCGAGCCATTTCACGCAGCACCCGGAACGCCCTGCGGACCGCGATCACGTTTATGTCTTCGCGGAAGGATTCTTGCCGCCGAACTACGTCACTGAGTTCGGGCCGCCGCGGATTGTGCAGAAGTTTCCGCTCGTTGTTCGCGGTCGTGAAGTCGGCGTGTACTGGCTGCTGGAATACGCAAAGCCAGCAGCCGCAACCGGCCATGCCGCCTTATCTGCGCCGTGACGTATGGGCAATCGTTCGCGCACCATGATACAATGCTGCTCATAGTGCCCCTGCACCAAGCGGTTCGGACAAAATGCCTCGTCGCGCTGTGAAACTCCCGGCCCTTCCCGAACTCGTCGTGTCCAGGCCGGCAGAACTGACGGATTGCCTGGCCCATCTTTCCACCACCTCGGCGATTGCGTTCGACACCGAGTTCGTGGGCGAAGATCAGTACCGCCCGGAACTCTGCTTGCTGCAGGTGGCCTCGTCGGAACGCCTGTATGTCATCGATCCGTTCACCTGTGGCTCGCTGGAACCGTTCTGGAAGATACTGCTCGATGCGAAGAAAACCGTGGTGGTGCATGCGGGGCGGGAAGATCTGCGCATTTGCAACTTCGCAGTGGGCCAGCCGCCAGCCAATGTCTTTGATGTGCAACTTGCAGCCGGGCTCGTTGGCTTCGCCTATCCCATGGGATACGGTGGGCTCGTCCAGGACACCCTCGGCCATCGCATGAGCAAGGGCGAGACGCTCACAGACTGGCGGCGCCGTCCGTTGCTTCCGGCGCAGGTGCGCTATGCGTATGATGATGTGCGATTCCTGTTGCCAGTGTGGAAGAAATTGACGGATCGACTGAAACGCAACGATCGGCTGGCCTGGGCGAAGGAGGAGTTCGAGGTGTCGGTTCGCAAAGCGGTGGCCGATGATGCCAGCATCGAACGCTGGCGCAAAGTGAAGGGGCTGGGTGGACTCGATCGCAAGGGGTTAGCGATCGCACGCGAAGTCTATGCCTGGCGTGATGCGTTCGCGGCCCGAGTCAATCGCCCGCCACGCATGCTCCTCCGTGACGATCTGCTTTCAGAAATCGCTCGGCGAGCACCGCGAACGCTGGAAGATTTGCAATCGTTGCGAGGCGTGCTGCGGGGTGAACAGGAAGCCATCCTCGAGGCTGTGAAAAGGGCAAAGGCGTTGCCGCCCAACGAGCATCCGACTCTTGAACAGCGTGACAATGACCCGCCGCATGTGGTGATGTTGGCCAATTTGTTGAGCGTGGTGCTGGCCGATCTCTGTTCTCGCAAGAAGATCGCCTCGAATCTCGTCGCTTCGAGTTCGGACCTCAAAGCCGTGGTCCGAGCCCGGGCCGCGGGGCAGGCATTGCCCGATGTGCCGCTGACGCGCGGCTGGCGGTCGGAAGCAATACTCACTGAACTTCTGGCCATCCTTGATGGCCGGCACGCACTCCGAATCGTGCATCCCTCGTCGGCTGCGCCACTGGCGTACGTGCCCGTCTCGGAACCACTCCCCGATGAAACGGATGAGGAATCGGAAGTCGATGACGAAGATGCCGGCCCGGGTGATGATCGCAACACCACCACCGAACCGCTATAATCGGCATTGCGGCGCGGCGACCGCACTTCGTGCATCACCCCGGACTTCGCATGTCGCAACCCCTCAAGTGCCCGAATCCGAACTGTCCCTATCTTTTCGATCCCACGGGTGTCCCGGGTGGCGTCGTCCTGACCTGCACACGTTGTGCCATGCGCTTCACACTTGGCCCACCCGCACCGACGGCACCTGCGCCGATTCCAGGCAGCCCGACCGCACCTGCCACAGCACCGCCAGCGCCGAACTTTGAGAGAATCGAATCGCGTCCGCCCGAGGAAGCGGACACGCGTTCGCGGCGCGATCAGATGCTGCTGGATCGTGGCAATTCCAGCGGCCGGATGACCGTGTTTTGGGTGGTGTTCACACTGGCAGTGTTGCTCGGTGTGGGGATCACCATCTATTTTCGGGCCTTTCACACACCATCCGTGAACCCGAAGGATCTCGCCACGCAATTGCGAAACTGCAACATCGCTTTCGATCCGCCGGCCACTCCGTGGGAGCGCAACCCGGACCTGGAAGCGAAACTCGGCCCGCCGATCCAGATCGCGTACTCACGAACGCAACCGAGTGCCTATATCGCCGTGGGGGCCACGCCCTTCGAGGATCGCAACCCGCGTTTAAGCGAACTCCGCCTCGGCATCTCCAAGCCCCTGAGCAAGATCTATTCCCCGGACACCATCGCCGTGACAAAGATCGAGGGCGCGAAGTGGCTGGGCCAGGATGCGAACCCGGCATTCGCATTCCTCGCTACCACGGAAGATGGCCGCAAAATCTCGGGTGAATGTCACGCGGTCAGCTACAAGGGTGTGGCGTACTGGAGCATCTGTTGGGCGGATGAACTCGACTTTGCCGCCGTGGTCAGCGAGTTCGACGATATTCGCAGTCGATTCCGGCTACTCAAGGAACGTGAGAAGTGGCAGCCACGCGAAGCCCAGATGACAACTTTCGGTGGGCATGCCCAACAATATCTGATCCTCGATGCCGAAGGGATCTGGAAGGAAGATCGGCGTCCGGAGGATCAGACACCACCTGCTGATCTGCACTTGATTGGCAAGATCAAGCGTGTTGGCACGGACAGCATGGATCGCCAACTCGCGGCAGAACTCTGGGCGTACGTGATTGAGAATCCCGGTGGTGATCCGCTCGCAGCCGGTCAGCAATACATCGAATCGCTTCGCACAGCCGAGGTGAAAGCGGCTGGCGATCAGTACGTGGTGGGTTTTGAAGTGTTGACAGGCGACTCCGAAAGCGATCCGCCGACGGACATTGTCGAACCCACGTCCGCAGTGGTCCGGCTCAAGTCCACGGTTCAGGGTTCGCGCGACCAATCCCGGCTGATCATTGTCTCGGCCCTGCCGATGGGCGATAAACTCATCGTCGTGCGGGCCCAGTGTGACTACAAGGACCACGAATTCTTTGAATTGAAGCTCATGCAACTCGCCGGTTCGCTGCGTCCCAGCCAGTAGCCTTAACGCAGCGGGACGCCACCAGTCGCGGGACCATATTGCGACGGAGCCACACTTGGTATGAGTGTGGTGGGTGGTGCAGCGCCCCCCGGTGGTGCCGGTGCCGGGTAAGGATCGACGGGGACGGGCGTGATCGGAGCCTGCAGGACGGGCGGATTCGCATTTGCGGGAACCGGTGTAGGCAGTGACCATCCGCGTTGACGCAAGGCATCCGCGGAACTGATTAACTCATCCGTGCGTGCCTGCGTGGCGGGTTGCATTTCAAAGTAATAGCGGCGCACATCCTCGACGTGGAAGGGCCACAGCACCTCGGCAAAAAAATCAAACGGCGGATACGCATACCACGGTGCCACCACGTGCACACGCTTCGTGACGGACTGATAGCCGGGGTGCACCAGAGTCACATTGTAATATCCGTAGTATTCGAACTGCGAGTTTGCAGGTGCGGCCCCAACGGGCTTGTTGTCGATATACACCTGGGCACTGGGCACGTTCGACTCGATGACGAAGCGGCGCTCAACGCAACCCGCCAGTGCGAGCGCCGTCGCAAGAAACACCAGGCGTATCGGTGCCGCGCACGTCATCCGGTTCCCCATCACCCGGGCCATCGCATTCGTACAATCCGCGAGATCGCCAAATACCGTCCCCGGCTCGTCCGGTCAACGGGAAGCTTGCGATCAGATTTTCGACTGGGGGTGAGGCAGGTGAAGCGCCGATGGCGTAGGATGGAATAGTTGTTGATCTCTCCGAGGATGTCCGGTGCCGGGTTTTGAACCAGTCCGCTTTGCGGCCTTGAAAGACGTGGGCGTAAAGCGAAGCCACAACCAGGATGATTTTGCCGTGCAGCCGGCTGTCGATGCGACCGGCTGGGAAGCTCACGGGCACGTCTTCGTCGTTGCGGATGGCATGGGCGGCCACGCGGTGGGTGAGAAGGCGAGTGCCAAGGCCGTCCGGGATATTCCGTTCATCTATCTGAAGCATGCTCGCGAAGGCGTGATTCCCGCGTTGCGACGAGCCTTTCAGGAAACGAACGCCGGCATCTTCTCGGTGGGCCAGGAGAATCCCGAGTTCCGCGGCATGGGCACCACCTCCACCGCGCTGGTGCTGCGGCCTGAAGGGGCCTGGATTGGGCATGTCGGCGATAGCCGGGCCTATCGCATTCGCGAGGGCAAGGCCGAGCAACTCAGCTTCGATCATTCGTGGGTCTGGGAGATCGCCAAGCGACAAGGCATTGATCCGGACGAACTCGGTGACTTCAAGAAGAACGTGATCATCCGCTCGCTTGGGCCTGATCCGGAAGTGGAAGTGGACATCGAAGGTCCGCATCCGGTGAACCCCGGCGACATGTTCATGCTCTGCAGCGATGGCCTCACGGGTGTGGTCACTGCAGAGGAAGTTGGTGCCGTGATGTCTGTGTTGCCGCCGGAGGAGGCGGCCCGTTTCCTCGTGAATCTCGCCAACCTGCGTGGCGGACCGGACAACATCACGGTGCTCATCGTTCAAGTGGCCGGCGGCCCTGGCGACCCAAAGCCGAAACCGCCCGTGCGGCCGTCATTCTTCAAGCGTTTCCTTGCAGCCTGGAATCGCCGCGTGCCCTGGCCCTTTACCGTGCTCGGTCTTGGTTGTGCCCTGGCCGTGCTCTCGTTAGCCGCCCACACCAGTGCGCTCTTCGTTCTGGCCGCGGTCGTGATCCTGGTGGGGCTCGTTGGGCTGATCGTGCACTTCCGCCAGCTTCCACCAGAGCCCGAAACCCAGGACGATGGGCCGCGGACGCTGAACATTCACAAGAAGCACGACTGCCCCGTGAATCGAGCGATGTTCGACAAGTACACACTGCTGGAAACGACCCTGGCCGACGCGATGAAGGCACAGAAAATCCCGGCTGAGTGGGAGAAGCATGCCCCACTGGCCGCAAAGGCCGAGGCTCTGGGAAAGAAAAACGATCTGATCGATGCGTTTCGTGCGCGCTGCCGTTCGCTGTTATTCCTCTCGGATTGCTTCCACAAGGCCCGACAAAAGGAAGAGTCCTTCCGCCCGAGCTTCACGAACCCCGCACGGGGATAAAGCGGTTAAAAGAACAACCGATTCACAGGCACCATGCCACCTGGCATGGCCAGCGGCATCGCATTCTCGCCGGGCTTTAAGGTGAGCAGCGATGCATAGCCATGGCCAAAATCCTCAGTGGCATCGGGCTGCGGGCCACGGCGAATTTCTAGTTGGCGATCCGGCACGTTCACAATCCAGTAATCCTCAATACCTGCAGCCGCGTACATGCTCGCCTTCGTTGTTCGGTCAAAGAGCAGGCGTGAATCACTAATTTCCACTATGAGAAGTGCGGTCGTAGGATTGTCATCCGCTGGATGATCGGCATCACCAAGAACCACAGCAATATCGGGGTCTGGCACACCATGGGGTGAGAGATTCAGTGTGCCTTGCGCACGGACCCAGTATCCCAATTGAAATACACCTTGCAAAACGTGGCGGATACGGTCAATCGTGGCGAAGTGTTTATTGCCTTGGGCCGGCATCTCGATGACCTCATTGCCGATGAGTTGAACGCGCATGCCATCGAACGCACCGAGTTTGCACAATTGAATGTATTTCTCGGGTGTGAAGCGAGCCGATCGGGGTTTCTCGATCGCAATGTTTGAGTGGCCAATCATCGATTCACCTCCAGAGTCGATCAAAAGCTTCAGCCACCGCAGCCGGTGCCCTCGCCCTCGCCGACGGCATCCGCCATCACGCGGAGTTGCAGCATGCTGCGCTCCTGTTCCTTCTCCAGGTACGCCCGGCCCTTCTTCACGTTCACATGATCCCAGGGCAGTTTCTCGCTCATCGGGCGCTGGCGAGAACGATAAAAGTCCACGTCGATGTTCAGGTCGGCAAATGACTGCCACCAGAGTTGCGGGTTGAAGCATTCCTTCCAGCCATCCATGCGCGCCCCGCGTTTCCACGCTTCATAGAGTGCGGGTGACACCCGGCGGTCGCCGCGCGTGAGGATGCCTTCGAGCAGGCTGGTTTCGATGTCGTGCTGCTTGATCTTCACATTCTTGTTGCGCTTCTGGCGGTGCAGGTAGTCGCCGGCCCAGTGGAAGTATTCGCGCGTCTGCATGCCGTTCCACTGATAAGGCGTGTGCGGCTTCGGCACGAAGTTGGACACGCTGGCAATCACATCCTTGTACCGCCCTGTGGCCTCACGCCCCACCTCGCTGATGCGTTCGGCGAGTTCCACGATGCCATCGAGATCGACGTGCCGTTCACCCGGCAAGCCGCACAGGAAGTAGAGCTTCACGTGCGACATGCCGGCCTTGAACGCCTCGCGGCATCCCTCGATCAGGTCCTCGTTCTTGATCTTCTTGCGAATCTGTTCGCGCATATCGTCGCGGGCCACCTCCGGTGCCAGCGTGAGCCCGGCTCGCCGCCAGCCCTGCATCAGTTGCGGCACACTGCGGAGTTGATGGTTCACACGCAAGCTTGGCAACGACACGTTCACACCCAGCGGTCGGAACACCTCGTGCATCCGCTTCACGAGTTCCTCGAAATACGGATAGTCGCTGCTCGAAAGCGAGAGCAGGCTGATCTCGTTCATCCCCGTATTGCGATAACTCTCCAGGGCCGCCTGCACGATGGTCTCGACCGAGCGCACCCGCAGCGGCCGCTTGATGACAGTCGACTGGCAGAATCGGCACTGCCAGGGGCAACCGCGCATGATCTCGATGGCGATGCGATCGTGCGGCGTTTGCACGAACGACACCACGGGCTTCGTGGGTAGCGGGATCGCGTCCAGGTCCTGGTTGATGGTGCAGGATGTGATTTCCATCGGCACATCCGAACGCGTGCGCGATACGGTCGCGATGGTGCCGTCAGCGTGATAATCGAACTCATAGAACGCGGGAGCATAAGCCCAGGTGGTGCCGCCGGCGAGTTCCGCCAGCATGTCCAGCCGCCGACGGTGCGAGGTGTCGCCTTCGCGGAGTGCCTGCTCCTTCAAAGTCATCCAGCGGTCCATGATCCAGGGCAACGATTCCTCGCCATCACCGATCACGAACAGATCGACGAACGGGGCGAGCAACTCCGGGTTCTGCGCACCCGGCCCGCCTGCCACGATCAGTGGTTCGTTCACACTGCGTTCGGCACTGAAGTGAGGGATGCCGCCAAGATCGAGCATGGTGAGCATGTTCGTGTAGCAGACTTCGTACTGCAGACTGAAGCCGACGAGATCGTAGTCGCGCAGCGGCGTGAACGATTCAAGCCCATAGAGCGGCAAGCGATGGCGACGCAACTCCGCCTCGAAATCAAGCCACGGTGCAAAGGCCCGCTCGCAGGCCCACTGCGGATCGTTGTTCATGATCGTGTACAGAACCTGCAAGCCGTGATGGCTCATGCCGATCGTGTATGCATCCGGGAAGCACATGCAGAGCTTGCCGCGAACCTGGCGATGATCCTTGGCGATGGAGTTCCGTTCGCCGCCGATATACTGGGCCGGCGTCTTGACTCGCGGCAACACCCGCATCACGGCATCGCGCAGAGCAGTATTGAGCATGGGGTGAACCCCTCAGTGTTCAGCGTGGAAGACGAACCGATTATAGCAAAGGGGAAGTGACGCGAGGGATGAGCAAGCTTATTCCAGCCCGTAGAGCCGGCGGGCGTTCTCCTCGAACACGCTGCTGTGATGTTCCTCGGGCACAGCCTGGCGGATGAAATCGCGGTACGCCACCATTGGGGCGAGCGGCCAGTCGGTGCCGTACAGGAAGCGATTGGGACGTTCGGAGTAACGGATGGCACGCGTCACGGACTGGGCGATGTCGGCAATCGTGTCGGCCGCGTCTTCCCCGGTGAACGATGCGTCGTCGCCCACGAGCAATCCGGAGAGATCAGCCCACACGTTCATGTTCTTGTAGATGACCTCGGCCGCGTCGGTGAACCACGGATTGCCCACGTGGCACAACACGAACCGCACATCCGGATGATCGACGGCCACTTCATCCACACCCAGCGGATGCGCGAATTTCAACTTCGCATAAGGAGAAAACGTGTCGCCCGTGTGGAACATCACGGGCAAGCGATAACGTGCCGCCAGTTCATAATAACGTCGATAATTCGCATGAGCCGGTTCGTAGTGGAGGTAACCGAGATAACCCTTGAGTGCCACGACACGCCCCTCACGCAATGCTGCCTCCACTTGAGTGAAGTGCTCTTCTCCGGTGCGTGTCGGGTCCATGATGCCGATGGCTCGCAAGCCTGGCACGAGTTCGGCAATGCGAAGGGTCGCGTGCACGCCCAGCGCATCGTCATCCGCCACGTTCCAGGCCCCCATCGCCAGCACGTGCGTCATGCCGGATGTCTGCATCTCGCGACGCAGCGCCGCAGCGACAACTTCAGCAGAATCGTTGAGAATGGGGGCCAGCGAACCGGTGCCGGGCAGATTGGGCGGCACCGCGTGGATGTGAACATCGATCATGGTAAGCACCCGCTCAGCCGCGACCGACGGAGGTGTCCGCGTCGCAGCTAAACGAATTATGGCTTTTCTTCTGGCAACGGACCAGCAAGCAATGGACCAGCAGGCAACGGACCAGCAGGCACCGCAGCCTGAGCCGCTCCCGCCGGATTGCGGAATCGCGTCATATCATGGCGGCGAATCACGATGCCATTGCCACCCTGCCCCGGGCCCATCGTGTACACCCCGAATTGACCGGTCGCAGTTTCCGCGAGATACAGAGCCGATTGGCCCTGCGTGATGTAGCCCGTGGTCATCATGAAATGCACATCCTGCTGCGCCACAAGGTTGAACTCGGTACGCAGATCGACCTCGGCCCAACCCACGATTCGGCCCTGCGTGCGATCGATCACGGTACCGAGCAACTTGCCGGTGCGATAGTCGAGAAGCCAGACGCCGTCGGTCTGGATGCGTGGGTTGACTGAAACGGCACCCGTCGCCAGGATCGACTCCTGGTAGCGATCACTGGATGCAGCCACAACCGGCTTGGGCGGCCCGATATAGGCCATCGTCCCGACAATTCCGCACATCAGGCCAAAGGCCAGCAATGCGAACCGACCAAATGTTTTCATCGCAAGAATCCCCGCGCACCCTGGTTCGCCAGTGGCTTGCAGTAATAGCATGGGCGCAACGGCTGTCCAGCCGAAGATCATGCGTGCAAAAAAAGCGATGCTTCTTGCCCGCTTCGGAGCAAAGTGGATATAGTAGTAATGCCTGTAGGCTTCACTCCAGTGGGGTTACCTTCAACCTCCTCGTGCTCGCTTTCCGCATCTCCATCCTTAATGAGGAGGCAATCCGATGTTTGGACTCGGCGGTCAGGAAATGCTGTTGTTGGTGGTTCTGGGCGTCCTCCTTTTTGGCCGCAAGCTGCCAGAAGTGGGTCGTTCGCTCGGTAAAACCATGGTCGAATTCAAGAAGGGCATGAAGGGAATCGAGGATGAGGTGAACGAGAACCCGTCACCCCGAGCCGCGATCGAACCCGAACCTGTCCGCCCGCCGCAGCGTGTCACGGCCTCGTCCAAGCCGAACTTCGACGATGCTCCCGCTTCACCGGGCGTTCCGCCTAAACTGTGAACCTTGACGACTCACGAAGGCTCCATAATATCTCAACGAAGCGACTGGGCAGCCGCTCAGTCGATTCCCGGGCGATTAACTCAGTGGTAGAGTGCGTTCTTCACACGGACGAAGTCACTGGTTCAAATCCAGTATCGCCCACTCAACCTAAAGCCTTTTGCCGAAGCAGTTTCTGCTTACTCCGGGATGTACCGGGTGCGGCTTCCGAACGACGAGTTCTGTGAAATAGTTTCACGGAACGTCCGAGGAGCTAACCCCAGATGCCCCGCATTCGCAAGTCAATCCCATCTTACCTTCTCCATTCCCAATCTGGCCGGGCCCGCGCCGTTTGGACCGATTCCACTGGCACCCGCCGATATCAACTGCTCCCCGGCCCATACGGCAGTGCGGAGTCTCGCGCCGGGTTCGCTCGGATGCTGCTCGAATTGGAAGTCGCCCCGCACTACAGACCTCCCGACGTGGATAGGGTGACCGTGAGCGAAGTGCTGCTGGCGTTTCTCAATCACGCTGACCAGCACTACCGCACACCCGACGGCTCACCGACTGACGAAGTGCGACATTTCAAAACCGCGTGCCGATACGTCCGCGAACTGTACGGGAGCGCACCGGCCGCAGAGTTCGGCCCGCTCGCCCTGAAGGCCGTCCGTCAGCGGTTCGTCAACGACGGTTGGTGTCGCAAGACCGTAAACGCCCGGGTTGAGCGGGTCCGCCGGATATTCAAGTGGGCCGTGGCTGAAGAGTTGATCCCGCCGTCAGTCTACCAGGCGCTGTCCGCCGTCACTGGGCTTCAACGCGGTCGTACACCGGCTCGGGAAACTGCCCCAATCATCCCGGTTGATGACTCCATCGTTGACACCACCCTTCCGCATCTCACCCGTTACGTCTGCGGTTTGGTCCAGTTTCAGAGGTTGACTGGATGCCGCCCGAGCGAAGCCTGTCGGGTACGGCGATGCGACATCGATACTGGTGGTGCCGTGTGGATGTAACGCCCAACGCAACATAAGGGGACATGGAGGGGAAAGCAGCGCACGATCGCCATCGGGCCGAAGGCGCAAGCCCTACTCAGTGAGTTCTTCACCCCCGACCTAAACGACTACTTATTCTCGCCGGCCCGAACTAAGGCAGAGCAGACTGCAGAACGGTCCGCTCGGCGAAAGACGCCCTGCTATCCTTCTCACATGACGCGGAATGTCACAAAGCGAAAAGCCAAACCCAATCGAACCCCGAAGGAGCGATACAGCCGCGTGTCCTACTACACGGCCGTCTGTCGCGCATGTGACAGGGCGTTCCCGCCAGTGACGCCGTTGGCAAAACGGACCGGGGAATCGGACGCGAAGTGGCGAAAGAGACTCACGACGGAAGAGTGGAACGCGGTGAAGGCATGGCGAAAGGCGCACCGCTGGCACCCAAACCAGCTTCGCCACACGTTCGCTACCCGTGTTCGGCGTGAACATGGACTGGAAGCGGCGCAGGTTCTACTCGGTCACAGCAAGGCCGATGTGACTCAGATTTGCGCGGAGAAGAACGAGGCACTGGCCGTCGGCGTCGCGGCAAAGATTGGGTAAATCCGAAAGAGTCGAACAGCACGTCGGCTGATCCCGGTGCGATGCGGAGTCAGCCGACTTTCTTCGGTTCCAATTAACCCTCGCAACGAACCCCCGTCACCATCACCTGCCGTGACTTGTCAGATCCGGGGTTTTTGCGATGGTCAACGCGATTCCCCGCACCTGAGGAAATGGCGTGTTAGTTCGGCCTCAGAACCGAGAAACTCAAACAGTTCGGGTCCGATCGGTTCGGTTGCGCTGACATGAATAACCTCGAACTCGAAATACTTCGAGTCGTAACCAGATCCGTTTGCCACCTTGAATCGCTCGGAGGAGACGCGCCGGACCAACTCTGAGTCGGATCGGGCGGGGAACAGCACCGACGTTACTGGCTCGACAATATGCCACCGATAGTCACCGTCGCTTGGGCGCGCCAGTTCGACGGCGCAAACTTCCGCGGCAGACCTCTGGGCGTATATGACTGCAGCTGCTTCATCGGGAAAGCCGGCCAAGAACGTCAGGTCTACGGTCAAGCCGTCGTAATCAAAGTCACGCACAACTTGGATGACGATGTATGGTAAGTCTCGAAACCGTTCACACTCGACTTCGATGCCGCGTTTTAGATCATCAACGGCCGTTGGAATCAGGCTCCCTGTCCAGCCGGTGAAAACGCTGCTCAAGGGAATGGTCATTCGGATCGCGCCTCCAACGGGAAAAGCAGTCAAGCGGTCGTGCTGGTAGCCGTTTGGATCGTTCCTCAGGCGTTAGAAGTGATGCCCAGGAGCAATGTTCATGCGTCTTGAAACGGCATCAGGTTGTCGTAGTCCTTCTCGCGCCTGAGCGTTAAGACCGACTGTTCACCGGTCACTCCCTCGCTACGACGGTGTCGTACAGCCCGTAGTGAGTCAGCGCTTCGTGACTTTCGATGCCGGTGTACCGGAGCGAGGCATCCTCATAGCGGCGGAACGCGAACACCGCTTGGTTCATGTGCTCGGTGTTGAACACCTTGAGCCGCACGAGTAGGTGAAAATCCTTCACGGTCAGTCCGGTCACGGTACGAAACAGATCGGGCTCCAGCTTCGTAATGACATCCTGCAGCGTGTTCTCCCGGAGGTCGGTCAGGTACATGAACGCGGGTATCCGCGTCGCGAACTTGATGAGCTTCTCTTGAACGAGCTTGCGCTTGGATTTGTACTCCTTTTCCTCGTCGGTGAGTTGTTTCTTCTGCTTCTCCGTCAGGCCCCCGTTCTTGGCCTTGTTCTTGAGTTCCTTGATCTTCTCGCTTTTGTTGATGATCGTCTCGATCACGTTGTCGCCCAGCGAGCGCCAGCCCTCGATGCGTCCCACGGCGGCCATCGCTTCCTCGTTGTTCAGGACGCGGCGCAGCGTGTCGTTGTCCACGTTCACAAGCAGCACGCTTTCCCACTTGCGGGCCAGCAGCGTGGCCGACGTGCCCGCCATCGCGATGTCGAGGATGCCGCCGGCGTCGATCTGCGTCATGTTCGCGCCGTCGTAGGCCAGCACCGGCAGAAACGACACCAGATCCCGGACCGCGTTCTCCGGGTTCGGATCGTTCGGCGACAGGCCGATCCCGTACTCGGAGAGCTGCCGCAGTGCACGCGTGGGCGCGAAGTCGAACACGAAGCAGACGGGCTTGAGGATCTCCTCCTCGTTCGGGTTGTCGCCGTTGGGATTCTTGATGGACCACGGCGACTGCACGCGGAACGCGGACTGAAAGTAGGTCTCCGGCGATTTCAGGTTGCGCAGCATCAGGATCGATGACCATTGCGGCACCGTCACGCCGGTCGTGAGCTTGCCGCACGAGAGCGTGATCGTCTTGGTCTCGAAGCCGCTCCCGATGGCCCGGCGCACGGGCGGGAGCGCTTCCAGTCCGATCCCCGCCGCGGCACCGGCAGCGACGACGACTTCGTATTCGTGCCAGAATGTGTTGTGCTTCTCGGAAAGCAGGTTCGCCATCGCATGGCAGGCCGCAACGTTCGGGAGGAACCAGAACGAGTGTTGCAAGTACGGCAGCAGGCGCACGTCCGAGTACGGGAACGGCGGCCGCGTGCCCGTCTTCAGAGACTCGACCGCCCGGGGCATGTACCCGCCGCGGATGATGTCAAGCCACTTCTGCACATCGCTCTTGTGTTTGAACTGGGCCTTGGTGCCAGTGCCCGACGCCTCGAAGAACGCGTTCAGATCGAGCTCGTCAAACTCCCCGCCACTGGCGATCGCCAGCAGTTCGTCCGGCATCTGGTACGTGAGCAGGCGCATCTGCGGCAGCGCGCCGTATGGATTCGGCTTGTTCGGATTCTGCGCCGCGAATTCTTCCTTGGCGCGCTGCTCGTCGGTGTACGTCCAGTTGAAGATCTGCTCCTCGATGAACTCGCCCGTGGACAGCGCCCGGAACGGCGTGCCGGAAAGGTAGAGGTACGCCCTCGAGGTGATCGGCAGGAACTCGATTTCGCTGAGGTCTACGTTCAAATGCAACATGCCGCCATCGAACCACACGGTTGTGCGTTCTTTGCTTTTTGTTCTTGCAGGTTCGCAAGACCGGAGGTAGCGTATCATCCAGCTCGGTCCTCCTTCGAATTTGGTTCTGTTCTCGACAGAGCCAAAACGCTCCGGTGGGATGGCGATTCGATAGTGGAGGTTCCCACCCCGAGCTGTTTTTCATGCGCGCCAACCAAGCTGTTTTGCGACTCGCTTGACCTGCTGAATAAATGCATCGTCTTCTCGACCTCTTTGGCGGATTTGCACACTGCTGCTCGCAGCCCAACGATAGATTTGCTCCACAGCACCGTACCCACGCCCGAAAGCCCGCGCGTGTTTGAGGCAATTTTCCTTCGTCGGCGCGTCTGACAATACAACTCGAAGTTCATCGTCCGTCCATGGGTTGCCGCGACTCCCCTCGTCCCAGCCTTTATTCGTCTCCCACTCTCGAATTGCCTATGTGAAAATGCGGCGGAGTTCGTATGGATCTATGGGCTGGTGCTCGTCGATGAGTGCGAGGAAAGCGCGCTTGATGTGCTGTACTGACATACGTCACTCCTAAATCACGCCCGACTTGGTGAACGGGTCGAGAAACCTCGCCGTCTTGTCCGCCCAGAGGTTCGCGCCGTTGTTGTCGGCGACCCACGCTTCGCCCAGCGCGTCGAGCATCCGGTTCGCGAACTCGGGCGGCGTGAACACCTCGTCGTTGGAGAGGTTCGCGATGCACGTCAACACATCCGGGTTGCGGCCGCGCAGAGCAAAGCTCGCCTGATCGCTCATACGGCCCCTTTCGCGGCGGCGGCCAGATCACTGACCGTCGCCGGCGGGTACGTCGTTTCCTCCGGCGTGAAGAGTTCGTCCTTGCCGAGGTCGGCGAAGAGAGACCCGGCCGCGCTGTACTTGGACGATTGGGAGAGCGTGGCGAGGCGGAAGTCGCGCCGCTGGAACTTGCCCTTCCCCAGATAACCCACTCGGCAAAGGTGAGCGACTGTCCGTCGTGGGTGCGCATCGTCAGCGCGTCGCCGTGTACGAGGTTCTGCGACAGCACGTAGAACGCGGCCCGATAGAGTTCATCCGACTCGTCCAGGTTCAGGTACTCGACGAAGATTTCCAGCACATTCGCACGACACTCGACGATGTTGTCCGGTAGCAACTCGATGCCGTAGATGCACATCAGACCCAGCAGCGCGTAGTGCCGCCGCTCGAAGTCCGACTTGCCGTACTTGAGTTCCACGGCGGCGAGTTTGCGCCGCAAGATCTGCACGAGGAAGTTGCCGCTCCCGCACGCCGGCTCCAGGAAGCGAGAGTCGATGCGTTCCGTCTCGCCCTTCACCAGGTCGAGCATGGCCTCGACCATCCACGCCGGGGTGAAAACTTCGCCGTGATCGGCGACGCGTTCTTTTGTTTTGGTCAATCGCATCATCACACCAGTCCGGCGCGGTGTTCGGGAGGGTTAGTTTGTGCTGTCGGCATCCGTAAAGCAATGACGGGCGGGACGTTTGCAAAAACAAACCCACCGAGTCAGGCCGGCCCATCTTGAGCTGGGAAGTGAATGTCCGCCACGATCGGCGGTATGACTCGCATCCCGCCGCGGCGAGCTTGCAACCGCTCCATTTCGTGCAAAGTCGAAGTGAGCATCCCGTGCAGAAGTTTCTCGTACTTCATCATCCGTTCGGCAATCTGCTCGGGAGGTAGCAAGCCCACGTCGGTTGCCCTCGCGAGAAACTTCTCAGACCGTCGAAGCATACCAGCGGCTTCGAGCTCAAGGCGCTTGATTCGTCGCATTCTCGCGGCGGCTCCTTGTTCGATCATGGCCTGGAGATTGGTTCGGAACACCCCAGTCGATTCGCCGGCGACGCTGGCGTAGTATTCGAGCGCCTTCACCAACAGTGCCGTAGTCCAGTTCACGTTCGTGTAGCAGGTGCCAACTGCTCCAATTCGGCTCAGGAACTCAGGCTCTGTGATGTGAAGCGGATGGGATTGACGAAGCGGATAATCCTCGACCGCGTGAACCATCCAGCCGAGCAGTTGGTGTGCGGCTTGCTGTTGCACCGCGCCCGAATCCACCTTACCAAGCCAGTGGCACAACTCGACCACGGCCAAATCCTCAGCATAGCTCTTTCGATCCATTCTGAGATTCTGTTCAGCAAACTTCATGTGCTGTTCTTCTTGCTGACTCGCCGTGCGAAGGGATGCGCCGAAAGGATCGGCTTCGATCAAAGGAAGGCCAGCATCTTCGACCGCTGCCGTGATAATGGTGGCTTGAAACCGCCCCAGCCGTGCGAGTTGCCAGAGCAGCAATGCCGCCCGCTCCGCGAGCGTCACCTCCAGAAGCCCGGCCGGTGCGAGCGCCGCAACAATCCCGGCGCGATGCTGCTCCCAGTCGTAGGGGTTCTCTCCGGGCACCACGGGGAGTAGAGCGAAGATTCCGTGTCGTATCGCGTTGCCGGCCACGATTGCTTTCCCTTCCGCCGTCCGCGGTCCGGTGGATCGTCTCGCATTTCGACGGTTTGCTTCGATCTTGGCGAGTGAAATCACTTCGATCCTCACGCAATAGGGGGAACACGGCAGAGCTGGTTCCATCGTACTCGATTCGAACAGCCGTCACGAGATGTCTGATCGGAACCCGCGCTCCGGACATGGAACCACGTTCCCGTAGCGGATAGGGTGGTTTAGTCGGGTAGTTATCCGGCCCGCGAACCGGACAACTCGAAGCGGTCGGCTGGGAGCAGGTGAGCATCCACACCGTCACCCAGCCGGCCGGCCCGATGCCTGGATGCATACCATGTCCCTGACACCGCTCAATCTTCCCGACGTGGTACGCACCGCGGCGGAACTGACAGAGTTCACGGTCGCTTATAATCCGAGCGATCACGCGGCTCTGATTGAAGCACAGAACGATCCCGATCCGAACCACAGCGCCTGCGTCGAACAACAATTCGCCTGGCACGCGGACCTTGACAGAATTGTCGAATCCGCGAACCGCCTGAAGCGAGCGCTTGGCGCTTCCGGGGAACTGAATTGTGCCAGTATCCGCGATGACAACGGCCAACCATCGTGGCCGAACATGCAGAACACATTCGAGAACACGATTTACAAGCGTGATGAAAGGATCGGACTAAAACGGCTGGCGAACGCCGCAATTGACCTCTCGGGGTTCGCGTGCGTCAAGCATCCCCAGGAACGGCTTCGACAGCTCGGCTTAAAGGAACTGAATAACGGGCTCCGACAGCTCTGGCCCGCTCTCACGCCCGGCGAGCGGAAGCAAGTCCAACCGGAAATAACCCAACTCCGCCGCGTGTTCAAGTGGTCCGGTAAGCCGACTGCGGACCCTCCGAAGTACACGGGACCGACCGAGATCACTGATGAAGAACTGTTCCGTGTCATCGACCCGAACGGCTTCTACACAAGGGACAAGGAACATATTGCAGCACAACAGGAATTCGCAGCGAAAATTGCACAAGCTGCGGTGCCACGCGGGCAAGAAAGAGCGAACGCGAAGAGTCTTCCGAAAGACAAGGGAGAGACTCAATCGCCCGCCATCCGTGCCGAAAAAGCCTTCCTGGAGGTGATGACTCCGGAAGAGTGGGCTCCCATCGCATCTCGAATGAAGAAGCGATTGGAACTAGACATCCCGATCCTTCAAGCGGGAATCGAAACGGCTAATGCTGAACTGGCTAAGCGCGGCTTGTATTTCGACATTCGGAACTCCGAGCACCTGGAACATCTGGCACGCATGGTCGGAAAGGAACCCGGCCCGATGACCGCGCGAGAGATTCATGCGTGTGCTCTGGCGTGGTATGACGCGGAAGCGGTCAAGTCCCGCTTGATTGCCGAGGCACTGCGGGGAGCGGCCGATGCTGCACTACCGGAGAAGCAACGTGCGATTCTTTCTGCACTTTCAGGTCGTGCGCTCTCACTCAAGGCACTTGCAAAGGAACTAGATGGATGCGACCCGTCCCAACTCCAGCGTTGTCATCTCAAGCCGTTGATGGACAGCGGAAGGTTGAAGAACGAGAGGAAGATCGGCGGTTATTACAGACCGGATGCACCGCCGTCGATGGCATGACTTTGCCATAATGCCGCCAGTTCGTGATGAACCATCCGTCGGCTACCTTGCGAGAGTCTCCAACCTTCGGAGGGCTTGCATCGTGGCCGAACTCACGTCAGACACCGAACCCGTTCCCCGGGTCCTTCAAGAAATCCAAGCCGGGCAGGGGCTCTCCTTGTCCGCCGCCGGCCGGCTGTTTCCGGCACACCGCGGCCCCGGCAGTGTTGATCCGAGCACCATCTTCAGGTGGGTAACGCAGGGAGCGAAAACTCCCGACGGCCGGCATGTGAAGTTGGAAGCGGTGCGTTTGCCCGGAAGCTGGCGAACCTCCCGCGCCGCCGTCGCCAGATTCGTAACCGCGCTCACACCCGCCGTCGATCCGATCACTCCACCAATTCGCACACCCGCTGCCCGAAAGCGGGCAAGCGATCGCGCCGCGCGCCGTCTGCAAGAGATGGGAGCCTGACACCTGGAAACACGACGGCCCGGGGTGCAACCCGGGCCGTGCGTTCGATTACTTCCCCAGACTGAGGACGATCGGTGGTATCCAGCAAGCACATCATACCAGCTCACCGCAAGCAAATCGAGCGGCGATCGTTCTCGGTCATCTTTCGTGCAAGGCGGTGCGTGCAACAACGGCTCCGCTTCACGTCGGCATCCTGTGAAGGAGTGCAATCGTGACGAGCGCTCCTCCGACACGCTTTAGCGCAGCGAACCCTTGCCCGGTGTGCAACTCGGGAACGAAGGGGTGTAGCGTTACAAAGGATGGCCTTCACTGGTGCCGCGGCGAACCGGCGGACGCGCCCGCGTGGAAGTGTGTCAAACGAGGGGACACGTTCAACTCCTATCGGCGAGCCAGCGACAACCGCCATCAACGGAACGGCACTTCTCCCAAGCGAACGACGCTGCAGACGCCGGCGCGTGATTGGCAGGTTGAAGCTAACCGTCTCGCCGCAGCCATGACATCGGATCTTCGCGCAGAACTTTCCGGCCAACTTGGCTTGCCCGTGGCAGCACTGGCTGCCCTTCCGTTGATCGGGTGGACCGGCTCAGCGTGGACTTTCCCAGAGTGTGACGGCATCGGACGAATCATCGGCATCAGCACACGCGACCGTAAGGGGCGCAAGCGCATGATCCCAGGCGGGCATCGCGGCCTGACAATCCCCGCCAACTGGCGAGAGAGAACTTGGCCGGTGTTCACGCCCGAAGGCCCTTCTGATGTGTTGGGGCTAACACACGCCGGCCTGAACGCGATCGGCCGCCCGTCGAACACGAGCGGCGCGGAGATGCTGGCCGTGCTGATGAAGGACCTGCCGCCCGATTGCCCGTTGATCGTGTTGGGGGAGCACGATCGGAAGGACGATGGGAGCTGGCCCGGCCGCGCCGGTGCCGAGAGAATTGCCGGCGTGCTTCGCAGCAACCTGCGAAGCCACGTCTCGATTGCGTACCCACCACACGGGCTAAAAGATGCCCGCGCGTGGGTTCTCGATCTTGCGTCCGGGCAGGGTGAAGGGGAGGATTGGCCCGCGATCGGCGAGGCGATTCGAACTCACTGCGTTACATCTGGGAAAGCGCCGCCACAACCCGCGGTCCAGGATCGTGAACCACACACAGTAACGCTTTCCTCCGTCGAAGCGGTCAATGTCTCGTGGCTATGGCCCGATCGCATTCCATTAGGTCGTATCACGGTTGTCGCCGGCCGGCCCGGTTGCGGGAAGTCGATCCTTACGCTCGATATGGTCGCGCATGTGACCCGTGGTGCAAACTGGCCTGACGGCACACCCTGCCCGCAAGGGTCCGTATTACTACTCGCCGCAGAGGATGATCTTGCCGACACGGTTCGACCACGGCTGAACGCCGCGAATGCTGACGCGAACCGCGTAGTCGCACTGCAAGGTGTCCGGACCCGTGAACGTGACGGGCGGACTACGACTAGCTGTATCACGCTCGCCGACCTCGACGCAATCGACGCGGCGCTCACACAGATGCCGGACTGCAAGCTCCTCATTGTCGATCCCATCGGCTCCTATCTCGGCGGCCGCACCGATTCCCACCGCGACAACGAGGTACGAGCAGTGCTCGCGCCGCTTGCGGAATTGGCCGCGCGTCGATCGGTCGCTGTGGTTGTCGTGTGTCACACCCGCAAGGGCGGAGCGAATACACACGCCGACGACGCGGTTATGGGGAGTGTCGGTTTCGTGGGATTGGCCCGCGCAGTTCATCACATCGTCGCCGATCCCGAAGACGGTCCAAAGCAGCGAAAGCTGCTCCTTCCGGGGAAGTGCAACCTTGCCCCGCCGCAGACGGGCTTCGCATTTCGCGTCGAAGGGCGGCCCCCGCACGTGCTCTGGGAAGGCCCAGTCGGGCAAACTGCCGACGAGGTGCTCTCGGCAGTATCGCGCCCCGGCCCGGAACCCGCTTGTCTTCGCGATGCAGGGGAATGGCTCCAGAGTGTCCTTGCGCATGGAGCACGACTTGCGAAAGAGATTCAGGATGAAGCGGTGAACGGTGAGGGACTGTCCGTCGCGACCTTGCGGCGCGCCCAGAAGGCCACGAGGGTCGTAGCCTATCGACCCGAAAACCCCGGCCCATGGTGGTGGAAACTACCTGACGAGCAGATGCGCAGAGAACCACTCACTTGACTCACTCTGAGAATTTGAGCATCTGGAGCATCTGCCCATTTCACTAGCGGTTGCAAGGTTCGTTAGGAGCAGATGCTCGGGTTGTTATTGCTTGAGTAGGTGTCGAGGGGAACACATCACAATCCGAAGGCCGGCCGTGCCGGGTCATTCCAGAGGTGTGCCACGCCGACCCCATCAGGAACAATTGGGCAGCCTGACAGAATTGGTTTCTTTCAGCGAGCGTACGCAAGCGACCGCATAATGCCCCTTATTCTCCGTGATTTCCAGCTTGCACGGTATTTCACGAAACGAACCCGGATTGCACAAATCTCTGGGACTGTACGCAATGAATTAGCTTCCATGCAATGGGGCAGACTGATATGATATTTTAGAAAACACAGTCGTTCGGAGAGTTTTTAAAGGTTGTTCGGTTGGGATTCACACGGACGAAGTCACTGGTTCAAATCCAGTATCGCCCACTGAACGAAAAGGCTTATCCCCCAAGCAGTTAAGCTTACCCCGCGGCGTTCGCGGGTGCGGATGGATGACCCTCCTTTGTGCGGTAGACTACCGCAGAATGGACCGGTTCCATGGCCCACACCCCGAACGCCGTGCCGGTTAACCGGCACCACAAACCCACCGGTCAGGCCGTCTGCACTGTCCGCTTGACAGGTGGGGGGCCGAGAAGACTTCCTTCTCCCTTGGCGAGCACAACTCCGTTGCATCTCGAAATGAGTTCAACCGCATCTTTAGGCTGGTCACGACGAATAACAGCGTATACCCGAGCGCATACTCTGATATATCTCTGGATGAGATGCTTGCGTATTTACGGTTCGCCGTGGCAGACTACCGCAAGCCGAACGAGGTGATCTCCGAAGCCTCATCGACCACGACCGAAGATACGTACAGGACGTATTTCGGCTCGGGTCCGAGAGTGTTACTTCTTTTTTGGCAGGGGTAGTCCATCGGTCGAGGGCGTTAACATTGCCACGTTGTCGCTCGAGTCCGGTATTTTCGGAACTGTGGAAAAATTGAGTTTCACGCGAAGCCCGTTCAGCGTTGGGGACCGTTGGGCCACATCAAACTCATGCCAGGTACCCGCCTGGGCGCTGTCGGTCGGAGCCGCACACCAGTATTGATTGTCTGAATTGAAATAGTAGATTTCGCCCGGGTTCTTCGTCCGGTAAACAATGTACTGCATGTTATAGCCCACCTGATTGGGCTGTGTCTTGTAGTGGTACTTCGCCACATACATCGAGCCGTTTGATCCCGGAACCTCCTGCCATGCCGTATAAAACTGACGTGGTTCCGCTTGCTGGGCACTGGCAAGTGGTGCTGCCCAACAGAAAATCGCTGCAACTATCACAGTGCGAAACAGGGACATAATTCATTCCTCGATGGGGGGGAAGCTCGGGATTTTACCAACGACCAGCACACCATCAATGATCTGCATACTTTGATTGCTATGACACGGGTCGAGGGGCGGCTGCCACGTCTGCAAACACGGACAGGGGCATGGGCAAGGCACCGGTGTCGACTGGGCACGCTTCTTTCGACCGAACGCTTCAGCTGGCAATGCCGTCGACAGCACGATGAACAAGGCCAGTAGCAGGACACGGACCATCGTGAATCTCCAGGTGTTCGTCTGTGTGGAACCGCAGCAGATGACGGCGACTCCTCCAGGCAACAAATACTTCCATCTCTCCCAGATTCTCCAGTTTAACAATCCTTGTCAAGATGTCACTTTACTATTGCCCGATCGAGTCGTCCGCGACACTCCGCACAATCCGAAAGCCTAGGATGTTGTTGTTCTCTCGAATGCTGAATGGTAAGCGATATGCGCTCCGCACCGCTCCCGGCTTGTTGAAGAAGCTTCCGCCGCGAACGTTTCGGAAGGGATAGTCCGGAAAGCGGGAATCGTCGTACTCGCACCATTCGAAGACATTGCCAAGCGTATCGAACAGCCCAAACGGGTTGGGTCGAAGCGAGCCCACACGTTGTGGTCCATAAGCTGAGTTCAACAGATAATTTGCATACTTCGGCAGCAAGGAGAGGTCGTTCCCATAGGAACGCCGTGTGTTCGAACCTGCACGGGCGGCATATTCCCACTCGGCCTCGGTCGGCAGCCGATAGCCTTTTCTGGTACGGAAGTCGTTCACCAGCTCTGCTCGGTATCCCGTGAGGAGGTTCATCTTTGTGTCAGGATTCTCTTCCGTGACCGGCACAGCACGATAACACTGATATTCTTCACCCGGGCCAAATTCTTGCTCGGTTAGCCAGAGGCAGTAGAGCGCCGCCGCGGTCCAGGATACCCCACCAGCAGGGTGCTCCGCCGTGGGAAAGTAACTCGGAGTGGGAGCAAATTGAAATCGCTGCGGCGGTTTACGTGTGCGAGCCATGAACTCTTTAAACTGACCGACGGTGGTCTCGTGAGTTGCAATTACGAAGCGGCCGGGAATCGCAACTTTTCGGAACGACCGATCGCGGTCTCTCAAGCCCTCATGCCATTTGGCATCATCGGGTTTGATCAGCGCGAAGTCATCGTTGTCCACGTGCCATTCATCCCGATTAAGGTTCTCATCGGGCTGAGCATCACCACAGAGCACACCACTGTCTGGAGGCCGCTCGAGAAGTACCAGCAGATGTCCATTCGGCCCTTGAAAAAGCCGGTGGGAATTCGCATCGCGCGAATGCGGCACCCGGCGATCGGCGTTCTGGAGTTCGGCAAGCGTAAGGATGTCCGTGGCAGCGGTGGCTCGCGTTAGGAGCAACCAATGGGCGGCGGCACGGACGCCGGGCTCATCCCAGCGGTCGAGCAAGGGCCAGACGTTGCGTCGCAGTTCCGCGTCGCGGAGCGAGGGGTATTCTCCCAGTGCCAGCAGAAGGGCCTGAATCACGCCCGGGTCTCCACCGGGTGCGGCCTGGCGTTCAATCTCCGCAAGGATCAGCCCGGATTCAATCTGCAGCGGTCTCAGGAGGTGAATTGCATAGGTCCTCGTGCGAGGGTCTGCTTTCAAATGCAGCGGTTCCGCAAGCTCTGCCAGGTTGCGTAGCCGGGCCAGGGCCAGGTGTCCCTTGGCTCGGTTGCGGGCCTGTTCATCCTGGGCCGGTTCGCTTGAAGCATCGATAAGAGGCAAGCGAGCGGCGATGGCCTTCGCGCGTGAGACGGGATCGCCCGGGTCGGTCGCCCAGACGATGCTTGAATGTTCGGGCTCGGCCAGGTACCACAACGCGGCCCATGCGTCGGGGTCGTCAGACCACTGGCGAACGAGCAGGCTGAGGGCATTCTGGCGCGACACGGGATCGGAAGTCGAACTGCGATAGAACGCTTCCATATGTGGTCGCAACCTGTTCCGAATCGGTCGAAACAGTTCCGCCCATTCGCCGAGTTCTGCAACCGGTGCCGTCGCAAGCTGGCGTGCACACCATGCCAGGCTTTCATCATCCCAGGCCGAATCCGGGTCGAGGGCGGCACGTAACCCGGCCGTACGGAGAGACACCGCGGCGTCGGCCGTTTCAACTGCGGGGTATGCGGCCGGTCTGATTCGACTCGCTCGCAGTTCGCGGCAGAGCAGGAAGTACTCGGCGATCGGAACCTGTGATCTAACGGCACCGTTCAGCAACTCGGCCGGAGGTTCCGCACCGGGGACGAGGCCGGGCAAATAGAGCCGAAGCGAGCGTGAATCCCGATGATCCGCCCGTCCGATCTCGCGGTCGAGGAGCATCCGGGCTGACCAGCCACGCGCTCGCAACTCGGCTGCGACGGACGGCGCAAAAGTAGGATCCACGGTGCGAAGTTCGGCAATCTTCGCCCGCGTATAGCGCAGCTCATCCGCAATGCCGAGGCCAATCGCCACGATGGCGAGCACGATCGCCAGTGCACCGAGAGCCGTTTGGAGAGGATTCCGGCGTGCGCGCAGGCGGAGTCGTCTCGGCAAACCAGGCTGGCCGACTGGCAGGTGCTGGCGAAATCGTTCCAAGTCCGTGGCGAGTTCACGGGCCGAGGGATAGCGATCCGCCGGGTTGTGGGCCAGGCATCGCATCACGATGAAAGAGAGTTCGGGCGGAATCGAGCGGACCCGGCTGGCCAGTGGAATCGGCGGTGCCGTGGTTCGCTGGAATTCGTACTGGAGCGTGGCACGTACATCTCGCAATTGTGTCGGGAGCGGCGTGGGGTCCGCAACGGTGGGGCGCGCAACCTGCCACGGATCGACACCCGCAATCATCTCGTAAAGGATCACCCCGAGGGCAAAGACATCGGCAGCTGGTCCCCCGTCATTCCCGGACCATTGCTCCGGGGCCATGTAGCCAGGCGTGCCGAAGGCCAGGACTGCGCCGCCATGTACACGTGACAAGCCGCTGGCGTTCTCGAGAAATCGGGCCAGGCCGAAGTCCGCAACTTTCAGCCGCCGATTTGCGAGAAGAATATTGGCGGGCTTCAGATCGCGATGGACGATCCGCCGGTCGTGCGCCAGTGCAACTGCCCGGGCCAGTGCTTCGACCAGTTCTGCGGCATCACGCGGGTTCAGTCGACCCGGTTCGCGATCCGCCAGAGTCAGACATCGTGGCTTCTGCGCATGCAAGATCGGGACATCGACGGAGCGCCCCGCGGGCACCATCACCTCCACGACCCATTGCCCGTTGGATCGCTGCACGGCCGCGGTGCGATCACCCACGAGTTCCATCACCACAAATGGCCGTTTGCCCCACTCACCGACATCGTAGACCGTGACAAAGGCCGGGTCGTTCAGGTAGGCGAGGGCATGGGCTTCCGAGCGGAATCCTTCGCGGGCCGCACTGCCCGTCAGTGCGGGAATGGAGATCATCTTGATCGCGCGAAGTGCGACATGATCGGTGCTGGAAAGGCGATCGTCGTGTGCGGCGTAGACCACGCCCATTCCGCCACGGCCAACCTCGCGTGGCCTCTCGGGATGAGTGGCATCCTGCTCGATAACGTAGCGGTCAAGGATGCGAAGCCCGGGGCGGGGCGTGCTGGCAAAAGCTACCTCGGCCGCCACACCTTCCTTCACTTGCTCGACCAGGCCGAGATCGGGTTCGTCGCCAAGAGCGGCCTCAATGCGGCATCGCAAATCCGGACGCCCAACACAGACGCGATTAAGGAACTCGCCTCGCTCGAACTCCGACAGTTCGGCCGCCCGGTCGCACAGCTCATCGAGTTCACGAAGGTTAATCTCGTTCATGACTGTGATCCGGGTGCGAATTCATCCAGGTTCGGGGCGGCCGGTCCGAGAGCGGCGATGAGAAGTTGGCGAAGTCGGTCCGCGGCCAGGTTGTACTTCCGCCGGAGTCGGTCCGGTGTGAGTTCCAGCAATCTGGCGACTTCCGCCCAGGTGCAGCCGCCGTAGAAGAGGAGATCGAGAATCTGGGCATGCACGCTTCGACGCGGTTCCAACTGGTTCGCGAGTCGTTCGGTTGCGGCGTCATCTGCGAGGCGGCGTGCCGGGTCTCGCTTGGGGCCCTCCGCAAAATCGTCGTCCAGTTTCTGCAGCGCTTCTTCGATCGTCATCACCGAGTGCCGGGACACGGCTGGCTGGACCGCCTCGGGCTCTGATCTGTCGGCCTGGGGGCGATGGTAAATCATCAACTCCATCCGCACGAGATCGGAGCGGAGGAACGTAAGGATTCGGTCATAAGCGCCCGGCGTCGCACTGTTCGGTGCTTCGAGAACGGCTTGCACTTCAGGCTTTCGAATCAGCCGACGCAGACTTTCCAGCACCTGCGATGGGTCAACATTTGCCTGCTGGCAGCGGCGGGTGATCACGGGGTCCCAGAGCAGGTCCGAGAACACCTGGCAAACCAGATCGGGCTTGCCGTGGGTTGCATCGAGTCGAGAGCGTATCGTTCCATCCTCGCTGAGTCGCTCCAGCAGCAAGTTGCGAACGGTGGTCGTGTCCGCCCCCTTTTGCTCGCGGAGCAAATCGACCAGCACCCGCCCCATCGCCCGGCACATGTACGCGATGAATTTCCCGAACGCGGGTGGGCCTGCCGCAGCAGAGGCTTTCTCCGAGTGGTAACCGAACAGGCGCAGAAAGGCATCGTCCATGACTTCCGTGGCGCGGACGATCTGCCCGGCGGAGAGTCGGGCTACGATTCGGTTGGCGGCGGGCTTGATGATCGGCTCGCACACGCGCAAGAGTTCACTCTGCGCTGCGGCACTCCCCGTGGCGGCAAGATCGTATAACCGCTGCTGCGCCAGCACATTTCCGGTGGTCGTCAGGCGGACCAGTTCGGCGAGTGCGGCACTTCCACCGAATCCGGCCAATTCTGCAAGCAATTCCAGCACCTTGCTGTCGTGCCTGGCTCGCTGTCCCAGTTCCTCCACGGCCGGCGCGACTTCGTTCCGTGCGAGTTGAACGATCGCTTGCCTGGCCTCGGCGTCAGCACGGTTGGCTCGTCGAACGAGTTCGGCCACGTCACGTGAAATCGCCGTGTCCTGATCAGTCGAACCTTCGGGTCGTGCGTCAACATCGTGGGCACTGCCTTTAAACAGTTGCTCGGTAACGGCTCGATGCCGGGAGGCTCGAAACGCCTCCACTGCCGCGTTCACACGAGAAACCAGTTCCGCCACTGAGTCCCCTGGCGTCGCGCGATCGTTCATGAAGGCCTCGCATGAGCAAAATAAATTATTTCTCAAAAGAAACCACACAAACAACACCGCTCGTTCCGCAAGTCAGAGTGAAGGCCGGCAAACGACCGGTCAACCACCTGGCACCCGTACCAAGGAGCATCCGATGCTTGGGTTCCTCACGATCCGCACTGTCAAGTTTTCCCTGGCTGCCTGCACGGGCCTGGTCGCTGCCGAAGCGGCTTCCGCCCAGTGCCCGTACAGCGGCAAGCCATCGCGGCAGGGCCCTTCCCAGTTCACGCCACTGATGCCGGCTCCCGCTCCACAGACAAAGGCCCCGCCGGTCTGGCAGGATCCGGATCCGGCCTATTTCCACGTTCGCTACTGGCACAAGCCCCAAGGCGGTGAGGCGGCCTGGTGCCTGCTGCGGAATCGGGCAGGTGAAGTTGTCTGCTTCACGAACAAGTCCGAAGCCGAGGCGACGGCCAGCCAGCTTCAGGCACGCGGCGTGAAAGCCGATGTGCAGCAAGCTTACTTTCATGTTCACTACTGGCATTCCGTGAACGGCCAGATGGAAGAATGCCTCCTGCGCGACCCTGCTGGCGAAGTCGTTTGCTTCCCCACCCAGGGCAAGGCCGCAACGGCCGCTCGACAACTTCAGGAGAAGTACGGCTATCGCACGGAAGTTCGTCCCAGTGAACAGGGAACATATTCGCACTGAGTATACCCAGGCATTTTCCGACCGGTCACCAATATTTGGAGCCGGTTGTTCCGCAGATAGAAGGGGCGATCGCAACCGCGTGAATCATCCGAGGAGAACCCATGAAGCGTACGAAACGAGTGATCGCGGCGATTTTGCTGCTCATCGGAGCGAGCCCGGCGGCGGCCCAGCCACCACCCGCTCCCGCCGCCACACCCTTTGTTCTTGAAGACCTCCAGCCCACGAATAACTCCGTGGCCTCCCCCGGCCGCATCGACCTCGAGGACCTCCAGGAAGATGGCACCGCGGTGGCTCAGGCCATTGCGATTGCTCCGGATGGCACGCGTGTCGTCGCAACTGCCGTGGCACGCCGCGGCGGCTTCAGCCGCAGTGTGGCTATTGGGCAATCACCCTCACGCACGCCTGCCCCACAGGCACCGAACGCCCATCCATTCCTCGAAAATGGCGTCGTCCATGTGCCGACGCCACCCGCTCGATGATGGCCGGGATTGCACTCGGAATCGCACTGCAGCGGATGCGGTCCTTGAGATGATAGCCAGGGAGAGGCGACCCCGTCGTCTTGGTTCGCCCGGTTCGATTGGTTTCTTTTCAATCTCACTCTTTCAATGAGGTGCTTTGTGAACGTTTCTAACGGGATCAAGTCGGTGGCTATGAAGGTCAAGAGCGTTGCGGCGATCGCTGTCGCCACCCTGACGCTTGGCGTCGCGTCGAATGCCTCGGCCCAGACTGTCGTCGAATCGCATTCGTTCGCAACCGGGCCCGGCAGTTCCGCCTCGTCAACGGGTATCGGCTACGGCAATGTAAATCTCTCGGCACGGGCCGCAGCCGCGAATGGCGGCACCTCGCAGACCTATCTACAGGGTTCCGGCACCAACGGCGGCTTCGTGCAAGGCGAGGCATTTTCGATGTCGAACGGCCCAGGCAGTTTCGCCCGCTCCACGGGAATCGGTGACGCCCAATTCGGGGCAAACGTCATGGTCAAGCCGACCGCCCTGGCCAACTTTGGCCAGGCCGATGCCTTCAGTGGAGGCACGGGAATTGGCAATGCTCGGGTGATCTCAACCGCCACGGCCCAGAGCCAGTTCGGGGCCCCAGCCATGGCCCGCTCGAACGGGTTCGGTTTTGGCAATGGCGGTCCGGTGTTTGTGCAGGCAGAAGCGTTCTCGGACGCCATCTATGCCCCCACGCAAACGACCGTGAACGCCACGGGCACCGTGCAGTATGGCGGCAGTGCGAACGTGACCGCCACCGGTTTTGGCCGCGGCACAGGACCTGGCCCGGTGGTCGTGTACGTGAACGGCACCGCCCAGGTGATTGGCGGCGGAAATGCCTCCACGATCGCCACCGGCTACAACTTCGGCCGCTAATTCACAGCGATCGTCATCCAGAAAGAGCGTGCGGTCGGGTTCAAATGCGAGCCCGGTCGCACGCTCCTTTTAATAAAGGGGATTCGATCATGCGAGGCATCTTGAGTGCGATTGCCATTGCTGCAATCGCCGGTCCCGCTGCCGCTCAGCAGATCGGCGGCTCTGCAGGTATGACGTGGAATGGGCCTGGAACGGCACAGCCGCAAATCAATGTGGGTGGCTCCGGTTTCCAGAATGTCGGCACGGATGTGGTGCTCTTCGGTGGCGACAACACGTACGGTCGTGGGCTGGTCACAGGTTGGGGCCCATCCGGATATGGAGCCGGCACCGCTTACACCGTTCGCGCACCCAACGGAGAGATGGTGGCCGGGACGTTTCAGATGGTGATCACACCGGGTGGAACATCGTTCGGTCAGGGTGCTGCCACGACAAGCGGACCCGGGTTCATTCAGGCGGGTGGCAATGTCGGGATGAGCCCAGCCGGACCATTCGGTTCGATCAACGCAGGTGGTGCCGGCAATGGAGTGAATGCCGAAAGCCGCGTCCAGCACTATGGCTTCCCACCGCCGTACTTCCCGATGAGTGGTCGGTAACGGAATCACTCGAAAACCGCTTCCTTCCCTTGGTACGGGGGAGCGGTGGCACGGGAGTGAGGTTCGCCTCACTCCCGCTGTCTTGCTCGTGCATCGTACCTCACACACAACTTACACGATCTTTCTCACACAACATTAAGAGGTCACGATCATGTTCGGTAAACTCATCATGGCAGCGATGATGGCTGTTGCCGCGGGCACGGTCTACGCTCAGCAGAGGAACGACAAGAGCGGTGCACCCACGCCTGTGCTGCCGCAGAACCCGCTGGATTCAGCAGCAACAGCAGCTGAACCGAAAGCTGCACAACCCGCGGCCAGACCCGACCTGGGCATCAAGATCGCAGAACTTCCGCTGTTGCTTCGCTCACACCTTGTAAGTCTGCTGGGGCACGAAAGGGGTGTGCTGGTGGTCGAAGTGCCGCCGACATCTCTTGGTGCTGCCTCCGGATTGAAGGCGGGTGATATCCTGATTACCCTCAACGGCTGGCCGATCGCGGTGAGCACGAAATGGGATGAACTCTACGCCCGCGAAAACCTGCTCGGCTCACGGCTTGGCATCCTTCGAGCCGGACGACTGGAGACGCTCCTTGTCCCCGCTCCAGTGATCCAACCAACGGAATTGACGGGCAACCTGGCGATCTCGGCGACGGCGATCAACGGCCGCGTGTCTGTGTTTGTCTCGGGCCGCGATGCACAAGGCCAGCCCTATGAATGGAAGTTCGACGGGACACGCCCAGAACTGGAACCCGCGCTCAAGCAAGTGCAAGCTGGTCTCGCTCAGCAGATACGCGACGCGGTTGATGGACGGACCACATTGCCGCGGCCATTCTCCGAATTCCCGCCGCCGATGACGGTGCCTGCCGTGCAAAAAAATAAATGAGGCAAACTTGCCTGGCAGCCGGATCTGCACGTGAGGCATCTCCCGCTACTTGAACAAGGGCTCTATTCGCGAGAGTGGAGCCGGATTCGCCGCTACACTTTTTCCGGTATCCAGCACGCATCTGGGCTCCTGGGTGTTTGAACCGATAGTGCAGTGAAGTGCAGGTGTCGCACGCAGTCTCGACTCACCCGATGCGGGCTGGTAATCTTTCGTGAAGCGATTCACGCTGACCCTGAACACATTCAGTCCCCAATACGGTGCCGGATGACCCTTCCGATTCCGCGTCTACTGGCAGTCGCCTTCTTCTCCGCAACCATCGGTATTGCTGTGACCCTTCACCCGTTCAACACGGCCGGGGCGCAGACAAAGAACAAGAAGGCGAAGCAACCCGCTGTGCCGACTGCTCCGCCCGACCAGGAGTTCACGGAGTTCGGCATCTACGAGAAAACGGCGCCGCGACCGAAGGCGACGCTTCCCGTCACCACCACCTTGCCACTGAAACTCCAGGCCGATGATCGCATCGCTTTCATTGGCAACACACTTTTCGAGCGAGCCCAGGATCACGGCCATTTCGAAGCGATGGTGCAGAAACAGTTCCCCGCACTTAATCTCTCGGCGCGAACACTGGCCTGGTCCGCCGATGAGATTGGTCTTCAGCCTCGGCCCGCGAACTTCGCCGACACGGAACAGCATCTCACCCACGAGAAAGCGGATGTGATCTTTGCGGCATATGGTTTCAATGAATCGTTCGCCGATGAGGCCGGGCTCCCCGCCTTTAAACAACAACTCGCCGCCTATCTCACCAACTTGAAGTCGAAAGCCTTCAATGGCAAATCGGGTGCGCGAATTGTGCTGGTATCGCCAATCGCCAATGAGAACGTGACCGGGGTGCCCGCGGCCGATTTGAACAACGCCCGCATCAAGCTCTATGTGGACGCCATGCGCGAAGTGGCCGCGGAACAAGGCGTTGGTTTCGTCGATGTCTTCACACCGCTGCTCGACGCGATGCGCGACCCGGCCACGGACTTGACCACCAACGGCTGCCACTTGAATGAGAAGGGCTATGCGCTGTTCGCGAAGTTGCTCTTTCAGAACACGTTTGGCGAAGCTCCACCCGAGACCACGGCGGCACTGCGAGACGCGGTGATCGACAAGGATCGCCAGTTCTTCCGCCGTTTCCGACCTGTGAACACCTTCTATTACACCGGCGGGCGGAACAAGCAATATGGCTACCTCGACTTTCTCCCGGCGATGCGAAACTTCGACCTGATGGTGACGAACCGTGACCAGCGCATCCACGCCTTGGCGAGTGGCAAACCGGCTCCCGACAAGGTGGACGATTCGAACATTCCGCCGTTGCCAAAGTCCTTGCAGGCACGCGGAGCGAATGAATGGCTCAGTGCCGAGAAGGAAAAGCAAGCCTTCAAGATGGATCCGCGCTTCGAGGTAAACCTCTTCGCCGGCGAGGAGCAATTCCCGGATGTCGCCAATCCCATCCAGATGCGCTGGGACGCCCGGGGCCGGCTCTGGGTCAGTTGCTCCACCACCTATCCGCACGTCTATCCGGGTAACGAGCCGGTTGACAAGATCGTAATTCTTGAGGACACCAACTCCGATGGCAAGGCGGACAAGTGCACCGTCTTCGCGGACAAGCTGCACATTCCGCTGTCGTTCGAATTCGGCGACGGCGGTGTCTATGTCTCCGAGCAACCCAACCTCACGTTCCTCAAGGATACCGATGGCGATGGCAAGGCGGACGTGCGTCGCACCGTGCTCAGCGGCTTCGGCACCGAAGATTCGCACCACGCCCTGCACGATTTTACCTGGACGCCCGACGGCGATCTCCTCTTCCGGGAATCCGTCTTCCACCACACACAGGTCGAAACGCCGTACGGCCCGGTCCGGCAGCAGAATAGTGGATGGTTCCGCTTCGACACACGCACGCAACGCCTGACCAGCTTCGGCACGTATTCCAGCACCAACCCGTGGGGCGTGACCTTCGACGACTGGGGCCAGCACATGGCCAGCCACCCCGTCTATGCGGCCGCGTTCCACGCGCTCGATCCCGCCTACCCTCAGCAACACCCCGCACCGAAGGGGCTGCAAGCTTATTCTGGTGTGTGCGGCCACGAGTTTGTGGACTTCCCCACCTTTCCCAAGGAAATGCAGGGGGGCTTCATCAAGGTGCGCTATAAGCCCACCAACCGCGTCGAGATTCACAAATGGAAAGAAGGCCCGTTCGGCTTCGACGAGGAATACGTCGGCGACTTGCTCTTCTCAACGAACCTGAGTTTCATCCCCGTTGATCTGCAGTTCGGCCCGCATGGCGATCTGTTCATCTGCGACTGGTACAACCCCGTGAAGGGGCACATGCAGTACTCGCTGCGCGATGAACGCCGCGATCGACACTCGGGCCGCATCTGGCGGGTCACAGCTAAAGGGCTGCCACTTCAGGAGCCGCCGAAGTTCGAGGGTGCCGCCATCCCCGAGTTGCTCGACGTGCTGAAACGACCGGAATACCGCTACCGCTACTGGGCCAAGCGCGAACTCCGCAACCGCGATCCAAAGGCCGTGCAAGCGGCACTCGATCAGTGGGTGCAGGAGCTGAAGCCAACCGACCCGCGCTATCGCCATCACCAGATGGAGGCGATCTGGACCTATCGCACGATCGGTGCAGTAAACACGACGCTCCTGAAAGCCCTGCTGAAATGCGAGGATCACCACGCCCGCGCCGCCGCGACGCAGCAACTTCGCTACTGGCACCCGCACCTGCAGGATGCGGCCGTGCTGCTCCGCAAGGCAGCGAACGACTCGAACGGGATCGTGCGCATGGAAGCCGCGATAGCTGCGAGCTACGTTGGCTCTCCGGAGGCACTCGATGCCCTACTGGACATCTTCAAGCACCCCCGTGGCAAGCACCTCGATTATGCCATCCGCTGTGCCCTCGGCTCGCGCACCCTGAAGCCGCTGTGGGAAGGGAACCCGAAATATCAGGTGGCAAAGTTGCTCAAGGATCTCACACCGCAGGACGACTTCCGTGAACCCAACCCCACGGCCGGTGAAGCGGAATTCGACACGAAGCCAAACCTCTCTGTGGTGCGCATCTCGTGCGTGCCGGAGCGAATGCTGTTCACACTCGATCAGTTTGCGGTGACCACTGGCCAGCCAGTGAAGGTGGTATTCACCAACCCGGACGCAACCGATCACAACCTCGTCTTCCTGACGCCCGGCTCACTCGCGGAAGTGGGCATGGCGGCCAACGACATGGCCAAGGATCCGCGGAATGCGAACTCCGATTTCATCCCCATCGAGAAGAAGCCGCTGATCCTGCACGCCTCGCCGATGATCGGCCCCACTCGCAACACACAGGTCGCGGTGCTGCGTTTCATCGCGCCGACGGAGCCGGGCATCTATCCATTCGTGTGCACCTTCCCCGGGCACTGGGTGGTGATGAAGGGCGAGATGGTCGTGGCGAAGGATCTTGCCGATGTGCCCGCGATGCTGGCCGCTCGCAAGCCCAGCGTGGTCGCCGAATGGACCATGAAGGATTTCCCCAACCTCAAGGTGTTGCACGACAAGGAGACCGCCCAGCGTGGACTCAATGCGTTCATGAAGGCCCAGTGCGTGCAATGCCACCAGGTGTTCGGCCACGGTGTGAACATCGGCCCGGATCTCTGCAGCGTCGCCGAACGCTATAAGGGCGAGAAACTCCTTCAGCAAATTCTCGAACCGTCCAGCGAGATCAATGAGAAGCACCTGAACCAGCGCATTGTGATGAACGACGACCGCGTCATCACCGGCGTCGTGCTGAAGGAAGAGAACGGCGAATACCACGTGCTCACGAACCTGCTCACGCCGAACTCGGTGACGCGTGTGCCCGTGAAGGACGTGGTACGCAAGGTGCCGTCAAAGGTCTCGCCCATGCCGACTGGCCTGGCCAACGTTTTGACACGCGAGGAGATCATCGATCTGCTCGGTTTCCTCGAAGTGGGCTACAAGATGCCGTTGCACCTGGACGAGAAACCCTCGGTGCCGAAGAAGTGACGGGCAGGTTCGCCCAAGAATTGCAGGCACCCGTCCTTCGAAATCGTTTCTAAGCGGGAGTGAGACCGGCACTTCACTGTGCCGGTTCTCGGTGTGGCTGGTCCTTCACGCGAATCATCCAACCCGGCGAGCCGGCACGGTTGCCTGCCGGGGTTCGCAATCCAGAAAGATTTCCAGACGGCGTACAAGAAACGGCCCAACGACAGAGCCGATCTTGTCCGTCAGTTCTTCTTCTTCTTTGGTGCAGGCTTGTTCTTTTCTTCGTCGTAAGCCGGGTTCGGTGTCGGGAGTTGGGCACCCACGCTTTGCCGCCAGGCCTTGAGTTTCGCGTGCAGTTTGGCGGTGAACTCCGGGTCCTTCGTGGCGAGGTCGTTCTTCTCGCCGATGTCGTCCTTGAGGTTGTAGAGTTCGATCTTGCCGGTTTCGAAGAACTCGACGAGTCGCCAGTCGCCGAACCGTGCGGCAGAGTACGGCGTTGCTCCGCCCGGGTGGTAGTGTGGGTAGTGCCAGTACAGGGCATCGCGTTCCGGTGCGGCTCCGCCCTTGAGCACCGAGGCCATGCTGATCCCATCGACGGGTGTTCCAGCCGGGACTTTCAAGCCGCATATCTCCGCCAGCGTGGGGTACAGATCGCAGGTGATAATGGGTGCGTCCGAGGTGCTGCCTGCCCTGGTGACGCCGGGCCAGTAGACGATCCACGGCACGCGCACGCCGCCTTCGTAGGCGGAGCCTTTGCCCGCACGGAAGGGCGGATTCGAGGTGATCGGGATGAGGCCGCCGTTGTCCGAGGTGAAGATCACGATGGTGCGGTCATCGAGTTTCAGGTCCGCGAGGGCCTTGCGAACCGCCCCGACGCTGTCGTCCACGCCCTCGAAGAGTGCCGCATAGGTCGGGTTCTTTTTCACTCCCATCGCCTCGGCCTTCTTGGTGTACTTCGCCACCACCTCCGGCTTGCCCGCAATCGGCGTGTGCACGGCATAGTGCGGAAAATAGAGAAAGAAAGGCTTATCCTTGTTCGCCGTGATGAAGTTGACGGCCTCGATCGTGAGTCGGTCCGGGAGGAACTCCCCGGCCTTGCCGTTGGGGAGCGTGGCAATCTTCTCGGGCGAGAAGTAGCCGGGCGGGCTGCCCTTGTCGGTGCCACCGATGTTCAGAGTGAAGCCGTGCTTCTCGGGGTAGAACTCCGGGCCGCCGAGATGCCACTTGCCAACGCTTGCGGACGTGTAACCGGCATCCTTGAAGGCCTCGGCGATGGTGTGCGTTTCGAGCGGCAGGTGCATCGTCCAGTCGGGCACCTTCAGCCTGGCGAAGGGCCGCTTGTGGCCGGCGATCCAGTCGGTGATGTGCAGGCGTGCGGGGTACTGGCCCGTGAGCAGGCTTGCCCGCGTGGGTGAGCAGACGGTGCATGCCGCGTAGCCATTGGTGAAGCGCACGCCGTCCTTTGCGAGCTGATCGATGTGAGGTGTCTCGATGAAGGTGTTGCCATAGCAACCCGGATCGGCCCAGCCGAGGTCGTCAATGAGAAAGACCACAACATTGGGCCGATCCACGGCGTGGAGGACCGTTGTGCACGCCAGCCATGCCAGTAGCGAAAATACCAGTCGAAACCGATTCATCGAGAGTCTCCCGGGAGAAAGGTAGCGCAGAGTTCGGCACAGGATTAACCCTTCGCGGCCTTCGCACACAGCTTGACCATGGCGTGGCCCATGCCCTCGCCGATGAGGTAATAAGTCTCTGCGTTGGTGTTCCAGTGGTACGCCTGGCCCGAGGGTGAAACATCCTTGTCTCGCCAGAACGCGCGCGTGCCAACGAAAGCCACGTTGCCCTGGAACTCCTTCTGTTCCGCGACGGCGGCCTGGGCCTTCATGAGGGAAAGCGCTCGCGGGTGCGTCTCGTCCTTGCCGCTCATGCCGGTCTCGGCGAGCACGAGGGGCAGGTTCTTCACACCCAGATCCTTGCGAATATCGCGGATGAAGTTGGCCATGTTCTTTTCGTACTCGTCGTTGAAGGCCTGGTTCACGCGGTCGTTCCAGCCCTGGTGCCAGCCAAAGCCGACGAGTTCGGGTGTGCGGCCCGCCAACTCCGGGAATTGCCCCTTCACATCGCCGAGTACCGCCTTCGAGCGGTCGACGACTTCCTTGTAGTATGGGCCAACTTCGCCACCCGAACTGGGTGGTCGAAAGTCCTTGCCGAGGCTCTTGCCGCCCCAGGCGAGCTTGATGAGCAGGACGGGTTCCTCGTATGCATCTCCAACCACCTGGCCAAAGCCAAGCTCTGGCCCAATGCGATCCGCACTGGCACCGTAACCCACTGTCAGCGGCCCCTTGCGATCGAGGTAATGGATCCAAACATCATCGCGGACAGCCCACTTGCCATCCTTGCCGCGGAGGTGCTTGTACTTGCTCACGGTGGCGGCATCGTTGACGATGAATTCGAGGCTCCCCTTACCACCGTTGCGCTTGGGGTCCGCATCCACGAAGCCCGCACCCTGCATATTCGACTGGCCAGCCAGGATGAACACCTTGAGCGATTTCGCAGGTTGTGCCGCACTCACACCGGGAAGCGTGAATGCCGCGGCAGCAGAAAAGGAGGAAGCAAGAAACTCTCGACGAGTCGGCATGGTGGTGCTCCAGCGAAGGTGAGGGTCAGCGGGTGATCGAGACGACGTTCGTGGTGATGTGGCCGCCAGTAGGCTCAGCCCGATCCTGGTTGCCACTGTAAGATTTCGCCTTTGCCCGGGACAGCACAATCGCCCAGAAAGCGACGATACGTTCCGGTGAGCGGCAGTGCGAATCCTTGTGCATCCAGATGGCGTGAGTAGATTCGCAGGAAGCTGGGGTTGTAGTCGCAGGCGTAATTGAAGGTTGGCAACAGGCGGACGGGAGTGAGGGCAATGATGGTGCCGCGGGTCATCCAGGCACCGGTTCGGATCTCGGCCCCGCTCATGAGTACGATGGTGCCGCCCTTCATTTGCAGGCCGGCAAAATCGCGGACAGGGCCTTTGACAGCGATGAGCCCGCGTTTCATGCGCATTCCCATTTCGATGCCGGCCGAACCTTCAACCAGCACGGTACCGCCGTTCATGCCGCTGATGCTGCCCCGGTACGCGGAGCCGAGTTGGCCGCCTGCGTTTCCGTGGATGTGGATGGAACCGCCGCTCATCTCGCCGCCGACCCAGTCACCCGCGTGGCCATGCACTGCGATGCGGCCACCGGTCATGTACGCACCGAGATGCATGCCCACGTTCCCATGAATCGTGATGCTCCCACGGGTCATCGCTCGGCCAATCCACTTCACCCGACCCAGATCGCCGCGGATGGTGATGTCGTCGCCGCTTGGACCTTCGATGGAGAAGAAGTCATCGAGCCGGCGTTGCCGCTTGCCATGGAAGACGGGAAGTGCACCCAGGGCCGCGTGATCGAGCCCGGCCAGCACTTCCGGCGCGAGCACCTCCGCTTCCAGCGGCACCGTGGGTTGTTCTTTGAGCGTGAGTGCGAGCATGGCGAACCCAATGGCGAGTACAGTTTCTCATCACAATTATTCGCATCACGTCTGAGGCTGTGGCTTCACCACTTCGGAACCATGAACACGGTCGAGTTCCACAGGATAATTATCGAACGACATGGTGTAGTGTTGCTGAAACACGGGCCGCAGGTACGCTTCGATGGATTCATCGTAGGAAGGCTGCACCACGTAGGAACGGCCCTGCACGATGTGGCGAAGTTCCCCTTCTTCGATAATCACCTCACCGGATTTAATGACGTAGCGTGGATATGCAAACATGTGGGCGATGTCCTTGTTTGCATCGAAGATTGCAACATCGGCGTCCGCTCCGATGCCGAGGTGGCCCTTCTGCGGCATGCCGAGTGCGCGAGCGGGGCCGGCGGCGGTGATAATCGCGATTTCGAAGAGTGAGTATTCGCTTCAACTCAGGCAGAATGAGCCGTTTGTGTATCTTCTCGGGAATGGTTCGCAACTGTTCACGGCGAAAATCGAGATCCATCAACAGGCGAATGATTTCAGGATAGCGCCAGAACGCGGCACCATTGGGGTGGTCCGTGGTCAGGAAGACACGCCAGGGATCGTTGATGAGCAGTAACAATTCGAGTCCCACGGCCCATTGCACCGCATTGGCGGGGCTGCCGGGTTTATAGGCATAGGGAACCACACCGCATCCGGTCTCGTTCTCCACATCGAGGTTCGCCCACTTCTTGCCTGTGAGTTGGTAGAGCAGGTGCTGCCAGGGCCCATCCGCCGTGATGGTGACGGTGTTGCCGAACAGCACCGCTCCGGCGTCCGTCGTGAGATTGGGGTGAGCGTTGAAATAGTCCGCGACCGCGACGGAGGCTGAGCAGATATTGCCCCAATCATCGCCGCCATACGCGTGATATTGCAGGTGGGCCATGTGGGCCCGGTTGCCCTCCAGCACCTTCATGGTTTCGAGTGTGGTGGTGTAATTGCCTGGTGCCCCGAGGTTGTTACAGTGGAGATGCACCGGGTGTGGCAGGTTCAACTCATCGACCATGCGGGCCAGGTTCGCCACGATCTTGCCCGGCGTCAGCTTCGAATAGCCGGAGATGGGGTCGGAGAGTTGCTTGGCGTCCTTGCCCCACTTCCAGGACGCGACGCCGCCGGGGTTCACCGCCTTCACACCGTAGGCTTTCGCTGCCCAGATCATCCAGGCCATGACGTGTTTCGCCTGCTCGAATTCCCCCGCTTCGAGCAGATCCAGCACGATCTCGTTATTGGCCATCAGCACGCAGCAGGTCTTGTCGACGATGGGCGTGTCGTGGAGTTCCTCGTGGGTGTGCTTCGCCGAGAGCACGGGCACCGCGGCCTCGTTCACCGTGGTCCAGCCCATGCCAGCATAGAGGTAGCCGGTGGCGAAGGTGGTGGGCGTGCTGCCGCCCATCCCGGCACGACGAAGTTGCGAATGGATGAAGGGCACGGCCTTGCGGTGCTGCTCGGGAATGAGCCCACGTGCAAAGTTCAGGGCGGCCCCGGCCACGTGTGTGTGAACATCGACACCACCGGGGAATACGACCATGCCTGTGGCGTCGATGGTACGGCAGGCGTCCACAGTCGCCACGATCTTGCCGTGAGCAATGCAGACGTCGCGAACCTCGCCATTCACGTTGTTCGTGGGGTCGTAGACCTTGCCGCCCGTGATCCGCAGCATGCCGTCTCCGTGCAATGATTCAGGCTATCTGGCCCCGCGTGGGAGAATACACCCCCGGTATCCAGGCTGGCTTCTTCTGCACCGCGGCAATGATGCGCCGCAGCACCGTTTCATCGCTGGGGTAAGGGCCCTGCAACGGTGGGTGCAAAGGCAGCGGCACCTCGTCCATGCGATACACCGTGCCGGGTGCCGTGATGCCGGTCGCGGCCGTGGTGATGTGAACGCGGGCCAGCCGACTGGTGTGCGTCACCTTGGGATCGAGCACAATCGTGGGCGTGCGGGCCAGGTGATCAATCGCCGGTTGCGGCATCGTGGCACCGGGGTCTGCGCCCAGCACAAGCGTGGCATCGGTGTCGCCGCGAACGAGCAAATCAATGGTCGAATTCTCCCCGGGATTGAAGCGGGGATACCCGCGGCACAAATTAATGCCGAACGGATAACCGGTGGTGTACCGGAGCACCACATCCGCACCGGTGACGTTGCCGTGGCCGCGCATCGGCATCGCCACGAACTTCGTGAAGGCATTCATCTCCGCCGCGAGCGTGAGGGCGGCGGCGGAGTTCATGTGCTTGCCGCGGGTCATCGACAGACCCATGCCAAAGAAGAGCACGCCGAACTTGCAGCGTTTCATGCGGTCCACGAGGTCGGTGAGCATCGCCAGGGAGAGCCCCGTCTCGGCGACGGCTGCCGCGCTCACTGCTTGCCCCTTCACGAGTGCCCGCAACAGTGTGAGCACCTCGAAGTCCTTGCCGGGGCGAACCTGCAAGAAGAAATCCGAGGCCTTGGCGCTGGGCGTCTCGCGGATATCGACGAGCACCATCGTGCGGCCCTTGCGGCCATTGGGGATGAACTTCCCCTTCTGCATGATGGTGTACTTCGTGAAGTGCCGGGGATGGCACTCCGCCGGATTGCCGCCCCAGTAAATGATGAGGTCGGCCCGGTTTTTCACTTCGCCCAGCGTGCAGGACACTTTGCCACCCAACTGGGCGGCGATCTCGGTGGGACCGTGTCAGAGGGATGTGTGGCTATCGATCACGGCACCCACCATCTCGGCCAGCGACACCGCCTGGCGGGTGGCCTCGCACGTGACATTGCTCAGCCCATAAACCAGCGGCATATCCGCTGCATGCAAGAACTCGGCCGCGGCTTCCACCGCTTCATCCACCGTGGATTCGCGGCCATCGATCAGTGCATCGGGATAAAGCTTCTCGGCCGTGTGGTTCTGGAACCAGGAGCGGCCCAGGCTGCATGCACCCTTGGTCTCGTTGATGCGGACGCCATCGGAATGGAGTTCGATATCGTCGCAAACGCAGCCGCAAAATGTGCAGGTCGCGTTCTTGGTGACGGTCAATTCCATCGCAGGCTCCGGGAGAGTGATCATGTGAGCAGGTTATTCTTTCGAACCGTCCGGACCGGACGGTGCCACGAAGGCTCACCCCAGCTTGCCACCACGGAAGCTGCCACGGATGCGCCGCGGCATGAAGCGCCCGGCCTCGATTTCTTCCCAGGCACGCACTTCGCCTGCATCCGGCGGAATGGCGGCGGCCTGTTCCTGCGAATCACCAGGGTCAATTTTGTCGGCCATTACATTCTCCTGACAGCTTTGCTGCACTCACGCTGGAACTGGAACTGCTTCCACTTCCACATCCCAGCCCTTCGAAGTGGGCATGCCCGTGCCATCGGTGTTGCCACCCATCAGCTTGCATGTCGGCGGGCCATACGGCACGAACAGCATGCCGCGTGGAATGTTCCCGGCCTGGCAGAGGAACTCGGCCTCGCCGATCTCGTTGCGAACGCGAACGCTCCCGCCCGCAACCACACCGAGTTCCTTCATGTCGTCCGCGTGCATGGTCAGCGTGTTCACAATCGCCAGATACGCCGGGTCGTCCTTACCCACATTAATCTGCTGCCCTTGCTTGCTGGTGCGGCCCGGGATGAGCAGGAATCGACTGGACGCCATGCTGCGTTCTCCGCGCGGTTGCAAGTGATCGGTGATTGTACCTGTTGCAGTGCCGGGGTAAAAGGAATAGACGAAAACAATCGCAATTGACCAGGAGATGACTCCACCGTGCTGACTGTGAACAACGTTCCCATCGTGGACACCTTCGCCGAGGCGTTCCCGATGACTGCCACGCGCATGATCGTGACAGCGGAAGCGGCAGCCTGGGCGCGAATCGCGGCACAGCAAGCCACGGGCTACGCTGCCTCGGTCATCGGCTGCGACGCCGAAGCGGGCATCGAGCGCGAACTCACACCCGA
>JBGSZR010000269.1:0-28467 GCA_041750275.1 Gemmataceae bacterium
GCAACACCGCGTGTGCCACCAACCCGGCCATCAGTGCCCGCGCCGCCGGTGTGCGAAAGTGCGCCTCGGCCAGCCCACGGCCCGAGCGGATCGCGTTCCAGCCAAACCGTGCCGCCAGGAGCGGATGCTTTGGAACCCCTACAGGAGCGAGCATATCTTCAAACAATCCCACCCAGTTCGCCACCAGCGGAGCCATCAGTTGGCGGTACGCCGGCCCATCGACTCCCAATCGCTTGGCCGTCTCCTCCACCGAGCCTTCCAGGATTGCCGCCTGGCCGCCATCGAGTGGATGCGCGACTGGTGTGGGCGGGTGAACCCACTCGAGTCCATGTTCAGCGAGCGGCAGCGTTCGCAGGAATGGCGATGCGCATGTCATCGGGTAAACGGACGAGCAGATATCATGCACGAATCCCGGAAGTGTCAACTCCGCCGACCGCACACCGCCGCCGATGCTGTCGGCCCCTTCAATCACCTGCACGGCTTGCCCACGCTGCGCGAGCGCAATCGCCGCGGCCAGGCCGTTCGGGCCCGACCCCACTACCACAGCATCCCACGCCCGGTTCATGTGTGAATTCTCCTACTGTCTATCTATCCGCGAACGCAGCACGTTGACAACATTGCGTCCGCAGAGCGATTGTGGTGCTTCGAACAAGCGGGATGACCCATCCGCCCGGATCCGGTAAAGTACTTCGAAGCCATTCATCCACTGCCGCATCATGCGATGATCGACCTCGATATCACTGGCTTTCCCCTGGTTGCCTTGCCGGAGCTGGCGCTCGAAGTCGGGCTCTTGCCCGTGACGCGAGCCCAGTTCGACTTTTACCTCGGTGATCGACCACGTCTTTCACCTGAAGCGTTCGAGGAGATGACGCGAACCTCGCCGCGAAGTAGCTGGCGTGGTCCGGTTGCCGAGGCGTTCGAGTCGCTTTTCGTCACGGCCATTCGACCCGATGAAGCAGCGGAGTTCGCTCAGTGGCTCGGTGCTGGCTTCCGCTTGCCCCGTGATAAAGAATGGCGCGCCATCGACACCGCCCTCGGAACCTTCGCTGGAAAGTGCCAGCCGATTCAGGCGATCGTTTCGAACGCACGCCTTCACCCCGCGGCCCGCACCATTTTGGCCTGGAGCACCTCGCGCACCTCCACGACCTGGCGAAGTGCAGGCCTGTTCGAGAATGGCTTGCTCGAATGGGTGAAGCGTTCTGCGGGTGGGTTCGGCCTGCAGGGTCGCCCCCGTACGTCGTTGCTTCGGATCGTGCATAATCCGCAAGTGCATGAGGCTATTGTGCCACGAATGGAGGAGCGACACGCTGCCTTCGGCTTCCGGCTCGTCCGCCCGCTGACCCCGCGTGTGTCCTGATGGCCACCTCGGTTGAAGCGTTCCAGTTGCTGTACACCAATGTGGAAGCCGATCAGTCGCCAACCCGGCAGCGTGGGTTCCAGGTCTGGCTCGCCTCGCCGGAACTCAGTGCCGAGCAACGCCGACTGACGGCCAGGCGGCTCGACGACTTTCGTGTGCCACCCGGTGCGGGCTCACGTGCGGAGAGCATTGAACGCCACGCCTATTTTTCACTTCCTGACGAGAATCTGTTCGTCGTTGCCCGAACGGTCCCCTCGAAGGAGCGCGACAAGTTTGGCCGTGGCGGCAAGTTCCACGCTCACGCTGTGCTGCTTTCGAGAGACGTGTTCGAATCTCTCGGCTGCGATCCCTTTCGAATCATCGATGGCGGCTTTCCATTTCACTCCTCGCCCGCAGAAGCACAGGCGGATGAAGCGTGGAAGACGGGGCAATTGCCACTGGCCGTGCTGCCGGTTGCTCCGGTCACTCCGCCGACGCATGAATCGCCCGGCTTGCACTTTACTCAATGGATCGAGCACGTCGAACGCAACGACGAGAAACCGCTGGTGGTTGCCGAGTCGCCGGAACGCGTGCTCGCACTCTTGAGGAATAGTTTCGGCGCACTGCCGCCATGTTTGAGGGCCACATGCTCATTCGACACACTCTCCACGGGCGCTTCGCTCGGGCAATTGCGATACGCGCTGGTGGGTGCCTTCTCGCCGGATAATCTCCGAACGTGGGCCTCTCGACGCTACCATCGTCTCGATCTTGCAAGTGGAGAGTGCACACCGCCCTTGCCCTCATTCGGCAACGCCTTGCCCGTGTCCTTGATCGGCTCAGCGGGCTGGAGCGAACTCTCTGATGTCGAGCGAGAAGCCACCTTTCAACTGGCGCGAGCGTTGCGGGAACAGCGGTTCCAATCGCTTGATCCGGACATGCTGACCCCAGCCGCTCAGGCAACTCTCCTGGCGAACCCCGCTTTCTCACCTGCGCTGGAAGCGGCGATTCAGGCCCGCGTGTCGCTCGAGGTTCCACCAGGATTTGCTTCGTTGCCTGCCGTGATGGAATCGACAAAGGCACTTTTCCAGGGGTCACCCATCCATTCGCTCGGTCGGCTTCGTGAAGCAATTCCCCGCGAATGCATTGCCAACGGACTGTACCAATCATTGAGTGCTTCCACGATTTCGCCGAGTCCCAAGACGCTTGACGAACTCGGTGCCTGGCTGGCTGCCGGTACCGCACGAACCGAGCTCGAGCACATCTTCCTTCGCTGGCGTGGCGATGAAGCAGACCTCCAGACAATCGAACTCGACCTTGCCTCGACCGAGCCAGACACGGAGCAGCGCCGCTGGTTCCGCACCTGGCTTGCCTCCACGCTGCCTGCGAATGCTGTCGATTCGCTGACAGCGCGACTCGATCCGGGCCGGAAAGCGGATGCCGTCTCGCTGCGCGATGCTCGCCTGTTTCTCGCACTTCAACACAAGCTCGATTCTCAGGCCGCTGCGGAACTGCGTTTGCGTGTGGCGCTCCATCGTGGAGCTGAGCACCTGCTGCGCGAATTGCAGAACAGCCATGAAGCTGACTGGCTCGCACGCATGCTGACGATGCGTTCGCGCGATCGACTTCAGCCAGTCTGGATCAACGACCCCTTGACGGAAATCATCCTGGGCTTCGCCCTGATCGCGCAGAATGAAGTGGATGAGGTGCTGTTCGAGGTGGCCTCGGATGTAAGGGATTCGATTGCGAAATCGTTGCTCTCGAACCTTCAATCTGGCTCGGCCCCTCCTGCTTTATCCGCGATTATTGATCTCTCGACGGCCCCGCCGCCCATGAGCGTGCTGTACAATCGGGTGATGGAAGCTGAGCCCCGCAAGTTGCCCGCAGCCGTCGACTCTCTGCGAGAGCATCTCCGAACGACTGATGATGAATCGTTCCGCTGGGTTGGCAACCAACTTCTGGAGAAGGCCTACGGTGTGCCCACTTTTCAACCACTCACCGAGGATGTGGTCGCGGTCGGGCTCAAGTTGATCTGGGTGGTGAAACAGCGGCTCCCGCAACAGGAAGGCGTGTTCGAAGCACTGGCAGGTGCGTGTGCCGAGCGACTGGTCATTGGACAGGTCCCCGCTGCGGCGCGACCACAACAGCCGAGCCGCAGTCGGCGTTTCAACTGGCTCCTGACTCGGCTTGCGGATCCCAATAACACCGAACGGCTCCGAATCTAACACCAGGGTGCGCTGTCGATGCTCTGCCCGTTTTGCCAGCGGCCTGTTGAACGCTTCTTGCCATCGAGCGATGGCGGAGCCGGTCTGCGCTGCCCGCTGTGCAATGAGGACGGTGTGCCGGCCCTTTACCCGGGCGACTACGATCGACACCCCGCTGTGCCCGTCTGCATTTTCGGCCCGACGGGGCACGGCAAGACCGTTTTCATCGAGGCGCTGCTCACTCAACTCGAACGCCACGTCGCCTGGCCTGACTTCAGCCCACAGTGGATGGACCAGGCCGGCATGCGACAAACGCGGCAACGCTTGCAACTGCTCCGCGAGCATGGCCAGCTGCCCGACGCCACGGCCGCTGTTTTCCCACGCCCGCAGGTGATCCGATTGCGTGGCATCCCCCGCGTCGGCGGCTGCCAGTTGCTCTTTTACGACACGAGCGGCGAGACCTTCGGCGACATCGAACTCCTCCGCGATCGCGGCAAATACGTCTGCAACAGCCCCGCCGTGCTCTGGCTCGTGAGCCTCTCGGAACTCGAATACCCCGAGCAACTCACGGACCTGATGACCATCTACGCGGAAGCCATGGCCGAGATGGGTGGCGATCCGAAATCGCAATGCGTGATTGTCGCGCTTACGAAGGGCGATCTACTTATCGATCGCCCGGACTTGCCTGCCGAAGCCAGTAGCTTCCTGTTGAATGACACGCTCGATCCCGCGGCATTCGATCCCAAAGCGGATGCATGGAAACGGCTGGAAAAGGTTTCGGATGCGATCGAAGCCTGGATGAAAACGACCGTGCATCGGCGCATCGTGAACCTGTTGCGGGAGCAATTCCGCATGGTGCGATTCTGCATTCTCTCGTCGCAAGGAGCCAGCGCGAAGGACCAGGTGCTGCAGATGGAGTTGATGCCGCGTGGCGTGCTGGCTCCGCTCTTCTGGCTCTGGCGCGAGACGCTCCCGGTGGCCTGGGTTGAACTCGGCAACAACCAGCGCCACCCATTCTTCTCGCTGAAGGAAGCGGTCGAACGTGCCCCGGCCGGTGCCACCATTCGCCTGGGACCATTCGCCTATGCGCTCACCCATCGTCTTGAGATTCGCAAGCCGATCACGGTGATTGGTGCGGGGCCAGCGGCCACGCTGATTCGTTGTGCGGCCGAGGGTTTTGTGATCGGCGTGGGTGTGGCGAATGGCGAAGTCAAGCTCACCGGGCTCTGGATCGCACACACGGGAAACGAAGCCGCAGATGCGGTGCTCGTGAAGAAAGGCGTGCTCACGATGACCGAGTGCGCCGTGCAAGGCGGTGTGGAGAAGACCGGCAAGTCGCCCGGTGATGGTGTGCGTGTCGCCGAGAATGCCTCCGCCACGCTTGCAAACTGTGTTGCCGAGCAGAACCAGGGCAGCGGCGTTTCGTGCCGCGATCAGGCGCTTGTGGTGCTTCGCGAGTGCAAGCTGCGGGCCAACGGCTGGGATGGCGTTCACGCTGCCGGCCGGGCCGCCGAGGTCCTGCTGTGCGAACTCAGCGACAACCGCCGTAGCGGTGCCCATCTCACCGGCAGCGTTCACGCGAGTGTCAGCGATTCGCTCTGCACCAAGAATAGCCGCAATGGCATCGGTTCCTTCCTGGATGCCATCGTGGATCTGTTGCGAAACACCTGTGAAACCAACGGCCTCGATGGCATCGTCGCCAAGGACGCCAGTGCAGTCGTTATTCGCGAGAACTCCTGTTCCCAGAACCTGCAGGCTGGCATCTCGATCCACGACACCGTGACGGGCATCGTGGAGACTAACACCTGCACGGAGAACAGCCTCTCCGGCATCGAGGTGGAAGATGGGGCGGCCCCCATGCTGAAGGCGAACCGCTCCACCCGGAATCGCGTCTCGGGCATCAACTACGCGGATCGCGCGGGCGGGAAGTGCATTGACAACATTTGCGAGAAAAACGGCGGCCACGGCATCGCCATCGCCGGCCGGGCCGTCCCCGAGATCGATGCCAATTGTTCAACGGACAACAAGGGAGTTGGGTTCTGGATCGCGGAAGGAGCCGCTCCGGCGTTCGGCAAGGAAAACACGGCTGGTGGAAACACCAAAGGGGAATTCCACCCCATCAAGTGGGGCCGTCGCGGCTGGTTCGGATAATCCAAGCGCATCCTTGGATGCGTACCACGTTCGTGTTAAGGTGTGGTGACTTCGATCAGATCGGCATTCTCACTGGGCAGCATGATCCATGCCACGCGATGAAGACGAAGACCTCTCGGCTCCGCTCGACCTCGGAAGCGCGCAACCTGCGAAGGTTCCTTCTCGTGGTAAGTCATTACCTGCGAAGCTGCCTCCCAGGCCAACTCCGGTCGCCGCCAGTGCTCCACCACGTGCACCGCAGTGGGGTGCGTGCGGTGTGATGCATCAGTTCGGCGATCTGATCAGCTTCCCCGGCTGTCATGGCGTCAGTCGCTTTGTCTCCAGTGGCGTGAACTTCACCGCCCCACCTCTCGCAGCCCAATGGAGAGCGGTGCCCTCCGAACCCGGGCGCTTTGAACTGGTCTGGGACGGCGACCCCGCTGCCGCACGCACCTTACGATCACTTCGCGCCGATCTCGATCGTGCAGCACGGACGGGTGAACTCACAAAGCCGAATCATCCACTGCTACGCGAACTGGATGAAGTAGCGGACACTCTTGCTGCCACCGCGTCCCAGCTTCACGCAGCGGGCTGGTCGCTGGGATTGTTGCAACCCGATAACGTGCTGATCCGCGGTCGAGATGGCGCTCGCGAAGTTGTGCCCGTGGATCTCGGCTTCACCTGGAAAGGTTCGTTCGGCTCACCCCCCTGGGACGATAATCCGGGTCGGCCAGACTGGGTCGAACCCCAACCGGGTACGCGTTGGCTCTGGGATCGCCCGCCCATCGAACAGCAATTCGCCTCTCCCAAGAATGGCAGCTACGAACCTGTGGGGCCGGTCGCGGATCTGTGTGTGCTCGGTCGGTTGCTTGCCTGGCTTCTCTCCGGCCAATCGAGCAAGGACGTGCGCACGACCAGCGGTGCACCCGCGGCCTGGTCGCTCCTGGCGGAAGCGGCGAATGGGCACATCGATTCTGCGGACGAGTTCCGCGATCGTTTGCGACAGGCTCCGCTCAGCGAGTACTTCGCCCCACCCAAAGTCTTGAAGGCCAGCACAGCCAGTTCGAAACTTGTCCCGCTCGCGCTCGCAGGCTTGATCGGCCTCTTTGCCATCGCGGGCGGAGTCTGGTACTTTGCCATTCGCGACAGGGCGAAACCAGAAGAGACTGTCGCCGGCACGGGCAAGCCACCGGACGGGGTCCCGACGCCGATAGTGGATCCCACACCCGATCCCGAACCGGAGAAGCCGCGTGACCCGGCCGTGTTCGAGAACGAGTTGAAAGAATACGATGCCCTTCCCGCGAACGACTTCACCGGTCTCTTCGCGGGGCTGGAGAAGCTTTACGCTACGGTGCCCAAGGAGCGGCTTGCCGAGGTGGAAGCGAAGCGTGAGAAACTCGTCGCGGACTGGATTGCCGCTGTGCAGGAAGCGATCCGGCTCGGTGATGACCCTGCGAACCGGCTCGATGCTGCTGCACGCCTGGACGAACTGGAAGCGGAATTGAAAGCCCTCATTGCGGCCCGCCCGGCCGCCGACCCCGCCCAGCGGGAAAAGGAGCAACAGTGCCTGGACTTCGTCGCCACCTTCGCCCGCCAGTTTGGGCCGCCGCGTTAACGGTGCTGATCCTGGCCTGCACGTCGCTGGCCCAGCCGCCACGCCCCGTGGTGGAGACCGGCGAGACGACGCTGTACCTGGTGCTGCGCGTCGGGCCGGACATCACCGAGAAAGACATTCGCAAAACGCTCAAGCAGGGACTGGATCTCTCAGGTGCCACCATCAGCGGCGAGCCGAGCATCAAGCCAGTGTCGTCGGCTTTTTTTGAGGAGTTCCAGACGCTTGTGGATCGAGCCGGGCCGCCTGTGGTCGCTGCGGATGATGGGCTCTCAATTCGCGTGCTACCGTCGCGTGAACTCATGTATGAGATCAAGGTGCCCGCCACGCAAGTGCTCAAGAAACTCCGTGTCACCTACCAGACTGGCGGTGCGAAGGAGTACACGCCGACGGCACCCGATGGAAAGAGCCGGTTGATGCTGGTTGTTCCCGGTCGCTATGCTTTCATCCCCGATGTCGATGATTTGCCGGTGTCGTACGAAGGGGAAGTGGCGGAGCTCGGCAAGGATAACATTCCGGTGGTCAAGGGTGAATGGCCCAAGGGCGACAAGTACTTCGCAGTGACGATGCGAAACTTCCGGGGCAATCGCCGGCTCATGTTCGAGGTGATGCAGGACAATACCAAGGTGGCCAATCCGTTCGACAGTGTCGAATTAGGGAGCGATCTTGTCTTCGCGTTCGCCAGCTTGAATGCCTCGGCCGGCGATCCGGGCTCGAACGTCATTGGTGCCGATGGCACGGTTACTATCTCGGTGGAAAGCATTGCGAACCGCTCACCACGGCGCGTATGGGTCTATTTTCCCCACGACGAAAAAGGGGTACTCGCCGCACGCGAGGATTTCAAGAAGTTCGACAGTGAGCAACTCCCCGCCGAGATTCGCAAGAACGCTGTGGGAGCCACAGATCCACTCGTCTTCACTTCGAAGGACAAGCCGCGCTGGATTGAACTCTCGGCTGAGCCCACACCACCCGGCGTGAAACCGCGGCGTTTTGTGCGGGCAATCCGGACGGATGACATCGCAAACATTGTGGACCTTTATCCGCAACTCTGGATGCTGGTGGTCTGGGAGTTCGATAATGGCAAGCCTGAAGCCATCTGGGTAAAGCATGCGAAGGACGACCGCACCTATGTGATCGAGCGCGAGGTGGCCGGTTGGCAAAAGGCTTCACTCAAGGTGCCGCGGCCCAAGAAACCGTAGAGCAGCATCAACCGCCGGCGATTTGTTCTCCCACTGCCCGTGATCGAGCTTTATCATGCTGTCGCCGTTAGCCGAGTTGAAGACGCTTGGGAGTGCCGATTGCCCGCTGCTGGCCAAATATGGCGGTGGCGAAGCAGACCGGCTCCTGGCTCGATATGCCGCGGCACTCGAAGAGGTCCGCACGCTCGAAGGCGATCGCCAGATCGCACCGCTTTTGCTCGCGGGCCGCATGCAAGATACGCTGAAGCCGCTGTTCAAAGTTCGCGAACTGCTGTCCCAGCCACGCTACACCGTCGGTTGCATCGGCATCACCCAGGCCGGTAAATCGACCACCATCAATAACGTGCTCGGCGAGGAGGTGTGCAAGCCCGGCTCGGGGGACGCCTGCTCCAGCCAACCGAGCCGCATCAGTCACGGCGAAAGCCGCGGGCTCGACATCGAGTTCCTCACCACAGAACGGTTCCTGGCTCGCCGGCAATCCCTTTGCGAACAGATCGGCTTCGCCACGCCCGAAGACGACACGAAACTACTGGCCCGACTGGATCGACCGGACGAACATCGCACGGCCGAGGGGCCAGAACCGCCACGGCTCCGCGAGGATGTCGCGCATTTGCGTGAATTTATTGCGACGTTCACCAAACACCGCAATGAGGTTCGCACACCCGCAAAGCTGGTGTCGAATCTCCCTTATGAGAAGCGATACGACTACACCACGCACACCAAGGGGAGCCCGAGTTCGGAAGTGTTGCTGGTGCGCGAGGCCCGCTTCCGCGTGAACAACCCACTGATCCCGCCCGATCTGGAGCTTTGCGATCTTCCGGGGCTTGATAGCAAGCGCTCAATCGACGATATCGTGACCTGGGAATACCTCCCCGAGTTGCATGGCACCTTTCTGTTCGTGAACGTCGGCGGCAACTTGCTCACCGAAGCCATGCTCAAGATCCTCGCCCGCATTCACCACGAGTTCCGTGGCAAGCTCGCGGGCCGAGCCTGGATCATCTTCAACAAGATGGACACGCTCACCACGGACCACTTCCGTCACGGCGGCCAGGATAACATCTTCGTCACCATCGCCCGCCTGCTCGAAAAGACGGGCATACCCGAGTCGCAAGTCTGCTTCAGCTCAAAGAAGTTGTGGGATGCTGCCGTGAAGGCGGGTGGCAGCGCGGATGCGGGGCTTGCCGCACAGACGATGAATCAAACGGCCGAGAGCCCCATTCCCGCATCGTGCCCGGCGGGGTTGCGTGCGGCGTGGCAAGAACTCTTGAAGGACGGCGGCATCAGTCACATTCGCCGGCTCATGTTCCGTGATGTGGCCGAGACACTGGCCGCCCAGATCCGCCAGGATGCCGATCGGTTGCTGGACGAATTCGGAGTGACCTTGAAGGCGCGTGTCGCAGCGGAACGCAAGCGTCTTGGCATGGGAACCTCGGAACTCCAGGCCGCCATGACCTGCTACAACGTGGTGCTGCAGCTCAAAGTCGCACTCGGCACACGTCCGCAAGAATTCCCCATCCTCATCCAGGAAGGCGAGCGGCTTCGCAAGTCGCTTTCCACACTCTTCGACACGGGCAGCACGGCCGAGTTGCTCTCGCAACTTTCGACTGCGGAACTCGCGCGACAGTTTCGCACACACGCCCGTGTGCTCTCCGAGACACTCGGCCACGAACTGTCTGGTGAAGTGATCGAAAAGGTCTATTCCGTGATTGGTCAGCGGTTAGAGGGTTTGCCAGACGTTTTGGTCGGCCCGCACCAGCAACCGTGCAAGACCGTGTGGGAACGCTTCTCACTCGAGGATCGGGCCGACGAGTCCTGGAGCGTGGACCAACCGAAGTTCGCTAGCGACGATCTCGGTGGTTGGCTCGCCCACCCCACGGGCGACGGCATCGATGGTGCGGTCTACGCGGAACTGATGCGCGACAAAATCGACGTGGCCGTGCGTCAAACCGTTCACCTCATCCGCTCACGGCTCCGTCACCGCCTCGGCCAGATCGAAAGCGAACTCTCGTTGCTGACCGGTGAGCGCGAAGCTACTGCCGCATCGTGAAGTGGTGCAGCGCCCGCCTTGAACGGTGGGCTCCTTGCGGAGTTCATCTGATTACTTCGATTTGATTCGCGCAGGAGCCCTGATGGCCGTGCATTTGACGTTCACGCTGGACAAGGTCTATCTGCGAGCGGGCGTGGCCACGCATTCGCTGTCCGCAGCGGGTCAGCTTCGACCTGTTCGCCCCTGGGATCGCCTGGTGCAGTTCGGCGCATTGATCTACTGGCCACGTTCCGTGAACTGGCTGAAAATCACGGCGACGGCTGCCCCGGATCCAGCCAGTGCCGGGCCAAGCATTGCCTTTGTCGATCACGTTGCAGGGCTCGATGCGGTCTGTGCCACGCATGCCGCTCGCCGCGACAGCATCGCACCACCGAAGTTCCTCGAATCCAACTCGTTTCTCGTCGCGAGTTTGCCCCGGCACAATCGCGTCTTCTTCAAGATCGAAATCGATACAGATGCGGAAGCGTTTCGAAAGGTCGTGAGCGAGCGTCGCAATCCCGAGAAGGAAGAACTGATTCAGCCCGTTCAGGTGATGCTTTTCGACACGAAGCAGTTCGGAAATCCTGCCACCCAGTTGGGACGCATCGACCTGGTCATGAAGCCGTGCGAACCGGTACCGCGTTTCGCAGGCGTTCTTGCCATCGATCTGGGAAACACGACCACCACGGCCGTGTCACTCTCGGAAGCGGACCCGGTGTATCGCACCGATTCCGTGAAGCCGATTGCCCTGGAAGCGCTGGACTTGCAGGGAATCCCCGAGCCAATGCTCTCCGTGTTGCGGCTCGATCAGATTAATAGCTTCGGAGAACTGCCCGAAGGAACGCGTCGGTTTCCGGGTGTGCCTGCCGATGATCAGCCCAATGCCGTGACCTACGCCTGTGGAGAGTGGGTGACGGCGGGCACCGCGGATGGTGAATTGCCGCCCGGCGTGGTCTATGGTGCCAAGCAACTTCTCACGGTTAAAGATCCAGCATCTGCACCGCCGCTCGAATCGTACTTCACGCTCACCTTGCCACATGCTCATCCGGGTCAACCGCCTCAGACCGAAACAGTTGAGGTGCTGAATCGGTTGCCGGGCGAGTTGCTTTTCACACACAGCATTCGGCAGTTTCGCAGTGTTGCGAATGCCTGGCCGCCCGATCTCGCGCTCACGTATCCCACCACCTACAGCCCTCGTGAACTGCGGCAACTCGTGCGTGCAGCGGCACGTGGCTGGCTCCGTGTCATGGGGCAGTCGCAAGAATTCGATCTGCTCGATGAACCGAATGAAGACCCACAGCTCGAAGAGCAAGCCATGGCCGTGCGGCAATGGCTGCACTCCACAGATCCCACCGTCGGGCCCACCGATTGCCCGCTCTTCGGCCTGACGCTCGATGAAGCGACCGCCGCCTCCTTCTTCCATGTCTATCGCCGCGTCTTCGAACAACCCGGTGGCCTCGTCCGCTTCCGCTATCTCTATCCGGACGGCTTGCGGCTCCTGCTGATCGATTGCGGTGGCGGAACCACGGATATTGCACTCGTCCATGCTCGTTCACCGCAGCACCAACCGAGGTTGCTCGAGGTGGACGTGCTCGCCCGCACGGGCGTCCGCGCCTTTGGCGGCGATCACATCACGCGGGAAGTGTGCCGGCTCGTGAAAGCGAAAATCGGCCTGTGCCTGGCGCGGATCCGCACGCCCGGTTCCGTGCCGCCTGGGTTGCAGCCCTTGCCGCTGAACGGCCCTGCCAACGTGGACGCTGCTCGCAACGCCGTCGAGGAGTTCATCGCGAAGATCGCTCGACTCGATCCCAACGATGAACTCGTGCCCACTCGCTTCGACCCCACAAAAGCCGATGCGAGTCTCGCACCTCGCAGGACGGCGGCACACGCACTCTGGCAACTCGGCGAGAAGCTGAAACGCAAGCTCGGCGACGGCAAAGCCATTAAACTGCGCGACCTCGGCCCCGAAGCCACGGGCCGCGACACCTCACCGCTGATGGCAGCGGTGCTGCGGCCGTTGCCACTCGCCGCACAGAACCAACTCCTGGGGCTCCTTGCAGATCTCACCGTGGCACCGTGGGAAGTCGATGCCCTGATTCGCAAGCGCGTCGAAAGTGCCATGACGAAGTGCAACCGACTGATTCGCAAGCACCTCGTCGATCAAGCCGCGGATGGACGTGAGAGTGAGATTGACTGGGTCGTGCTCTCCGGGAACGGGGCTCGCTATCCACTCGTCTCGCGCCTGGCACGTGAACAACTGCATGTCGCTTACATCGATGATCGCCTCACCTTCGATCCCGAGAACCTCAAGGATGCTGTGGCGAAAGGTGCCGCGATGGCCCGCATGGTGGAGCGAGTGCCGCGAGCGGTGGGCATCAAGTTTAATCGCCATCTCAGCGAGTTGCTGCCGTTCGATGTGGGCTATCACAACATGATCACAAACGCGACAGACCCGCTTTTCGCCGAGTATACACCGTACCGGGAACTGACCGAACAGGTGCGAAACGTGCGGCTCGTGCTGCCGGCTGGCAGCCCCGCGAGCCTGGGAAACACCTTCATCCTCGAGCGACGCTTCCCGGGTGATGATGGATTCTCGCCCTTTGCCTCGTACCAGTTTTCGCAAGGCATTCAGGGTGAACTGGAGGTGCGCTACGATGCGAGCCTCGGTGAGTTCCACGTGACCGACGCGACCTCCGGCGAGATCGGCCGCCACGCTGACCTGACCGAGACGGATCAGCAGGTTTCAGTGCTTCGCGGTGACCTCTAAACGGAGGCTGCCGTGGGTGAACGGCACGAACCGCTGGCGGAAGTGGCTTCGCTTGGCGCTGCGGCCCGGCGTTACGCGGCTCACATCTTTGCGGCGGCCCCCGCGTGCTACCCGGGTGCGAATGATTCCGCCCGGGCCTTCTTCAAGTTGATCGGCCAGGCCGAGAATCCCGACGACCCGGATGAAATCCCGGGTTGTTCCTCCTGGGCCTGGGCCCGCTTTCTCGCGGGTTGGCCCCTCTGGCGGCCGCAGCATCTCGAACGCAGACTGTTCCTGCCTCCAGCGGAAGTCATATCGCACCTCATTAGCCGCTGCCGCGAAGCCAGCGTGGAACCGCTCGAGCCCGCGGTCCAGGTGCGGCGCTGGAATCCGTTCACGCGGCCCCGGTCCACGGCCACACCCGAGGAACTGCGTGAGCTTCTGCGAACCTCAGCAGATCTGTTTGAGGCGATGGCACCGGGGCATGCGGAGTTTCTCAATCGGGCCGCAGGGTTGGGTCAAGTCGTTGAGTCGGCCATAGCAAATTTGCCAGCGGACTGGATCCCGGCACGACTGGCGCGTGCGGTGGGGGAGTTGGCTGACTGGCCAATGGAGCCACCACTGGAAGCGCCCGCGTTCCTGCCCTGGCTCGCGAATCTTCTCGAATCGACCCTCGATCGCCCACGGTGCATTCACGCCCCGCCCTTGTTCGAAAAGGTTCGAGCGGAAGCATTGGCGGAGATGGCGCGTGAGCATCTGCTTCCCGGGGAAGTGCAATCATCACTTGAGGCGTTCAATCCTGGATCGGGGACATCGGCGTGGTTGAGCCTGCTCAATGTGCTCGTGCCATACGCTTCGGTGGTCGATTCACCCTGGCCGCGTTTGCTCGCGCGATTGGTGTGCCATGCAGTTCATGTGATAGCACCCGGCTTCGAACCGCCGATCGACCCGGGTACGCTGGAAGTGGACCGTCAGTGGTTTCGCCCGGGTCGAGCGGATGTGCGCTACGTCGTGGATGAAGCTGCTGCCGGAACGGTGATCCGTGTGGATCGCTTCGCACTACCGCCGGCACGGGCCGCGGTGAGTGTGAGTCTGGGGTCGGCCAGTGGCAGTGCGTTTGCGGTGGCCGCGGCCTGGGATGCACTGACCGGGGCCGGGCTTGATCTGGATGCCTTCCGCGATCTGCTCGAGCCCGCACTCGAAGCGGCCGCTCGCAAAGGTCAACCGATTCCCGATGACTTGCTTGTACGTGTTGTTGCTCAACTGGGTGAACTCTCGGAGAAGGTTGGCAAGGTCGCGCCAGCATGGGATGAATTCCTGAAGCGGGTGCGCGAATGGGCCAGCGGATTGGGGTTCATCGTGCTTCCCGAAGAATGGACGTTTGCTGGCGGTGGCTCCGCCTCGGAGCCGGTGCATGGCTTGAACGCCAAAGTTGTGTTTCGCCGGGATGTGCCGCCCGGACGGATCGCCAAGGTGAAGGCATTCGGCCTGCTTGGGCCCGGCGGTGTGGATCACACGGGCGAAATTGTGGTCTCGGCCGGTGAACCGCCGCTCGGGCTCACGGAACTGGAAGCGCTCGTGGAGCCCCTTGAAGGAGAAGCCGGTGAGGATCTGCGTGGCGCCTTCCGGGCACTGAGGCCGGCCGGTGCGGGTGGCTTCCTCGAACTGGCAGCCATTGATCTCTTCACGCGGTTCTGGGACCAGGTTCAGCCTGCGTGGTCGGCCACTGATAGCGAGGCTGCCAGCAAGTTTGCCGACGGCTTGAACGCGATGCTTCGGGAGAGCTTCAAGCTCGAGATGATCCTGCCGACAAACTATCGCGATCACCCGGCAGGTTGGGTCTTTGTGCCGCCGGGCACGCGGATGATCTCCGGCCGCGTGGTGCGAGTGCTCCGACCGGGCCTCGCCTCAGCGGGCGAATTGCGCGTCCCGGCCCGCGTGGAAGCCGAGTGAGATGAGACGTGGCTTTATCAGTTTCGAGAAAATGCGAAACGGCACGGTGAAGTTGCATTTATGTGTGGGTAGCGATTTGCGATTGTGGATGCTTTGGCGGTATGCAAATTATTGAGTGTTGGGTGCACATGAGTTCGATTGATGCGATTAGCTGCGATAAGAGCAGTGGGCGATGGGCGGCCAGCACCATTAGATTCACAGTGCTCAAGCGATTGTCACATACACCAGCCGGCAGGCCTGGCCGAGTGCGAAGCCGGTGCCGGAGAGAATGACCATCGCGGTGGCGAGGAACTGACCCTCCCGGCGGGATGCGGCGAACTGCTCGGGCGAGGCCAGGCTACGCCACGGCCAGTGAACCCAGGAAACGTATGTGAACAGCCCACCGGCTGCGAGCCAAACGACCACCTTGGCGATCATCAATCCGACCCAAAGCGGGCTCTCCGCGTTCCACCTCAACCCCGCCAGCGCGAAGCCCGATAACCCGCACGTGAGCATGCCGGCGATGACCACGTATCGCATACCGTGAGCGAGATACGTCGAGAAGCGTTCATAGTCCGCGCAATTCGCAAAGTACCAGAACGATTTGGGGTCGATGACCGCAGTGCGATAGAAGATGGCTCCGAACCAGGCTGCCGCGGAAAGGCCGTGAACCCAGAAGAGGAACTGTTCGAGCAGTCGCATCGCTGGCCCTCCCACATCTCCAAGCATTTGCTTGGCTCTAACGTATCGACCGCTGATCCGGGAGAGAAATAACTTGCGGATTGGGGGAAAGCGGAATTGAGGATGGCAGAATGCGTCGATTTGTCGCCATTTCGCATTCCGCCATTCTCCATCAAATTTGTTCGATGTGGCTCGAGGAGGATTTCACAGGGGGGATTTTCCAGGTCACATGATACGCATCGTTGAGCGAGATGAACTTATTGTTGACCGGGTCGTGCGCGACGACAGTGCCGTTCTCAAAATGATAGACCCAGGCGTGGATGCGCACCTGTCCCTCCGAGATAGCCTTCATCACCGCGGGGTGGGTGCGGAGATGCTCCACCTGCCGAAGCACATTGCACTCCACGGCCATGTTCAGGCGGGCCGCCGGCGCCAGCGTCGCAGCCACGGCTTCGACCTGTTCGCGGATTCCTCTCGAATGTTCGAGCCAACTGCTCACGGCCGGCAGATTGGTGAGTGAGCCTGGGTTCAAGAGTCCCGCAACGGCTCCGCACTGCGAGTGGCCGCAGACAACGATGTCGTGAACCTTCAATTGAGCGAGTGCGTACTCGATGGTAGCCGCTTCGCCATTGGCCGGGCCGCCATGAGCGGGTATGATGTTGCCGGCGTTTCGCAAAATGAAGAGATCACCGGGATCCGTTTGCGTGAGCAAGTTCGGATTGATTCGTGAATCAGAGCAGGTGATAAACAGCACGCCTGGTGCCTGGCCGGCACTGAGCTTCTTGAACAGCGATTCCTGGGTGCCGAACACGGCTTTCTGGAACTTGCCAACGCCCTCGACCAGGCGGGTAACACCAGTACGAAACAATCTCGACATGTCTTCCCCTTTCTGTTCCCATGTGCACTGAATAGTACACAAGACCTATATTACTGATCGTTGTCAAAGTTCGCACTGCGCCCAGGTGCCGGGGCGATTCCTTTAACAGAGCTACGATGGCCAACGCGACTCAAACCGCGAATACCCCACCAGGGGGTACACCGGTGCCCCAGAATCTCGGCGGGTTCCGCATCGTGCGCGAACTCGGTCGAGGTGGCATGGGCATTGTGTACGAGGCGGAAGACACGGCACTCAATCGCCGCGTCGCCATCAAGACCCTGCTCCCGGAATTGATCGAAACGCCCTTTCGTCAGCGGTTTGATGGTGAAGCCCGTGCGGCCGCGGCGCTACGCCACGAGAACATTGTTACCATTCATCAGGTTGGACAAGATGGGGACACACCGTTTCTGGTGATGGAGTTTCTCGAAGGCGAATCGCTTGACGACATTCTGGCGCGGCACAGTTGGCTCCCGCCCGGCGACTCGGTCCGCATTGCTCGTGAAGTCGCCGAAGGGCTGGCGGCCGCTCATGCCAAAGGGCTCGTTCACCGCGACATCAAGCCTGGCAATGTGTGGCTCGATGCCACCACAAGCCACGTGAAGTTGCTCGATTTCGGCCTGGCCCGCACGGCGATCGGCACCGGGACACTCACGAAGCCGGGCACGGTCGCTGGTACACCCGGCTACATGGCACCCGAGCAAATCTACGGCGGGCCTCTCGATGCCCGCACGGATCTCTACGCGCTCGGCTGCCTGCTTTATCGCATGCTCTGGGGCTTGCTCCCGTACGAGAAGCCCGACACCAACGCGATGCTCGATGCCGTGGTGAATCAGGATGCACCCAATCTGGACGCGGTCGCAGCCCAGTTCCCGCCACCGCTCGGGGAGTTGCTGCGCAGCCTGCTCGCCCGCAATCCGGACGACCGTCCCGCTTCCGCGAAGGAAGTCGCCGAGCGACTTCGCACCATCGAAGGCACGCTCGGTGGCCAACCCGTCACTCGGCCCGCCGTCCAGACCATTGCACCCAAAACGAAACCCTCCAATCTCGGGCTCTGGATCGGCGGCGCGGTCATACTACTCGCAGCGATCGTGGGCATCTCCAGTCAGTTGGAACGTCCGAAGACAGACGTGCCCGATGAGGACCCCACTGGAGTTCCCATTCGTGTCGGCGTGCTGCACTCGCAGAGCGGTACGTTCACGGACAGTGAACGCGGCATGATCGAGGCGCTTGCCCTCGCCGCCGATGACATCAACGAAGCAGGTGGGGTACTGGGTCGACCCATTGAACTCGTCTATGCGGATGGTCACTCCGATGAATTCGAATTTGCCCGCCAGGCCGAGCGGCTGATCGTGGAAGAGAAAGTGGAAGTGATCTTTGGCTGCTGGAGTTCCTCTTCGCGCAAGCAAGTCGGCGAGGTCTGTGCCAAACATAATCACCTGCTGGTTTACTCCTCCGTCTATGAAGGCCTTGAGGATGCACCATTCGTGATCCATGTCGGCGGTGCCCCAAACCAGCACCTGCAACCCGCTGCCAAGTACGCCTATGCGGTGCTGCACAAGAAGCGATTCTTCCTGGTCGGCTCCGATTACGTTTATTCACGCGTGGCGAACCAGATTCTTCGCGATGAATTGCAGACTCTTCAGGCCGAGGTGGTGGGTGAAGAATACGTGCCACTGCAGGGCACGCGTTTCGGCCCAATCGTGGACAAGATCAAGGCCGCGAAGGCAGATGTGATCTTCAACACTGTCGACGGCACGAGCAACTCGGCACTCTTCCACTCGCTCTGGGATGCCGGGCTGACCTCCATCGAGGTCCCGACTTTTTGGCTCTCCATCGGCGAAGAAGAAATGGGATCGTTGCCTCTGAACGAGATTGTCGGCGATTATGTGTCGACGCCGTACTTTCAAACGATCAATTCGCCCGCGAACGAGGCTTTTCTCAAGCGATTGCGTGATCGATACCCCGCCCGACCTCGTGTCAGCGATGCCACGGAGGCTTCGTACTGCGGGGTCTATCTCTGGAAACAGGCCGTGGAGAAGGCCAAGAAGACTGATCCTGTCTCGGTGCGAGAGGCGTTCCGTGGGCAATCCTTTGAGGGCCCAGAAGGCCGCATCACGATCGATCCCCAGAACCTACACGCCTGGCGTATGGCACGCATCGCCCGGCTCACGAATGAGAAGAAGTTCAAAATCGAGTACGCCAGTCCGGAACCCGTGGCACCGATCCCGTTCCCGCAATCGCGCAAGCGGGAACAGTGGGAAGACTTTCTCCAGTCGCTCCATGAGAAGTGGGGTGAACGCTGGGAAGCTCCTCGCACGCCGGGCGGTGGTGGCAAACCGTAACGGATCAGCGATTCGTTCGCACCTTTCCGCCAGGTCGATCTCTTCGAATCGAACGGGTTGAACGGAGCCTTTTGACCGCCCAGACTAATCGGCATTCGCCATCACAATCCCGCGACACACTCCACGATCAGCACTCGCCACACTTACTGTGATGTGGTAACAATGCAAGGATTGTGCAGCGTCCTGTCAGACTCGCCGGCCCGGCCGTGGATTACTACTGAGAGTGAGATCTCCCCATGGACGAGCCCGTGAAGACCTCGGTGTTCGGCATCGATCTTGAGATCAAAAACGCACAACTCATTTTTAAAGCAGTCTGGGCGGACTTCGTTGAGCGGCACGGCCAGGAGAATCTCCGCTTCCCCCGTGAGTTCATCTGGCTCGGCGGGGCACCCGGAGCAGGCAAGGGCACCAACACGGAATTCATCGCCAAGACACGCGATATCACCTCCAAACCCATCATCATCAGTAGCTTGCTGGTGACACCCCAGGCGGTCGCTCTCAAGAATTCGGGAACCATGGTGGGTGATCGGGAAGTCATCACACTCTTATTTGAGGAACTACTCAAGCCAGAATATCTTCATGGTGTGATTGTGGATGGCTTTCCCCGCACCAAGGTGCAAGTGGAATGTTTGATGGAATTCCACCAAATGATGATCGAGTTGCATAAACAGTATCGTGGCACACCCCTGGCCCCGCATTTTCATAAGCCGCTTTTTCGCATTGCCATGCTGTACGTAAATGAGGAAGTGAGTGTGCAGCGTCAGTTGAAGCGTGGCCGCGAACTCCGCGAGCACAACCGCATCGTGCGTGAGACTGGCTCGGGCCAGTTGATGGAAGAACGGCCCACGGATCTCGATCCCAATCTGTGCCGCAAGCGCTATAAGACCTTCAAGGACACCACGTTTGATGCACTGCAATCCCTGAAGGATATCTTTCATTATCACTACATTTCCGCCGAGGGCGACCTGCCGGAGGTGCAGGCCAATATCATTCGTGAGTTCAGCTATCAAAGTTCACTGGAGCTGAGTCACGAAGTCTACGATCTCATCCACACGATTCCGGTGGCGAATCAGCTGGCTCTCCACGCCCGTCAGGAATTGATCGAGCGGCTCGAGCGCTATGAGGAAGAGAGCAAGCCGCTGTTCGAGAAAGTTGTGAGGTTGATCGTGGGGAAAATGATTCCCATCGTGCGCACACATGCCATATCGGGCCACGCACGCATTAACAGTGAAGATGAGTTGCTTGAGGACCCACTCGCACTCAAGATCATGGTGGATGTGTTCTCGGAGCGTGGCTACCACGCCACTGTCGATGTGCAGCGAATGGATGTGCCCACGCACATCAACCCCGAGACGTGGGAAATCAGCTGCCGTACCAAGAAGGTGTTCCGCATCGAAGTCCGCTTCCAACCATCGGACATCCGCCGCGGCCACTGATGCTGGGTGCAACCCATTTATCTGGGGGTGGCTCCAGGACAATTGCAGCGATTTGCTGGGTCTCTTAATCCGCACTCCGCATTCCGAATTGCGCACTGCAGTACCAGGTTCGTGCGGAGGAATTCAATATCTCCAGAGAATTCGGATACACCCCCCTGATGCTCCTTCTGCGAATTTCCACTCGACAGCCATGCCTCTTCTGGCTATTCCCGGCGTTCTCGATGGGGGAACATGGGGATGAACTGCCCAAAACGCCTGCTTTTCGTGGCCGCATTCACGGCAGCGAGTGGTTGTGAGCACTTTCCGAGATTCGACGCACCTCTCGAGCCACCCGGCGAGAAAGTGAAGATGCCCGCGGCACCGACGGTCTCCCTGAAGTCGTACCAGACCGGCCAGCGGCTTGAAGAGGTCGGGCGTGATCTGCTCGCGGCCAATCCCTTTCCCGGCGTTGAACCGCTCTTTCATCTGGTGGGCGTGAAAGACCTCATGCTCTTCCATCGTGGACCCGGCGAACTCTTCATCAGCGAAGGACTTGTCGATCGCTGCCGCACTGATGAGCAACTCGCTGCCGTTCTCTGTTCGGAACTTGGCAAGATGAAGACCGAAAAACTTGCCGCTCGCCGGGTGGGCCAGGACCGCGATGGTTTCCCCGAGAAAGACTCGACGACGCCCAGTCCTAAACGGCCTGCCGAACCGCAGATCGAAGCCGGCGACCCAGGGCAACACGCCCGCGAACTCCTGAGCGGAGCGGGCATCGATCCCGTGGAGCTCGACCGCGTCACTGCGTTGCTTCGCGAAGCCGAGAAGAACGACACACTCCGCAAGCAGATGGCCGGCTCGGCACCCGCTCCCCAGTGGCGAAAGTAAAATACCGCTCGCATTCTCGGACTTCCCGCTTGCCCGCACGGCGTGGGTGGGTATTTTGTAAAGATCCTTTACGAATTACCCGAACCTCTCTCAAATAGCGGGTGAAATCATGTCGCGGATTCTTCACTTGGCTCTGGTTGTTGCCGTCGGCGTGGGTCTGGCCTGCGTGCCGGCGTGCAACCGCGGCTCCGGCAAGCCCAAGATCGGCATCGTCACGAATTGCACCGCGGACTTCTGGAGCATCTGTGAAGCAGGTGCGAAAAAGGGGGCCGCTGAGCACGATGTCGAACTCATCTTCCGCCAACCCACGAACATGGATGCATCCGAACAGATGCCGATTGTCGAAGGCTTCCAGGCCGCCGGGTGTAAAGGGATCGCCGTGAGCGTCATCGACCCCAAGGGGCAAACGGTTGACCTCACCCGCATTGCCAAGGAAGTGCCGCTCCTCACGATGGATAACGACGCCGATCAGACGGGCCGCCTCTGCTACATCGGCATCGATAACAAGGAAGCGGGCAAGGCAGTCGGGCGGCTTGTGAAGAAGGCACTGCCGAACGGCGGCACCATCGCCATGTTCATCGGCAGCACGTCGTCCGCGAACGGCCGGGCTCGTTCGCAGGGCGTGCTCGATGAACTTGCCGGTCAGGACAATGCTCAGGGCGTCGATGTCGATCACCCCACCAAGCCCGCCATTAAGTGCAAGAAGTTCGGCAATTATTATCTCGTCGATGGTGCACCCCGCACCGACGATGGCAAATCGACTGTCGCCACGGACAATGCCACGGAAGTGTTAACACGATTGAAGGACGTGAACGACGTGTGCCTCATTGGGTTGTATGCGTACAACCCTCCTGCCATCCTGAACGCGGCCGGGGCCAACAAGGCTATCAAGATCGTCGGCTTCGATGAGGACTACGCCACGCTTGCCGGCATCCGTGACGACCGCATCGTTGGCACAGTCGTGCAGGATCCGTTCATGTATGGCTACAAGTCTGTCGAGGTGCTCGCCGCCGCCGCGAAGGGTGACAACTCCAAGGCGGAATCGCTGAAAAATTCTCCGATCAAGTACCGCATTGTGACCAAGGATGGCAAACTCGAGGAGCAGTACGCCGGGCCTGGCATCGAGGTTCTCGCCGTGGATGCGTTCGAGAAGAAACTCCGCGACGACATCGCCTCGGGCAAGAACTAAGGCGCATCACCGCCTCGTCTTCGCATGGGGTGCGTATACACGTGCTCCACTGCGACGGCTCCGCGTCGCAGTCACGTGATTCATCTCGTTTTGGTACCATCGCCACCATGTCTTCACCGCGACTCGTCGTGAACGGTGCACGCAAACAGTTCCCCGGGGTTCTGGCCCTGGATGGGGTTTCCTTGTCGCTCGCGCCCGGTGAAGTGCTCGCGGTCGTGGGGGAGAACGGAGCGGGCAAATCGACACTCATGAAGATCGTGGCGGGCGTCTACACGCCCGATGCCGGTGAAGTTCAGCTGGACGGGCAACGCCTGCACCTCATGGGCCCAGCCGATGCCATCCACGCGGGCATCACGCTGATTCACCAGGAACTGAACCTCGCCGAGAACCTCGCGGTCACGGACAACCTCTTCCTGGGCCGCGAACGAACCACCGGCGGTGCGTTGCGTGTCCTCAATCGACGTGAGATGAGCGAGCGCACCCAGGAACTCTTGGCCCGCGTGGGCTTGCCCGCCTCGCATGCCAGCAAGCGTGTGGGAAGCCTGCCACCTGGTGAGAAGCAACTGGTGGAAATCGCCCGGGCTCTCGGCACCAACGTCCGCGTCCTGATCATGGACGAACCGACCTCCAGCCTCACGCAGCGCGAGACCGAGTGTCTTTACGAAGTGATCGACGGGCTCCGTGCTGCGGGCGTGTCAATCCTGTACATCTCGCACCGGCTGGCGGAAGTGAAACGCTGTGCGGACCGTGTGATCGTACTTCGCGATGGCCGCAATGCCGGTGAGCTTTCGAAGGATGAAATTACACACGACAACATGGTGCGCCTCATGGTTGGGCGCGACATGCAGAATTACTACCCCGCGGGTCGGCGGTCGAAACCCCGGGGAGCACCGCTGCTCGCGCTGAAGGGGCTGACATACCGCGGCGGACCCGCTGCTCCCATCTCGTTCGACGTTCATGCCGGCGAAGTGCTCGGCATGGCCGGGCTCGTTGGGGCGGGCCGCACCGAACTCTCCGAAGCCGTGTTCGGCATCCGGCCCATCACCGTTGGTGGCGTCCAGTTTGAGGCGAAGGATATTCACATCCGCTCACCCGCCGACGCGATCGCTGCGGGCATTCTGCTCGTTCCCGAGGATCGCCGACTGCACGGGCTGATCCTGCCACAGAGCGTCGGCTTCAACCTCAGCCTGCCAAACCTCGACCGGCTCGGCTCCACACGCGGCGTGCGCCGCGGTGCCGAGCGCGAATTCCACCGCACCTGGATCGACCGTCTGCGGGTGAAAACGCCCAGTGCCGTCCAACCTGTGGGCCTGCTCTCCGGTGGCAACCAGCAAAAAGTGGTTTACGGCAAGTGGCTCGCCCGCAACCCGCGCGTGCTCATTCTCGATGAGCCCACCCGCGGCGTGGATGTTGGGGCGAAGGAAGAAATCTACACGCTCGTGGATGAACTCGCGGCCAGTGGTGTCGCCGTCTGGATGATCACCAGCGATATGGAAGAACTACTCGGCATGTCCGACCGCGTCGTCGTCATGCATGAAGGGAAAATGGCGGGGGAACTCTCCCACGACCAACTCAACGAAGAAGCCGTAATGCGGCTAGCCACTGGAGGCGGTGCGGCATGAGTCGGATTCTAGGCGTTCTGATGCTGCTGGTCGGGCTCTATGCAGCGCTTCTCATCACCGTGCCCGAAGCCGGCACGACCCGCAACTTCTTTGTTGTCGCCAACCGTCAGGGCTTCCTTGGCATCATCACCATCGGGGCCGCACTGCTCATCCTCTCCGGCGGCATCGACCTCTCCATCGGTTCCGTCGTCGGCTTCGGCGTCGTGCTCTTTGCGTACCTGATGGAAAGCGGCGTGCCGCCATTTCCCGCGGCCGCACTCGTCACGCTCTCGGGCTCTGTCATCGGGCTCATTAACGGCCTGCTCGTGACACGCCTCAAGTTGCAGCCTTTCCTCGTCACACTCTGTGGCATGTTCGTCTACCGCGGTCTCGCCCGGCTCTTGGGTGGCTCCATTAACTTGACCAATGTCCGTGAGGCACACCCGGAATTCACGAGTTCGCTGGAATCGTTGCGACTGGTGCTGGTCGGCAAGGACGCGACCGGGGCGATCGTCTTCCCCGTCGAATTCGCCATCATGCTGTTGCTTGCTGGCATCATCGGCTTCTTCCTCCACCGCACTGCTTATGGCCGCTACTGGTACGCGATCGGCCACAACGAACTGGCCGCCAAGTATGCTGGCGTGAATGTGAATCGTCAGCGCGTCGCCGTATACATGATTTGCTCGACACTCGCCGCGTTCGCGGGCGTGCTCTTGCTCCTCGACTATTCGACCCTGCGCTCGGACAACGCTGGCATTGGCCTGGAACTGGAAGCGATCACCGGAGCCGTGCTTGGCGGTTGCAGCATCCGCGGCGGCGAGGGCACCATTGTCGGCATCGTGCTCGGTGCGATGGTTATGCCGGTGCTCAACAACCTGATTACACTCAACGGCCTCGGCAGCGACATCATTCCCGTGATCGTTGGCCTCACGCTGCTGATCGGCACGACTGTGGATGAACTCATTCGTCGGCGTTCACGCGTTAATCGCTGAATTCACTTCGATCTCCTGCGCGGAGACTGTGCCGGGGGGTTCAGGGTGCGGGCGAACGCTGTCAGTTGCGTGAGCCCGTCCCCGAACATTGTGTAGTTCATCTTCGTTCGCACGCTCTCCTGCAGGGCCCGACCGCCGACCGCCACGGCGATGCCGCGTGCCTGCGCTTCGCGATAGAACGATTCGTACTCATTCATGAATGTGGCCTCGTCCGCGATATGCGTGGCGGAGAACCACACCAACTTCGGATTGAACTGGTCGAGTGCCGAGCGAAATGCCGAGAAGGGCGTGTGCGGGCCCAGGTTCATGGACTCCCAGCCGCAATCGTTCAGCGCCATCGCGGCCAGCAGGGAGGCAAGCGTGGAGTGATCGCCTTCGGGGGCACCTCCGATGGCGAGGGGCCTGGAAGCCTGGGCGTGCGAGCGTTGCATGGCTTTGAGTTCGAACACTGCGGCCACGCACGCCTGGGTGATGCGGTGTTCGTGAATCACAGCCAACCGACCGGCCTCCCACTCGCGGCCGACCTGCGCCATCGCCGGTGCAATGATCTTGTCCGCGATCACTTCCATGGCCAGACCGGCGTGATAGGCACCCACAATGGTGGAACGAATCGACTCGACATCGTCTCCCAGTGCCGCAACGCCCAATCGTTCCCGGAAATCGTCAGGCGTGGCCGGGGTGGATCGTGCGGTCGGAAAGAGTCGGCTCAGATCCGCTTGAGGCAAACGGCCCTCACGCGCGAGTCGCCGCACATCCGCGGAACTCAGTTTGCGGTGCCCCCCCGCGGTCTTCTGTGCCGGGAGAATTCCTTCATCAACCCAGCGTTTAATCGTGGTGACGCCCACCCCGAGCGCTTCAGCCACCTGGGCCGTGCTGGCGAATGTGCCACTGAGTGGCAACGAACTCGCGTCAACAGGTCGATTTGGCCGTTTTTTTTGGCGAGCCAGGGCTTTCTCCTCGTGGACATTATGCCGGAACGAATCCGATCGATTCGCCAGTAATCACTGCATATCCTCGACAGTATAGCAAAGACAACTCGCCTGCTGCAGCCAATTTCTTGGGATTCTCCCTTGACGAACGTCATGCATCACCCAAAACTAATGGACGATTCGGACGTTTTGAATCGCGTGATGGCCATCCATTCGAAATCTGTAATGTATCGCGAATGGCTCGGTATCGTCTGAAACGTCCATTGTGAATCATCACCAACCGGGAGACGAAGCCATGACGAACCGCCTGTTGCCTGAGACACAGCGTGTGTCCCGAAACGAACAGTGCCCTGCATACCTTCATCACGTTTCGTTTGATGAACCCGGTGCCACGCGCGAGTATGATCCCCGCCATCTTCTGGGGGACGGTGAAGGTTTCGATGGTCACTACATGCCCGACGAGATCACCCGCACGCACAGTCAGCACATGCACTACGCAGCGCATCGCATTCGCACGGCCCGCCGTCGGGCGGATAGCGAACGTTGGTTCGAGACCTACCTGGCTCTGCGTGATCGCATTGTGCTGGGCAATCGCAAACTGGTCTACAAGGCCGTTCGCCGGCGGATGGCCCAATCGAACCACAGCGACGACCTCATCGGCGACTGCCAGATCGTTCTCATTCATGTGGTCGCAGCGTTCAATCCCTGGCTCGCGATCCGTTTCAGCACCTACGCCTACACCTGTCTGTTGCGGGCACTGGGCCGACTTTCGCAGCGTCACTCCGCGGACTGGCTGGCTCGGGCGTTGCCGTTCGACTCGCTACCTGACGGTGAGCCTCAGATGAAGTTTGTGGTGGAGCCACGATCGACCGGATCCCTTCGACTCGAGGACTATCTGCGTGAAGATCATCCGCTGTTGACGGATCGCGAGAAAGCCATCCTGGTTCGCCGCTTCCTGCCTCGCAATGAGACAGCACCACAGACGTTGGAAACGGTCGGCCGCAGCCTGGGGCTCTCGAAGGAACGCGTTCGACAGGTTCAAGCCGCGGCACTGAACAAGTTGCGAGTCGCACTCTCGCCGGAGAGCCTGGGTTAAATTTTGCGTCATTTACACTGCTCGACATCTGGCAACTTGATTTCACCTGCCTCCAGGTCTACTATCGGCCTCACCGTGTTGGGCCGATTGCGGGCGCTCTGAGAGCGCGAGCCCACGGCAGGAGGCGAGATGCGGAGTTCATCTGGCGGCACGACATCCTCGGCGACCAATCTCACGGCTGCTCGTGCTGCGCGGCTGTACAAACTGCTGACTCTCCTGGGCGACGGCCCGAAGACGCGGCGTGTGCTGTTGACCCGATTGAAAGTCGATCAGCGTGGCTTCTATCGGGACATGGAAACGCTTCGCTCGTTCGGGATCGAAGTCGTAGTGCGACCGGATACCAAGTATGCTCTTACGCAAGACCTCAACGGTGCTCTCGAGAAGCTTCCGTTTCCGGATCCGGGATTGAATGTGCGCGATGCGCTGCAACTTTCGACGGGAAACACGGCCGCTCATCGAAAGCTGCGCCAGCGGGTCCATGCCTTCCTCAATGGACAGGCCGGTTCCGGGACTGGTGGACCGAAGAAGCCTCGCTGAGCCGGTCGTGATGTCCTTGAAAATAGGATTTCTGTGACGGGCGGTGGTTCTGCCGAGCTCGTTGGCGGCTCAAAAACATCAAAAAACAACTATCTTTTTTTATTTGTGCCTTTATACTCCCGATAGTTGGCGGGTGCGGAACCCGCCGATCAGGAAGATGCGGACTGGTCTTCGCGTACGCGGTCTGGTTACTCGGCGGACTTGCTCTGAAGCCTTGCGTCAGGTCTGTAATAGCCTTGCAACCGTTTCAGGTCCTCGCTGGCCCTTCCCGGTACGTCACGAATTCCCCGCCCGACACCCGTATCGGATTGATGCATTCCACGTCCGGCGTGTGTGAGCACGGGTCTTCCATTCCTGTCCGTTCGACTTCCGGGCTGCGTTTGATTCGCAGTTCGTCCCGTCAGTGTTCCTGGTCCGGCCACGAAGGAGCCGGTTCGGGAAGGGGTCCACATGGCGAGCAAGAACTTGTACGTCGGGAATCTGCCGTTCAGCACCACCCAGCAAGATCTGGAAGAGCTGTTCGGCCAGTACGGCACGGTGACCAAAGCACAGGTCATCAGCGACCGGGAGACGGGTCGGAGCCGCGGCTTCGGCTTCGTCGAGATGTCCAGCGGGGCGGAAGAGGCGGTCAACGCCCTCAACGATGCCGAATTTCAGGGTCGGCGTCTTACAGTGAATGAAGCCAAGCCACGCGAAGAGCGGCCGCGCGGCGGAGGTGGTGGCTACGGCGGAGGTGGC
>JBGSZR010000270.1:0-6743 GCA_041750275.1 Gemmataceae bacterium
CCGCTTTGGAAACTAAATGCTGGCAGCACGACTGCTGCGCCCGCCAGGACTACTTGCAATTAGAACGTGTCTAACTTTCTGCACGAGTAATGACCGGAAAATTATGACGTTCCCCCAATCCCTGAACAGGATAATCCTTTCGCAAAGGAAACGCTGTGAATTCGTCTGGCATCAGAATGCGTCTTAAATCAGGATGTCCGGAAAAGTGAATACCAAACATGTCATAGACTTCGCGTTCCATCCAGTCCGCACCTAACCAGATTGAAACAACTGAGGGCAGCGACGGATCGGGATCGTTGGTAAACGTCTTCACGTAGACGCGCTCGGCCGTCCTGGTATTGGCGAGTGCGTAGACAACACAATAACGATCGGTAGCACCCGGGTAGTTCAAATAATCAATGCCCGCGAGGTCGGCCAGAAAGTCGAAGCCGCAATCATCCTTCAAGGTCTTGAGCAGGTCGTAGATGTGTGCGGCGGGAACGTGCAGGCGCGTGTTATCACGGAACGTCGCGGTCGTGGCGACACCGGGGAACTTGGCCGTAATTGTTTCCATGTAGCCGGGCATGAGGCATCCTTCGACTAATTCAATGGCACACGCAGGCGGCTGGCACTCTTGAAATCACCAGGGGAAACAATGAGTTCCTGTGAGCCGAGCTCTCGAGCCAGCGATGTCGGGCCTTCATAGCAGGTGCGATCGGAGAATTCGCGGGCATCGATGGTGCCGGTGCGCTGAATCTTCTCTTGCAAATCCAGCACCGAGCGAATGAGTTGCTCGGGTCGCGGGGGGCATCCGGGGACATAGACATCGACGGGGATGAAGCGATCGATGCCCTGCACCACGGCATAGGTATCGAAGACCCCGCCGCTGGAGGCACAGGCTCCCATGCTAATGCACCATTTCGGTTCTGGCATCTGTTGCCAGATGCGTTGCATCACAGGGACCATTTTCATGGCCACGCGGCCAGCCACAATCATCACATCACACTGTCGGGGGCTGAATCGCATCGCCTCGCTGCCGAATCGCGCGATGTCATAACGACTCGATGCTGTCGCCATGAGTTCGATGCCACAGCAGGCGGTCGCGAATGGCATCGGCCAGAGACTATGTTTGCGAATCATATTCGCAACATAATCGAGTTTCGTGACCAGGAAGTCGGGCATGTGACTGGTTAGCGCCACTGGAACACCCCCTTCCGCCAGGCATAGATGTACGCAATCACGACCGTGGCGAGGAACACGAGAATTTCGAGGAAGACAACGGTGCCGAACACATTCCGCCAGGTTTGATCACCACTATCCGAATAAGCAATGACCGCCCAGGGATAGAGGAAGAGCAATTCGACGTCGAAGACGAGGAAGAGGATGGCGATGAGGTAGAACTTGATATCGAACTGCATCCGGGCGGAGCCGATGGGGTCCATGCCCGATTCGTAAGGCATTTGCTTGACGCGGGTCGGCCGGCGAGGTTTGAGAAGGAACAGGTGGCTAGCGGCGAGCGTGCCGAGTGCGAACGCGAACACGACACCCGCATAGATGAGTATGGGGTAGTAAGCTTCGAGGCTGAAAGCTGGTTCGATTCCCGCGGGGGTCAGAACCGGCACGGGTTCCGTCATGTTCGTGGCCGCCACTGGGGGGAGCTTCTTTGTGAAATTATTCACAAGCCTGGCCAAAAAACAACCTCGACAGTGGGTCGAGGTGGGAATTTCATTCGAGGTAGATGTTACGAAGGGCTGTGCTGCCGTCAACCACGCACGACAAATGCCATTAGAACTGGTTGACAAGAACATCCAGAAGTTCGCCCAAGCGGGACACGGCGAGTTTGGCATTTCCCAGGACTTCGCGATGATCGAGCGGTTCGCTTGAGAGCCCGGCAGCCTTGTTCGTGATGCAGGAAATGGCGGCAACTTCGAGTCCCAACTCGACCGCTGCTTCCGCTTCCCTTGCTGTGGACATACCCACGGCGTCGGCACCGCAAACCCGGAGCGCCCGAATTTCCGCAGGCGTCTCGTAGCTCGGCCCTGTGAGCGCAGCGTAGGTTCCGGAGAGCAGCTCTCGTCCCGCCGATTTCTCGTGTTCCAGCAGCCTCTCAAGCATCGGCAATGAATAGGGCGATTCGATTTCCGCGTGACGCCAGTCCTCGGGTCCCAGCCATTTCAAGTGGCCGCGGAGTGCGAGCAAACTGCCAGGCGTGAGGGATTCGTGAATACCGCCGGCGGCGTTGGTCAGGACGATTCGCTTCACACCGAGTTCGGCCGCGATGCGAATCGTGCGTGTCACCACCTGCCAGGGATGGCCCTCGTAGAAATGCAATCGGCCGCTGCAAACCAGGAGCGGCGTTTCCCCCCAATGCCCCAGTGCCAGCAGACCGCTGTGGCCGTGAACCGTGGGGGGAACGAGATCGGGAAGTTCGCGGAATGGCAAAGCAAGGTGTTCGCGAAACGGGTGTGTAGCCGCCGTGAGACCGGAACCGAGCACGATGAGGGTCCGCGGGCTCAGCGTTTGTGAAGCATCGATAAACTCGGCGAAGGTGGCGCTCACAGCGGCTCGCTTCTCACTGGATCGGCGATCCCGGCAGCCTGGTGCTTGGCTCGCATGGCCGCACTCACAACCTGCGCTGCGGTTTCCACGCCAAGTCGACCGGAATTGACGATCAAGTCGTATTCTGCGAGTTCGTTGGTTCCGCGAAACATCGTCTGAGCGACGAACTGCTCCCGGCTCGCGTCGCGGTTGCGCACCTCGGTTGCCGCTTCCTCACGAGTGAGCCGAAGCGACTGGGCGAAGAAGCTCATGCGTTCGGCGAGCGGTGCCACGACTCGCACATGAAGTGTGGTGGCGAGTGGCAGAAGGAAGCCTGCCCCTCGGCCGACAATGATGGCATCGCCACGGGCCGCGATCATCAGCACGAGCCGGGCCAGGTTCACCCCGTCGGTGTCAGGTGTCACCTTGCGTTCCTGCTGCAAACGACCCAGTTGAGCATCGGCCCAGGCCTGGGCTCCACTGGGCAACTCGGCCAGCAAGCGCGAACGGCCCGGTTCATCGGCCATGAGATAGTCGAGCACTTCCTGGTTGAAGACCTGCCAGCCAAGGATTGCACCGACCTTCTCCGCAATGGTGGAGCCCTGCGAACCAGCCTCACGACTCAGTGCAATGGTCATGCCTTTTGGCCCGGCGAACCCGAGCGGGCGTTCATCGCCGCGATAGCCATGCATCGGCGGCCCGGGCAGTTCCGTGTCGGCCATCAGTTCATTCGGCGGAGCTGGCGGAACTTCCATCTTGGGCCTCAGACATCGTCGCGGTATTCACTGCGAGAAAAAAGCCACATCCCCAGCGCCGTGAGGCTGATCGTTGCTGCGACCAGCACGCACCAAGCGGTCAGCGATGACACGGGTTCGCTCACATTTAACATACTGACCGTGTATTGCGCGGCCGTCGCTTTATTGTACATCAAACTGCGAACGTAAAAGCTCAAGCTGATTAACTTCATACTGCCCGGAAGGGTGCTCACGAGTGCTTCATAGAAGAAGACATACACCAGCCCGACGACGACGGGGCGGCGGAAGAGTGCACCGATGAGGTGGAAGAGAGCCGAGAAGGCCACGGTGCCGGCGATGGCGGCCGGCCAGTAGAGGGCAAGTGCTTCCCGTCCCAGTGCGTTGCCGGCCAGGCACAGCGCCACGAAACCGCCGACACCGAAGAACAGACACCAGGGGAGTGAACCAAGCCACTTGGCGAGATAGACAGCAGAACGCGGCATGGGTCGTGTCATGAGCCAGATCATGGTGCGGTTCTCGCGCTCCGTGCCGAACGCACCGCTGGCGTATGAGAGTGTAAATAGCGGCAAGATGAATCCGACGAAGGCACCAAACACCACCCAGCGTGAGAACTGCATCAGCGCCCAGCCATGGAGAAACTTCTCGTTCTGTAGCACGGCATGTGGGATCGTCAGCAGCAGCGACTGGAACGCTGAACGCGTCGGATCAAGCGGATTCGGCACGAGTTCATCCGGCACCGTGGGCCTGATGGGGAAACGAGTATCGAGTGGGAGCGGTGGCTCGTTGATCAGCCGATCGTAGCGTGCTTCGGTGCGGAGATCACTGGCGTATTCCCGATATGTGAGCTTACTACGGCTCACCCGGCGATCGGGCAGTTGCCAGCCACCGGGGCGGGCGGTGTTGATGGCGACAGATGTGACCGTGATGGCCAACAGGCCGATGGCCACGAAGCCCATTTGACGCACACGCCAGTGCCGTGCGAAGCTGTGCACGATCAGCACACAGAACGCCACGAACGGCGAGGGCAAAGTCCTCTCGGCTGAATCATATGGCTGCATTGGCACCAGCAGGTCAAGTGAACAAATCGACCGTTCCGGGCCGTCTCAGGCCCATGACTGAGGGACGGTGGGTGATTTTATAGAGTGGCATCACTTCAGTCGCTGTCGGCAACCAGCATGGGTTCCGGGGAAGGTGAAGAGTGGTTTCCGGCTGCCTCCGCCGTATGTGCTCGGTCGATCCCCAGTGGGTTTCTGCGATCAAGCCGCGAGAGCCGTCAGTTCGGCTTGCATCGCGGTTCGGTCAGTGTATACCCCGCTGCATTACCCATTCGCGATCGAATCACCGCGAGGTTCGCCATGCGTGGCAAGGCGGTACTCCTGGCAGCTCTCACGGCCGGGCTTGTCGTGGCCGCGGGCTGCCACCACGACAAATATGGAATCCAGGCGAAACACAAAGAGGAAGTGTTCATTCCTCCCGTGGGTCAGGCACGCTTCGATCAACCACCCTCCGCAGAGTGGCGCAAACCACCGCCCAAGTCGGAGGACAAAAGCTTGATGGGCGGCGGCTCCGGCATGCCCGGCAAGATGGGCATCAACCCTGGCCTGTAACCCCGAGGCGTCGCCATGCGTGCTCTGGTCTGCGGAATCGCGTTTCTCTTGCTCTTCGCAGGCTGTCAGCATGCGAAGCCAAAGTCGACCGGACCGGTCGTCCAGGAGTATGCGTTGCCGCCCGATGAACCGCGATACAACGATGCCCCGCCTCCCGTGAGCCGCAGTGGGCCGCAATTCATCGTCGGTGGGCGGAATTCCAGCGAGCCTCCGACCGTCGTACGCCCCGGCGGAACAATGCAGTTCATTCCATGACGGTATAGTCGCGCCAGACGTTGCGACTGTCACATCCTTCCTGCTGGCCGTTCGGATCCGCACGTGCGCTCAGTTATGCACAATCGATCACTCGCTCCCATCACGCCGTTTGAACTGACGCCGTAAGAAGAATGGTCTGCGAAATTGCCCGTTGAGGTCGGGCGCCGTGGTAATTTGGGTCGATGCTTGTGATGGACCGACTGCACCGTCGGCCGTCTGGGAGCATCAACCTGTGACTGGCACCCGCTCGATTCTGTGCTTCCTCGTGTTCGCATTGCCCCTGGCACCGCTGCAGGCGGGCAACCTGTTTCCACCACGCAAGCCGAAGCTGGATGCGAATCGTATCCGCGTGCTGAACGATCTGCTGCGGACGGAGGTGGATGAGAAGAAGCGCCGGGCTGCGATTGCCGAGTTGAAGGAAGCGGACCCCCGGGCTTACCCCGAGGCCACACTCGCGCTGGTGGGTGCGTTGCAGCGCGATCCCTCCACCGCGGTGCGTCGTGAAGCGGCCCAGGCCATTGGTGAGATGAAAGTGATGGTGCCAGTGGCTGGTGTGGCACTGGAACTGGCTGCGGAATCTGATCGTTCACCCGAAGTGCGTGACGCAGCACAACAATCGCTATGGGAATACCACCTGATCGGATATCGCAGCGCCAAAGGATCGGATGGGATCGCAGGGCAGACCGCAGAGCCGCCGCGAGCCCGGCCTGCCACACCGCGACCTTATGTAGTGATGCGGGAACCGGTGGTGCCGCCTGCACCTCCCGTACAGGTGAAGGCGATCGCACCGGCGCCCACGAAACCAATTTCCAGGAAGCCTGTGAACGTGGGACAGAAGAACGGAATCCGATTGATCGTCTCGGCAGCCCCCCCGGCCCAGCTCAATGCGACGGGCGAACCACCTTTGGCCTATCCGCGAACACCGCCAGCGATTCTGGATTCGAGTCTGACGGGAGTGACATTGCCTTCGGTAAGCCTGGCCCCGGATGTGCAAATCGGTCCTTTACACACCTCGCCGTGGGATTGGACGCCTCCACGGGTCCTTCCGCAATCCCGTCGCATTTCCCTTCCCACTGCCGCACGGATCTTTGAAGCCCCGTGATCGCGATCACGCCGATTGAATCAGCCGCAACGCTTGCTCGGCGGCGAGTCGGAGTGGCTCTGGTCCCGTGGCGGCAGCGTGTTCCAGATCGCCAATGGAACCGCTCGCGCTCGGCCCGATGCGACCCAATGCCTGGGCGGCGAAGACACGGCACGATTCGTCCGCGGAACCCGACTCGGGCACAGGTGTCAGCACGGGCGGTGTGGTGGAATTGCTATCTGACAAAGCACTCATTGGTGTGCGTGGTCGTGCCGTGATATGCGGCCCGCGAACCACTGTTGCGAGAAATGGGACGGAACTTCTCGCCATGGGGCCCATCCAGCCAAGTGCAAGCGCGGATTCGCCGCGGACGAACGGATCCGCGTGCTGCAGGTGGGCAATGAGCGTGGCCAGGGCCGGCGAGCCGATCTGGCTGAGTGCCTTCGCGGCCAACCGGCATAGCACGATGTTCGTTCCCCGCATCGCCTCGGCCAGGGCGGGCACAGCCTCCGCGGCATCCGCCCCGAT
>JBGSZR010000271.1:0-42271 GCA_041750275.1 Gemmataceae bacterium
CGGCCATCCACGGCACCACTGACTGCGAACAGACCGACGCTCACGAACAATAGAATCGCCTGGCGTTTCATGATGTGTCTCCCTTCGTGGATGTGTGGTGTTACTTGCCAGCCTTGATGCGCGTCAAACGCATGGGAGGCATGTCGGCAAGCATGGTGTCGCCGAGAACGCGATCGACGGCCTGCCAGGTGATGGCATCGGCACTGGCTCGCCGGAGGATGATGCGCTCGGCGACCGGTGTGCCATCGGCGAGCACGCCGCGGCCATCGAGCACCCAGCTTTTGCCATCGCAGTGCCACAGCGATTGCGAATGGGCACCATCATCCTCGAAGCCCCACGAGCGGATGCGGCCCGTCTCGGGATCGAGTGCGATGCGGATGCTACCAGCGAGCGGTTCCTTGCCGGGCACGGTTCGCGTGAAGGTGCCGGTGATCTGCGCCTTCTTGGGATCGCGAACGAAGGAGAACTTCACATCACTGTCCTTCACCTTGGTGGTCCATTCGCCGAGCAACCAGTCGAGATCTTCGAGCCGGTCTTGCCCTGCGGCTCCTTCGCTGGTGAGGGCGATCTTCCATTGCCCATCCTCGCGCACATGCACGGCCACGTAAGGCGTGGTCATGGGCAGATCCTGCGGCCCGCGTGACAGCCGCAACAAGCCTTCCTCCACCGCGAGATCCCTGGACGGGAAGCGAACGGAAAGCACCAGCACTTCGAGCTTCGCACCGGGGTTCGCCTTGAATGCTTCGGCATACGTTTTCTCGATTGTCTCGCGACCTCGAAGCGTTCGCCCACCGGCATCGCGCGACTCGGCATTCGTCGTGTGCATGGCCGCGATGGCCTTGGCATCGCCCTTCACGAATGCCGCTTCGAAGTCGCGGGCTGTCTTCACGATCGCATCCCGATCCGCGTTGTCCGCGGCCTGGGCGATGGGCTCGGTGATCGCTGCGAGTCGGCGTGACGGCACCTCGGCCTGTGCGCTATACGTGATGGTCACAGCGACGCCGACCAGGAAAGCGGAGCCTGCCAGCAAATACCGGTTCATGGTGATCCTCACAGATGTGGGCGAAAAACGCCGGGACGAGCCATGAAGCCCCCAGGGAACTTCACGGCTGTGCGAACGCATCAATCGCGTTCGCCGATTTTCTTCTCCATCGCCTTCTTCTCGGGTGGTGCCACTTGCATGGGCCCAACCTTGACGCTGAACTTCTCCAGCTTGCCGGTGAATGCGAACGGCACCTGGTAGTCCTTGTCGTTCACCGGGCTGGCGGTGTCGCTGCCGACGTCGAAGGTTTCATCCCACTGGTTAATCAGGGCGATGGTGGCCGGGATCTTCTGGGTCGCCACGGCCTTGCCATCCACTTTCAGCACACCCGTGCCGCCCTTGCCGAAGCCCGGGCCATCGTAAGTGAACTCGAATGACACCGTGTGCTTGCCGGGCGCGAGTGCCTCCTTGGCCTCCCAGCGGAAGCGAGCGAAGTCGACGAGATTGTACGTGAACACTGGCTTCCCCTTCAGCAGGTACAGGCCGTATCCGCCAAAGCGGCCGCCACTGGTGTTGAGCACACCTTCATCGCCGGCCTTCACTTCGATCTCGGCGGTCAGGGTGAAATCACGAGCAATGAAGGGCGGTGCGGCCCCTTGTGGGATGCCGGTGATCGGGCGCTTGTACTCAAATAGATCGCGTCCCGCGGCGAGGCTGGGACGCGGCTGCAGCGCCCGCGTGGCCAGGGCGTTATCGAGCGGGAAGACCTGATTTCGGCTCGCCTCCACGAGGAAGAGTTCCTGGAGTTCCTTGAGCTTGGCCGGGTTCTTCTGGGCCAGGTCGTTGTTCTCGGTCCAGTCCTTCTCGACATGGTACAGTTCCCACTTGTACCCATTCACGACATCGGGCGGGAAGACGCCGGCCAGGTCCCACGGGGCGATGATCGGCGTCGTGCAGGCCAGCCAGCCATCGTGGTAAAGGGCCCGGTTGCCCATCATCTCGAAGTATTGCGTCTTCCGCCTCGAAGGGACATTCGCGGCGGACTTGTCCCAGCTATACATCATGCTCACGCCATCGAGTGGAGTCTGGCCAATGCCATCGACCATGGATGGAGCGGGAAGCCCGGTGGCCTCCAGAAGCGTCGGCACGATATCGATGACGTGATGGAACTGGTTTCGGATGCCGCCGGCGTCCTTGATGCGATTGGGCCAGGCCACGCACATGCCCTGCTTCGTTCCGCCGAAGTGCGAGGCCACTTGCTTGGTCCACTTGAACGGCGTATCGAAGGCCCACGTCCAGCCGACCGCCATGTGGCCATAGGTCTGGTCCGAACCCCAGACGTCGTAGAACTCCTTGAGTTGTCGCTCGACCGGGAATGTGACACCGTTAAAGGAAGCCACCTCGTTCGGCGTGCCAATGGGCGTGCCCTCGGCGCTCGAACCGTTATCGCCACTGATGTAAATGATCAGCGTGTTATCGAGTTCGCCGATGTCCTCGACCGCCTGGATCACGCGACCGATCTCGGCATCGGTGTACGCCAGGTAGGCCGCGTAGACCTCGGCCTGCTTGATGAACATCTTCTTTTCATCGGCGTTGAGCTGGTCCCATTCCTTGAGCGTCTCTTTCGGCCACGGTGTGAGTTCCGCGTCCTGTGGGATCACGCCGAGTCGCTTCTGGTTGGCGAAGATCGTGTCGCGCAGCTTGTTCCAGCCGCCGTCGAAGAGCTTCATGTCCTCAATCTTCTTGATCCATTCCTTGGTGGGATGGTGTGGCGCATGGGTGCCGCCGGGGACGTAGTAACAGAAGAATGGCTTGTCCGGTGCCACGGCATGCTCGGTGTGCAACCAGTCCACGGCCTCGTCCGCCATCGCCGTGATAAGGTTGAAGTTCTCTTTTCCGACGTTGGGAGTGATGCGGGTGGTGTTGCGATAGAGGTTGCCGGGCTGCCACTGGCTCGTGTCGCCGCCGACGAAGCCGTAGAAGTACTGGAAGCCCTGGCCATTGGGCCACTGGTCGAAGGGCCCGACCTGGCTGTGCAAGAAGTCCGGGACGTTATGATCCTTGCCGAACCAGGATGTGCCGTAACCATTGTCCTGGAGAATGCGGCCAATCGTGGACTTGTCCTTGGTGATGATGCTGTTGTAGCCCGGGAAACCGGTGGACATTTCCGAGATGACACCGAAGCCAACCTGATGGTGATTGCGGCCCGTGATGAGTGCGGCCCGTGTCGGCGAGCAGAGTGCGGTGCTGTGGAAGTTGGTGTAGCGCAAGCCCATCTTGGCGAGGCGGTCGAGGCTCGGCGTGGGGATCACACCGCCGAAGGTGCTGGGGGCACCGAAGCCGACATCGTCCGTCATGATAAGCAGCACGTTCGGTGCATCCTTGGGCGGCACCACGCGCGGCGGCCAGTATGGCGTGGACTGAGCGGCATTCAAGTTAATGATGCCGCCGAACTTGGCCGGCTGACTGGGCAAGTAGTTCCCGTCAATCGTCGTGGTGGCCGCGGGCGAACCCGCAGGCGGTGCCGGTGGTGCCTTCGGCTCGGCCTTCTTCTTCTGGGCCACGGCCGCCGCCGGGTCCAACCCGTTTGACACCGCCGCATAACCAATCAGGCCGCTCAATCCCATGACGAGCAGAGCGAAATACCGCGACTGCGTGAACATCTGAAACTCCTCGTTGAGTACGATCCTTCTCACAGAACTCAGCAGACAGATATGAATCCCTCGGCAATCACACGACCACTCCGACTGACATGAACGGCTGCCGTTCAAAACCCGCGCTGTTGATTGCGGGTGATCCTATCTGCATTGGAAGCTACATTCAATCACGGGCCGGGCGAATCTTGCCGCGGAAGACCCTGTAAACACCCACGGTGTACACGGCAATGACGGGCAGCACCACGATGGCACCATAGAAGAGAAATTCCAGTGAAGCTTCCGGAGCCGCCGCATTGGCAACGGTGATCGCTTCGGGCACCAGGTACGGCCAGCACATCGCTCCCAGACTGAGCAAGCCCGCGATGAGCGCGAACGCGGTCAACGCAAATGGTAAGCGGTCCCGCTGTCGCCGAGCTGTGTAAGCGGCTCCCACGACCGCGATCACGGCAATGGCGGCAAACGCATAGCACCACGGCTTCTCCTGCAACGAGTGCTGGGTGAAAGCACTGTCATTGAGCGCGACCACGAGCGACAGACCCGCGACTAGAAGCACGGCCGCGACCAGCCAGGGGAGCCGTACGGCGGCCCACTCGCGCACTTCGCCTTCGGTCTTTAGCATCAGCCAGCCAGCACCGAGAAGCGCATACGCCAGCACCAACCCCAGGCCCGTGAGGATCGAAAGTGGGTGAAGCCAGTCCCAGGCACCGCCGGCGAACTGCCCATCGACGACGGGGATTCCCTTCAAGATCGCACCAATCGCGGCACCCTGCACGAACGCGACGACGAAGGAGCCCACGCAGAAGCCCGACTCCCAGAAGCGGCGCATGCCTTCGCTGCGGAAGCGGAATTCGAAGGCGATGCCACGAAAGATCAGGCCGAGCAACATCAGCAACACGGGCACATACAACGCCGCAAGCAGAATGGCGTACACATCCGGAAAAGCCGCATAAAGCGAAGCACCGATGACCACAAGCCACGTCTCGTTGCCATCCCAGTACGGGGCGATCGCATCCATCATCGTCGCGCGCTGGGCCGCATACCGCGTGGTGCCGAACAGCATACCGACGCCGAGGTCGAAGCCGTCCAGGACCGCGTAGACAAGAATTGCGACCGCGATCACGGCCGCCCAGAACAGTGCAAGATTGCTCGGCTCCATAGGCTTCAACTCGTGGTTCGCGCCTGGCTGCCCGTGGCGGTGTCGGCACGGTCGGCGAAGGCCAGCGGTCGGCTTGCGGTCGCGTTCGGAATGGCCTTCGCCTCACTCGTCGGTCCGTCCCGCAACAGCTTGAAGATGTAGTACACGCCGAAGGAGATGAACACCGCATACGCCAGGAAATAACAGGTCAGCGAAAGCAGCACATCGTTGGTGGTGAGCGATGGCGTGACCGCGTCGCGCGTGCGCAACAAGCCGTACACGACCCACGGTTGCCGGCCCACTTCCGCGAGAAACCAGCCGCACAGCGTGGCGATGAAGCCACTCGGGAAGGCCAGCACGATCGCCCGCAGAAACCAGCGCGACGATTCCAGGCGGCCCCGCCAGAGCAAGAAGAGCCCGCCCCACGAAATCGCCAGCATGAGCATTCCCATGCCGATCATGATGCGGAAGCAGTAAAAGGGAATGGCCACCGGCGGCCGGTCTTCGGGCGGAAACTCTTCTAGCCCAACTTCGCGCGACGTGAGATTCCCCGAAGCGACGAAGCTGCCGAGTTTCGGCACTTCCACGGTGAGGTCGTTCTTTTCTTCCTGGGTATCGGGAATGGCGAAGAGTATCTCACTCGCGGGTTGCTGCGATTTCCAGCGGGCTTCCATCGCCGCGAACTTCGCCGGCTGATGCTTCACCACGTACGAACCCGTCAGCGAGCCGAATGCCAGTTGCACCGGAATGAGCACGGCCACCAGCCCCAGCCCCCACTTCAGCATCACGCGGGCTTCTTCCAGATGGACGCCGCGGCGCAGATACCACGCACCCACGGCCGAGACACTCATGCCGCTGGTCAGGAACGCGGCCAGCACCATGTGCGGCCAGCGCACCCGCATCACCGGCCCCGTGGTGATCTCCAGCCAGCTGGCCGGGATGATGACGCCATCGACAATCGCGTGGCCCACGGGCACCTGCATCCAGCTATTGTTGGCCATGATCCAGAAGGACGAGAACATCGTCCCCAGCGACACCATGCAGCAAGCGAGAAAATACTGGCGCGGCGAAACGCGGTCGCGACCCAGGAGCATGACGCCGAAGAAAGTCGCTTCGAGCAAGAAGGCGGTGAACGCTTCGTAGCCAAGGAGCGGCCCTTGAATCGAGCCGGACTTCTGGGCCAGCACGCCCCAGTTGGTGCCGAACTGGAAGGCCATGACGATGCCTGTCACCACTCCCATGCCGAAGGAGAGCGCGAAGATGCGAAGCCAGAAGTCGAAGACGCGGCGATACACAGCCTTCCCGGTGAGCAGGCGCATGCCTTCGATGGTCGCCAGCCAGGCTGCCAGGCCAATCGTGAATGCTGGGAAGATAATGTGAAAGCTGATGACGAACGCGAACTGCACACGCGAGAGCAGGACGGGATCCAGCACCATAGCCAACTTCCCCTCAATCGCATGACGCGATCATCAAAGTAATGAGTCTGAAGTCGGCGTTCACCCCGGGCTGCCATCGATGGTGGTAGTGAGACCCTGGGCCATTTTGATCTCGGTGGCGTGGTTCACCGTCCACGCGGTCTTGTGCGTGACGGCTTCAATGAGGCCCGCTGCGGATGGATGGCCGTTACCGCTCTTCTTCACGCCACCGAACGGCAAGTGCACTTCCGCACCGATACAGGGCAAGTTCACGTAGCCCATGCCATAGTCGCATTCATCGCGGAAGAAGCGCATCCGGCGATAGCTCTCCGTGATCACGGCCAGTGAGAGACCGTAGTCCGTGTCGTTGGCGATTTCCACCGCGTTCTCGTCGTCCTTGAATGGAATCAGCGCGACGTGCGGGCCGAAGACCTCTTCATGCAGTACGCGGGCCTCGCGGCGATGAGGCATGCGATAGACGCAGGGCGAGAGGAAGTTGGCGTTGGTATCGCTGCGATGGAGCAAGATTTCGGCACCTTCCTCTGTTGCCAACTGATTGTAGGCACTGATCTTCTTCACGGCGGCCTGGTTGATGACGGGGCCGGCGAAGTTCTTCGCATCGAGGGCATCGCCGAAGCGGAGTCGTTTGGCTGTCTCGACGAAGGAATGAGCATACTGATCCAGCAATTTCTCGTGCACGAGAATGCGGCTGGCGGAGACGCAGCGCTGCCCCGTGGTCTTGAAGGCCGAGAGGATGCCAGCCGTCACCGCGAGATCGAAGCGAGCATCGTCGCACACGATGACGGCGTTCTTGCCGCCCATCTCGGCGGCAACCAGTCGATCATGCAGCGACGCCGAGATTTCCTGTATGCGCTTGCCGACGTCGTAGCTTCCCGTGAATCCGACCACATTCACGCCCGCGTTGCGGACGATGGCCTCGCCCGTGGTGCCATCCCCGTGGACCAGATTGAGCGTGCCCGCCGGGAAGCCCGCCTCCACGAACAACTCCGCGAGTCGCTGGCCCACGGCCGGCGTGTCCTCACTTGGCTTGAAGACGCAGGTGTTCCCCTCGAGTAAGCTCGGCCCCAGCATCCACAGCGGAACCGCGAAGGGGAAGTTCCACGGTGAGATCACCGCCACCACACCGCACGGCTTCCGCCGCATGAACGCATCTTTCTCCGCAATCTCCGAGGCAATCACTTCACCGAACGGCAAGCGACCTGAACCGAAGACGTACTGCACCATGTGCAGCCCTTCGATCACCTCGGCCCGGCACTCGGTGATGTTCTTGCCACACTCGCGGGCCATCAGCGTGGCGATGTCGTCCGTGTCGCGCTTGATGAGTTGCGCAAGGCGATCGAAGCACTCGGCACGCAGCAGGCGGCTCGTGCGTCGCCACTTTGGGAATGCAATGCGGGCGGCGTCCACGGCATTCGCCGCTTCCGCCGCAGTGGCATTCGGAAAGTGCCCGACCACTTCATCGAGATGGCTGGGGTTCAAGCTGGCGAAGTCGTCGCGTGTTGAGAGCCATTCGCCATCGATGAGGTTGCGGCCCGAGATTGGTGAGGACATGCTTTCACCTCCATGAGCAATGGAATCGCGATGTGACGATGCCGCATTCTACTCGTTTGTTGCCGAATGCGGAACGCAGCAGCTTTGCGGATCGTGTCATAGGTCAGCCTTTCCAGGTTCACGTTTTCTGTTTCAGTGGAGTGTCAGCCTGGAAAGGCTGACCCACTGCGCAAGCGGAGCCAGTACAACTATGCGATCTATTCAGGGCGGAGGGCTGACGGCTGACGACTGTCGGCGGACGACTGTATAATCTCCTCATGGAACTGAACGTCGGTACGCAAACGTGGTCCGTGGAAGTGCCTGCCGAGAAGGCTGTGGAACTGCACCGGGCGGCAATCCCGTCCGTGCCGACGCAATCGCCGCGTCAACTGGTGCGGGCTGCTCTGGAGAAGCCGCACGACTTCGAATCCATGCGGTGGGCACTCACGCCCGATGATCGCGTCACGATCGTATTCGAGGCGGAGTTGCCGAACGGCGGGGAATTGCTGGCGGGTGTGCTCGAACATCTGCGCTCGGTTGGCATCGCCCCGGAGGCCGTGACCATCGTGACGCCGCCCGGTTCGCCTCAACAGTGGATGGAAGAATTGCCGGAGGAACTCGCGGATGTGAAGACGGAAACGCACGACCCCACGGACCGCAAGAAACTGGCATACATCGCGTCCACCCGGGCCGGCCGCCGCATCTATTTGAACCGGACAGTTGCCGAAGCGGACTTCAATGTGCTCCTCACAGGCCGTGGCTACGACCCGTTCACGGGCTACGGTGGTGCCGAAGCATCGCTGTTCCCGGCGCTCTCCGAGGAAGCGGTTCGGCAGGAGTTCGCGAGTGAATTCAGCAAGTTTTAACCAAACGACGAGGATACCCTGCGAGCCGAGGCATGTGAAGTGGCCCGCTTGCTCGGCTCACCCTTCCTGGTTCAGGTAATTCTGGGTGGCGAGGATACGGTGCAGTCCGTGGTGGCCGGTTTGCTCGGCAGCGGCGACGAAGGAATCCGCCAGCAGAACGCACGCTGGCGCAGCTCGGTGAGCGAACGACCACAGAGCGTGATCGCGGTGGTGAGTGGCGAAGCGGCGGGCGTGACCTTTCTCGACCTGGCCAAGGCGGCCGCCTGCGCAGCGCGGGTGCTGGACCCGGGCGGCCGACTCGCCGTGCTCTCAAGTGCGACGCCTGCCTTGGCTGATGGCGTGGCTTTATTGCGACGCTACGATAACCCGCGAATCGCCGTGAAGGCACTCGCGAAGCGGAAGCCCGAAGACTGGGCGGCGTGTTATCTCTGGTGCTATGCCGCCAACCGGGCCGGCAGCCTCTATCTCGCCAGTGGGCTGAGCGATGAGGTGGCCGAGGAGTTGTTCGCCACGCCTTTGAAGAATGTGAACGAGGTGCAGCGGCTCATCGACGCCAGCGAGCGCGTCCTGGTGATTCCCGATGCTCACCGGGCGATGGTGACACTTGAACCGACCCGGTGAGCGAACTTCAACCCAGGCCGACGTCGCTCTCCTCGACGCTGAGCAGGACCTGCCCGTCGGCGACCCGGGCACTGGCCGGCGGAATAAAGATCGAACGTGCCGGTGGGGCATTCGCCGCCACATCCACCGGAATTGCCTCCCATAAGGAGGCTAGCGATTCCGGCACGTCGAGCTCATCACTCGATCGCGTCGGGCTATTTGGCGTCATCATGACACACCCGTGTTCGGCGACTGGAAGAATGCCAGAGCGTACACTTCCTGCGGTTCGCGTGGCTAGAGATCTTCGTTGGAGCCCCGGCCGCCGACGCGTTGCCACGTGCCTTCGCGCCACTGAAAAACGACCTCATCACGGCCCTTCCAGGCCACGCAGTATGCACCGACAACGCTGTTCAGCGACCAGCCATTGCGGCGAAGGAGTTCGACGTTCGGCGCGGTTTCGTGCCCGAGCGCCAGTGCGGAATTGGGTTGCATGTTGATTCCTCCCGGTCGAGCCGTCAATGGCTCAGCAACATCAGGACGTAAACGGACCCGGAGAGTTGCGCTGTGCCAGCCATCCTTCAGCCAGAACAGTGGGACCCCACCACATCACTCTTTAAATCGACCAGACTGAAACCGAAGTGAATAGAATTCGAGTGGATTCAGGTCATGGCAAAAAATTTCAGGCTGTACAGCCCGACCAGGCCGCAGAATCGGTTGAAGGCCGCACAACTTGCAGAGCCACGATTTCAAGACCGGCCGCCGCTGAACGCAGAGTCGAACACGATCAACAAGTTTGAAGTGGACATCTTTGTGACTTGAACGGGAATCCCAGTGAACTCCAGGAAAGGCCTTCTGGATTCCGCACTCCGAACCACTTCCTCCACACGGTATCGTTAAAGCATGTCCGAACTCATTGCCAAAATCGTTGATGCGGTCACCCGGCCGAGTTATTCCCCCATCAAGGCCAAGGCACTCTTCAAACGCCTCAACTTGCCGGAGAGTGACTACCCTGAATTTCGCAAATCCATCAAGGAACTGGTGAAGACCAATCGCCTGGCGGTGGGCAGCAACCAGAGCTTGCGAGCCGCTGATCCGCACGGCACCGTTGTGGGCACTTTCAAACGTGCCAAGACGGGGCACGGCTACGTTCGCCCGCTGCCGATCGAGGGCGTGCCGAGCCCGGATATCTACATTCGCGAAGATCGCACGCTGGACGCCTCGAACGGCGACGAGGTCATGGTTCGCATCACACGCCGGGCCAACCAGGTGCGCGACGCGGCGGGCGAGATCACCCGCGTGCTCACCCGCGCCACCCGCAGCTTCGTTGGCACGTACTTCGAGCGCGAAGGGGAAGCCTTCGTACGCGTCGACGGCACCGTCTTCGCGCACAGCATCTCCGTCGGCGATCCCGGTGCGAAAGGGGTGAAATCGCAGGATAAGGTCGTCCTCGAGATGCTGCGTTTCCCCAGCGCCGATGAGCGCGGCGAAGGAGTCATCGTCGAGGTGCTCGGTCCACACGGCACACCGGGTGTCGATCTCATCTCCGTCATCAAGGCATTCGGTCTGCCTGAGGAGTTCCCGGCCGCGGCACTCGATGAGGCTCGCGAAGTGACGGCCGAGTTTCGCGAAGGTGATCTCGACGGCCGCACCGACTTCACACAGGACCTCGTCATCACCATCGACCCCAAGGATGCGAAGGATTTCGACGATGCGGTGAGCGTGACCATCGACCCGAAAAGCAAGCACTGGGTGCTCACGGTGCACATCGCGGACGTGGGCCACTTCGCCAAGCCCGGCGGTCCACTCGATGGCGAGGCCCGCCGCCGGGCCACCAGTGTGTACTTGCCGCAGAAGGTCATTCCGATGTTCCCGGAGGTGATCTCGAACGGCCTTGCCAGCCTGCAGGAAGGGAAACTCCGCTACGTGAAGACCGTGCGCATGGAGTTCACACCGGGCGGCCAGAAAGGGCACGTCGAGTTCTTCAACGGTGCCATCCGCAATGCGAAACGCTTTACGTACGAGGAAGTGCAGGCCGCATTCGAGGCGAATCGTTCAGGTGGCGAGATTGAGTCATTGCTTCGCCGGATGCGTGATCTGGCGCTGTTGCTCCGCAAGAAGCGGATGAAGCGCGGTTCGCTCGAACTGAGCATGCCCGAGGCCGTGCTCGAATACGACGACAGCGGCCGCGTTTCCGGAGCGCACTTTGCGACGAATGATCTGAGCCACCAGGTGATTGAGGAGTTTATGCTGGCAGCGAACGAGGCGGTGGCCGAGTTTCTCACGGAGCATGATGTGCCGTTCTTGAGGCGTGTTCACCCCGCTCCGAACGAGGAGAAGCTCGAAGCCTTCGCCCAGTTCGCTGCGTTGTTGGGCTATCCCATCAAGCGATTCAAGGATCGATTCGAGTTGCAGCGAGTCTTGAACGAGACGGCCGAGAAGCCAGAACGAGCCGCGGTGCATTTCGCCCTGCTTCGAAGCCTGAAACAGGCCGCTTATTCGCCGATCCAGGACGAACACTACGCACTCGCTAGCACGCACTACTGCCATTTCACTTCGCCGATTCGCCGATACCCGGACCTGGCCGTGCACCGGTTGCTCGATCGCATCATCCGGCACAAGAAGGCCACCGCGGATCTCAATGAGATGATCGCGCTGGGCGATCATTGTTCCCGGATGGAACGCCGAGCCGAGACGGCCGAGCGCGAACTGGTGAAGGTGAAAATCCTCAGCTATCTGGCGGGGAAGCTCGGGGAGAAGTTCGACGCGGTCATCACGGGCGTCGCCAACTATGGCTTCTTTGCCCAGGCCGAGCGGATCCCCGCAGAGGGGCTCGTGCATATCTCGTCGCTGGTGGACGATTACTACGAGCATGACGAATATGGGCATGCCCTGGAAGGCAAACGCAGCCGACGCCGATTCCGACTTGGCGACCGCGTCCGCGTTGAAGTCGCCCGGGTCGACATTCAGAAGCGCCTGCTCGACTTCCGCCTGCTCGATGCCGTGCCGCCGCGGAGCACTCAGGAACAGCCGCACGATAAACACAAGAAGAAGCACGAAAAGAAAAAGAAGAAGTGACCAGCGATATCGCCCGCGGTGGATCGTGCGGCTCATCTCTTTCGCCACACCTGCTCCGCGGTGAGCCCGAGCTTCGCCATCGCAGGCTGAATTTGCGTATAGAAGCGTTTCGCATCCACCGGGTAGCCCGCGGTTGGCTCGATATTGGGCACATGTTTGGCCCAGAAACGATTGAACTGCTTCATGCAGACTTCGCGCAGATATTTCGCCGTCATGGAGGCCAGGGCCACCGCCACGCTCTCCGCGTCGGCTCGCGGCTTGAACGTGACGGAGATCGGGCAAGCCAGCATCTCGATGCGATATCGGCTCTCGCTCGGCGATTCCACCTCCGTGATGACCCAGCCATCCGGGAAGGCCTGCTGCACCATGGCCGCATAGAAGTTCCGCCCGCCATGTTTGTCGCAGTGAATGGCGATGGCTTCACACTCGTCGGGGATCGCGGCCATTGATGCACGCACGAGCGCGATCAAGCCCTCGGCGAGCACGGCTCCCTTCGAGCCACAGGCATCACAGATGCGATTGAAGGGGAACGCCGGCACAAGGTGCGCGAACGAGCGGACGCCCGGCAACTTCGCCTCGATGCGGGCCCACGACTCGATGGGTAGTGCCTCTTCCGCGTCGTACCAGCCTTCACTTTCCAGCGTCGCAGCATGATCGCTGGCATGTAACGCAATAAGGGAGCCCAACGTCTGATGGTTATGACGATTTGCACACCACACGCCGCGTTCGAGGCCCGCAAAGCCTTCGGTGGTGTAGACCTTCTTCGAATCATCAAGGAGCAACCGAGCGTCTTTCTGATCAGCACAACGCCGCACAAGAGGCTGGAGCGTCGCCCAGCCGGCGGGGTCGCCAGATGGCAATTCGAGCGTGACCGCGGCCTGCACGAGTGGCCCGAGATTGGGACCATATCCCGCTTCGTCGATGCCGATCACCCACATCCTTCACGCTCCGCTTGGCGTCACGGTTGCACGTTCGACTCGCCTGATCGCGAACGGCCCGCTATCGTAACCGCACACCGATCCCCGCAACCACGAGAGGCCGCACATGGCCATGCTGGCGGATAACATCTTCCTGAAGATCATCGATAAGTCGATCCCCGCAAAGATTGCGTACGAAGATGACCTGTGCCTGGCCTTCCACGACATCGGCCCGAAAGCACCCGTTCACGTGCTGATCATTCCTAAAAAAGAGGTCGCCACGCACGATGCGCTGACCGCGGCCGACAAGGAACTCATCGGGCACATGCACCTCGTGGCCGTGAAACTCGCTGCCGAACTCGGCCTCATGGATGGTTATCGTCTCGTCGTCAACTGCAAGGATCAGGGTGGGCAGACGGTGCCTCACCTGCACATGCACCTTCTGGGTGGCCGCGATATGGCCTGGCCACCGGGCTAATCATGACAGATTCGGATATTCACGCACTGCTCGGCGAACGCCTTGCCGATGTGCAAGGGCGAATCACCGCTGCCTGTGAGCGGGTGGGTCGTGCCCGGGCCGAAGTTACACTGATCGCGGTGACGAAGACGGCGTCCATACGCGTTGCCGAACGGGCCTTCGAACTCGGTGCCGGCGATCTTGGCGAAAGCCGACCCCAGGAGTTGTGGAACAAGGCTGCGGCGCTTCCCCAGGCCCGCTGGCACTTCATCGGGCACCTCCAGCGCAACAAGATCGAGCGCACGATTCCCCTCGTTTCGCTCGTGCATTCCGTCGACAGCGAACGATTGCTCACGGCCCTCGATGCCTTCGGCCGAGCGCGGGGGCAAGCGGTTCCCGTGTTGCTCGAAGTGAACTGCAGCCGCGAATCGGCGAAGGGTGGCCTCGCCGTCGAGGAGGTCCCGGCCATCAGTGACAGGGCACTGTCACTCTCCGGCATCGCTTTTCAGGGCCTGATGACCATGGCGGCGTTCAGCGAGGATCCACAATCGGCCCGGCCTGCGTTCGCGGAACTGCGAACCATCCGCGAGCAACTTCGCACCCGCTCCGGGCTCGAGTTGCCGCACCTCTCGATGGGGATGAGCAACGATTTCGAAGTCGCGGTCGAAGAAGGAGCCACGCTGGTCCGGATTGGTTCAACGCTCTTCGAAGGGCTCGGTTAAACATGCCCCTCACGATCCCGAGCCACGCGGAAGGGGCCATGCTGGCCATTCGAGCTCAGCCTGGTGCGAAGAAGAACGCAGTGCTTGGCGAGCACGCCGGTGCTTTGAAAATCGCCGTCACCGCTCCGCCCGAAGATGGGCGGGCCAACGAGGCCATCACGGAATTGCTCCGCGAATGGCTTGGCTTGAAGCGAGCACAGGTCGAATTGCTGACGGGCCGCACCAACCGAAACAAGACGTTCCTCATCCGTGGCCTGACGCCGGAAGAATTGACGGAACTGATCGCGAAGCGGCAGAGTTAACGTGTCGGGCACGCCTTCCTGGCAGTGCGAATCGCAGTTTCACTTCACACAACACCACGATCGCCGCGTACGGTGCGAGCCCCATCGCAACGCCGGTGACGATGCGGAACCACGCCGCTTCCACGGGAGTGGCAAACCACCACACGACAGCCGGCACAATCACCGCACACAGGGGCTTCAGCCAGGTCCCTAGATAAACGCGAAGCGGCACATCCAGCACCCTGCACGAATAAGCGATCGCGAACAGACAGAACAACACATTTGGCACAGCCACGGCGAAGGCGACACCCTCCAGGCCGTACGGCCCAACGAGAGCCAGGCTCAGCCCCAGGTTCGCAGCGGCTTCGACCAGAGCGAGGCGTGCAAAGAGGCGGAGCTTCCCCATGCCGTAGAGGATGCGCGAGGCGACAGACTGGGCCACGCCGATGGTGAGCGTCGCGGAGAGCAAGACCATCGCGGGATAGCACCAGGTTGCGTATTCGGCTTCGCCAATCCAGCGTGTGAGGAAGGGTTGGCCAAAGAACAGCAGGCCGAGGTGCACGGGTAGCACGACATAGAGCACGGCACGCGTGCCATCGAGTAACACGCGGCGAACGCCGGCAAGGTCGCCCTGCGACTCACGCTGGCTCACGGCAGGCGTCAGCGTCGTGGTTGCCGAGCGGAGCAGGTTCTTGGCGAGTTCCACGAGTCGGGCCGCGATGGCATAATGTGCCGCGGCTGCGACGGTGAGGAAGCCACCAACCACGATGGCCCCGGTCTGCACCGTGATGCGCCCGGCCAGCATCGCCAGGAAGGCATCAATGCTATATCCCTTCACATCCTTCATGGTGGCACGATCGATCGAGCCAAGCCGCAACCGCAAGCCGGGCAGGAAACGAAACGCGAGCAGGGCCATCCCGGCGTGCTCGAGCAGGTTGGTGATGGTGAAGGCAATGGCAAGCGGGAACAGCCCGGGCCGCGATTCCATGACGAAGACGATGCCGACGACGCGAAGTCCGAGAAACGCGAGCCGCACGGCACTCTTGGCGGGGTAGCGTTGCAAGCCATCGAGAATGGAGGGAAAGACGCTGAGCGGCAGCGTGATCGCGAGGTTGGCCAGCATCAGCAGCATGAAGGGGATGACGTCGCCGGGTTCGCCCAGCTTGCGTTCGAGGCCGGGGCCAATGAACGGCACGAGGATCGAACCGAGCACGAGCACACAGGCCGCTGCGAATGTGAAGAGCACGAAGCAGGCGGAAACGAGCTTGCTCAACTCGGTGCGTGCCCCGGTGGCATCGTAGCGTGCGACGAAGCGGACCAGGCAGGCGGCAATGCCAAGGTCGAAGAGCGTGAAATACGCCAGGATGGATTCGACCACACACCAGACGCCATAGCGGGCATCACCGAGCGAGCGGATGAGATACGGCGCGAGGAAGAAGGAAACGCCCAGCGTGGCCGCAAAGGCCGCCCAGTTGGTCGCGGCACCGATAGCCAGGGAACGATTCGCAATTCGCACAGCAGACAACGCCGCAGCCTCCATGCCGATGGGGTCGAGCGGCAGTTTATCACGAAGGCGACGCGTGGGTACAGGGGAACTGAGTGGCGAGCATACCTTCCAATAAACACCCGGCTGCAGGCGTTTCCTGTGGCGAAAATGCGTAGCGTTCGGCATGTGACCATGCCGGCTCGCCTGTTCGTGAGCCTGTGGTGTGAAGCGAAGTCCAAGTCGAACGGGCTCTGGGGACGGCCAAAGCGACTGCACGCAGAAACATGTGAACGGATGCGGGCCTGTGGCAGCCTTGATCTCGCCACCGTGCGGCCGTAAGCCATCGGAATGAACACCAACCACTGGACAGCACCGGCGGGAACGGCCGGGCTCATCTTTGATTGCGACGGCACACTGGCTGACACCATGCCCGTGCATTTCCTCGCCTGGAACGCGATGCTCCACCCCCACGGCATCCCGTTCACGGAAAAACGCTTTTATGAACTTGGTGGTGTGCCCACAGCGCAAATTATCGAGATCTTGTCGCGCGAATCCGGCGTGCCCGTTTCGAACATCGACAGCATGGTTCACACAAAGGAATCTCATTTCCTGAGCAACCTGCATGGCGTCTTGCCACTGGAGCAGGTCGTGGCCGTTGCCCGCACTTACCGCGGCAAACTGCCCATCGCCGTGGCCAGCGGCGGCTACCGCGACACGATCACGCGCACGCTAGACCAACTTGGCATTCGCGACTGGTTCGATGCGATGGTGACCGCCGAGGACACCACACGGCATAAACCGGAACCCGATGTGTTCCTCGAAGCGGCACGGCAACTTGGCGTGGCCGCGGAAAAATGCGTGGTGTTCGAGGACACCGACATCGGTCTGGAAGCCGCACGCCGGGCGGGCATGAGTGGTGTGGATGTGCGAAGGTGGTTCGATGCAAAATGAGTGAGATGGAAACAACCGATGTGGGATTTCTCCACATCTAACAAATTGGCCGCACGGAGTCACTCCTCCGTGCGGCCGTTGATTTCTTACTTCACTTGCTTGTTGAATGCTTCAAAAGCAGCATCGGCGTCCTGCTTCACACTCTCCCACTTGTCGGCGGTGGCGGCCTTGAGTTCGCTGGTCTTCTTGGCGAGCGCCTCGCGGAGCCCGGCCGCCTCCTTCCGCTTCGCCTCGAGTTGCACCTTCTCGTCGCCCGTGGCCTTCTCGGCCTTCTCCTTCAGGTCCGCAATCGCCTTGTCCGCTTCCACCAGACGGGATTCGAACGCTGCCACCGCCTCACTCTGCGTCAGGCTCGGTTTCGATTCCGGATCCGGCTTGCATCCGATCGTGATCCCGGTAATCCCGGCCATCGCGCAGCACAGCATGCACGTCCTCAACATGGAACGCTCCCTCGAACAGTGGATGTGATATCCAGAAACGAGTGACCGATATGTGTGTGATGAGGTCCGTGTCACTCTTCCGTTCCTCAGCATAATCGATGCAATTGCAAGTGATTTATTCCAGGTGAGGTGTGAGATTCCGCCGAAGGGCGGTGCCCCAGGCTGCTGAGCCGGGTTCGCCATATCACCATTACGTGGGTGCAACCGTTTTTCTGGAGGTGGCACGAGGACAATTGCGGTGGTTTGCTGAGTATTCCATTCCGCGCTGCAGGACCACGTTCCTGCGGAGCAAGTCAATATCCCAAGAAAATTCGGTTTCACGCCATGCTGTCATCGAGCGCAAGTTCCGGTTGACCGGCCTCCGGGCCAATGCTATTGCCGGACCTCCACGATGAGTTTTCACGCAGTCCGCTTCGCGGTTAGCCCAGGATGGGGGTGTGCGGTGTTTCGTATTCGACCGATCGCCGGCCTGGCTCTTGCTTCCGTTGGCCTGGCCGGGTGCACCGGAACCTGGGACACGCTCACCAGTCGCAAGTTCCGCAAGGATCCCTGGAACACCACCGTTGAAATGGTGGCACCCGAGGATCCCATTGTCGTGTTGCGTGCCGATCCACCCCGAGATGGCGACGAGCGTGCCAAGGCGATGCGACGGCTCAAGGAACCCTTGAAAGATAATCGCACGCAGCAAGAGCAGGACGATATGATTAACTTGCTCGGCCGCACCGCGACCAGCGATTCCAGCCCGATCCTGCGTCTCTCCGCCGTCGAGGCGCTGGGCAAGTTCGAGGATCCACGGGCACCCGGCATCCTTGTCATCGCGTATCAGAATGCACACGGTCGGCCACCCGGAATGGTGGCTCCGGAACTCGATCGCGGCGTTGTGACTGCGGAAGGTTCGACTGCGGGTCGCCCGACGACCGCTGATCGCTTCCCGCTCACCGGGCCGACTGGCTTCCCACCGGACACAGTGGCCGCGATTCGTTGCCGCAGTGCCGAAGCTCTCGGGCGCACGGGGACTCCGGAAGCGGTCCGCTTCCTGGCATCAATCGCCACGGGTGGTCAGGCCGAAAACGCACCGGAAGGTGCAGACGATGCCGAGATTCGGCAAGCGGCGGTACGAGGGCTTGGCAAGTGCCGCCAGCCGGAGGCGGTGGCAGCTCTCGCCCAGGTGCTCTCAGACGAGAACGGCAAAGACCACGCGGCCGCCACATGGGCGCACGATGGACTCGTGCGACTCACCGGCAAACGCTTGCCACCCGACCCGAAGCAGTGGAACGAGGTCGTGCAAGCGGGTGCCACCATCGCACCCGAACCGAACTTCATCCAGAGTGCGTACGACTGGATCCAACCCTGATCAGTCGGTGACCGGGTGGGTGCGGGGTCGTCATTCGTTCGATTACATGACGGTTGACCCGTTCACACACCGGGACGAGGACAGATGCGCGTGCTGTTCGTCTCTCACCCAAGCGTGAGGATTAACAGCAATCACTTTCCCATCAAGCCGCCGAGCTTGTCGGCGAGCCCGCCGAGGGGGCCTGCGCCACCACCACCCGCTCCGCCGCCGTCCAGCATCCCCTTGAGTTGGTCGCCGATCATCGGCATCTTGGCTTTCACGAATTCGATCACGGCATTCACGGCACTCTTGGCCTGATCCGGGTTGATGCCGGCTTTCTCGGTCACGGACTTGATGAGATCGTCCACAGGGGTGCTCCAGTAGAAATCAACCAGTACGGGTTAATCCGCCACAAACAGATTGAACCGCTTCGACGCCGTGATTGCCAGCTTTTCCTCGGGATCGACCACCACGACATAAGCCGCCGCCCCATCCAGAGCTTCCACCAAAGCCAGTCCTTTCTCAAGAGGCAGCAGCATCACGGCCTTGGTCATGCTGTCCGCGGTGATGCCGTTCTTCGCGATCACGGTGACACTGCGCCGCCCGGTGATGCCGAGGCCGGTGCGCGGATCGACGATGTGCGAATAGCGGACGCCGTTGATAACCACGAACTGTTCGAGATCGCCGGATGTGGAAACGGCGGCGTTGGCGAGCTTCAAATGTCGCGGTTTCTGCCCCTTCGCGATGGGGGCGATATCAACGTCCCAGGCATCCTTCCCGGGCGGCGCATCGCCGCACGTGATATCGCCGGCCGCGGCCACGAGGGCGCGTGTGATGCCATGCTTCTCGCGAAGCACCTTCAGGGCCTCATCCGCGGCATACCCCTTGGCGATGCCGCCGAGATCGAGTTGCATGCCGGGCGTGAGCAACTGCACCGTGTGATTCGCGGCATCGAGCTTCACCTTGTCATGGCCGACCTTCGCGCGGGCCTCGGCGAGTTCCTTCGTGTCGGGAAGCTGCTGCGTACGGCGAGCGAGCCGCCAGAGTTGCACCACCGGCCCGACGGTTACATCGAAGGCACCGCCACTCGCTTTCGAGAGTTCGGCCGCCTTTGCAAGCACGAAGAATAATTCCGCGCTGACGGGCACGGGTTCGCCAACATCCGTGGCAAACGCGCCACAGAGTTTCATCAGTTCGCTGTCCTTCTTGTAGTCGCTCATGATGCCGTCGAGCACCGCGACCCGTGCGAACGCCTCATCCGCGGCCGCCTTTGCCGCGGTTTCGTTCTTTGCATAAAGCACAATGCGAAAGGTGGTGCCCATGTGCTTCGATTCGAATTCGAAGCGTGCCAGGCCAGGCGAGCGGTGCTTGTCAGAGCACTGTTCTTCGGAATTGCGAGTCATCAACGGATTCGCATTCGCCGCTCGCCACTGGCCGCCTGCCGCGATAACATAACAGGTAAGCACGAACAGACTGGCCCGCAGGGTCATGGCCTTCTCCCATCCGAATACGCAACATCCGATCGCCAAGAGATTGACAGCGGACGCCTCATCGGAGACTCTACCAGAATGCTCACACGTTGCACGCTTCTCTGCTTTACGTTCGCCGGCTTCCTGGGTGTCTTGGCGCGTCCCACGACCGCCCAGGAGAAGAAGGCCGCACCGCCGCCGCTCGAGCAGAAAGCCTACACCGAGAAAACGACGGCATATCGCACAATTGAGGTGAACGGTTCGGACGGTAAGAAGGAAGTCAAGAAGTACCCTCTCGCCTCGAAGTTCGACATGGTGTACATCCCCGGCGGCGAGTTCATGATGGGCAGCCCTGAGGGTGAGGCCGGCCGCGATCCCAACGAGGGGCCGCAGCACAAGGTGAAGGTCGGCGGCTTCTACATGGCCAAGCACGAAGTGACCTGGGAAGAGTTCGACGTGTTCTGGTTCGATGCCAACTATCTGGTCGCCAACGAGGAGAAGGCTAAGGATTTCGGGCCCGACGCCATCACACGACCCACGAATACCTTCGTGGATGAGACCTACGACCATGGCCGCGATGGCTTCCCGGCGCTTTGCATGACGCACCATGCCGCCATGATGTATTGCGAGTGGCTGCGAGCCAAGACGGGCCGGGCCTACCGCTTGCCCACCGAAGCCGAGTGGGAATACGCGGCCCGCGGCGGCAAGGGCGATACCGCCTACTTCTTCGGCAACGACCCCGCACCCCTCGAAGAATATGCCTGGTTCAAGGCCAACTCGCCGGACGACGATCACCCGCGCGGCACCACACACAAGGTCGGCACCAAGAAGCCCAATCCATTCGGCCTTTACGACATGTACGGCAACGTCTGGGAGTGGACGCTCGACCAGTACGACCCGAAAGCTTATGAGACGCGAGCGAAGAACGCCCTGAGCATCAAGCCGGTGACGGTGCCGACCGATAGCAAGTGGGCCCATGTGGTTCGCGGCGGCTCCTGGGCAGACAAGGCCGATCGGTGCCGCAGTGCTTCGCGCCGCATGTCCGACAAGACCTGGATGAAATGGGACCCGCAAGAGCCGCAAAGCATCTGGTGGCTGACACGCCTGGATGTGGTCGGCTTCCGCGTGGTGCTTGCCGAGGAAGAGCAGCCCGAACTCGCGGGGCTGAAGCCGAAGGTGGTCAAGAAGAGTGAATAAAGTGGAAGTCGCGTGCTGAGGCGAGCATACAGGCGAGCGGCCGGCTGTTCAATGTCCCTGTATACGCGAGGCCAACAGCCGGTTCACACCGGCCGCTCGCCTTTTCTTGATCGCTCGACTGTCATCGATCGAATGTTCCGAGTTTCGCATTCCTTTTTTTAGGAGCCTCTCTATGTCGACGTCGAACAGCGGTGACCGCCGCGACTTCCTCAAGGCCTCAGCTGCCGCGGCCGGGGTTGCCACCATGGCGGGCTATGCCGGGGCCTTTGCCGCCGGCAACGAAAACCTCAAGGTCGGCATCATCGGCTGCGGCGGCCGCGGCAACGGTGCGATTCGCAACATTCTGGAAGCCGATCCCAAGGTTGAGATCGTGGCCTTCGGCGACGTCTTCGATGGCCAGGCAAAGAAAAGCTTTGATAACTGGAAGGGCAACAAGCAGTTCGGCAACCGCGTCACGGCAACGCCTGACAGCGTCTTCAGCGGCCTCGATGCGTACAAGAAAGTGCTCGCTTCGGATATCGATCTGGTGATCCTGGCCACCCCGCCGGGCTTCCGCCCCATCCACCTCGAAGCGGCCGTCAATTCGCCCAAGAAGATCCACATCTTCTGCGAGAAGCCCGTGGCTGTGGATGCCGCCGGCATTCGAAAGTGCCTCTCGCTGGTCGAAGAATCCAAGAAGAAGAACATCGCCATCGTGGCCGGCACCCAGCGCCGCCACCAGAAGGGCTACATCGAAACGATCCAGAAGCTGCAGGGCGGCGCGATCGGTGATGTCGTTTCCGCTCGCTGTGCCTGGAACTCGGGCGGCTCACCCCCCATCTGGTTCAAGGATCGCCAGCCGAACGAAACCGATGCCCAGTACCAGATTCGCAACTGGTATCACTTCATGTGGGTCTGCGGCGATCACATCGTCGAGCAACACGTGCACAACCTGGACGTGGTGAACTGGGTGATGGGCGCTCACCCGATCCGTGCCACAGGCATGGGCGGCCGGGCCACACGCAAGGTCGGCGACCCGAACGTGGTCGGCAACATCTTCGACCACTTCGCCGTCGAGTACGAATACCCGAACGGCGCGAAGTGCTTCTCCTATTGCCGCCACATCGCCGGCACCGATTCGGATGTGTCCGAAACCATCTATGGAGCCAAGGGCACCTGCCGCGTCAATGCTTACGAGATCAACAAGGAGAAGGTCGGCGAAGATAACATCAACGCCTATGTGCAGGAGCACATCGACCTGATCCAGAGCATCCGCGCCGGCAAGCCGCTCAACGAGCTGCAGCAGGTGACGGAGTCCACCTTCACGGCGATCCTGGGCCGCAACGCGACCTACGCTGGCAAGTGGCTGAAGTGGGACGACGCCCTGGCCTCGAACGATGCCTCGATGCCGAAGGACCTGACGCTGGAATCGAAGCTCTCCGTCAGCGCCGCCCCGGTGCCCGGAGCCTGGCGTCTGCCGCCAAAGGCGTGAGATTGGAATCGCGGAGTGAAGCCGCACCGGTGAGCGGGGGTCTTCCCGCTTTCCGGTGCGTGGCCGCAACTTGGCACGCAGAGCTTATTTGAATCCCAGGATGCGCAACCTGTACGAATCGGGTGACTCACCCGATTATTCTCGTCCCCATTGCCGCGTTCGCAACAACCCACAATACTCAGCCCCGACCGACGAACGGCATCGCCGTCGCCATGACGGTGAGGAAGAGCACGTTCGCCCCCGGCGGCAAGCTGGCCATGTACACCACGGCCCGGGCCACGCACTCCACATCCATCGTGGGTTCGATGGCGGTCGTGCCATTCGCTTGAAGAATGCCCGCCTTCATCTTCGCGGCCATCTCGGTGTCTGCATTCCCAATATCGATCTGCCCACAGGCAATATCGAAGGCCCGGCCATCGAGTGCGGTCGATTTGGTGAGCCCGGTGATGGCGTGCTTCGTCGATGTGTAGGGAGCGGAGTTGGGCCGCGGAGTGTGGGCCGAGATGGAGCCATTGTTGATGATGCGGCCGCCACGCGGCGACTGCGACTTCATCACACGAAACGCTTCACGCGTGCAGAAGAATGCACCGGTCAAGTTCGCGCTGACGACGCGCTGCCATTGCTCATCGGTGAGTTCATCGAGCGGCACCGCGGGGGCACCAGTGCCGGCATTGTTGAAGAGCAAATCGACACGGCCAAACGCCTCGCACGTCCGTTTGAAAAGCGCCGCGACGGAAGCGGAATCGCTCACATCGGTCGGCACCACGAGCAGCCGAGCCGCCCGTTCACCGGCAGCAGCGCGTGTCGCCTCGAGCGGCTCGGCGCGTCGGCCAGCTAGTGCCACGCGGTATCCTTCGTCCGCAAGCGCGAGTGCCGTGGCCTTGCCAATTCCCGTGCCCGCACCCGTGACGATGGCCACTTTCTCGATCGTTGACATGCTGAGTATTCCTCGTGTGGAGAATCCTCGTGTTCAATCGAATTCCGTCAGAAGTGGACAGGGCCACATGCGATTCCAGACAATAGCGCCTCCCACACTGCCGAATCCCACCAGGCATTTCCCATGAATGCTTCCTCGGAATATGTTCTCGGCTCCACGGCCCGTGCGGCTCGTCGGCTTGAGATTCAGGATCGGCACTTCGCTGTTGCATCCGAACGCTTGCTCGATGAACTTCGCCTCAAGCCGGGTGATCGTGTCGTCGAACTCGGATGCGGCCCGGGCGGATTCACGCGGCGCATCTTGAACCGACTCGGACCCGATGGCGTGGTAGTCGCGATAGATTCTGCGGATGGTTTGTTGGAGCAGGCCCGTTCCTATCTCGCCGATGCGGGGCCCGGGAAACTCGAAGCGACACGTGCGGACATCACCAGTTTGGGCGATTGGCTCGATGGTGCCGATGTGGTGTGTGGCCGGGCCGTGCTGCACCACGTTCCGATGGCAGAGTTATTTCTCGGCAAATTGCAGACGCGGTTGAAGCCTGAAACGCGACTTGGCTTCATCGAACCCGACTTTCGGACCCCACTGGTCCGCCTCGCGCACCTCGAAGCAACAGGCCACGCGGAATACGCTCCGCTTCGCATCTGGGCCACGGCCATCAACCAGCTTTACCTCGCCCGCCGCATTTCGCCCTGCGTCGGTGCAACTATGGGTGCAGCCCTGGAACTGGCTGGTTTCCGCAACGTGCGTTCGGGCATGATCGAGTGCCCCACGGATGCGGAAGTGCTTGAAAACATGGCAATGTACTACGACGAGGTTCGTGAGGTGCAGGAGGATCTTGGCATCCTCACCGCACAGGAAACAGATGAACAACAGCGCCGCTTGCGCGATCTTCCAACGACAGGCTTGCCGGGTGTGTGGGGGGCGTTCTGGGTGGCGTGCGAGGCGTGAACTCACATGAGGCGGTCGGCGGCCCAGGCCACACAACGACCCGTAAAGAATTCCTTGTATTCGCCATCAACGGGATCGGCGAGCGTGAGTGGATCGAAGGCGGTGTTTACGCCACGGAGCAGTTCCACCGCGGGTGCGTCCGGATAACCAACGTTGTGAAGTTCGAAGTAGTCGCCATTCACATCGATGATGCGAATGCGATCCACATAGATATGGACGCGACGCAGGAGGCGAAGCTCCCAGCGCGTGCGCTTGAGAAACTCAAGCGCTGCCGGGAGTTCGGTGAATGCGTGGGTAGCTATGGGTGTGGACATCAATACAGATCCGGGCGAACGAATGGCGAACTTCCCGAGTTCACTTCTTATTATCGCAGCCCGGCCAGTTCCTGCAACAGGTGCCAGTTTTCCAGGCGATCCTGTTTCGCGTAGAGCATCGTTTCGGACGGGTTGCCGTCCTTGTCGAAGTGCTTGGTGAAGCGGCCCTCGCTGCGGGCAAAGTCGATGAATGTGACTTCCTGGTTCGTCTTGGGGTTCACGAACCAGTCGCCCTTCATGTTGGGGTTGCCCATGAGCGAGACCCGCTTCTTGAGCGTGTCGCCCGCGCGAGGATCGTGGATCACAAGTGGAAAGGCACGGGTGTCCACGGCGAGGCGGGCCTGTTCCCCGGCCATGTTGTCGGCGACGCCGTGCTCGGGTTGACAGGTGGTGTAGCACGCCACGAGGGCCGGGCCATCATATTCCATCGCACCGAGTATCGCCTTGTAGAAATGGTTGATGTGGGCCGCGGTTGTTTGTGCCACATAAACATGTGGGTGCATCATGGCGATCTGGGCGATCTCCTTGCGGCGTTCTTGTTTGCCGAACACCGTCTTGCCGTGCACGCTCATCTTGGTGTTCTGGCCGGTGAAGCTGGCTGTGGAGGCCTGCCCGCCGGTGTTCGAATAAACCTGCGTATCGAGCACGAGCACCTTGATATTCATGCCGCTGAGGAACATGCGCGACAGGGCCTGGAAGCCAATATCGTACATGGCACCGTCGCCGCCGATGACCCAGAGTGGCTTCTTGTTCCAGCCCATCTGGTCCCACTTCATGCGCACACCGATGGCGTAGGTCGGGGCGTTCTCAAACAGCGAGTTGGTCCACGGCACCAGATACGGGTTGTACGGATAGGTCGAAGTGTAAACCGTGTTGCAACCCGTGGCGGCAACGATGCCCCAGTCCTCACCGTGCTTGCTGCCGACCGCGGCACACATCATGCGGAGCGCTGTTCCCTCGCCACAGCCGGCGCAGGACCCAGCGCCGCCGGTGTAAATGTGTGTCGATTCCTTAAGCATCATGTCGATGAGCAAGTTGCCACTGATGTATTTCTCATTCGAAGGGCCCATATTCTTGAAGTGACGATGGCTTTTCCGGATATCCGTCATCACCTCATCACTCTTGGCGATCATCTTGAGTGCGTTATCATCACACACTGTGACGCACTCCGCGCAGCCCTTGCACTTCGTGGGGTCAATGATGATGTTGAAGACGCCGCCAACACCACCCGCTTTCTTTTTTCCGCCCTCGTAGTACTTTTTCGTGCGGGACCATTGGGCCTTGAACATCTCACGATCGGCTTCGGGCACGTCGGCGAGCTTCTGCTCCCATTCATCCTCGCCGAGCACCTTGCCGAGGATGGCGGTGTCCGGGCATTCGGTGACGCAATCCATGCATCCCGTGCAGTTCTCGGGGAGATACTTGGGAATCTCGGGTGCGATGTAGCTGAAATCACGCAGTGAGGCCGTGCCGGCCGGGATCAGCGAGCGCGCCAGAGAGAGATCGGCGGGCAATTCGTTCTCGGCATAGCCTTCCTCGTAGCCGCGGATGATGCGTTCGTTGAAGTCGTTGACATCGAGTACGGGCAGCTGGACCGGCTTGTACGGCCGATCCACGAGCGTCCCGTAACAGTTGTTGTTGAAGGGGTCCTTCTCGGTGACGTCGTTCAAGGACGGGAGTGTGGGAGAGGCAATGGCCATGTGGTTATTCCTGTAAATGAGCATGGCAAATTATGTTATATCCGTGACATCCATGCGGGCGAAACACGAGAGCCGTGCAATACCGCAATCACATCGATTTGCTTCATGAACACGATGTAGTAAAGCACATAACGAAATCCAGAGATTCGAACGGCCCGCACGTTTCTCCAGACTTTGCCATACAGATATGGCATGGTTCCAATCTGATCGAATAACTGTTGGAAACGCGATTCAAACTTGAGTCGCAGACGCTCACGTTGCGACAGTAAATAGTCATGAATTTGCAGAATATCTGCCCTTGCCTCTGGGCGAACAAAGATGGGCCGGCTCATCGTCGTGCCTTCAACTCATCCATGACATCACGCCAGGGGATTCCATCACCGGGGTTTGCATTCGCATCTGCGAGCCGTTTTTCCAGGATCGCAATGTGCCAGTCCGGAACTTCAGCCGCTTCCAGAGTTGGAGGCAAACTATCCCAGATTTTGTCGATGAGTTCCAGGCGTTCGGCCACGCTCAGTTTTTCGACTTCTGGTAGTAAGCTTTCGAATATCATCGCATCTCCAATCTCGATCCTTTGTTCAACCGCGACGCGCTCCGCTCCGCGGACTCCGCGTCGCGTCTAAGCGGGTGTCAGTTCGTCGCAATGACATCCGCCGGAATCTCCTGCATTTCGCCATAGCCGCGTTTGATGCAGTGCATGTTCTCGGCAACCACCTGGGCCCCGCGCTTGCCGAAATACTTGGTCAGCGCCTTCTCGACGCCCGCATAAACTTGCTCGTCCGACATCTGCGCTTCACGGGCGTAGGGCGTCAGCTTGAGAAAGGCCCCGAGCAGCACGATGCCTTGCATGCGCATCTGCAAGTCCGGCTCACTGGCCACCTCGCGGGCGATCCGCACCATATCGCAGAAATAGACATGGGCTTGCTTGTCGCGAATCTGCTTTTGTACCACGAGTGGAATGCGCTTCCACACTTCTACTGCATCCTGATAGGGGGACTGCATGAATATGGAACCGCCGTTCACCAGCCCCTTGAGCGTCAGCGGGCTGAGGATGGCCGTGGGGTCGTTAATGCAGAGCAACTCGACGCGTTCGAGTTCGCTGTGCATGTTGATGTGCGTCTCGGCGATGGTCAGGTAATACGTCGTCGGCAAGCCCTTCTTCTCGGAGCCGTACTTCGGATAAGCCTGCACATCCTTGCCGAAGACGTTGCCGGCGATGGTGGCGATCACCTTGTTCGTGGTGACAGAACCGAAGCCGCCGACCGAGTGGCCGCGCATCGAGTAGCCGCCCTTGGGGCGCAGGTCCGGGTCGTCGGTCCGTTTGAGGGAGAGCGGGTGCTCGACACCGACGCAGTAGAAATGCTGCCCGTCCGCGATGGAGTTGTGGAATGCCGCGATGATGTCCGCAGGTCGCACATCGCGGCTACCGAGCCCGGCCGCGCCATAACTGATGCGCGGAATGCGATCGATCTTGTCCTGGCCATTCTGGCCGCACATCGCATCGCAGAACGCCGCCTTGATCTCGCGGGTCAGGTGGTTGCCCGTGGTCGAGAGCGGATCGTCCATCCGTTCAAACACCGTGAAGGCATGGCAATTCTTCAGTGCATCGACCACCTGCTTCGCGGGGAAGGGCCGGAACACCACGATGGAGAGGCAGCCGGCCTTGATGTTCTTCTTCTCGCGAAGGTAATCGACGGTTGCCCGGGTCGTCTCCATGTAGCAACCCATGCCCACAAGGATGTAATCCGCGTCCTCGCAGCGATACGCTTCGACATGGTCGTACTTGCGGCCGGTCTTGTTGCCGAACTCCTCGAAGGCGTCGTCCAGGGCTGGCACGATTCGCTCGTAGTACCAGCGCTGGGCCATCTTCCCCTTCATGTACGAATCCTGGTTTTGCACCACACCGGACATCATCGGGTTAGCGGGGTCCATCAGGTTCATCAACTTGACCTTGGGATCGCCCACGAACTCTTTCATGAAGGCGGGCTCGATCAACCGCACCGTTTCGACGGTGTGCGTGGTGAGAAAGCCGTCTTGCACATTAAAGAAGGGCGTGTTGGTGGCCTCGGCGACGCGGCGGCAAATGAGGGAGAAGTCGCCCGCTTCCTGGGCGTTTCGCGTGAAGATCATGCCCCAGCCGCAATCGGCAACCGACATCACATCGTCATGCCCGGCATGAACGTTCAGCCCCTGGCTGGTCAGTGCGCGGGCTCCGATGTTCATCACCACGGGCAGACGCTTGCCGCTGATGGTGTAGAGCACTTCCTTCATCAACACGAGCCCTTGCCCGGAGGTGAAGTTGCTCACGCGCCCGCCGGCTACGGCGAATCCCTCGCACACCGAAGCGGCGGAGTGCTCGCTCTCCGGTTCGAAGAACATCAACGGATCGCCCCAGAGATTCGTCCCGCCATTCATCACGGAGGCGTTGAAGCCGCCACCCATCGTCGTGGAACTGGTGATCGGGTATGCACCGGCAGCCTGGCTAATATTCACCTCGACATGCACCACGGCCTCGGCCCCATCACAGGTCGTGGGAATGCCGGGATACTGGTAATGCGATTCCGTGGCGTGCGTGCCCGGCTCCGCGGAGCGGGAAGGCGGCTTTGCAACAGCAACGCTCATGAAGTTCCCTTTCTGAATGCCGGAAAAGACTCAACACCGGAAGAGGATGAAGGGGCTGAATCTCCGCGCCGCGGAGGATTCGTGAGGACGCTTCGACACGTGTGGGTGCTGCGCGGATTATAACCGGATGGGCAGGTTCCGCAACAGAATAGTGCGGACTGATCGGTGGATCTGCTGTCAACGCCTCGTGTACGATTCTTCCGGACACAAGGCATGAACGCTCTGGCTTGTGGGTCGCCCGTGAGTGTGCACCGCAGGCTAATCGTAGGCTCCGCCGCTCTCGCCATACAGGTCGCCGTCGCCGCCGCCCTTGTACATCCGGCGGCCCAAATTGTGGTTGTAGGGCGTCCAGGCGGTGGGGTTGTTGCGATCCTCACGGAGTTCGCGCAGCACCTGGTGCATCCGCGTGTCCATGGCATCGATGAGGTGCAAGAGCATCGCTTCGGGCGTCATCGGCACCTTGGCACTGCCGAATTCCAGGGTGCCGTGATGGCTCAAAATCATGTGTTGCAGCCGAAGCATCACTTCGCGCGGCACCGGCTCGCCCGTCAGGTCGGGCACCTTCGCGGCGGCCTGCTCCAGCATGGTCATGCCGATGGCGAGGTGGCCGACGAGTTGCCCTTCATCGGAATAGCCGAAGGCGCGTGCGTAGGTGAGTTCACGGACCTTGCCGGCATCGTGCAGGAAGATGCCCATGAGGAGCAAGTCGCGATCGACGCCGGGATAGAGCGGCAGCAGTTTGTCCGCGGCATCCATCATGGTGACGACGTGCTCGAGCAATCCGCCGATATACGCATGGTGCATCTTCACACCGGCGGGGCACGTGGTGTAGCCGCGCATGAACTCATCATCCATCAGGAAGCACTCGGCGAGGGCCCGCAAGTGCGGGTTGCCGAGGCGAAGCATGTACGCCTTTAACCGCTCCATCAGCTTCGGAATGCTTTGCTCGGTCTGCGGCAAGAAGTCAGCGAGTTCAACCTTCTGGGCTTCCACGCGTTCGAGTGTGTTCAGGATCACCTGAAGTGTGCCCTGGAAAAGCTGCACCTTGCCGGTGGTGTAGAGAAAGTCGCCCGCCGAGAATTCGCGGGCCGTCTGTTCCCCGGCGTTCCACATGCGGCCGGTGATGCCACCGGTGCGATCGCGCAGTTCCACCTGTAAATACGGGTTGCCATTGCGGTTCGCACGCAGTTGCTTGTCCGTGACGAGGTAAACGTCGTCCAGGTTATCGCCATCGCGAAGTTGCTCAACGAACCGCCGGCTCATGTGGGTCCTGCTTTCGAGAAACGCTGGAGATGGAACGCCTTTACCGTATTGGCCGCCGCGCAGGTTGGCACCCGTGAGCCGTATAGAATGGCCAGGCTGTGCCCGCTGACTTCCGACCTCCGCACTGGGTTTTCCTGATGAGTTCACCGCCTGCTGATCGAGCCATGACTGCACCCGCGTTGCGTGCTGCCAAATCACGTGGTGAGAAGCTCGCCGTGGTCACGGCATACGACTACACCTCCGCGAAGCTCGTGGATGCAGCCGGTGTCGACGCGATCCTCGTCGGCGATTCGCTCGGCATGGTGGTGCAGGGGCACGCCACCTCACTCCCCGTGACACTCGATGAAATGATTTACCACACTCGCTGCGTCGTCCGCGGTGTGAAGCGGTCACTCGTCGTCACGGATTTGCCGTTCCTCACTTACCAGGTCAGTCTCGAACAGGCGCTACTCAACGCGGGCCGTGTGATGAAGGAAGCCGGTGCCCATGCGGTGAAGCTCGAAGGCGGCGAGCGCATGGCCGGCACGATTCGTGCGGTTGTGGAGGCCGGCATTCCCGTGATGGGGCACATCGGCCTCACGCCCCAATCCGTGCATCAGTTCGGCGGGTTCAAGGTCCAGCGTGATGAGGCCCAGCTCCTCGCCGACGCCGTGGCTGTCGAAAAAGCCGGGGCCTTCGCGCTCGTGGTGGAAAGCGTGCCCGCGGCCATCGCGTCGAAGATCAGCACGGCGGTCGGCATCCCCACCATTGGCATCGGTGCGGGATCCGATTGCGATGGCCAGGTGCTCGTCTTCCACGATCTGCTCGGCCTCTTCACGGACTTCCAACCCAAGTTCGTCAAGCGCTTCGCAAACCTGGGTGAAGACATCCGCACCGCGGTCTCAACCTATTGCCAGGAAGTCCGCACCGGCGACTTTCCCGGTCCCGAGCACAGCTTCAAGTGAGCTGCGAGAAGTGATTCCAACACACCTTGACCCCAGCCAGGAATCATGCCCACATCGTGGAACGTGGATGATGTGATTGGGTTTGCGGCGATCGCATTTCACAGCACCAGCGAGCATCCCCGTGAGGGCCCTGTTCATGATCCGATTTCACCCGGGTCGCGTTGGGTCCAATCGCGAGGATTTCCCTGTTCGATAACGCTCTACCCCGTATACCGCGATGTGGAATTCGGTGTGGAGTCAAGTGAGCCGTATCCCGGCCCATCCGGAGAGTGACATGACGCCAGCAGATACGATCGCCTTGCTTGAGACAACCTTCGGACCCGCGGTTCTTGCCAAGCATGAGGCGGTACCCGACCCGTTCATTCTCATCGAGCCCACGAAGCTCGTCGAGATCTGCACGTTCTTGCGAGACGAGCCGCGATTGAAATTCGAGATGCTCAATGATATTTCCGGTGTCGATTATCTCGAGACGGATGCGAAGAAGGTCGCGAAGGCCGGTTTCGAGCCACACTTGGAGTTGGTTTACCATCTCTCCAGCTTTACCTTTCCAGGCCAGCGGTTCGCTCTGAAATTGCACCTGCCGCGATGGAAAGATGGCACGCAAGACATCTTGCCCGAAGTGCCGAGCATCGCCAGCGTGTGGCGTGCAGCGGACTGGCACGAACGCGAAGTCTTCGATCTCGTCGGCATCCGTTTCACCGAGCACCCGGATCTGCGCCGGATTCTCCTCGCGGATGACTGGGTCGGTCATCCCCTTCGTAAAGACTACGAGTATCCGCTTGAATACCACGGCATCCGCTGCCGGTGATGCGAACAGGGCTGCAAATTTCGAAGCCCGTTCCGATCGTGTTCTATGCTCCAGCAAGATTTTTGCCTTCGCTCGTGCTGGAGCCGGAACCGATGCCAGAGAACAAGCCAGGTCGGACGATGTCCAAGCGGGATTTCCTCTTCGGCGCAGCGGGTGGTGCGGCCGTGGGAATCGCGGCACTCCAGGCCAGCCGGACTTTCGCCCAGGCACCGAAGCCGGCACCCGCCTTCCAGCCCACCTTCTCGCAGGCGGGTGAAGATGCGGTGATCGCGTTCATCTGTTCCTATCTCAAGCAATCACAGCCTTCCTATATCGACATTGGCACTTCCGATCCCATCAAGTGGAATAATACCTATTATTTTTACTTGCAAGGGTGTCGTGGCATCCTGGTCGAACCGAATATCGATGTGATTTCAACCATCAAGAAGGCACGACCCGATGACACCGTGCTCAACATCGGCATCGGACCGGTGAACACCACGGCCGATTATTATCGCCTCACCGAACCGGGGTGGAACACATTCGACAAGGACGAAGCGGAGCAGGCGATTCAGAACAGTGGTGGCAAGGAATCGATTCGCGAAGTGGTGAAGATGCCGTTGGTCAACATCAACGATGTGCTCGCCCAGCATTTCGCAGGCAAGACGCCCGACCTGTTCTCGATCGATGTGGAAGGGCTCGACCTGGAGATCCTCAAGTCGCTCGACTGGACTCGCCACCGGCCCAAGGTGCTCTGCGTCGAGACGCTCTCCGTGGGCACCAACCAGGAACGGCCCGAGATCGGCACGTTCCTGGCGGAGAAAGGTTACTGCGTTCGCGGTTCCACGTTCGTCAATTCCATCTTCGTAGACAAGGGCTTGCTCGGCTAACGCAGATGAGTTACCGCAACACTTTGCGCAGCGCCGCGGTCCAGAGCGCATACCCAGCCGGCGACATGTGAAGCCCATCCTTCACGAAGAGTTCCGGCATGGGTTTGCCATCACGGCCGAGCATCAGCGGCACGACATCGAAAAACACCAGTCTTTCGTCCTTCGCACAGTCGTCACGCACCAGTGCATTCGCCTGGCTTTGTTTGGCGAATTGATTCCACCGTGCCAGGCTCGGCTTGATGGCCACGAACACGATGTGGCAGCGTGGTGCGTCCTTGTGGATCGTGTCGCAGAAGAGTTGAAAATCCCTCGCTACTTCTTCTGGCTTGCGGCCCGCGTTGATGTCGTTGTCCCCGGCATAAAAAACGATAATCGCGGGTTTGTGCGGTGTGAGCAGTCGCCCTGCGAAGTGGGTGTTCTCCCGCACCTGCGAACCACCGAAACCCACGTTCACAGTTTCCCCATCCGGGAATGACTTCTTCAAATCCCACTTCACGATGCTCGAACTTCCGGAGAAGTAGATTGCACCGGGCTTTGGCGGAGCTGCCTTGAGGCGCTTCTCGATGGCAGCAATGTCCTTTTCCCATTTGCGAAATGGGGCCACTTCACGCGGCGGCGGAGCGACATCGCGGGGCACCGGTTGCACCAGTGTGATGAGGAGTGCGGAAAACATCGTGTTCACGGGAGTGAGAGGTTCGGCTTCGGGTGAAAGCGTGAACCCATATTCTACAGGAATACGCTGCAAGAGAGCCACAGGAGCACCCCGTGAGTCTGCCCGACCCCAAGACCGAAAAAGTGGACACCCCTCCCGCCGGGATGTGCCGACGCGATTTGCTCGTGGGCGGTTTCACCGGCTTCCTAGCTGGCGGTGGCGGTGGCGTCGCAATCGGGCGAAGCCTGAACCCCGCGAACGCCGAGCCGGCCATCAAGGCTCCGGACTCGTTCGGTCTCGGCTGGGAGCGAGCCCTGCATGTCACCTTTTCCCAGTGTGGTGAGGATCTGATTGCCTCCTGGCTGCTCACGAATGGGCCGCTGAACATCGCGAAGCCAACGTACCTGGACATCGGCACCCACGACCCGGTGCTCTCGAACAACACGTACACCTTTTATCTGCGTGGCGGGCGCGGCGTCCTCATGGAGCCGAACCCCACGCTTGCGGAGCGGATCCGCAAGGAACGCCCCGAGGATACACTGCTCGTGGCCGGAGTCGGCATCGACGATTCCGAAGGCATGGACTTCTACATGTTCAACGATTCACAACTGAACACGTTCGACAAGGAGTATGCCGAGCGCATGCAAAGCAAGCGCGGCCAGAAGCTCGAACGCGTGATCCGGGTGCCGCTCATCAATATTAATCGCGTGATCGCCGAGCACCTGCAGGGCCAGGCCCCGGACCTGCTCTCGATCGATGTGGAAGGGCTGGACCTGGCGATCCTCGAAACGCTTGACTTTAAACGCTACCGCCCGAAGGTGATCTGTGTCGAGACGATCATCACCACGAAATACGAACGAAACGCCGCGATTCCGAATTTACTGGATGCAAATGGGTATGAATTGTGGGGGATGACATTCGCCAACTCGATCTTCCTCGACCGAACGGTTCTACCCAAGGGTTGAAGGAGTCGGTCGGCGGTCGGCGGTTCGCGCTCCGCTCCGAGGACTCCGCGTCGCGGCTACACGGTGAATTGAAGCGCGAAGTGCACGGGAGACTGAACATGGTGCTGGCTTATCATGCCGTGTTTAGCGCGTATGGGTTCTGGCTTCCCAATGATCCACGTGGCTCGTAGTCGGAGTTCGTGGGTGCGTGGGATTGATTTCTCGCGGGAGGTCGTGCGACCAAGGTCGCAACGACGCAATCGTTGGCCCATCGCACACAGGATCGCTCGGCACGACTCGCGGTGAAGCGCGAACTCGCGCGACCGGCCGTGAAGTTCACCGGGCTTCAGGCACGGGCGATTGGCCGGGGTTTCGCGGACTATGTGGCTTCTTCGCCGCTTCGCGTCTGGGCGTGTTCGATCCTTCCGGAACACGTTCATCTCGTCGTCGGGCGGGCGCAGATTGCAATTGAACAGATCGTTATTCCGTTGAAGGCCCGGGCAACTCGAAAGATGCTGCAAGAGAAGTTGCATCCGTTCGCGTCAGAAAATGGAAGGCCGCCGCATTGTTGGTCGCGCGGACTGTGGAGTGTGTTCCTCGATTCACCCGCGGACATCATCCGTTGCATCCGGTACGTTGAGGAGAACCCGGTCAAGGATGGCAAGCCTCGCCAGCACTGGCCGTTCGTTTCTCGCTACGACCCCAACGTGTAGCCGCGACGCGAAGTCCTCGAAGCCGAGCGCGAGTACGACCCCAACGTGTAGCCGCGACGCGAAGTCCTCGAAGCCGAGCGCGAATCGCGGAGCGCGACCTGCCTCGCGAAACACTTCACGAGTATTCATCCATGCCTCCTGAACACGCCGACCCCACTACCATTGAGTTCGACGTTCGCACCGACGAGATGCTCGTCAACATGGGGCCACAGCACCCGAGCACTCACGGTGTGCTCCGGCTCGTGCTCCGCACCGATGGCGAGGTCGTCTCCGAGGTCGTGCCGCACCTCGGCTACCTGCACCGCTGTGCCGAGAAGATTGGCGAGAATGTCACTCCGATTCAGTTCATCCCGTACACGGATCGCATGGACTACCTGGCCGGGATGAACATGAATCTCGGCTACTCGCTCGCCATCGAGAAACTCTGCGGCATGAAGGTGCCCGAGAAGGCCAACCTCATCCGCGTTCTCATCGGCGAACTGAACCGCATCGCCTCACACCTCGTCGGCATGGGGGCGTATGGCCTCGATCTCGGCAGTTTCAGTCCCTTCCTGTACGCCTTCCGCGAGCGCGAGCACATTCTCGACATGTTCGAAGATGTTTGCGGGGCCCGCCTCACCTACAGCTACATCACCATCGGCGGCGTCCACGACGATTTACCTCCCGGTTTCAACGATCGCTGCCGCAAGTTCCTCGAATACTTCAAGCCGCGGATTCCCGAATACCACGCCATGCTCACAAACAATCACATCTTTGTGAAACGCACGACGGGCATCGGCGTGCTCACGAAGGAGATGGCACTCAACTACGGTTGCACGGGCCCCATGCTTCGCGCTTCCCTCGACCGCACGAAGGGCGATGCACTCTGGGATCTTCGCAAAACCGAGCCTTACTGCGGCTATGAGTCGTATGCGTTTGACGTGCCGGTGCCGCCATTCGACAACGCACCAGAAGGCGCAGTCATCGGCGATTGCTGGCACCGTTTCTACGTGCGCATGCTCGAAGTGGTGCAGGCCATTCGCATCGTGGAGCAGGCCATGGACCGTTACGACGCGCTGCAAGCTGAGATGGCAAGCCACGATCCCAAGGGGAGTGCGGAGGCGAACGATCCAAAGAGTGAGGTATCGGTTCAGTGGGCCGAGGCGATGAAGACAAAGTATTCGCACCGCATCGAGCCGCCACGCACGCTGACGCCGGGTGAATGCTACGTGGAGACGGAGTGCCCGCGCGGCCAGATGGGGTTCTACGTGGTGGGCCGGCCGAACAAGGAGAACGTGCCGCTGCGGGTGCGGGCTCGTTCGAGCTGTTTCTGCAACCTGAGCGTGGCGGGTGAACTCTGCAAGGGCTGCCTGATCGCCGACATCCCCGCCATCATCGGCAGCATCGATGTCGTGATGGGAGAGATCGATCGATAACTCGACTGCAAAGAATCTGACAGTTCACGGTACTGGTGTTTCGGGTTGATGCGTGAATCGAACAACTCTCGCGGTTGCGAGCCGGGGTGAAAGCACGCCAACAAGGGTGTGAGCAAGCGCAGGCATCTGTGAAATTTCGAGAGGCACAGGGTGTAACCGGTTTTACTTGGGCTATTGAATTCCCCCGCAGAAACGTGGTCCTGCAGTGCGGAATGCGGAGTGCGGCATCAAAAAACAGCAAACCGCCGCAATTGTCCTCGTATCACCCCAGAGAAAATGGTTGCACCCAAGGCACACACCTTGTGACTTGGGCTTGAGGCGAACTCTGGCTGGGAGTTACACTCCTGCCCCGCACGCGATTGCAGGCGGCGGTAGGGAGGCCGGCCAGCGTGAACACCCAAACTGCCTTGCGGCTTCGCCGGGGCCTTGAGCACCGGCTCGCTACCAGGCACCTTCTTGATGTCGTTCTCGTCATTGGCCTCTTCGTGGTGTCGCACTCCGTATATCGCGCTTCGAAGAGCACTGTTCAACTTTGCGATTCGACCTATTCACTGGTGGTCGCCGAGCAGTTCCTCGCGAACGGTTCGCTGGATGTGAGGGAACACATTCCCGCGGATGCCGTCCGACGCCAGGCATTGCCGGGTTACAACGCGGGCCAGGACTTGCCTTACCACCTTGTGCGCCGTCCCGATCCTCAGAACACCGATGCACCCGCCCGTATCAATTACGGCTATCCGCTCGGCTCCTCCATGCTGTCGCTGCCGTTCGTGTGGCACTATTCGCGACACAAGAACATGAGTGCGATCGGCCCCGATGGCGTGCCGAGCTACACGATGGAAGGAATCGTGCAGCAGCGGATTGCCTCGGTCGTGGTCGCCGGGATCGTGGTGCTGTGTTTCTTTATCGCCCGCTTCTTCTGCTCGGCTCCGGTGAGCGGGTTGATTGCCGCCGGATTCGCGTTCGGCTCGCCGCTGTGGAGCACGCTGGCCCGGGCGTTGTGGTCGCACACGTGGATGGCGTTCTGGCTCACGGCGGCAATCGTCTTGCTCATCGGGGCTCGCCGAATTCGTGAAGCAACCTGGCGCCATGATTTCGCAGTCGGTTGCGGCCTCGGCACGGCCCTGTTCTGGGCGCTCTTTTGCCGACAGCACGCGGCGATCTCCTCGCTCGCCATCGGCGTCTACTTGCTCATCGCGAACCGCCGCCTGCTTGTCTACACCGTGCTGGTCGGTGGCGCATGGTCCGCGTCGCTCGTGTCGCTTTCGCTGGCGTACTTCGGCACGCCGATGCCGCCTTCGGTTTACGCTTCCGGCATGATCGACTTCCAGAATGTGGCGAACCGCTTCACCTGGCTGATGATTTCGCCCACGCGCGGCTTGCTGGTCTATTGCCCCTACCTCGCCGTGGTCGGTGTGCTGCTGATGGCTTGCCGCAAGCATCTGCAGGAAGCCACTCTGCTTCTGCCGGCCGGGCTTGCCATCATGGGGCACTCGGCGTTGCTCTCTTGCTATGACGGCTGGCACGCGAACTGGGCCTATGGCCCGCGCTATTTCTGCGATGTGCTGCCCTGGTTCGTGTTGCTCACCGCCATGGCTGTGCAAGGGCTTTGCACCATGCCGTGTGTGCCATGGCGGAAGAGTGTGGCCATCGCGGCGCTCGCCTCATGCTTTGCCTGGGGCGGCTTCGTGCATTATCGCGGGGCCAGCGTGAAGGCCGCCTGGCACTGGAACGACCTGGCCCGCACGCTTGGCAACGAAGGCTCCGTGAAGGACTGGCGTCATCCGCAGTTCCTCACCGGGCTCACGTTTGAGGTGAACCCGGATGGCACCGTTCTGGAGAAATGAATTCCCGTGGCCGATGCGTGCGATGTCCTGGTGATCGGCGGCGGGTTCTACGGCCTCTATTTGGCCGAGTTCCTCGCGGCACGTTTCGATCGCGTCGTGCTGTGCGAGCGCGAATCCGGGCTCATGCAGCGGGCGTCGTATGCGAATCAAGCCCGCGTGCACAACGGCTATCACTATCCACGCAGCGTTCTCACCGCGTCACGTTCACGTGTGAACTTCCCCCGCTTCGTGCAGGAATTCGCAGACGCCATCGATTCGAGTTTCGAGAAGGTGTACGCCATCGGTCGGCGTTTCTCGAAAGTGACAGCCGAGCAGTTCGAAACCAGCATGAAGCGCATTGGTGCACCGATTCAGCCTGCCCCGAAGCCAACCGCGGCACTGTTCGATCCCGCCTATATCGAGGCAGCGTTCGTGGTTCGTGAACATGCCTTCGATGCCATCGTGCTGCGCGACATCATGCGCGAACGCGTCCGCAAGGCCGGTGTCGAGGTGCGGTTGAACACCACCGTTCGGAGTGTGCAACGCGCAGGAAATGACGGCATTCGTCTGCAATTCGAAGCGGGAGAAATGCGAACGCAGCACGTGTTCTGTTGCGGCTATTCGCAGCTGAACTCGCCGATGGCGGGGAGTGGTTTGCCGTGCGTGCCATTGAAGCATGAACTCGCCGAGATGGCGCTGGTGGATGTGCCTTTGCCGTTGCGTCACCTCGGCATCACGGTGATGGATGGCCCGTTCTTCTCACTGATGCCGTTCCCCGCGCGCGGTTTGCACACACTGAGCCACGTGCGGTACACGCCACACACACACTGGTTCGATGGCGGTGCCGAGTATCGCCCGGCTTATGAAGTTGCCGCGAATTTTGAGAAGCGCACGGCCTTCCCACACATGGTGCGTGATGCCGCTCGCTATCTGCCGGCCGCGGCGCAGTGCGAGTACCGCGATTCGCTCTGGGAAGTGAAGACCGTGCTGCCCCGCAGCGAGGCGGACGACTCCCGGCCGATTCTCTTCAAGCCGCACTATGGCCTGAAAAACTACCATCTCGTGATGGGTGGCAAGATCGACAATGTGTACGACGTGGCCGAGGTCATTGACGCGATGTTTGCCGAGTCTATTCCCGCACACCCAGGATGTGCCGCATGACACGCGCGGATGTACTCGTGTCGGCCGTGGCCGTGCTTCGCGATCACGCGGCGGTGTTGCCCGCATTTGTCGCGGAGTTGTCGGCCGTTCTCGATGCCCACTTCACCAATTATGAAATCCTGCTGATCGATAACGGCTCCACCGACGGCACGGGTGATGTGCTGCGGCCGTTGCTGGCCCGGCATCGCTGCCTGCGTTATCTCCGTCTCACACGACCAACAGACGACGAAACGGCCGTGCTCGCGGGCTTCGATGCCGCCATCGGCGATTATGTCGCCACGCTACACCCGGACCATGATCCGCCCGCCGAGCTTCCCGCCATGATTGAATCGTGCCGGGCGGGCAACGATCTCGTGCTTGGTGTCGATCGCCAGCCACCACGGCCTGGTTTCGCATATCGTGCACTGCGTTCCGCGTTCCATGCACTCGCCGGCAAACTGGTCCGCTTCGACCCGGTCACAGGTACGAGCGTCTTCCGTGTGTTGAGTCGGCAAGCGGTCAATGCCCTGGTGAAAGTCCGGCTCCGCAAGCGGCACTTTGCACTCGTGGCCGCCGATGTGGGGCTCACCACCGCGGCCCACCCCTTCGAGCGCATCTCGCGTTCGGGTCGGCAATCCTCACACAGCCTTTTTCGCTCACTGCGGCTGGGCCTCTCCGTGCTCGTGCACAATTCGCTGGTGCCGCTGCGCATCGCCAGCGTGCTCGGGCTCCTCGGCAGCGCACTGAGCTTGCTCTACAGCTTCTACGTCGTCGGCGTGTACCTCTTCAAGCAAGATGTCATGCCGGGCTGGACGACGCTGAGCCTTGCCGTCAGCGGGCTCTTCGGGCTTGCGTTCCTCATGCTCGCTCTGATGGGGGAATACATCGGCCGCGTGCTCGAAGAGTCCTCGGCCCGGCCGCTCTATCACCTGCGTGATGAAGTGTCGAGCGCGGTGATGCTGGCCGAAACCCGCCGCAATGTCCTCGACCGCTCGGATGCCGCATGATGCCGCCACGCCAGGTGCCTACCCATGAAGTGCACGAATTCCAGCCACGCCGGGCGGATTACTGCGTCTGCGTGTTCGTCATCAACGAGAACGGCAAACTGCAGAAGCAACTCAAACAGATGCAGCCCTTCGCCAGTGATGTCGATATCGTGATCGCCGACGGTGGCAGCACCGATGGCTCCACGGATCACGATCTCTTGCAATCGTTCGGTGTCAATTCGCTGCTTGTGAAGACCGGTGCGGGCAAGCTCGGGGCCCAGATGCGCATGGCCTTTGCCTGGGCGCTCGACCGCGGCTATCAGGGCGTTATCTGCATCGATGGCAACAACAAGGATGGTGCCGAGGCGATTCCGCACTTCACGGAGAAGCTAGCGGAAGGCTTCGATCACGTGCAAGGTTCGCGCTTCGTTCGCGGTGGCGTCTCCGAGAACCTGCCCGTCTCACGCTGGCTCGGCGTGAAGATCTTGCACGCGCCGCTCATCTCCCTCGCCAGCCGCTTTCGATACACGGACACCACCAACGGCTTCCGCGGCTACAGTCGGCGCATGCTCGAAGACCCGCGTGTGAATCTCTTCCGCGACACCTTCACCGGCTACGAACTGCACTACTACCTGGCCATCCGCGCCGCACGGCTCGGCCTGAGAGTGTGCGAAATCCCTGTTGCCCGTCGCTATCCCGCACACGGCCCGATTCCCACGAAAATCAGCCCCGTGCGTGGCAACTTGCGTGTGCTGAGGTGTCTCTTCGCGGCCTGCCTGGGACGGTACAACCCCACATGAACCACACCTCCGCACTCATCGGCCACACCGGCTTCGTCGGTGGCAACCTCGCGACGCAGCATCGTTTCGATGCCTGCTTTAACTCGAAGAACATCGAGTCCATAGCCGGCCAGTCGTTCGACTTGCTTGTCATCAGCGCGATGCCCGCGGCCATGTGGATCGCCAACCAGAACCCGGCCGCGGACCGTGCCGTGCTCGATCGCCTCACCGGTTGCCTGCGGCAAGTGCGGGCTTCGCGCGCGGTGGTGCTCTCGACGGTGGCTGTGTATCCCACGCCGATCGGCGTGGACGAAGATTCGCCGATCGAGGAAGGCTCACAGACCGCCTATGGCCGGCATCGGCTAATGCTGGAGCAGTTCGCCCGCTCGCACTTCGACCACGCTCTCGC
>JBGSZR010000272.1:0-13684 GCA_041750275.1 Gemmataceae bacterium
GCGACTGCGAGGCCCGGTGCTGCTCGTAGAAGTCCCACGCGCGCAGCAGCGAGGCGTGCAGGGCCGAACTCCGGGCCAGCGACTCCTCCTGAGCCTGGCTGCCGTTCAGAAATCCGCCGCCTGGATTCTTGGCCGAGGCGAAATTCAGGGCGGCGACCGGGCCGGGGCCGTCGGCCAATAGCCGGGCGATACCCGCGAGGGTCGTCTCGTTGACCACTTCGAGCGTGGTGGCGAACCCGCCGGCCGAGTTGGCGAGTACGTCGTTGCGGAGCCTCTTCAGTTCGGTGGGTGTGAACAGGCGTGTGGAGTCGAGGCAGTCTCGGACGGCAGCGGCGATATCGACGGGCTGACCGCCGGCGGCTGTGTACACCCCCCGCTCGGTGATCTCCACCGTCTGCTTGGCCAGCTCCATCCGCGTCGAACGTTTCATGCCCCGATGCCCCCGCCGCCGAACGAATCCCCGCATGTCACGGCGTCTGTTACTGTCCAGGTAGCCGCCCGACATTCGGAGGCATGCGATGAGCGTCATCTTGGCCATCGATCTCGGCAAGTTCAACACCGTTCTTTGCTGAAGTGAGCACGCCGCGGTGTGACAAAGCGTTGTCACAGCCCCGAGATGAGAGGCCAGCGAACGAACCATCCCGGTGCTGAGTATTTGGTGGACAAGCGGATGTGACCCAACGAGCAACGCTGTCAGCCGCATTCAATCACCCGAATCGCCGGCCCGGGAGTCTGTTTCGTTCAAGTTCGGAGGCCATGAGAGCAGTTCGGCATGCCCGTCCGCCTACTTGCGCTCGACGAAGTCCCCGAGGTGGAACCAGTAGTACCGACCGGCCACCCCGGCGGGGTGCTCGACGGACTCGCCGAACATGAACCGCGACTTCGCGACGTACTTCGCGGCGACCCGGAAGGAGAAGGTCAGCTCCCCGCCCGGACCGGCCGGCTGCACCCCGCAGGACGAGACGAACTCCTTCCCGTGGAAGACCTCCGAGGCGGCCGAGCGGCGGGGCAGCGGGTGGGTGTTGGCAGCCGTCGGCGTCGCCGTCACCCGGAACTCCAGGAACTCACCGGCCTCGGCCTCCCGAAGCCGCTCGACCTTGACCGTGAAGGACCACAGATGGTCGCCGGACTTTCCCGGGGTCAGTCGGGTGGATGTCCGTTCCGCCCGCGCCTGATCGGCGACGACCGAGGCACAGACAAGGACGAGGGCGGTGTGAAAGGATCGCACGGCAAGAGCCTCCTTCGGGGACGGGCGGGATCGCCCTGAGTACGACGAATCGACCTGGGAGAACTGTCAACGCCCTCCACAGCCGAACGTAGAGGAAGCTATGCGACGGACTCCGCTCGGGGAGTACGAGCGAAAGCCCTTGACTCCGATCGCGGAGTCCGTCGCATAGCTTCGGTTGAACGAAACCGCGGAGCGGTCTCTGGAGATTCCATTGCTCCGATGGTCATTGCAGAAGTGTAACGGCCCCAGCGATCACAACGCAAACGGGATTCTGGCACATTCACGTTCCCGGTGCAGAGTGTTGGGTGGACAAGCGGAAGTGACCCAACGAGCAACGCTGCAATGGCGTGCTTCGGACCCGTGAGATGATTGCTCGGACGCAAGATGCACATCGCTCATTGCGAATGGCCTCCGGGTGGCTTATCCTTTCCGCTGCTGCGTGGGCCCCGGTGATGACGGGACCGCGGAATCGGATGACTCTCCATGCCCATCCCTGCCATCTCTGTTGTGATGCCGGTTTACAACGGCATCCGCTTCCTCGATCGGGCCATGGCATCGCTCCTTGCCCAGACATTTTCGGACTGGGAATTGCTGACGGTCGATGATGGTTCGACGGATGAATCGGCCCAGCGACTTGAGGCGTTCGCGGCAATGGAGCCGCGGTTGCGAGTGTTTCGCCATGCGGTGAATCGTGGCCAGGCGACCGCGCGGAATACGGCATTGGCCGCGGCCCGGGGTGAGTGGGTTGCGTACCTCGACCAGGACGATGAGTTCCACCCTGACCACCTGGCCCGGGTCTGGGAATGGCGTTCGAAAGCCGAGGTGTTGCTCTTCCGCTACGAGCTTGTGGAAGAGCGGCCCACCCATCCGTTGTTCGGCCAAGTGAGAACCTACGACCCGAAGCCGCGCGCCGGGCGGATGTTCACCGAAACAATAGCCGTTCCACTCGGTGTGGTGCATCGCCGGGGATTGCTCGACCGTGTTGGCAACTTCGATGAATTGCTCGGGCGCTATCGCGGTCAGGACGAGGATGGCGACCTGTGGCGGCGCTTCGCGCGGGCCGGTGCGACCTTCACGGCGGTGCCCCACTCCAGCGGTCGGTATCATGTCCGGCCCGATAGCGTGGCCCGCACGCGTCCGATGCCGACCGTGATCGAGGCGAAGCCACGGGTGATGTTCGCGTCGTACCACAGTTATCACGACCCGGCCAGTGGTGCGGCGATCTGCACGCGTGATCTATTCGCGGCGCTCGCCGCACGTGCCTGGCGTGTGGGTGCCATCACCGGGCCGCAGCTCGATGACCGCGCCGCACTACCTGTCGGCGAAGTCTTGCGGAGCCAGCCCGAGACGCGGTCCGCAAGTGGTCGCGCTGGGACCGCGGCCTTCTCGATCCATACAGTTCATGGGCCGGGCGGGTTCCCGGTGACGGTGTTCGACCCCATACAGAAGAGCCCCACACGGCATCCTTCGCCTGAAGAAACAGCGGCGTTCCTGTCCCTCGTGCGTGAAGTGATGGGCCGCTTCCGGCCCGATGTGGTGCTGACCTATGGCGGCGATCCTGCCAGTCACGGCATTCACGCAGTGGCACGCAGTGTCGGAGCAAAAGTCGTCTTCTGGTTGCACAATTTCGCCTACAAAACCCGTTCCGCGTTCACGGGGTGCGATGCGGTGATCGTGCCGTCGGCGTTCAGTCGCGAGCACCATCGCACGACACTTGGTCTGCAATGCGTTGACTTGCCGCCGGTGATCGATCGCTCACGAGTGCTTGTGGAGCGACCGGAGTTGGGGAAGTACCTCACCTTCGTAAACCCGGTACCCGAGAAAGGCGTGTTCTGGTTCGCACGGCTTGCTCAGGTTCTGGGTCGTGAGCGGCCGGATATTCCGATGCTCATTGTCGAGGGACGGGGTCGTGCCGACTGGCTGGGCCGCTGCGGCGTGGACCTGCGCGGTGTCACTTCGTTTCGCAAGATGGCCAACACGCCCGATCCCCGGCAGTTCTACCGGCTCAGCAAGTTGCTGCTGGTTCCCTCGGTGGGGAACGAATCGTTCGGACGTGTGGCCGTGGAGGCCATGGTCAATGGCATCCCGGTGCTGGCGAGCGATCGGGGAGCTTTGCCCGAGGTGGTCGGGTCGTGTCTAGCACTTCCCACACGCCTCCAGCCCGAATCGCGTACCCCACCCACGGAAGCGGATGTGGCGTCGTGGGTCGAGGCGATTCTCTCCTTGTGGGATGATTCCGTGCGGTATTCGGAGGCCGCCGCTGGGTCCACGACCGCGGCAGCACAGTGGCATCCGGATGTCGTGACTCCGCGTTGGGAAGCATTCCTCGCCCGCCTCGGGACACGCCCATCATCACGAAACACCGGGATTTCCAGTGCTTGATGGTGGCCGTTGTGGGCATGGTCGAATGGTTGTCCAGGTCTAAAATACCCTGGATCGTTACAGCTAATCACAAGTGCGATCCGCCGATCTGCGATGACTTCGCCAATTTGTGCAATATTCCTGAATCCGTGATTGACACGACATTATCGGCGCGGGACGATCCTCCCCTCTTAGGCCGACAAACACTCTCACGCGACCGGAACGTGCGGGTGCCGTTGTGTGAAGGCCCGTGTCGCTCCTTCTTCTTGGCTGCTCCCGCCGAGGAACTCTCCCATGCGTCGCCCCCGCCCGTCTGCCATTCTCTCGGCTGCGTTCACAGGGTTCGAGCGGCTGCTGGCCCTTGGCGATTATCTCGCCAGCCTGATTTCCACGACGAGTCGCAGTACACGTCTGCGTCGGCCGAAGCTAATGCTCGAGACGATGGAAGATCGCGTGGTGCCGAGTGGTCGGCCTCTGCCATTTCCAGTTATATACACAGGTACAGGTGAGGGGCCGCCACCCATCGTGCGAGCGTTCGACGCGGTCACTGGCGATCTGAATTTCGAGCGAACGATGGCCGATCCCAGCTTCACGGGCGGCGTTCGCGTGGCGACGGCCGACATCACGGGCGATGGCTATCCCGATCTCATCACCGCCCTCGGGCCGGGCGGCCAGCGGGTCCAGGTTCTCGATGGCCGGACGGGCAACCCGATCCCGGGCAAGCTCGGCTCCTTCCTGCCCTACACATCATCGTTCACCGGTGGCGTACGGGTCGCTGCGGCCGATGTGAATGGCGATGGTGTTCCGGATGTCATCACGGGAGCGGGTGCCGGCGGCGGGCCACACATCCGGGTGTTCAGCGGCACCAATGGAGCCTTGCTTCAGTCGTTCTTCGCTTTCGAGGCAGACTTCACGGGCGGCGTGAGCATTGCCGCGGCGGATTTCACGGGTGACGGCAAGGCGGAACTTGTGGTGGGTGCCGGGGCCGGTGGTGGGCCCCGGGTGCGCGTCTTTAATCTGGCCACGGGCAGTCCGATCGCGGGCCCTCTGGGCAACTTCTTCGCGTTCGATCCGAGCACACGCACGGGCGTCTCCGTGGGCACGGATAACCTGGCTGGCGATGTCGATCGCGATGGCGTTCCGGACCTCGTGGTGGGAACCGGCCCGGGCGTGGCGTCAACTGTGAAGGTCTATAGTGGGGCCAGTGGGACGTTGCTCACATCCTTTGCACCCTTCGATTCCTCCATGACCGCCGGCGTCACGGTGGCGCTGGCCTATGCTGACGATGATGTGTTCGCGGACATTATTGTGGGCACTGGCCCCTCGGTCACGGCGGAAGTGCGAGTCTTCAAAGACATCACGGGCACGCTGGTGTCGTTGCCGACCGCGAGTTTCCAGCCGTTCGGGCCGCTGGCGATGGGCGGCGTGAACCTGGCCGCGAGCAACGATCCGCCACCCGAGTTGCCAGCAGTTTGGATTTCGCCCGCGTCGATCTCGCTGTATAGCGAAGGGCTCAGTGATGAAATCTGGCTCTATCGCAGCGGTGAGGACACAACGCAGCCGTTGACCGTGTATCTCGCCTTCAGCACCGATGGCGCATCCGATCCACTCGCGACCTGGGGCGACGACTACACACTCACAGGGTCCTCCGCGGCCAGCGGCGGCAGCGTGTCACTGGGAGCCAGCGGTGGCAGCGTCACATTCGGTGATGACGAGACGGCCATCTTTTTGACGCTATCCGCTCTTTACGATGAAGAAACAGAAGGCACCGAAGGCTTCCGCATCACGATCCTGACTGATTCGAACTATCAGTTGGGTGCAGGCTCCGGCGGTTCGACCACCGACATTCAAATCACCGATGGTTCGGGTGGTGAAGGTTCGGGTGGTGAAGGTTCGGGTGGTGAAGGCTCGGGTGGTGAAGGCTCGGGTGGTGAAGGCTCAGGCGGTGATGGCTCAGGTGGTGAAGGCTCGGGTGGTGAAGGTTCAGGTGGTGATGGCTCAGGCGGTGATGGCTCAGGCGGTGATGGCTCGGGTGGCAGTGGGGGTTTGCCAGCGGTCTGGCTGGAGCCATCGCTGCAGGGGATCAATGAAGGCGAATCGGGTGGCGTGTGGGTTTATCGCAGTGGCGGCGATACCACCGAGCCACTCACGGTCTCGCTCACGTTCGAGACCGACGGCGACAGCGACCCCCTTGCCGATTGGGGCGATGACTATGCACTCACCGCCTCGGGCGGCACGGGAAGCTCGGCCTCGCTCTCGGCCAGCGGCGGCTCCGTGACCTTCGGGGCCAACGAGACAGGTGTGTTCCTCGGCATCGAAGCGGAACTGGATGAACTGCTTGAAGGAACGGAAGGCTTCCGCCTCAGCCTGGGTACGAGCGAACTCTATGATGCGGGCTCCGGCGGCAGCTCCTCCACAGCAGATGTGCGAATCCTGGATGCCGATCTGATCACGACCACCACCTCGGTTTCGACGGACCCAGACCCGACAACGTATGGCGAGGCAACCACCATCACGGCCACGGTCACCGGCGCGTCTGGGCCAACCCCCGGTGGCAGCGTGACGTTTTATGTGGGTGCCACCGCGCTCGGCTCCGCTGTGACGCTCAACGGGTCCGGTGTGGCGACACTATCGGTTACATCGCTCAGTACAGGCACGCATCAAATAACGGCATGGTATGGAGGCGACACGGCATTTCATGCGTCTGTATCGCAGTCGCAAGACGTAGTGATCAACAAGGCCAACGCGTACGCGATCGTTACGTCATCCCAAAATCCGGCGGCTTATGGTGAAGCACTGACGTTTACAGCGAACGTGAGCCCGGTCAATCCAGGCGCAGGAACACCTACGGGAACCGTTCAGTTCTGGAGTAGAGTTCAGATTCTGGAAGGAGAGGGTCCAATACAGCACGCTCTCGGCGATGCCCAACTGGTGAATGGCGTCGCAACGCTCCAGCCTTTCGATTTGCTGACGGTGACGAACAGCCCTCTTTCGATCTACGTCTACTACATGGGAGACGAGAATTATTCAGATGCCTACTCCGACAGCATCAGTCAGACCATCACTCCATTAGTGACCGTGACTACCCTGTCGGCAGATTCCTCAGATACAGCATATGGTCAGGAGATCAACCTTACGGCTGTGGTAGCCACTAGCCCCGGAGCGGCGACACCGAACGGTCGAGTTGGATTCTATTCGGGCACCGAACTACTCGGCTATAGCTTGCTCAATGACGGAATCGCCTCATTCACGACGGGGTCACTGGATGTTGGCATGCATGCTATCACCGCGCACTACTTTGGTGACGCGATTCTCGATCTGCCCTCCAATTTCTCACCCAGTGATTCGGTCGAGCAAACAATTATTGTGCGCCAATCTGCGACGTCAGTCACCATCACAACGGATATTTCTCCCGCTCAATATGGCCAGTTAGTGACTTTCACAGCCGTGGTGACTCCGGTCGGTCCGGGAGCTGGCACCCCGACAGGAAAAGTTACCTTCATCGTCGACGGGGTTCCTCAACCAGACTCGTCACTCGTCAACGGCCGTGCCACGTGGACAAGTACAAGCCTCGACACAGCAACAGCACACACAATTACCGCCACGTATTGGGGTGATACCTGGTTCGGCTTCAGCAACTCTGATGCATCGCACCCTGTCATCAACCCAGCCGATACTGTGTCCAGCCTAACGGTCGACACGAATCCTGCGACGTTCGGGCAAGATGTCAAATTCACGGCCACTGTTATGACCGTTGTGAGTACATCCGCCACACCGACTGGGGAGGTTACGTTTTATGACAACGGTGTGGAATTAGGAGTCGGGCAGCTGGTGAATGGTGTCGCCACACTCTCGAATGCCGATTTGGCCGTCGGATTACACTCTATCACTGTTTTGTACGCTGGAAGTCCGAGGTATACCTATAGCTCATCTCCAGAAATGATTTTTTCCGTAAAGCCGACAACCAACACCAATTTAACCTCATCCTCAGACCGTGCCGCCTATGGCCAGCCCGTCACCCTGACGGCTCAGGTGTCCTCGTCGGATTCGGAATCTCCGGGCCCGACCGGAACAGTCACGTTTTTCGACGGTGTGAACGAGTTGGGTACTTCATCCGTCGACGGGATCGGGACAGCCACGTTTGTCGCTACTGGCTTGGAGGTCGGCTACCACACGCTTACAGCGAGATATGGTGGCGATTCGATATACAGTTCCAGTACGGGAGAGGAGGACCAGTGGGTTCACTCTTCCGAGACAAGGACTCAAATCACCTGGTCGAGCCTGTTGGGTATCACAACCATCACAGCAAGCGTTGCGCCCATTAACCCCGGTTTGGGCAACCCGTCTGGTACGGTCTTGTTTTACGACAAGTCAACACTACTGGGTTCTGCAGAGGTGGACAGCCTCGGCGACGCGGTTCTCACGATCGGCGCGATTGCCAACGGGTCGCATGATATCGTTGCAACGTACCCTGGAGATAGCAACTTCAATGCGAGTTCTTCTTCCAATTACGCCCCGTCGGCCGGAGATATTTCGCTTGAGACCACTACCGGAAACGCCCTAACCTTCGCCCTCACTTATTCCGACCCAGACGCCGATTCACTGTCCGTGTCCATCACCGCGCCGACCAACGGTTCGGCTGCACTCACAGGTACCGGGTCGATCACGTACACTCCTCCCGATGCCACATGGATTGGGACAGACACATTTATCTACACGGTTGATGACGGCCGTGGCGGCACGGCGAACGGGATCATTACAGTGCGGGTGACGGACCCGAATTCACTGGTGACGAACCAGTCGGTAACGACCCACCCCAAAGAATCTGCCACCATCTCCATCACCTACCCGAGTTCCGCGTGGCTCGACGGCTACAGTATCCCGGGTCACGGCACGGTGGAATACAACTCGGACGGGTCGTTCACGTACACACCCACTGCGATTGATTGGGTCGGGACTGATACCTTCACGTACACCGTCTCGGATGGCACTCGAACGGATATTGGCCTGGTCACCATCACCGTGACTCCTTGGCCTGGGCTGTTTGTCACAGCCACGGCCCTGCCAGACGAAGTCGAGGCCGGAGATGACGTGTTTTTTGATGCCGTGGCCACTGGTGGGAGTGGGCCCGGGTTCTCCTATGTGTGGGACTTCGGCGACCAATCGAGCGGTGAATCGGGAGCATCCCAACTTCACGTCTATGCGAATCCGGGGGTATACATTGCGACCGTGACGGTGACTGATAGCGTTGGGAACAGCACGATCGAGAGTTTATCAGTCGCGGTTATCGACACGGTAACTGTTTCACCGGTGGGCCCGATCGCGGAGGCTGGTGGTGAGCCGGGCGGGTTCGTCCTGGCGCGAACTGGTACGGCTGGCGATCTTTTCATCTCATATACGATCGCCGGTACCGCGAAGCCCGGAGACGATTATGATCGCCTCCACGGACTCGCGGTCATTCCTGATGGCTCAAGCAGTGTGTTTGTGCCGGTCACCGCTCGGCAGGATAATATTGCCGAGGGAGACGAGACAGTCATGTTCTCGCTGAACGCGGGACAGGGCTATGTGTTCGGGTCGAATGGTAGTGACGCTATAGTCATCACCGATGACGCCCCAATGATCACGGTAGTGAGCGACCGGGATGCCGACGAGCTTTCGCTGACCTCGGGCCGGTTCATGTTGACCCGATCAGGCGGGGACACGTCGAATGACCTGACTGCCTTCTATTGGCTTTCTGGTAGCGCGGCGCAGGGTGTGGACTACGTGTTGCCGTCCGGAGTGGTGACATTCCTGGCTGGGGAGACGACCGCACTCGTCGAGATCCAGCCAATCAGGGACTATGCTGTCGAACCAGCGGAAACAGTAGTTTTGACACTCTCACCCGGAGCATCCCAGTACACGGTCGGTAACTCCGGCCCAGCGACTCTTACCATTGTTGATGACCCCGCCTATGTGAGTATCCTCGCCACCAACGCGAACGAAGCTGGGCCGATCGCGGGGCTATTCGTGGTGAGCGTCCGCGGAGGGAACTTCAATGAGCCGCTAACAGTGCCCATTCTTCTTGAGGGTACTGCTCTGTCTGGAGTTGATTACACCCTTTCACAGTCGACTGATGGTGGTACGACCTGGGTCAGCTTGACGGCCTCACCAACGGAAATCGTCTTGCCGGCTTTCACTGGGGACGCTGGTCGCATCCTGATGCTTCGGGTGACCCCGCGGCTGGACAACCTCGTCGAGGCAACCGAAACGGTCGTTCTTACGATCACACCACAGCAACCCAATGTGTTCCTGCTCGACGATCCGGACTCCAGCACTCTCACGATTGCCGATGCTGCGCCACTCGTAACTATCGAGCGCACGGCGGACGCTCTCGAGTCGGGTGCGGTTGGCCAGTTTGTTGTCCACTGGCAGGGTGGAAACGTCTTCGAAGGGCGGACAGTGAGTTTCACAATCGATGCTGGCTCGACCGCTACAGCCGGTGACGATTACGTCGCACTACAAGAGACAGTGTACTTTGCCCCGTTAGATACGGACGTAACGGTTTCCGTCAATCCTCGGAAGGACAACCTCGTCGAGGGAACGGAGACGATTGTCCTGATCTTGTCTGGATTTGGGGTGAGCTATCAGATTGGTAGCGCCGGCACGGCGACGGTTACAATCGCCGACGACGCGCCACGGGTTTGGCTCGAATGGAGTAAAGACGCGGGCGAGCCCGACCGCAACGGCGAGTTCATCCTGAGAAGGGACCATGGGGATGTCAGTGCCCCGCTCACGGTTTACCTTTCCATCGATGAGACTGGCCCATCGGCCGCCACCCCAGGTGTCGACTATCAGGCTCTGCCGCAGTCAGTGGAATTCGATCCTGGTGTATCCACCATCCATCTGGCCGTTGTGCCCATTGACAACAACGTGCCTGGGCCGGATCAGAGCGTGACTCTTGTTCTCGAGGATGGGTCGTACCAGTTCGGAGGAGACAGTTCCGCGGTCGTCACCATCACCGATGACGATAACACCGACATCATCTTCGATTCGGCGAATCTGTCTGCCGTCGACGAGGGGAGCCCTATCACGATCGCGGGGACGTTCTACCCGACCGTTGGGACCCAGTTTCGTCGGACAATCGACTGGGGTGATGGAACCACATCGACCGACGATTTCTCCTTGACGGGGCTCGGGACTGCCGAAGTTCAGTTTGCGGCAACACACACTTACCTTGATGACGGGTTCGCTGGGCCCGGGCAGGCCGGGAATGGGACCGCGTCGGACTCAGTGAATGTTCTCGTGACCTTCACTGCTCTTGATGCCCCGCCCACCTCGGCACACCGTAGTACCCCCGTGACCGTGCGGAACGTCCTGCCGACTGCCACGGTGGAGATCGATACCAATCCTAACGGTGCGAACGATACGCCTCGGGCCCTGGGTACCCTCGTCGAGTTGACCGTGGCTGTCTCGGATGTGGGCACGGCAGACTGGCATACGGTTCGTGTCGACTGGAATGACGGCTCAGTCCCAACCGTGATGACGCTCCCCGATTCCGAGTTTAGGATCTATCACACGTACAACGTCGGGCCGCAGTCCGCTGGAGCTGTTCCCGGGTCACGAAGCTTCGACATCACCATAGATGTGATGGATGACGATCAGACAAGCCAGGCGACTACGTTGACCAAACACATCACGCTGGCCGAGCAAGCGACTGAGTTGACGATCGATCCACGAACGCCAGACACCATCAATGAAGGGAGCGAGTATTTCCTCGATGGTCTGCTAGCGAACCCCGGACTGACCAGCTGGGGCCAGGTGCAGATCGACTGGGGTGATGGGTCTTCTCCTAATCTCTATGACTTGATCCCGCAGGCGAATGAACCGGGCTACGGTGATCCGACCTCGTCCAACTATAGCACCGCACTGATCTTCAGGGCGAGTCACGTCTATAAGAACAACCGCCCCGTTGGCGGCCCACCCAGCTATCAGATCGTCGCCACGCTACCGTCGCCGGACGGTGCGGGTTTGCCATTCGCATCGTCCCACTATGTCGATGTGAAAAACGTAGCACCATCCAATCTCCGCCTCAAATTCCTCGGCTCCCCCTCAGTTGCCCCCGGAGCTGGAGCGACAACCCCCATCACGATCGGTGGCAGTTTTGCCGACCTAGGTATAGAAGATCCTCATGTCATCACTGTGGACTGGGGCGATGGTGAAAGCACGGGCCCGATCACGCTGGCAGCAAACGTCTACGACTTGCCCGAGTTAACGCATTCCATCTCGGGAACGCTCACGAGCCAAACGATCAAGGTCACCATCACGGACGATGGACCAGCTGGGACGAACACCGCCGTCCGTTATTTGCGCATCGATGCTCCACCGATCTCTCTGGTCCTCAAGACGTACAACGATGATGCGCAAGCCGTGTTGGCGGCTCAGAACAACGACAATGACTCGATCGATCAAATCCTCTTCAAGTTCGGCGAGAAGATCTACGACATCATTGCCGGGAACGTCACATCGTTTGTGGACGCGGTCGGCGACTTCGCAAACCAACTTCAGGCGCTCGAACAGCAGCTCGTTATCCTCTTCGGTGACTCGGGACCAAAGTTTATTTCGGCACTCCTGGACAGCCCACGCGACTTTATCACGAATCTACTCACTGTCACGAAGGACGCCTTCACGCAGTTTTTTCACACTGAGTCACTTCCAGAAACGCTCAAGGATGTTGTCCTGGAGTGGGTCAGCAGCAAGCTCGATCAGATCGATGTCGCGGCGACAGCGGCCGACTGGGCGGGTTCCTCGCCTGAAGCGGTGGCCGGGTTCGCCCTCAAGATCATGGGTCTGACGTGGGATAACTTCGTCGCCCAGACTGCGATTGCCATCGGAACAGACAAATTCGAACTTCTCATGCGTGCCTATACCTTCGTGAACGAGAAGGCAGGTGATGGGTCGTCGCTGTATAGCGCCCTCACCAGCGTACTGGCGGCGAGTTTCGAGGAACTAGGCATTCAAGGGAATACTGCCGCTGCGGAACTCCAAGCGGCACTGAGCCCGGCTAACATCCAATCGACGGTCCTGAATCTCCTCACGAGTTACATCCAGGAGAGGCTTCCTGTGGCGCTGGTGGCCTGGGTTGCCACTGCGATCAACCCGGCCGTTGGCTCGTTCGCCACTCTCTTCAAAACGACCGACTGGTTGCTCAAGAACGTCCAGCAAGTCCAGAAACTTACGACCGTCGTGAACGCCCTGGCTGCCCGCGTGGACGATATCAAGAATGGCAACAACCTGGCGGGAGCGGCCACGGACCTGAAGAACGCCCTGGTTTTGGTCTCATCAGTAGCCCTGGATTTGGCTGTCAATCAAGTTCCGGGGATGTCCAACCTTCCGCAACAACTCGTCGACAAGGTTCTGTCTCTGAAGGCGTCGATCAACGCGAAGATTCAACTTGTGGTGACCCGGGCGATCGGGGCCGTGACGAAGCAGTTCACGGGTTACCTGAATGGGATCGTTGGGGGCAAGCCGACCGATTACGCGGGGCTCGTGGGCACGGTTGCCACGTTCCAGGTGGGGACGGAATCGCACCGCTTGTGGGCGAGCGTCACTGGGAACAAGGGGACGTTTCTGCTGGCCAGCACCGTGGCTCCGCTGGACGACTCGGCGGCGCGGTGGACTACGCAAGCGAGGACCAATCCCCCGCTGCAACCCAAAGTGGATGATCTGACGCGCGATCTGGCCCAGGCAAAGACCCACCTGGCGGCGCTCATCACAGCGAAGCTGAAGGTGGCGGAGGATCAGGCGGCACTGGGTATGACAACGAGTGCCAGGGTACGGGATAACATCGAGAAAGAGTTGCAGAAGCATTTGGCGACAGCAACAACAAGTAGAACGGCGGTCGCTGATGATAGACCGAAGTTGGTTGCCGATGCGGAGGCGTGCATGGAGCTCGAGGGGGCGTGCTTCGTGGCGGGCACGCCGCTGTTGACGCCGGGTGGGTCGAAGTTGATCGAGCAGTTCCGGGTGGGGGATGCGATCCTGTCGCGGTCGGAGTTCGACCCGACGGGGCCGATCGAGGCGAAAGTGGTCGAGGAGGTGTTCGTGCGGACGGGTCGC
>JBGSZR010000273.1:0-2393 GCA_041750275.1 Gemmataceae bacterium
GCCGCGGAACGGGCCCGGAACGCCGAACTCGACAAAGCTCGCGCCGAGGTCGAGGCCCACGCGGCACGCAAACGGCGACGGGTGATGCTCATCGCCGGCGGCACGATCGCAGCCGTGCTGATCGCAGGCATCGTCGGAACCACGCTCGGCTTGCTGCAGGCCAACCGCGCACGTGTAGCCGCACTCGAACGCGAGGAAGGCGAGCGACTGGCCAAGATTGAAGCTCAGGAGCAGCGGGCCGTCGCCATCGCCCAGACCGAAGAGAAGGAACTGGCCCGGAAGAAGGAAGCCGAGGAACGCGGCTATGCGGAAGCCATCGCCGACTTCGTAGTGAATGATTTCCTGGCGATGACGAGCGTCGAAGGACAGAGCCGCTTCGGCGGCGAAGGCCTCACCCGCAATGCGACGCTCCGCGATCTGCTGGATCGGGCGGCCCGGCGCTTGAAGGACCGCAAAGACCTCTCTGCACGGACCGAAAGCGAGCTTCAGTGGATCATCGGCGTGTCGTACCGGGCTCTGGGTCAGGGCAAGCTGGCCATCCCGCATCTGGAGCGGGCCGTCAAGCTGCGCCGCGAAGTCTGGGACGAGAACAGCGCCCAGGTGCTCGACGCCAAAAACAGTCTGGCAGTCGCGTATGAGGAAGCGGGTGATTACGAGAAAGCCGGAGTGATGTTGGAGGATCTCGCAACCCGCAAACAGGCGACCCTCGGGCCGCGGCACCGCGACACGCTGCTGGGCCGGAACAATCTCGCCCTGAACCTGATGCGCCGGGGTCAACCCGAAAAAGCCGTCGCAATCTTCGAAGATGTGCGGAAGCTGCGCGAGGAAACGCTGAACCCCGTTCACATGGACACCATCGAAACCGTCAGCAATCTGGCGTGGGCATATCGCGTGCTGGGTCGGGCCGAAGAGGCATTCAAACTCGACAGCCAGGCCCTGATGGTCCGCAAGATGCAATGGGGTAATGAAGATCATCGCACCTTGGCCAGCATGCAGGGTCTGGGACATAGCTTGATGGCCACCGGGCAGTACGAGCGTGCGGTCAAACAATTTGAGCAAGTCCTGAATTTGCGGACTAAAACACTCGGCGCGAGCCATACCAATACCAATGACTCGCGCGTCGGCCTCGCCCGGGCTTTGATGGCGGTCGGTCAGCCACAGAAGGCACTCCCCCATCTGGTCACTGCGTTGGAAGTGGAGCATCGCGAGCATGGCCCCCAGCATCCTGAGTCACTGAGCACTCAAGGCAATCTCGCCAGTTGCCTGATGCAGCTCGGGCAGTACGACCAGGCTCTGACGTTCGCCCGGCAGGCACTGTCAGCACACACAAAGCTCAATGGCCCGAACCATCCCGACACGCTCTGGCTGATGACCATGCTGGGGAATATCTACCGGTACATGAATAACACGGACAAAGCGGTCACCCTGTTGCAGGACGCATACGAACTGAAGAAGGCCCATCTGGGCCCCGACCGCCCGGAAACACTCGATACGATGAATGATCTGGCACTGACCTACACCACCCGCGGTGAACATGACAAAGCAGTGGCTCTGTTCGAACAGACACTCAAAGGTCGCATCGCCACGCAAGGTCGCGATCATGCCGCAACACTGCTGACGGAGAGCAATCTCGGTTATGCGTTGGAGCAGGCCGGTCAGTACGACCGGGCACTGCCCCATTTTGAAGCCACGGTCGCGGGCTTGAAGAAACTGAAATACGAGCACGGCCACGCCTGGCGGATCATGTTCAACACGGTGCAGGCCCTGGAGCGGACGGGCGCGTACGAGCGGGCCGAAGTGCTGCACCGCGACTGGCTCGAGGCCCTGCAAAAGCAATCCGCGGAACCGCTCACCGTGGCGTCGGAGCAGGCAGCCCTCGCTCACAATCTCCTGCACCAGTCGAAATGGGTGGAGTGTGAAAAGCACTGCCGCGAATGCCTGGCGATTCGCAGAAAACTGGCTCCCCAGGCGTGGACCACGTTTTACGTCGAGTCGATGCTGGGCGAAGCGCTGGCCGCACAGAGCAAACGATCCGAGGCCGAACCGCTGCTGCGTTCGGGCTATGAAGGGATGAAGCGGGCGGAGGCGACCATTCCAGCCGGCATGAACCGAATGCGCGAAGCGGTCCAGCGATTGATTGATTTCTACACCAATGAGCCGGCGAAAGCCGAGGAATGGCGGGCCAAGTTGCCGAAGGAAAACGCACCGCAACCGCGACGTGCCAGATAACCAGTCCGCAGCGCAAGCAAGGGAGTGGATGAAATTGCCTTGCTTGCTATGCGGACCGGTTGAAGGTCGCAAGCAAGCAACAGACTGCCTTGCTTGCACTGCGGACTGGTTGAAGGTCGCCTACTTGATCGAGACCAATTCCACCTCGAACACCAGCGTGGCGT
>JBGSZR010000274.1:0-7334 GCA_041750275.1 Gemmataceae bacterium
GGATGTGCTGGAGGTGTACCACCGGCCATATGACCCGCAGCGGCCGCAGGTCTGCCTGGACGAGGCCAGCAAGCAGTTGGTCGGCGAGGTAGCGTCGCCCCTGCCGCCTGCGCCGGGACAACCGGAGCGGTTTGATTACGAGTACGTGCGGAACGGGACGGCCAACCTGTTCATGATCTCCGAGCCGCTGGCGGGCTGGCGGCACGTCATGGTGACGGACCGGCGGACGGCCAAGGACTTCGCCGAGGTGTTGCGTTGGCTGGCCGAGGACATATACCCGGATGCGGAGCGGATCGTGCTCGTTCTGGACAACCTGAACACGCACAAGCTGTCCAGCCTGTACGAGGCGTTTGACCCTGAGCAGGCCAGGCGGATCGCCGAGCGGTTCGAGGTCCACTACACCCCGAAGCATGGGAGTTGGCTGAACGTGGCCGAGATCGAGTTGAGCGTGTTGTCGCGGCAGTGCCTGGACCGTCGAATCGAATCGCAGGACGAGTTGCTCAAGCAGTTGGAGCCGTGGCAGACTGCACGGAACGACCGTGAGATCGGGGTGAAGTGGCGATTCACAACCGCCGATGCCCGGATCAAACTTCGCCGACTCTACCCAGCAATACAAGACGGTTGAACTACTAGCGCCCTGTATGTCTTCGATCATTTCCACATCGTCAAACTCTTCAATGATCACCTGTCCAACTTCCGCAGCGAACCCCCACACGACGCTGAAGGGCGTGGCAAGACCGTCATCGAGGGCACTGGCAGGCCAAGGGCCCTGGCGCGGGACGCCGCCGACGGGCTATGAATGAAGCCACGCCAAAACCTGACGCGATGCTGGCGGCCCTTACGTTCAGGGATTGCAGCCGCCACGAGACGGATGCCTGTTCGACTCGGTGCCGTCAGCGCGCCGGCTGAGTCCGGAGTGCGTGTGGCACGAGTTCCACGTTGCCCGCCTGGTCGGTGGCCGTTGCGACGTATTGCCCGTCGGTCGGGGGGTCGAGCGTTACGACCCAGTCGGCGACGCCGGCGTGCTGTGTAGTGATCGTCGCGGGCCGGCCGTTCACGGAAACGGCCGCGACCTCTCCGTTGTCGTGTGAGACGCCGCACACGATTCGTTTGCCGCCCTCCACCTTGATTCCGGTAATCAACGTGGCGGGTGGTAGGTCGTCCACGGGTGCGAGGAGTTGCGGGAAGGCGACGGGTTTTACCTCGGCCGCCCGCGCGTCGCGGCCTGTCCAACCACTCACGCTGCGGTAGTCGGTGTCCTTCGCGGCGTCGAGAAGTCTCGCTTCCGCCACGCGGGTCACCGTGCCCTTCTTCGGCGTGCCGTGGAAGTAGTAACCGACCGGGTAGTCGGTCCGGTTCGTGCGCGGGCCGCCGCCGAAATCGACGACATGGCCACCTCCGGACTTGCTGTTCATCAGCGTGATGCCGCGGAAGTGACCCTCAAGGCCCGGTCTCGGCCCCACGCTGGTAAGTTGGACGAGCGCATCGCGCCCAGGGTTGCAATTCTTGAACGCAAGTCCGTCGTAAGTGAAGTCGCCGTAGGGGAGGCTCTCCTCATCGTGCCCGCCGTTGATCGGCTCGGCCGTGACGGTGTCGAACTCGATGCTGCGGTAGGCGTGCGCGTCGTAGTCGGGGTGGTAGATGCCGAACGCGGCGTTCCTCACGCGCAGACCGTCGAGGAGGAAGAATCGCACGTTCGGCCGGATCGCGTAGTGCGACGCCCACGCCCGCAGATTCCTGACGACGAAAGGGTGTTCACTGTCGCCGCGGACGGACCCATTGGTCTCGTCCCCGAATCGGAAGCCGAACAGCCCGTCGCCGTGCGCTTCGTTGTCCTCGAACCGGAGGAACGGCAGCGTCCGCACGTCCCGCGCGGCGGACGTGCCATCCGGGCCGCGCAGCCGAAGCACGGGGTCGAACGCTGGCGTCTTCGTGATCTGGAAGTGGTAGCCGTAGCGGTCATTCTCGCAAGCGACGTTTCGGGTAAATGTGTTACGCCCGTTCGCCCACCAGAAGCCCGCCCCGTCGTTCGGGTCGAACGACAGAATCTGCTTGGGTAGCGGCACGGAGCCGAACGCCTGCACGGCGAGGTTGCGGTCCAGTACGTTCCACTGCTCGGTCGCGTCCTCCAGAAAGAAGCCGTGGCCGCGTGACTGGTAGCCGACGCAGTCGCGGACGAGCAGGTGGTCGGTGCCGTGGATCGTTACCCAGCGATTGTGTGAGTCCCAGATGCTGGCTCCGATGACGCCGCTGCCACGCATCGTGTCGCGGACGAGGTGGAAGTGGATCGGGTACTTGCCAAGGACCGCCTCCTTGCCGAGGTACCGGAACTCGGCGTAGCTGATCCCACCCGATGACCCATGGTGGTACATTGTGTGGCCGCGCACGTCCGCGGGGTTGGCGGATTCGACGATGACATTGCGCGAGAGGTTGGCGACCTCGCTGCGTGTCAACCCGTCGGCGGTATGCACGTTTAGCAAGGGGCGGTCGAACGTCAGTACGGCACCCTCGACGGCCGTGAGCGAGCGTTCCTCCGTGCCGACGGACTTTTGCCGGGTGAACGGCCGTTTCTGAAAACTGTGGCCCGTCTCAGGACCCTGCGCGTAGCTGGTGGTAACGATGACGTGGTCGCCGACTCGCCAGTTGACGGCGGGTTGCTCCAGTCTCACCTGGGTATCGCCACCCTTCGCTGGGGCGGCGAGTTTCAGCCAGGTGCGTTCCAGTGGCGCGCCGTGGATATCCCAGCGGCCGCCGCAGGCGATGATGGCGGGCAGGGTTTCCGTGCTCGTGCCCTTGAAGTGCCGCAGGCGGATGGTGGCCTTCACGCCCACGGGGATAGGCGACACCGCCGTGCCGATCTCCAGCGCCGGGACGACTCCACCGGCCGGCAGTGCGGGCGCGACCTCGTGGCAGTTGAAGCCGTCCTCGGTGGTGGTCTCGCTCGGTTCGATCTTGAGCAACCCGACATCCAGGAGCGTGGACTTCTCTCGCGAAAACGTGAGCGTGCCCGCAACGTGAACCATCCGCAGCGCGTCGTTCGATTCCACGTCGTAGTTGACGGTGTGCCCCGTGCGGATCTGCACGAAATCGCCCGCCTGCGGCTTGCGTCCGCCTTGCCAGGTCTTGGCATCCGACCAGTTGCCGCTTGTCGCGGTCCGGGCGTTAAACGTCACTGGGTCCGCCGCGGATGCCGCGGTCGTGAGCAGGAGCGCGCAGTAGAGTGCCGGAGTGGTTTTCATCACGGTGTGCTCGGTCCTGGTTGGCGGGAGGGAACTACCGCGTGGCGCAGATTCGCAGCGAGCCACGCGGCTACCGGATCACTTCTGCTTTGGGACGCCGATCTGGATTTCCAGAACCACATTCTCGACTTTGCGAATGGTCACTATCTCTCCCTCCTTGAGTGTACCCAGGGTGTCGAGGCTCACCGGTCGGTACTCGCCACCATCGATGCTCTCGACGATCGGGATATCGTCACCGATTCGACGGGCGATGACCCGTTCGTAGTCGCCGACGGCATAAGCGTTGAGGCCCTTCCCACGAATCCGGAGAATGCCGTCCTTGAACGATACGAAAGTGCCGCGCACCGGACCCCGGCTTTCTCCGATGTATCGTTCGAATTGCCGTTTCGGAACGCCGATCTGTACGACCTCGATGATGTCCGGGTCGTACTCACTTCGGGCAGTGATTGTTGCACCCGGCTTCGTGGTCTGAAACACTTTTTCGGCGAGACCCACGAACTTGTAGTCCCCGCCGGCAACACTTTCGAGGACCGGCGTGGCTGGGTCGATCCTCAGTGACAGGTCCCCGACCGGCTTGGTGACGAACCCCTTTGGGGCTTCGGCGGCGCGAAGGTTCAACTTGCCGTCCTGATACGACATGAATGCGCCGATGACGCGGTGGTCAGAGCCGAAGTGGATTTCACGGGCTTCGACATCGACGCGAACGACCGTCCCCGGCAGAACGCGAGTCAACGAGGGGAGCTTGCCTTCCAGCTGCTCGCCGCTGAGGGCACGGACAGTGGGCACCAACTTCGAGCCGGGGCCGTCCTCGTTGTTCTGGTAGGTCTTGTAGTTCTCGCCGACACGCTCGTACACGAGGCGGCCGGACTTGCCGTTGAGCGTCAGCGTGCCGTCCAGATACGACACGAACGTGCCGCTACCGGATTGATTCATCCCCGGCTTATCGGCCGCGGCAAGTCGGGACGGTGCAACTCCCAACGTGCCGAACACTCCCAGCAAGATCGCAAAGGCGACAGCCGGGCGGCGGAAGATCAACATCGCGAACTGCATGGCAGATAACCTCCTGTGAGAAGCGACTCGAACCATTCGACCTTGCCTGAGTAGGGTACCTTCGACACGCCAATGTGGATGTAGGTGCTATCGGCGTGACGAGGCCGAGGAGCAGTCAAACGATCTGCTCGGACCAAGATCGAGCCGCGCCACTCGACCGAGTGAAGCATGATGAGAAGAACGGGCCATACGCTGCCGTCGCTCACTGTGCATGTCGGGTTATGCGAGATCGTGCGTTACTTCTTGGGTGGCACCCACTCCGTCGCGTCCGAGTATTCGAGCTTGTTCACACTCGCACGGATCGACTTGGCGGTCTCTGGTAAGAACGGGGAGTCGATCTCCACGATCGCTGTCGCCTTCTTTCCGACTGCCAGAGGCGGCCCCTTCATCTCTTGCGCGATCTGGTCGGTGTAGCTAGTGTTGGGCCAGTTACTCAGCTCGCGTCCGGCGGCGTCGAGGTAAACCAACTTCAGGTCCACCAGTCGCACGTCCTTGTTCGAGTGGTTGATCAGTCGGAACTGGCCCTTGGCCGGGAACCCCGCGGAGGTGATCCGGACGAACTCCACACTCACGGGGGCGTCGTGGCCGGGGAACTCGGCCGGGATCAACTTTTCGGGCATGCCGACCGCACCAGGCAGTAGAATATCATCGAGCGCGAATTCGTACTCCGCGTACTCCACGACCGAGATTACCTTCACCACGATGGCGGCCGGCTCGCCAAGCACGGAGAAGTCGCCGGTTCCGCCCTGGTCCCTCCCGCTCCACCCGCTCGATGAGACCGCGAGCAACTTCTTCTGCGCGTCGTAGGCCAGCGCCCGCACCCGGTCCGGACGAACGCCCTTGTAATCCAGTCGGAAGTTGGCGTTCGGGTATTGTTTCCCGTTGATCGTTGTCTGACTGGTCTGGAAGGTCGCCAGCTTCACCTCCACCTCACCGGCCCGGGTCACGGCACCTGCCTTTGCGGGCTCGAATCGGAGTGTTTCCACTTTCTCCGGGAGCGGAATCCGCACCACACCCCGGAAGGTTTTCACGGCCGTCACGTTCCGCAGGAGGTTCTTGAGGGGGATTTCCAGCGTCCGGTCGTATCGATCCGGCAGCACGCGCCCCAGCTTCCGTCTCGGGCCGGTCGGGGCGTCGGACAGGTCGCGGTTCTTGCTGTCAGCCACTTGCGTCAGCTGCACGACTTTCGCGTCCTGGAAGGAGCCAAGCATTTTCATGACCACTGGCGGCATGTTGGCGGCCCGCAGCCGGAGCGTGATCAGCCCGGTTGCGTGCGGAACGTACTCGGCCACCTCCTCGACCTCGACTGTGAAAGGCCCGGCGAAGACCACAGGGTACGGGCGTGGCGTGGACCGGAGGGTCAGTTTTTCGCCTGGTTTCCCAGGGCCGCCGAACTGCTCCTCCAGGACCGGATAAAGTCCGACCCGCTTGCACACTTCCTCGGCGAGTTCCGCCCGCGATCGACCCGCGATCCGAAGTGTAATCGGCCGGGCCAGGGCGCGGTCCTGAACCGGCGTGGTCTCCAACGTGACGCCCATCGCGTCAGCTAGTTCCTCCAGCACCTCGCCGGCCGGGCGGGCTTTCACGTCCAGATCGGCTTTCCAGATGGCCTCGAAGGCCGCCCGGTCCATCGGGGCCAGTGCCTCGTTCGCCAGGTCCTCCGGCCGCGGAGCCGACTTGAAACCGTCCTCGAACCCCTGGTTGAAGTCTTTCTTGAAGTTGTTGGCCCAATCCGGGCCGATGTCTTCCATGTCCTCGCCGAAGAGATCCTTCAACGTGTTCTGGGGGTTCTCAAAGTCCAGGTTCACCCGCGATTGCGGATCGTCGGCGATGAGTTGAACCGAGACGCCATAGATCCGCCAGTCCTTTCCCTGGCGGCGGAGCTTGAAGACCATGTGCTGCTCTTGACCCGCTTCCCGTTCGATCACGGGCACTTCGGCCCGGTCTTCCGTGACGACTGCGTCCCCGACCTCGTGTGTCACTCCGGGGCGGACGAGGTCCGCTTCCGGGCCACGATTTCCCCTTCGGATTTGTTCCTGGGCCTGATCCGTGAAGAGGCCCAGGACGGCGGACTTGTCGCCCGTCCGCGACGCCTCGAAGAACTGGACGACCGTCTGCCGGGCCGCTTCTCCGGCGGCCGGGTTGAGTGCCGTGTCCGCGGGCCGGGTCAATCGGTACACCCCGAACGCAACCCCGGCAAGCACTACCAGACCGCCCGCCAACACGGCGAGCCGCGTCCACAAGCGGGAAGATCGTCCCACTGGCGCGAACCGCCGCGCCCGCCGGGTAGGGCTTCCGACAGTCTCCGCATCCTCGATTATCTCGCCTGACTCGAGATCCTCCTCCACCTCGATCTTCTCACCAGCCGGGTTGGTTTCTGGCATCTCCGACAGGGTTACGGTGACGAGGTCGGTCGACATCGATGCTCCGCACGCCGGGCAACGCAGGGTATCGCCATCGCCGAGCGTCGTTCGGTGCCCGTTGACGCAGACGAGTGTTCGGGGCATCAGTGGAACTCCAGGTTGGTCGGCGATTCGGGTGTTCAGTCGTCGTGGTCGAATGTGGTCGCCCGACCGGCGTTCGGGGCCGCTTCCCACACCATGATGGGGCCGAAGGCAGTGGTCGCCGCGACGAGCCCGCCGGCACCGAAGACCACTCCGGTCGCTCCGCGCGGGTGGGTCTGCAGGGTGAACACATCCAGCCCAGCCTCCGGATCCCACAGCTTGACCTTGCCGTCCGCACCGGCCGAGGCGAGCCGGGTTCCCTCCATGGCGAACGCGACCCCGCGGACCTCGGCCGCATGACCCTTCAGGACGTGAACGGGTGTGCCGGTCGCAGTATCCCACACCCGAACCGTTCGATCCTGCCCGCCGGACGCGAGGCGGGTACCGTCCGGGCTAAACGACACGCTCGTCGCTGCTGCCGAGTGCCCACGGCACGTCAGCAACTCCCGCCCGTCCATGGCGTCCCACACCCGGACCATCCCGTCCACCCCGGCGGTGGCCAGCCGCCGACCGTCCGCACTGACGGCCACGGCGTTCACCG
>JBGSZR010000275.1:0-49808 GCA_041750275.1 Gemmataceae bacterium
GGATGTGCTGGAGGTGTACCACCGGCCATATGACCCGCAGCGGCCGCAGGTCTGCCTGGACGAGGCCAGCAAGCAGTTGGTCGGCGAGGTAGCGTCGCCCCTGCCGCCTGCGCCGGGACAACCGGAGCGGTTTGATTACGACTACGTGCGGAACGGGACGGCCAACCTGTTCATGATCTCCGAGCCGCTGGCGGGCTGGCGGCACGTGATGGTGACGGACCGGCGGACGGCGGTGGACTTCGCCGAGGTGTTGCGCTGGCTGGCCGAGGACGTGTACCCGGAGGCCGAGAAGGTGGTGCTGGTGATGGACAACTTGAATACGCACAAGCTGGCCAGCCTGTACGAGGCGTTCGACCCTGAGCAGGCCAGACGGATCGCCGAGCGGTTCGAGGTCCACTACACCCCGAAGCATGGGAGTTGGCTGAACGTAGCCGAGATCGAGTTGAGCGTGTTGTCGCGGCAGTGCCTGGATCAGCGGATCGAGTCGCAGGACGAGTTGCTCAAGCAGTTGGAGCCGTGGCAGACTGCACGGAACGACCGTGCGATCGGGGTGAAGTGGCGATTCACAACCGCCGATGCCCGGATCAAACTCCACCGACTCTACCCGGCAATACAAGACGGTTGAACTACTAGCTTTGCTTCGCAAATTGGTGGAAGCTGGAGGAGGTGCGGTCTCGCAGGCTGTCATCGACTTTTCAGAGCATCTTCGCTTCGGCGTTCCGAATGTCGCATCTCGCTACTTAGCATCTGGAGGCTTGCGCCACCGCCGTGCGGCCGTCATCCTCGGTAATTCACCTGAGATGGCGACTGCTAGCATAGTCAGTTCGGATAATGTGCTTGATGTTGCTAGTCAGCTCATCCTGAATGAGAGCCGCTGGTTACCGCTGCTGGGACGACTTGTTTACGCTAATACGGTAAAGGATCTTGCGCGTCCAACCGGCATATCACCTACTTAGTACAGCTCCCCACAAATAAGGGAACAGGTCATGCCGCCATCGCCAGGGGTGCGGCGCTCTTGGCGGCTTCACACTTCGCGATGATTTTCGCCACGGACTTACTCGTCCACTGGAACGGGTGGGCATGCTCATTCCACTCGGCCACAAACGCGTGCAATCGTTCGGCCAGGTGAGCTTTGTCCTTGAAGTCTGCGATTGCCAGGCGCTTTCGCTGCAGGATGCTGAACCATTGCTCCACCTGGTGCATCCACGAACATTGCACCGGTGGATGATGAAACTTGAATCGCGGATGCTTCGCCAGCCAGGCCTGCACCTGCTTGCCCGTATGCATCCGCAAGTTGTCCATCACCAGATGCACTGTCGTCACTTCCGCGGGGATATCGTGATCGAGTTTCTCCAGGAACTCGATGAACTCCTTCTGCCGCTTCCGCTCCGCCGTGTGAGCGTAAACCTTACCCGTGCGCGTGTCGAAGGCTGCGAACAGATTCAACGCACCCTTGCGTTCGTACTCGTGTTCCACACGAACCGGCAGGCCCGGTTGGGCCGGAAGCGTCGGCGACTTTCGCGTCCGTGGCTGCAGGCTCGTCTTCTCATCCACACACAGAACCACTTCATTCGCAGGCAGTTTCCGCGTGTAGAGCGAACAGATGTTCTTTACACGCCGGCAGAACTCCGCATCACGCGGCACCTTCGGCGACAGCCACAGGTGCTTCCGCCACGGCTTGAGTTTGTGATTCGCCAGCATCCGCTGCACCGTCTGCGGCGAGATCGTCTCCACCACCTTGTCGGCGATCAACTGGCGAGCCAACTCGGCACAGTCCCAGTGAGACAGCGAGCGGCCGAGGTCATCGGGTCGTTCGCAGGCGATCTTGACCAGATGCATCGCGACCTCGGGGGGAAAAGCCGGGCGTTCGGCCCGGTCGTTTCGCATCGGAGAGGCCGGCGATGCCGTGGTCGCGAAAGCGATCCATCCACTTGTGGAGGTGGCGACGCTGCAGGGAGACCAACCGCCCGACGGCCGAGATGGAATGCCCATCCGCGAGCAGCAGAATGGCCCGTGCTCGCCGGGCCAAGCCGGCCGCGAGCGTGGTCCGCCGGAGCATGGATTCGAGTTCCTGACGCTGAGTCGTGGTCAGGGAAACAGTGCGTCGTTTCGTAGCCGTCGCCATGGATCATCCTTGATCGAGGAAGGCGTCTGGATCGATAGAGTGTAACCTGTTCCCCTTCCTGTGGGGAGCTGTACTAAGGATCGGCGGTTATTGGTCTCGACAATGGGGTCCACTATAACAGCGTGAATGTGGGATTGGCCTGTCGCCGCCAGATGATGCCATCGAGAACGTAGTGCGTGAACTGCGGCAAGGCGAGCAACGGCACAAGCAACCATCGTACATCCCGCGCCGACCAGTGGCTTCCGAAGAGCCAGTCGCGCTCGTGCCAGACGCACTTATCCCACAGCAACTCCTCCGCAAAGGCCAGCACCCACACCGCGGCAACGAAGCAAGCGATCGTTCGCACGCGATTCGAACGTGATGTTCCGCGGCGTTCCCGCATCCAGCCATACCAGTACACGAGCACAAGATACGGAATGCCGTGGATCACAACGTTCGTGACGGTGAAGGCATAATCCGAGTTGAAGGTGATGATGCCGACGTGCCAGCATAGCGCCGTCGTGAACACGACAAGATCCTTGCCGGGATTGGCAAAGCCTGTGCCGAGCCGGCAGGCACTTCGAATCGCATAAAGTCCCAGGGCGGCCCAGTAGATGGGTTCCAGCACATCGGCCACGAGTGTCGGAATGTTCTGGAAATCACCCTTCAGGAACCACCAGAACCGCCGCGGCAGATGGGCGTGCCAGTAGACCAGTGGATAGATCGTGGACAGGTAAATGGCGGCCGTGTCAATCCAGTTGCCAGCACGATCGCGTTCACCGAGCTTCGCCCGGTAAAGCATCACCCAGCCATACTGTTGGCGAACAAAGTGAAACACGGCCAGATACGCGAGGCTGCGCCAGAAGACGAGCGTGCCGAGCGAATAGAGAGCAAGTCCGAGTAGGAAGCCCACCACCGGCACGAGGCAATAGACACCAGGCCGCCGACGAAACTCCACGGGATCGAGGTAAACGCGGAACAATGTGGACCACACGTGTGCCACATCTATCAAGAGCACGGCAGCGACCCAGGCCCACTCCGGCGTGTCGTGCTTCTCCCCTTCGAGCCAGCCAAAATGCCAGCCCACGGCCAGGGCGAGAAACGCAATCGCCGCACTGCCTCCGAATGTCGCCAGATCGACAGCGGGCGAGAAAAGCCAGCGCGCGCGAGGAGGTGACGTCATGGTTGTGCTGCCATCACTTCGTCTGCGGCACGCGTGCCGTGGTAGAACGCTTCCTCGAAGATCGGCACACCGCTCAGATCCGCGGCAGCGAAGTGGATACCGCGGAATGGCAGGATTGCCTTGCGGCGATCTGGGCCCCACACGAAGCCGGGCGTGGGCCGGATCATGGCGTGACCCCAGCGCATCACGTCGAGCCGCGTGCAACGCTCGCGCACATCTGGGTGAGCCATGGTGAGATCCGTGAGCGCCACTTCGGCCCATTCGTCGCGGCCCGTTTCAAGTAACTTCGTGCGGGCGACCTTCGGGTCGGCATCCGTCAGGGGAAAATAGTACGTGAAGATGCACGGCCCATGATCGTCGCCACGTTGATGGGTGTTCACGACATAGCCGAGTGAAGGACTTTCGAAGAGCACGTTATCCCAGGCGAGCGGGAAGCCGCGGGCTTCGAGGGGCCGCTGGGTGAAGTGCAGATTTGCCACCATCCAGGCTCCATATTCGAACGCGGCCAGGTGTGCGGGCGGGTTCACGCGAAAGGGTCTCACCAGGTACCGGGCCAGAAACTGCGGCGCGGCGAAGATCACGCGGCGGGCTCGCATACCACGCACCTGCGAGCCATCGTGCGACACGGCCACCACCTCGACGCCCTCCTCGGTGGGGTTCACATCCGCTGCGGCCCAGCCGGTGCGAACACGCTCCTTCACCACACGGAAGAGATGTGACACCAGGCGTGCGTTCCCTTCAGGCCACGTCATCAGCGGTTGGGCCACGGCAGTCGCGGACTTCATTCGGGCGGCGAAGTAAAAGAGACCGGCCCAGGCACTCGTCTGCTCGGCCGTCATGCCATAATCATCGCGACATGCATAGTCTGCCAGCCAGCGGATCCGGGGCGAGGTGAATCCGTTGCGATCCAGCCAGTCACTCATAGTGAGACGATCGAGTGCGACGATGGCCGCATCGTCCGAACCGAGTGCCACGGGGATGACAAAGGCTTTGCGTCCCTGGCCATCGCGCCACTCCGCCCATTTGCCGATCTCCACGAGGAAGCGATGGAACTGTTCCGCTTCCAGGGCCGATTCGCCAATGTGCAAATAAAGCCCTTCGTACCAGCGGCCTCGGTAAAAGAGGCGTTCTTCCGGATCGCGGCAGAGCACCTCCTCGGCGATCCGCGGTGTGCGATCGGCGTCGTAAGCTTCGATGACGCCCATCTCATCGAGCAACTTGGTGAGCAGTGGGTTATCGGCCAGTGGAGCCGGCACGTAGTGCGCTCCCCAGGGATAAGCACCGGCCGCTGCCTCGCCGTCGCGGGCTGTGCCGCCAACTTGTGGTTCAAGTTCGAGCAAGGTGAAGTCGGTGACGCCGGCACGATGCAATCGCCAGGCGGCGGAGAGCCCCGCCACGCCGCCACCAATGATGACGGTGCCAACATCCTCCCAGGCATCGCTTGCCGGTGTGGGCCGCCAACCTTCGCGAAGGCGATGCCCCAAGCCCCGCGACGGTTCCAGCAAATCGCCCGGGGGCAAGGTGGGCAGACGATTCGAGTGACAACCCACTGTCACCAGGGCGGGGAGGCCGAGAAAGGTGGCCAGGAGTTCGCGACGAGTTGGTGTCATCGATGTCATAGACGCAACGGAAGGCGGAGCGATTCACTTCTCCTGCCGCTGCCATTCCTGTTCGTGGTAGCGCACGAGCACCTGGTTATCGAGGCGATTTACCTCAACGGACACGGGACCGAGATCCGGTGGCAACGCAAACAGTCCCGGCATGGTTTCCGAAGTGAGATATCGCAAATTCGGTGGCACGGAACGTGGCACATCGAACTCCTGGGCCCGGCAAAGTGCAAAGCCCCAGACGCCGAACGAAGGTACCGCGGCATGATAGGGCTTCACCGTGAATCCGGCGGCCTCCAGCGTCCGCACGATGCACCAGTAGGCCGTGCGAGCGAACAGGGGCGAAGTGCATTGCACACTCAGGCTCGCGTCCGTTGTCAGCCGACGACGCAGTTTGCGGTAGAACGCCGTCGTGTACAACTTGCCCACCGAATAGGTTGATGGGTCGGGGAAATCGACCACAGCACAATCGAACACCTCAGACGATTCGTCCGCCCAGATGAAGGCGTCGCGGTTCACCACGGTCACACGCGGATCACGAAAGGCATTCCGGTTTAGCTCGGCGAGTGGTGCAAAGGCATCGGACAGCCCCGTCATCGCGGGGTCAAGATCGACAAGTGTCACCGCGTTGACACTGTCCCATCGCAAGACCTCGCGGAGAGCCAGACCGTCGCCACCACCCAGAATCAGCACGCGATGCGGCGTGCCATTCACGGCCAGTGCGGGATGCACGAGTGCCTCGTGGTAGCGGTATTCGTCGGCGGATGCGAACTGCAAGTGCCCGTTCAAGTAAAGGTTGAAGCCGGTTCGGCCGCGGGTCACCACGATGCGCTGATACGGACTCGTGCGGCTGTACACAATCTCATCGTTGTAGAGTGAAGCCTCGGCGAGTGTGGTCAGCGAATCAGCTTTCACCAGGGCAATGCTCAATAACACGATGACGAGGAAGCCGCGGGCACGCAGACCAAACGTGCCGCGTGGAAGGACCGGTTTCAGGAGCCACGTGGCCCAGATGCCCACTGCAGCGTTCAGAATGCCGAACACCAGTGAGGTGCGTGTCAGCCCCAGTCGTGGCACGAGGAAGATCGGGAACAGCACGGAAGCGATGAGCGCACCGAGATAGTCAAAGGCGAGGACGCGGGCAACGAGTTCCTTGAAATCGAGCTGATCCTTCAGGATGCGCATGAGAAGCGGAAGTTCGAGCCCGACAAGGACGCCGATGAGGAACACGGTGCCATAGAGGATGGGTTGGAAGTAGCTGAGTTGGCCAAAGGCGAGGAAGAGCAGCGGGCCGGAAAGGCCGCCGATCAGGGCGACGCCGAGTTCGACCTCGACGAACGCCCGAGCCAACCCACTCTCGATAAAGCCAGAAAGCCAGGCTCCGACACCGAGAGCCGAGAGATAAATGCCAATGACAAGCGAGAACTGCGTGACGGAATCACCGAGCAGATAGCTGGCTAGCGTGCCGGCCAGCAACTCGTAGACGAGCCCGCACGTGGCCACCACGAGCACATTGAGAAACAAAATTGGAGTGCGGTTCATGGAGGCGAATTCGCGTTGACACTCTTAGCCGTGGATCGCGGCCGCGATGATGATCGAAATCCCAATAATCACCGAACCAATGATGATGCCAAGTGCCGTGTTCTGGTCTTCTTCAATCTCCTTCCGAATGGGCATCTTCACGACCGCCCCCAGCCCCTTGAAGGTGAGAGCGAAGAAGATGAGGCCGATCAGCACGAAGCTGATGGACGAGAGCATCTGGAAGCCGAACTTTTCCCAGTGATCCATCTATTTGCCTCCCCGAAAGCCAAAGTACCACCATGAGGTCGTGGCCCGATGCCCACCCGCCGCCTGGCGTGCCGCCGCCTGTTCGGCGCTCTCCCGTGTGTACCCACCCAGTTCCCAGCCCAGGAGCGAACTGGCACTGTAAAGACTCAACAAGAGTGCCGCGACAATCGAGTATATGAGTTTGAGCATTTCGGATCGTGTTTCCTTTTAAGGATAACCTTGCGGCTCATCACCAGACGACTCTATCAAGCGGTGTGCTCGTCGTCGGCACACCTATTATCTCTCAATCATCAATCATCACCCGAGCTTTCAAACAGTGGAAAATCACTATTAGCCCAGCGGCGCTGCACGAAGATCAGATGACGGATGGAAATGATCAAGGGGAGCACCGCAATGCCCAGGAAGGTCAGCAACCAATTCTTGAAGTGCAGCGAACCCTGATCGACCCGCACGGTGAGTGTCTCATCTCTCAGAGCTTTCTCACGCACCACCTCCAGCCGCAGCGAATACTTCCCGGCCGGTTGCGCTCCGACATATTCCGAATCATGGCGTGATCCTTCGGACCAGGCCTCGCCATCTTCAACACCGGAATAATAGCCGAAGTCCATCACAAAGGGTTGCGACTCACCAGTTTCCTGACGCACCAGGTCGCCCTCAATGGTGAGGCCGCCATCCAGTGTGGAATCATTCGCACTCACGCAGATGTTGCGGTTACTGGTGAGATCAAACAGAGGATCGGTGTGGAACACGTTCGACATCTGGCCGGCTCGCAATGTGAATGATTGCTCATGTACTTTGCGAACTGGGAAGGCGATGAGGAAGAACAGGCCCAAAAAGGTGAGCACGCCCAGAAAGATGGCCGCGAGTTTGTAAATGCCGCCATCATGAAACGGCTGGTTGGGGGCCACACCCTGGGGAGTGGGCAGTGGCTCCGTCAGTCCAAAAGCCGCCTGAACCTCGGATGGGAGCGTGTATGTACAGAGCGACCAGTTGACCTCACTCGATCGGCCGCGAGTGGAGTGCTCACGGCTGAGCATCTCCGGCGGCTTGACGTAGTCAGCCGTCTCTGCGGCCTCGCCAAGTTGCACCTTCCAGTAGCATTCACCCACGACGCCATTCACATGGGCGGTGCCAACCTGGAACTTGCGAAAGGATTTGTCGCCATAGGTGGCAATCCGCTCGCCACCTTTTACCGAATCAACTGGCAGCGGCACCACGTGCGACCAGTGGCCGTTGCTTTCCACGAGCCATTCAAAGCCGACGATTGGGTGATAGAGCAAGTACTCCGTCCAGGGGTATTCGATCCCCTCGGCCGTGACGCTGCGGCGAAACGCACCGATCACCGTGCGTTCCTTGCCGTGCAACTTCCCCTTCGCACCCAGTGGAATGTGAATGCGGAAGGTGGGCTCCTTCAACGCTTCGAGCAACTTCACGTTGCCCTGTGTGGTATCGAGGATTGAGCCACAATATGGGCAGCCGACACGCTCGGTCTTGTCCGGTGCGCGGAGTTCGAGGGAACCACCGCAGTTGGGGCAATCGATCTTCCGGGCCGCAACCTCGCGCAGTTCGAAGGATTCACGGCGCAGGCTCAGCGGCAACCCAAGTTCTTCCAGTGAAACCTCTTCACCGTTGAAGAACGTGGGCTGTGATTGCGAGTAGTCGAGAGTGGCGAAGGCTAGCTCGGGCCCACTCAGATCGGCGTAGTCATAAGTGGAGCCGGGGACGAAACGATAGGGGATTTCGCCCTGGGCTCCCATTGCGGTGGCGAGGCCGATCTCAGCGATTGTGAAGGCATGCCTGCCGGAATCGAACGCGACCGTTTGCCCGGCCTGCAAGCTCTCGAACGGCGGCCGATCATCGTTCGCAGGCTCTTCGAAAAGCATGTAGAAGCGGCCCTGGGCTTCCGAGAGCCAGCCCCAGCGGTTATCGTCGAATGCGGCATACCATTCATCCCAGACGCCGCCAGCCTCGTGGCCCAACTGCACACGACCCGTGAGCCGGAATCCAACTCCACGGTACTTCCCGCTCAGACCAATTCGAAGAATGGCACCGGTGTCCACGAGCGCCGCGACTTTGCCGAGGTCCTCAATATCGCGATCGCCTCGCGCCACGGCCGAGCGGCAGTACGGACAGACGGCCACCATTGAGGAACCAACTTCGAAGACAACTGAGCCGCCGCAACCCGGGCAGGTCACACGCACACTCATGGGCGGGCCTCCTCCACGCCTCGCGGCAGGCTGCGCACCTGCACGCGTTTCGCATCGAGCAATTGTGCGAGTCGATCCTCCCAGGGCCAGCGATCTCGTGGCCGACAACAGTACAGGTTGAACGTGGCCAGGCCGTGCTCCGGGTAGGTGTGGCAAGCGAGATGCGATTCCGTCAGCAGGTAGAAACCGGTGATGCCGCCGGGGAACGGAAAGGTGTGCCAGTGGCCGGAACCGATCGCAGTGAGTCCGAGTTCCCGCAAGGCACGTTCGCACACCGTTTGCATCTGTTCGCGTTCGCGCAATCGCCCGGGTTCGCAGTCGAATGCCTCCACGAGCCACTCGACGCCCACCACGGGCCCGGCCAGCAACGATATTGAAGCGTCATCCATCACAGGAACCACGGATACACACGAAGCAGACGCACGTCAACAGTCAGAGTCGGAATGCCATGGCTTTGGACTCAACGAAACACGCCAGACATGCTCATCGCCGTGACCAGCACCATCCCCAGAAGCAGTGGCAGGGCCACGCGTCGGGCCAGAGTGAAGGGATTAGTGGAGGTGAGCGAGCTGCACATCAGCACCACGGCGGCGACCGGCGACATCGTTCGCCCCGCAGCCGCACCCAGCGAGACGAGTGCTCCTATCGAAACGGGATCGTGGCCGTGCGCAAGGGCGGGGCCATGAAAGAAGCCATAGAGGCTTTGCGTGCTCGCCATGCCCGAGCCGCTGATGGCCGCGAACGCCAGCGGCACAAAGGCCGCCAGCGGTTGCATCAAGTTGGGGGCTTCCTCGATAAGTTTGCCGAGTGCAGTCGCGAGCCCGGCCGATTCGATCGCTTTTCCAAAGCAATTCGCGGTGACAATCAAGCTCACCACATTGCCAAAGCCGTAGCCCGCACCTTCGAAGAATTGTCGCACACAGTTGCGGGCTTTATCGCGCGAAACGGCCATCGCCACGAGCACACCCACGAGCATGGCCAGACCGATGAGCCGACTGTTGTACTGCTTCGCATCGGCGGGCAACACGACCCAGTGTTCGGGGATACGAACCAGGTTTAGCGGTGCCGGCAAACTGGTGGCAAAGAGCAACACCAGCGGAATCAGTGGCACTGCGGCCTTCACATAGTTCACCTGCGGATCGGGGACGGCCGCGGCTTCCGCCTCGCTGTTCACCTCACCGGCTTTCGTTGCTTCATTCTTCTCCCACCAGATACTCAGCAACCAACACACCAGCATCGAAACGGCCAGTTGCACAACGACGAGAGGTAACAGGTATTCGCGGGCTTGCCGAACGGTTGAAACGCCGGTCTTGTCGAAAACGGTGAGAAGCTCAGGTGCCCCGGGGTTAAGGAGTTCGCCGCCGAGCGAAGCGCCAAGCAAAAGGCACGCCCCGATCGTGGGGAACGAATATCCGGCCGCACGCATCAGCGGCACGATCACGGGGCCGATGCAGACGGCTGTGCTCGTCTGGCTGATCACCGGTATATTCACGAGGAAGCCGACGAGAACCACACCAGGCACCATCAGGAAGCGAACGTGTCGCAGCGGTTTCACGAGCACGAGCACCAGATGCCGTTCACAGCCGGTGTGGCGGAGCACATAAGCAAAGCCCATGGCCGAGCAGATGGGGACGACGAACTTCTCGTTGGAAAAAGTGCCGAGAAAGGTGCGAACGACACCGGCGAGCGGGTCGGCCCACTGATCCGGTGCACGATCGAGGCCCGCGAGCCCCGCAATGGTGAGTGCTGCGGCCAGGAGCACAAGTCGCACATCCCAGCCCCGCACAACCATCACGACCACTCCGGCCACCACGACCAGAGCGGCCAGGCTCGTCAACCCCATGAATCACCTCCCAACTTGCGGTAGCTGCAGCGACTCTGCGGAGCAACCGAATGATTCCGAGAATGCCTCACGTGCCGAGAGAGCGCTGCACACCGACAGGCTCTGCAAGATTCTGACAGGATTGGCTCAAGTTCGCGACACGTGATTGCCTCGGCAGGGATAATTGTGTGAATTGGTTCAACCGTGAGATAAGTCATGCCGAACGATTCAAAACTCGGCCTCATCGCGGGCCTTGCCGGCGTTATCGCTGCCGCTGTGCTGTTCTTCCAGGATCAGCCTACGCAGACAGACCCTCAGGCGGCCGCACCGGCGGCAGCCAGGCCCTCACAAATATTTGGCTCGAAGCCCGCGAGTGCCTTACCCAGCGTGCGACAACCGGCGACCTTGCCCGTGCGTGGCAAGCCCGAGGCCGAGGCCCAGGCCGTGTCACGCATGGGTGAGTGAAGCGGCCTCGTGTTTCATTTCTTCTCGGCGATGCACCACAGCGACTTGTAGGTGCGGATGAACAGTTCGCCATCCGAAACAGCAATTGAAGCGCGCGTCATTTCATTCAGGTTATTCTTGGCGAGCAATTCGAAGTCCTTGGGATTCGGCGCGAAGACAATGGTCTCTCCGCGTTGGCTGACGACGTAGAGTCGGCCATCGGCATGAACGATGCTGCTCCAGATGCCGCCCTGCACGTTCTCGCTCCAGAGTTGTTTGCCGGTTTTCAACTCGATGCAGGCGAGGCCCGGTTCGTTCACGGCATAGATGTGTTCACCAACGATAACCCCCGAACCGATGCGCTGGGGGTTGGTGGGCGTCCGCCAGAGCCGGTGGCTATCGGTGACATCGCCGGAACCTCCGGCCTTGGCGCCGATGGCGGCACCACCGAAGCCCGCCATCCCAACGATCGTGTCGTTGCCGACAAGCGGAGAGGTGTACGTCAGACGATCCTTGCCCGTGTTTTTCTCGAGCCCTGTGCAACTCCAGATCAGCTTGCCATCCGCCGGGTTGTAGGACTTGATCACGCCTGGCCAGGTCATGACCAGTTCACGTCGACCCGCGATCTCGGCCACCACGGGCGTGCTCCACGAACCAAAGTACTCTTTCGGGCTCTTGCCGATCTCATCGAGTTTCCAGACATCACTGCCGTCCTGCTTGTTCATCGCGATCAGGAAGGTCTTCTCGGACGGCCCGAAGTTCAGGATGACGAGATTCTTCTCAATTATGGGTGATGCAGCATTCCCCCAGATGTGATGGCACGGGCCGAGGTCGCGCTTCCAGAGTTCCTTGCCGGCGAGGTCGTAGCAGTAGACGCCTGCCGAACCGTGCGACACGACGACCCGCTCGCCATCGGTGGCCGACGTGGCAGCGCAATACGTGTTCGTGTTGTGCTTGGGCTCCACCTCGTCGAAGGCGACAGATTGCTCCCAGAGCGTCTTGCCGTCCTTGCGGCCAAGGCACAGGAGTGAACGCTTCTTGCCGCCCTCTGTCGCCTGGGTGAGGAAGATTTTGTCTCCCCACACAACCGGGCTGGAGTTGCCGATATCAGGCAAGGCGATCTTCCACTTCACGTTTTCGGTTGGCGACCACTTCAGCGGCAGGTTCTTCTCGGCGGAAGTGCCCTGCCCGGTTGGGCCGCGCCAAGCTGGCCAGTTGTCGGCACGGGCACTGGCGAGTGCAAAGAGTGGAATGAGGATCGCGGCGAGGCGGTGCATGAGAGTGACTCCGGAAGAGGCAGGGTTTGCGAGGTATTATCGCCGCATCGGTACAATCCCGAAAGGAGGTAATGCGATGTTTCCATTCGCAGCGGATGCCGAGCCGCCGCTTCGCGGTGTGCGTGTGCTCGATGCAGCACGCGTGCTGGCAGGGCCGTTCTGTGGACAACTACTGGCGGACCTCGGTGCAGATGTCATCAAACTCGAACGCCCCGGCCGTGGCGACGACACCCGCGGTTGGGGCCCGCCCTTCGATACCAATGGCCTCTCCGCGTACTTCCTCTCGTGCAACCGCTCCAAGCGATCGCTCACCCTCGACATCGGCAATAGCGAAGGGAATGAGCTTTTCCATCGACTGTTGGCACGCACCGATGTGCTGATTGAGAACTTCCGATCGGAAAGTGTGGCGAAGCTCGGGCTCAGCCCGGAAAAGTTACTCGCTCGCCATCCGCGACTGATTGTTTGTTCGATTTCCGGCTTTGGCCGAACGGGCCCGCTCCGTGATGCTCCCGGCTACGACTTCGCCATCCAGGCAATGAGCGGGCTCATGGGTATCACAGGCCCGGCAGAGGAACCGCCTAGCAAGGTCGGGGTCGCTCTCGCGGATGTACTCACGGGCCTTTATGCCTCGACCGCCATCCTTGCCTGTCTCAATGCCCGCACTCGCAGCGATCACGGTTATGCCATCGATCTCGCGCTGCTCGATTGTGCGCTTGCCGCGCAGGTGAACATGGCGCAGGCGTTCCTCACGAGTGGTGAGGTGCCCGCACGGCAAGGCAATGCTCATCTCCAGATCGTGCCGTATCAACTCTTCGCCACCTCCGATGGCTGGCTTGTGCTCAACGTCGGCAATGATCAGCAGTGGCAAGCGTTCTGCGAAGCCGCGGAGGATGACGCACTCGGCCGTGACCCACGCTATGCGACCAATCGCCAGCGCGTGGAACACCGTGGCGAAGTCGTGCCGCGCGTGGAGGCACTGATGAAGCTCCGGAAGACCGCGGAATGGGAGTTAAAACTCACACAGAAGAAGGTTCCCCATGCTGTGGTGTGGGATTATGCGGATCTCTTCACACAACCGCAGCTCGCGAGCCGAGGCATGAAAGTGACGGTGCGGGACCCCTCGGGACAGCCCGTGGACCTGATCGGTAACCCGATTCACCTCACAGGCGGGCCTATGCAACCACCCGCGCTGCCGCCCCAACTGGGCGAACAGACGGATGCCGTGCTTCACGAAGTGATAGGCCTCGATGCAGTAGAAATCGCGGCACTTCGCGAGCGCGGTGTCGTCTGATTCTCATACCGAAGCAGGTGGCCGCTGGGTTATAATCATTCCTGTTCTATGAGTGCGAGGTTCACGAAATGACACCTATCCTGGAATTGGATCGGGACCGGCTCGAACGAATCTACGAGGCCGATGCAATTGCTTATTCGAAGTCGCTGCCGCTGGAGCACTTCATGGAATCCATTCCCCAGTCCACCCAGCGTGAAATAACCCTAGAGAGCCTTGCACTGGTTCGCGCGGCCCGGCCGGATGTTCATGTCTATAGCGAGTTGCTGATCCAGTACGTGCGGCCAGGTGAAGATCCGGAAAAGCCGAGGCGTGTGGTGCCGGACAACATGGTTGTGGTGCACCCCACACCGTTGAAGATGCACGGAAGCTTCATGGCGATTCTGCAGCCCATTGGGCCCTTGCTGGTCATGGAGTACGTGACGCCGTCCAACCCACGCAAGGATTATGAGGATAATTTCTTACGTTATGAAAGCGATTTGAAGGTGCCGTACTACTTGCTGTTCCAGCCGGACAACAGAAAGCTGACCCTGTTCAAACTGCAGGATGAGAAGTACGAGCAAGTCCACCCCAATCGTGCGGGGCGATTGGTTGTGCCCGAACTGGAGTTGGAAGCCAAGGTGCTCAAAGGTTGGGCACGATTCTGGTTCCGCGGAAAATTGCTGCCCTTGCCCGCAGAGTTGCAGCGATCACTGGAAGCAGCAAACGAACGGGCCGCCGAGGCAGAAAGGCTCGCGGCCGAAGCCAATGCCAATGCGGCCGAAGCGCGAGCCAACGCTGCGACCGCGATCGAACGTGCTGTCGAGGCGGAAAGAATGGCCGAAAGTGAGCGGGAGGAGCGACTGGCCATGACGGAAGAACTGGCCCGGTTGCGTGCCGAACTGGCGAAACGGCAAAGCGAGTGAATTCGTTCAGGCAGGCTTCACGTAGGTTGTGCCGATGTCCACTTGTTCCATCGTCGCGGACTTGCAGAGTGCAACGATGTCCGGGCGACTGGCATCGGCGTGCAGTTCACAGATGCCGAAGAATTGATCCTGCAAGAATCGCAGAATCTGAGCGATCATCAGTTTTGCCAATCCCTGTCGGCGCAAGTCAGGGCGGACCTGAATATCGAGAATTCCCGCAGAGGGGAAGCCCCAGCGCCAGCCATAGCCTTCCAGTTCCCACACCACGGCACGGGCCACCGGCATATTGTTCGCCAGTTTGTCTACCATCCGGAATTCAACAGGTTCGAGTGTTCCCCACACGCAATCATTCCACCAGTTATTCACGGCCGCAGTCCGCAGCACCTGCGTGTCGTAGCGCCGGCGGAGCATGCCAAACCGGGCGTCGGCGATGGTCAGCGGCTGGTCAAGCTTTTTCTGAAAGACAAGTGTGTTACCGGCCGGCGTGTAACCGAGCGATTTGAAGAAGGGATCAGCGTCTGTGTCGGAGGCGAGGAAGCCGGGGCAACTGGTGCCACCGTAGATGCCAAATCCAAATGGGCACTGTGGCCACACCGGGCCGGCTCGCAACTTCTTCGCACCGTGCTCCGTGAGATAGCGTTCCAGTTGCTGCACGATGCCACGACCCACCCCTTTTCGGCGTTCAGTCGGTCGCACCGCGATTGAACAGATCACACCTTCTTCATGCGTGAGAGCAGTGAGTTCCTCGTTCGGAGCAAAACCGGCGAGCCCGTAGCCTTGCACGATGTTCGTTGTCTCATCAACGGCCAGCACGAGTCCGTCGGCATCGAAATACGGCTTGCTGAACACCCAACGTTCCAGCAGCGCCGGTGTCCGCAGTGGATACGCACCGCGCGCGGTATGCGCCTCGTTCCAGACTTCGGCGAGGGCAGGTGGATCGGTGTTCTTGAAACGACGGTATATCGTCACAGCCGGCTCGCAATCAACTGCCGGGTTTGGGCATTCACTACGCACCCTTTCGAGCGGCAGCGCCGGAGAGGTCGGTCCCGCAATAATATAAGTGTGCACGGCCTCCCGCAAGTTAACAGGCCGGGACTCTCTCGGGAAGCACGATTCGAGTCCGCTTGAAAAACACTCGTTTCAGGAATGCAACAGGCCCGGGGAGTTCTCCCCGGGCCTGTGTCTTTGACCTGCGATTTTCCGTCAGTCGAGGATAATGCAGTATTTCACCGAGCTACTATACGGGTTCGTGATCTTGAATGTGAATGTTCCCGTGAGGTATGGCGAGATCGAGGCATCTTCTTGCGTGCCGGCTCGCACGTAGATCGTCTGGCCGACCTGCACGCCATTCGGGCCGTACACACGCAGTTCGAGATCGTCTTCGAGGGCCGCAACCTGAATGCGAGTCGGTTCATCCCCATGAAGTTTCACGTCGTATCGGTGCGACGAGTACCCTGGTAACACATCAATCGCCTTCTTCAAACCACCGACCGGCTCAGCGGATGCAGTGCCCGGTGTGGCGGCGATTCCTGCGAAACCAGCGGTCAGGACAGCGACAGACAGGGCCAGTGTGCGAAGGATGCGGCGGACCATGAGAAGCTCCAGGGAGTTGTCGGAGAACCGATCGCTGCGAAAAAACCGGGTGGGTCACTTCGACTCACTCTTCGGCTGCTGCGTCGTTTCCCCTTACACTCACTGAATGCCGCAACACTCGAGAACACTGCCAGCGATTCGAAGAATTTACTCTCCAGGTCCGGTCTGCCCGCTCAGCGCCTGTGTCGATACATCTGCCCTTACTCTTCAAAATGGGCGTACTTCTTCGGGTTGAATGCCTTCCACTCCATTCGTTCCTTCTTGCCATTAATCTCCACAGTAGCTGTTACCGTGAATGTGTCGCCGGGATTCATCCAGGCCGCGGTGGCGACGAAGTGCGAGCACTGTCCGTCCGGGTCGTCCTTGCGTTCCTCTTTCTCGGCTTCATGGAACTCGAGCACCTGTTCGCCGCCGTCCGCGAGCTTCGCAGTGGCCGTGAAGCCTTTGAGGGGCAGTGGAGCCGGTGTGTGGTCCTTGTCGACCTTCTCGAAAAAGATGTCCAGTTCGTTGCCAGTCTTGCTCGAGAGATGCGCCGTGAGGGCCGCGTGAAGAGGCCCCACATCGGCCAGCAGCATCTTGTCGCGGTCGTGATTATGGTCGTGGCCATCCCCCGAGTAAACACCGCCCGAGCCGTTGCCACAGCCGAGCGCGAAAAGGGGAATCACGAACCAGAAACGGCGAAACATATCAGGACCCTTTGCGTGGCGAAGATGCGGAAGTTGCTCAGGTCTTGATAGTGGAAGTGAAGTGATAAATCACTCCTGAGAGCCGCCGTACCAGGCAGGGATTTCTGAAGGAGCCAGGCGGCTTTATTGGCCGAGATTGGCCTGAATGGTCGAGAGAAGCACGGCGCGATCGCCGGAGGGGTGACCTTTCCACAGCACTTCACCTGCAGCATTGAGCAGCACGGCCGTGGGATAGCCCGTGACATCAAAACGCTGGCGGAGTGAGCCGGCATCGGGCTCGACAAAGAGCATGTAGTTGACGTTCTTCTCGCGATGGTATTTCGATGCGAGTGCCACGCGTTCATTCACTGACACATCGTCGCAGACGACGCCGACCACTTGCAGGCCTCGAGCGCTATACGATGCCTGCAGATCCTTCAACCCCTTGAGTGATTGCAAGCACGGCACGCAGGTCGTCGTCATGAACTCGACGAGCACCAGTTTCCCGTGCTTGCTCGTGGCAAAATCCCAGGGCCGACCCATCATGTCCGTGAGGGCAAAGTTCGAACCGGGCCGCGGAGGCACAGCGGATTTCTTCTCCAGATCCGAGCGACTCGGAGGCGGAGGCGGAGGCGGCACCGAATACGGCACTCGCGGCAACGGTGGCGGACCATTCGGAATGCTCGCCGGAATGGGGGCGTTCGGGAACCGCGATTCCGGACCATTCACGATTCGCTCGGGATTCATCGGAGCCGCGGGTCGAGTCGATCCGGGTTTGGAGCCTGGCGGATTCGCGAAGCTGGGCTGGATCCCTGTGCCCGTCGCCCCGAAGCCCGGCGTGAACGCTCCATCCGCAGGTTTCGTGGTCGCACCACTCGGAACGATGCCCGTCGGAGTGGGTGGTATCAAGTCGCTGGAGGGTGGGGGGACGCCAAGCGATGAGGCAGGTGAACCGGGTACTGATGGCGGCAGGGCGCCTGTTGTGGGGGTGCGATTTCCCACAGGCGGCAAACCCGGCGCGGGCAGCATGTCGTCGCGCAACTGAATCGAGAGATTGGGGGCCGGTGCCTGGGCCTGCACCACGCCCATGAGTGTTTTTCCGTCCTGTTCGATTTCGGCCGTGAGTATGTAGGCCATTCCGGGCGTCAGACCCTGCGTCATGAAGAAGCCGTCATCGCCCGTCATGATGCCGCGTGGGCTCAGGGCTGCACTCGAACCCGGGGGCGGTGCTTCGGTAGGTTCAATCTTGATGAAGGCTCGCTTCACACCCTTGCCGGCTGGATCGAAGACGCGGCCTGCGAAGACACCTTGGGCTTCCCGCGTGGCATTGAAGGACGGATCTCCCGGCTTTGCCCACGTTCCAGCCTTGGGAACATCGGTCCCCTTCCCGGGCAGCTTGCCAACATCGGTCAGCCAGTCGGGCGAACGGGCGGCAGGGATCGCTGCGGTTTTGCTGTCCTTCTCCGAGTCGATGGGCCGTGGCTTCGAACCCGTGGACTTGCACCCGGCCAGGGCCAGCGCGATAGCCAGAAGTCCCGAAGCTGCCCGCCGCATAATAAACCCCCAAGACGACGCACGCTCTCCACTCGGTGTATCGGCATTTCGCCTGAACGGGAGCGGTCTACTTTGCGACATCTAGCGCGCATTCTTCCGACACCCCTCGACGCCGTCAATGCCATCCATCAACCCGTTGTGGCTACCTCGATGGGAGGTGACAGCACGAACGTGCCAACAGGTGCAACCGGCGCCGGCGCCACCTGCGCGGATCGATTCGGGTTGAATGGGTGAATCGGGCGGGCTATAGCGACCCTGCGGATCGTGCTGGCCGTTCCTTGACGGAATTTGCAGGTACGTCTATTGTGGACCTGAATATTCTTCGCAACAGCAGGGCTTCGCGCACATGACCGAACGGACGTACCGCTGGCTGCTCATCACACTCGCCGTGATCGGTCTCACGGCCGACCAGGCCAGCAAGTACGGCGTATTTCGCTGGCTCTACAATGATGGCATGGGCAGCACCCATGAAGTCGTGCCGGGCTGGTTTCGCCTGATCGCACAGTACGATCCATCCATTCCCATCTGTGACTGTGGCCTCAGCGCGCTGCAAACCTGGAGTGGGTCGACCATGCCCCATGTGAACCGCGGCGCCCTGTTTGGCCTCGGCAACGACACGGGTGGACTTGCCAACTGGATCTTCGCGGGTATCAGTCTCGCCGCGGCCATCGGCATCGTGATCTGGGGAACCAGAAGTGGCCCTGCGAAAGAAAAATGGCTCAGCGCTGCACTCGGTCTGATCCTCGGCGGCACCATTGGCAACCTCTACGACCGCGTCGTGTTCCACGGCGTCCGCGACTTCCTCTACTTCTACAAGATCGAATGGCCGGTCTTTAACGTCGCCGATTGTTGCCTCGTCGTCGGTGCCGGTTTACTGCTGATCCAGGCCCTTTTTACACCCACAGAATCCCGTGACCAGTCAATCGCCTCGGATGGAACGAAAGCCTGAGCCTTCACCAGACAGAATCACTTCCACCTCGGCCAGACCGAATTAGCATTTGGTCCTTGAAGCGCATTTTCGCAGCGGATAGGATCCCACGATCACCTGCCGATTCCATTACACGGACTCGCACCCGTGGCATCACCCAGTTCGTGCAGATTGTGTCAATGTCCCCTCGAGGTGGAATCCGCGAGCGGCTTGTGCGCGACGTGCCTCCGATCCGCCGAGACATCTCTGACCGCTCGACTGGGACTGGATCCCGTGCTGCCAGTGCCGAGGAGTGATGCGGACGAATCGGCCCAACAGTCGATCGGTTCCGCACACGACGAACGCATCACACGGACAGCCCGAGTCCCAGCTGGCGAACTTTCAACGCACACGCAGCAGGGTGATTCCAGCCAGTGCGAAACTGGAATATCTCTTCCGCCATCTCCACCGGGTTACGATCTGCTGAGCGTTCTCGGCAACGGCGGAATGGGAGATGTTTATCTCGCCCGGGAGCATGCCACCGAACGCCTCGTGGCCATGAAATTCCTGCGCTCCTCAGGAAATCGCAGTGCCGTCGAGCGATTCCTGGTCGAGGTTCGTGCGATTGCCTCGCTGAAGCACGCGAACATTATTGAGGTGCTCGCCACGGACTTCATGCGAGTTAACCCGTTTTTCACGACCGAACAGGCAACGGGAGGCTCTCTTGAAAAATGGATTCGGCAACAAGGTTTGCTTGCACCCGAGGAGGCGGCCCGCCTCTGTGCCACTCTCGCAAGAGCGGTCGCTGCCATGCATTTGAAGGGACTTCTCCACCGCGATTTGAAGCCTTCGAATGTCCTTCTGTTCGCGAGCACAGACAGCGAGCACGCCGCACCAGGCCCTTCTCTCGGTGAGTGGGTGCCCAAGATCAGCGATTTTGGGCTGGCCAAACGCACCGACCAGGACGATGGCGTGACCGTTGGCAGTGCTCCCATCGGCACGCCCAGTTTCATGCCGCCCGAGCAGATCTCCAAGAAGAATGGTGAGGTCGGCCCGGCTGCGGATGTCTACGGGCTGGGTGCCACGCTCTACTACACGCTCACAGGGCATCCCCCCTACGGACCGGGTGCCCCCAGTGTTGTGATGCACGAGGTGCTCACCGGACTCGTACCGGCACCTCGATCGCGTCGACCCGAGTTGCCACCCGACCTCGATGGCATTGTGGTCAAATGCCTTGAGAAAGATCCGCGTGATCGCTATGCAACGGCCGCGGCGCTGGCCGAGGATCTTGAAAAGTTCCTGGCTGGCAAGAGGCCGGAAGCCCCACGCCACACGGCGATTCGCCGGGGCAAACGCTGGCTGGGTCGACACCGCATCGCACTTTGCGCCACCGCGTTATTCCTGGTCGTGGCGAGCGGCCTCGTGGGAGACGGTGTCGTACTCCGCCGAGCCGCTGACCCCGTGGCGGAGATACGCCGCGATCTCGCTCAGGGCCGGCAAGTGACACTCGTCGCCGCGACGGGCCGGCCGCAATACTCGCGTTTTATCCTGGAACCGAACACGCTAGGCGAGTCTCCAGCCGCGGATGGGTCCGTTTCATTTCACTCGTTTGACTATGGACTCCTCGAACTCTGCCCCGAGCCCGGAATCGAGAGATACCGCGTCACGCTCGAAATTCGCCAATTCATGGCTCGACCACTCGCGCCGAATGCGACGCTCGAGACCGACTTCTGTGGTCTGTACTTCGGTTTCGCATCGGGAAAAAGCCTGGCAGGCTTGCCAGTGCATGGGATGTATTGCGTCAGTTTCAAGGAATATCGCATCCCGAGGCCGGCCGGGGCCCCGCAAGATCATGCAGCATCCTTCCACACCGTCGGACTCACGCAACACCCCGATAAGACTATCTCCATGAGTTCTTCGCGACTGAAGGCCGTGCCATTTGTGCCACAAGGCCGTCCCGGACCGTGGCGGAGAATCGCGTTCGAAGTGTCACCGGATGGGATTACGGTCTACTGGTTCGCCACCGATGGCAACCCGCAGCTGCTTGCGGCGTTCGATGCCGCGACCTGCCAGCAGAAATTCGCGGATATGAGGAAACCATCTCGCCTGAATGCACCGGAGCTGCCAGAGTGGACTCCGAATAGCCCATTCGGGATTTTCTCCTATCGTTCACACGTTGCGGTGCGCAATGTGTATATGACTCCCCTCCCTTGACTCTGAGGTTCTATGCACGTTTCGATTGACTATCCACTACCCGACACGACCGTTGGGCGGGTCTTTCATGTTGGCGGCACCTACGATGCCCAATCACACATTCTGCGGGGGGGCGGCACCGCTGCCGCCGCGGGCGCTGTAGCGGCGACTGCCACCACTGCAACGAAACCAAAGATCATTGAATATAAAGTGCTTTGTAAGCTCTTCCTCTCGATGGACGGCCCTGTTGTTGAGATGACTGATAGTAACGCCTCCCCAGTCGGCCCCTGGGACGTAGCGTTTGATGTTGATGCTGACTACGACAATTGCAAGATCACCGCCCAGCTTTTCATCGATGACCAAGATACCGAGCAAACGGATGAGGTCACTGGCATCAAGATAAAAAATGGTCGTGGCGGAACCGTCAGGGTTTCCTAATTTCCCAAACACACCCCAGGAACAATCACCATGGCAACGTTAACGGTGAGTGCCAAATTCGATTCAAACCGGGTGGTAGCAGCACGTGTGATCCAGATCAGCAGACAAAAAACCGGCCGACGACACTATGAGGAACTCCAGGAGACCGCAGCCGCGTTCAACCGTGACACAAACGAATGGGTCGCCGAAATTGAGCCTGAAGTGGTCGACATAGGCCAGGTTCTTCTCCTCAAGGTCGTGGCGTTGGGTGCAATCGGGAAATATCTGGCCGTGCTCCACGCTCCGGCTCACCCGTAAGGCGGATACCAGCTTGATCCTTCACTTCACAGTCGTGCACGGCCGCAGCTGCGTGGTCGTGGTTTTTGCGGAGCCACGGCATGACAGTAATTACATGCAACGAACTCAAAACCCGAGTTGAAACCGGGTTTGGGTTCGATTCGATATTGCAACAGGACGGTCGCACGTAGCCGATGCGATCTCGCATCCCACCACCAACAAACCTCAGCATTCCCGTGGGATCGTCGTCAGGACCGGCCTGCTGACCACTTCGCTCCCCACGGTTCTCAATGAATCATGATCTCACTCACCAGGAGCACACTCGAGGAGATGATCGCTTGCCGCAGATTCGCGTCCGCACGTTCACAGTTCGGGCCCAATGCAGATCTACAGTCTCGCTCAGACACTTGAATTGATTATCGTTGGTCGAGAGCATTCATCTTCTGATGCTTGCATGTGGACCAGTCCTCGGTTAATCTTCGTCTTATTCATATTGTCAACTCCTCGCGGACGCCCTCCCGTGCGGTCACCCGGTTCGTGCCGCCTGTGCCAGTGCCCGCTCGATGTGGAATCGGTGAGTGGGCTCTGCGCTACCTGTGTGCGGTCGACTGAAACTTCGGTCGCGAAACCGCACTCCTCAGCTCCGCCTTATCCCTTTCCAGTGCCCCTGATCTCGGTCGACGAGTCAGCGGATATGCAACTCGATTTGACTCATGGCGTGCACTCGGATTTGCCGCAGGCCGAGCCTGACCCGCCAGTTCCACGATACGTCCCACTCGATGCCACGACCGTTTCCGAGCCGAACGGCTCCTCCACGGCCGGTGACAATGCCACCTTGCCCCCGGCCCCGCCTGGGTACGATCTTCTCGAAGTTCTTGGCAGTGGAGGCATGGGTGATGTGTATCTCGCGCGCGAGCACGCCACCGAACGCCTTGTCGCGATGAAGTTCCTCCGATCGAGCAACAACCGCAGTGCGATCGAACGATTTTTAATCGAGGTGCGGGCACTCTCCTCACTCTGCGATCCGCACATCCTGGGCATCCTCGCCACGGACTTCATGCGTGCGGATCCGTTTTTCACAACGGAACGGGCCACCGGTGGTTCCCTTGGCAAGTGGATCGAGACGAACGGCCCTTTGCCCGCACGCGAGGCCGCACGCGTGATGGCGATCATCGCGCGGGCCACAGACGTGGCGCATGCGCGGGGGATCCTCCACCGCGACATCAAGCCATCGAACATCCTCCTTTTTGAAGTGCTCAGAACAGAAGCGGCTCCGCTAGCCAGCGACGGCAAGCTCTCCAACTGGTGCCCGAAGCTCGGCGATTTCGGCCTGGCCAAGCGACTCGATCATGACGACGGTGCCACCATGGGGAGTGGCCCGATCGGCACACCCAGTTTCATGCCGCCTGAACAGATCTCAAGGAAGAATGGCGATGTCGGTCCGACTGCTGATGTGTACGGGCTCGGTGCCACTCTCTTTTACTTGCTCACAGGCAAGCCGCCTTACGGGCCCGGTGGACAGGCCGAGGTCATCCACAATGTGTTAACGGGTGCGGTGCCCAAACCCAGGTCCCTCTGCCCGGATGTACCACGCGATCTGGATGGAATCGTGGTGAAGTGCCTGGAGAAGGATCCGTTCGATCGCTATGCGTCGGCCGCTGCACTCGCGAAGGATCTCGAAGCATTCCTGGCCGGCAAGAAGCCCGTGGCTCCACGTCACAGCATCTATCGGCGGGGCAGACGCTGGGTCGGAAGACGCCGTGCCGCACTTATTACCGGTGGGTTGCTTGTCGTCCTGGCCAGCGGACTCGTTGCCGCGGCTGTCATGATGGGCCAACCGCGTGATCCACTTGAGGAGATGAAGCGTGACCTGGCCGCGGGCCGGCAGGTGAAACTCCTCGGCGATACGGGGCTGCCACGATATTCTCGCTTCCTGTTAGAACCGAACTCACTGGGGGAATCTGCAGCTGGTGATGGCACCTGCGGTTTTCATGCATTCAACTACGCATTGCTCGAGTTATTCCCCGCACCGGGAATCGATCACTATCGCGTGACACTGGAAATTCGACAACTCGTGGCTCGTCCGATGAATGCCAGTGACACCGTCGAAACCGATTACTGCGGTGTCTACTTCGGTTACGCAACCGAGGACCATCCCTCCGGTAGTAATGTTCACGGCCTGTATGCCGTGACATTCAAGGAATATCGCTCGGCTCGCCCGCCGGGAGCCCCCACGGATTACCACGTATTTTTCCACACCTTTGGATTCCGCCAGCACCCGGATAAATCCATCTACAGTTCATCGGAAACCTTCAAGGGCTTGCCGTTCACTCCACTTGGTCGACCAGGCCCCTGGAGGCGAGTTTCATTCGAGGTTTCACCAGACGGCATCACTGTGCACTGGTTCACTCCGGACGGCAATCCACAGGTGCTCGCCGAGTTCGATGCGAACAGAAGCCAGCAGAAATTTGCGAATCTTCGCAAGAAAAATCGCCTGGACACTCCGGAGTTCCCGGACTGGTCGCCGAATCTGCCGTTCGGCATCATTTCGTTCCGATCCCAGGTCGCTGTTCGAAATGTCTTTATTACCCCCCTGCACATTTCTCAATAGTGAGTCGTTATGTCCGTATCGATAACCTATCACCTGGCCGATTCGAAGGTTGCTCGTGATTTTCATGCGGGTGGTTCGTATGCATCACCCGGTTTCGTCACCGCTGAATCGACCGCCGCGGCCGCAGGAGGCGTCACCGGTGCCGTCGGCGCGGCGAACACCGCCAGCGCGTACGAGTTGATCTGTTCGCTCTATCAATCGGATGGAGCGACGCTCATCCAGAACCGGGCGACGGGCAATCTCGGCAACCCCTCAGGCAACTGGGATGTGCACTTCACGGTGGCGGCGAACTATAGCGACTGCATGATCACAGCCGTCCTGCAAGTCGATGGCAACGATTCGGGGAACGATTCCATCTCAGGAATCAATGTGAAATCCGGCAGCGGCGGGAGCATCGACGAGGCTTGAACCATTCGACGGCTTGACTCGCAATGAACTTCGCCGGCACAAGGGTGACGCTCTGGCACTCTTGCGTCGTCCGTTTCCGGTCAGCCCGCGCCTTGCAACCGAAACGCACCTGCCCGCAGATCCCGAAACGCAGCCTGTCCGCCGACGCTGCACTCCCTTCAGTATAATTGCGACCATTACCAGGATTCCCGGGAAGCGTCCCGGGTGATTGTCGCGTTACTGCAAAAGGAACTTCGCAAATGGCTGATGCCATCACGCCTCGCGCCACCAACTATCCGCAGTGGTATCTCGATATCGTTCGCCAGGCCGGGCTCGCCGATAACTCTGATGTGCGTGGTTGCATGGTGATCAAGCCCACCGGCTACTCGCTCTGGGAAAAGATGCAGCGTGGCCTGGACCGCATGTTCAAGGACACAGGCCATGTGAACGCCTATTTCCCGCTGTTCATTCCCATGAGCTATTTGGCCAAGGAAGAGGAGATGGCCGAGGGGTTCGCCAAGGAATGCGCCGTTGTGACGCACTACCGCCTCAAGGCCGAGAAGGGCAAGCCACTACACGTGGATCCCACGGCCGAACTGGATGAGCCGCTCATCGTGCGACCCACCTCCGAAACAATCATCTGGAAGACTTACAAAAGCTGGGTGCAAAGCTACCGCGACTTGCCGCTGCTCATTAACCAGTGGGCGAACGTGGTCCGCTGGGAGATGCGCACACGGCTCTTCTTGCGTACCGCGGAATTCCTCTGGCAAGAAGGACACACCGCCCACGCCACCGCGAAGGAAGCCGAGGAGGAGACCCTGCAAATGGTCCGCGTCTATCAGAAGTTCGCCGAGGAGTTCATGGCGATGCCCGTGCTCGTCGGGCCCAAAACGGATGGCCAAAAGTTCCCCGGGGCCATCTACACTCTGTGCATCGAAGCCATGATGCAAGACGGCAAGGCCCTGCAAGCCGGCACCAGCCACTTCCTGGGGCAGAACTTCGCCAAGGCCTTCGACGTCACTTTCAAGAACGAGCAGAACAAGGAAGAGTTTGCCTGGGCCACCAGCTGGGGCGTGAGCACACGGCTCATCGGCGGCCTGGTGATGACGCACTCGGACGACAACGGCCTGGTGGTGCCGCCCCGCCTTGCGCCCGTTCACGTGGCCATCGTGCCGCTGGGACGCAACGATACCGAACGAGCCCCGAGCATCGCCGCCGCAGAAAAGCTGGCCCAGGAACTCCGCGACTTGCCCCGCGAGGAATTCTTCAGCTACGATCCCATCAGCGTGAAGATCGACCTGATGTTCGACAAGCAACCTGGCTATCGCTATGCCGAGCATGAACTTCGCGGTGTGCCAGTCCGCGTCGAGATCGGTCCGAAAGACATCGAGAAGAAAGCGTGTGCCGTGGCTCGACGTGATGTGCCAGGCAAGGAAGGCAAACAGTTCGGCGTTCCCCTCAGCGGAGCCGCGGCCCACATCACCACGCTCCTCCGCGACATCCAGAAATCGCTCTACGAACGAGCGAGAAGCTACCGCGACAGCCGAAGCGTTACCGCCGACACGCTCGATGAGTTCAAGGCACTCTTCCCCGTCCGCAAGGATGAGAATGAGGAACTCCCCATCGACGCCTTGAAGTTTGTCTCCGCTCACTACGATGGCTCGGCGGAAGTCGAGGAGATGGTGCAGAAAGAATACAAGGCCACCATCCGTTGCTTGCCATTCGACGCCGACACCACGCCCGGCACCTGCATCTTCACCGGCAAACCCTCGCCCCGCCGTGTTGTCTTTGCACGAGCGTACTAATATTTCAGCGTACGACTGATCTTGACCGAACTCGGCGAATCAGGCAAACCCCTCTGGCGATACGTCGCCTTCAGGAGGCTTCCGAATAGAGGTGGCTCAGATCCAGGCCCGCCAGCCCCGGCTCGACAACGACCTGACAGGAATCGAGGATTGCTTGTACCGTCGGGATACGCCTGAGTACTTCGCCATCTACATCACCGGCCAGTTTTCCGACCTCGCCCCGAAGGCGTGGCACCGCATAGCCCAGGGCAACACCCTGGAAAGTCTTCACCCCGAAGGGGTGGCACCGCATAGCCCAGGGCAACGCCCTGGGAATGCGATTTCAAGAATCCACCAGCCTGAAGGGCTGGGACCGGGGCTGTCGTCGCAGTCCTTCAGACTGCCGAGATGGGGGTCACTCCGAACCCAGGGCGTTGCCCTGGGCTATGTTGTCCCAGTCCTTCGGACTGAAGACCGAGCATCCTCTGGTGTGGAAGACCTGGCACCACGATCCACAGCACACCCTGTGCGATTTACTTGGGATCTGTCCAAAAACTACACCGTCATCCTGGTGAATGCGTCGCATCACTCTCTGGAAAAACGGGGTAGATATGACAGGCTGGTCAGGAAGCACATAACGGAGACGACTCGCAGGTTCAAAGCGATCCGCGGTCAGGGTGGGAAACGAGATGTACTTTCACCTTCCTCCACAGCGGCCTGATGAAAGTCCTCTCCGAAAGGGCGATGTTGAAGTACGAAAACTAAATGCTTTCCTGCTACTACTCCAGTGGGTGCTAAGCCTCGACCGGCGTGTTTTGATTCCGCTGGGTGGAACACTGGGCAGTGTAGCTGGTTCATCCACTGGATTGCTGTTCGTGATCGTCTTGGCGAGTGGTGGCAGTGCCGCTCAGGGTGCCGCTGATTCCGGCGATGGGCACGTTTACATCCTCGTCTGTACAATCATTGTCTTTGGGATCGCCGGAGTCGTGGTCGGTGGTGTGGTCGGTTCCCGTTTGGGATCGCGCCGCATTCAATCGCACTGGTAGGCGAATGCGCAAGTCGTGACCGGGCCTGTAATCTTCCACGATGTGGGAATGATTCCGAAAAGTGCGCATGATTCCTGGCTGGGGTATCAGGAAGTTGGAATCATTGTCACCATGCTCGCGGGACATGCGGATGGTCGATAACACGATCAGGTATCTCACTGGAAATACCTTGTCGTTGGACAGGATAGTTGAATGTACCCGGCTCATTCGCCAGGAGTTCCTCAGTTTGCATAGTAGGTCAGCCTTTCGAGGCTGACATCTTGCAGACTTGCAGAATAACGTCAGCCTGGAAAGGCTGACCTACGCAAGCTGAAACACTACCCACTCGCACTACTTCTTGACTTCAGGTTCCGTCCCTTCGGGACGGTACAGAAATGGCCGGCGGAACATACCCCCGAAATGGTGCGGGTTATTAATCTGCACGACGACACTGTTCTTCCCCGCCTTGAGTTTCCCGGTGACGTCGGTGTCCCACTCGAAGCGGTAGTCGTTCATCCACCACACGCCCTTGAATGGCCGGTGTGCGACTTCCTCGCCGTTCACGAAGAGCCGGCACTCGTTGAACAGCCCCGGGAAGCGCAGCCGCACCTTCCCCGCGACCTGCTCCGCCGTAAGGTCCAGATCGGTTTGGTACCAGGCGTGCCCGGTGTAGCTCTGAAAGTCGGCGGTCACCACGCCCTGAGCCTGTGCGTACTGGTCGGCCCGCACCTGCTCCCAGTTCCCGGCATTATTGATGCGGTCCTCCACCGACACCGGCGTCGGCAAGGCGTTCCATGCTTTGAGATCGGGTGCCAGCTTCGCCCACCCTTCTTTCACGCCCACATCTTTCGGGTCGCGGCGGATGTTCCACACGAGCGGGAGCTTCGCGACAAGCGTGCCCTTCGTTCCATCGGTGAACGGCACCAACTCCCGGTACTGCTGCACCTCGCCCGGCCACCAGGCATAGCCGCGTTCCCCGATGGTCTTGTATGTGGTGAAGGTGCCGTTCATCTGCGTGAGCTTCTCGCGAGCCGCCAGTCCGCGTTCGCCCGCTGCGACGGCGGCCTTGTAGTCGACGTCCGTCGCGGCGGCCTTCACCATCGCCATGTACTCCGTCAACACCTCGTACCCGAGCCGAGTGAAGTGGATGCGCTCGGCAATCGTCTTGTCAGTCGGTTTGATGGCCTCGGCTTCTTGCAGACTACGTCCGAGTTTCACGAGCAACTCGGGTGTGTAGATCGCCGGCGCGACGAAGTACTCGTGCTCGGTGACAAGCGTCTGCTCCCAGGCCTGGAAGATCGCGTCCCAGTATTCGGCCATTGGCTTCGCGGCCGGGCCGTAGAACCGCTGGTAGAAATCCGCGAGGAGGGCGTCGGTGTCCGCAGCGGGGTTCCACAGGAGTTGGCCGCGAAGGTAAAGGTTCGTGAGAAGAGTCGCCGTCGCACCGCGGCTCTCGGTGTCCACGCCCAGAATGCCGGCCTTCAGGTAATGCTTCACATCGCGGCGGAACGCCTGGTGCGATGGGTTTGGCAGGTCACGCCAGACCAGCATGCTCTGATCGTAGTCGTAGATCACGAGCCGCCCTTGCATCACCTTTGCCCACTTCTCCATCACCGCCCGGTACTCGCGGCGTGGGCCAGACCTCGGGTCGTCCATCCCATGGATCGGGTCGAAGTCGATGGGAGCGAGGTAGCCGACGAGCGGTTTGGCGGCGACCACGTCCCGCACCGGCGGCAGCGTGATGTTCGAGTAGATGAGGAACCCAATCAGGGCTTTGCTGTCCGGGGCGGCCTTCACAAGTCGGTCCGCGACCTTGTTGTAGAAGACCATGAAGGCGTCCGAGTACGACTGCGTGAGGAAGTATTTGTCGTACTGAAGGGCGATGAGTTTCTTGTCCTCGGCCGATTCCGATTTGTAGATGCCATCCTCCATGCCAAGCATGACGTTCTGCCCCTTCGCGAATTGCGGAAGCACACGCTCGGCGACGTGATTCGCCGTGCGGTCCTCGGAGATTGGCACGTTGAACATCGTCTTGCCCGGCGGGATCAACTCCTTCGTGTACTTCGCAAGTGAGTGTCCATTGGGAACGTGAACCTCGTTGAAGAAGTTCCGCTTGGCGAACTCGTCCTTACCGGTGGTGTCGCCATTCCACGAGAGCCAGTAGCGGCGCACTTCGAACGGCGAACCGTACGCGTAGTCGAGGTCGCCAACCGACAACCTTGGGAAGCTCGGGATGCACTCGCCAAACTCGGTCGGGACGTACCAACGGCAGCCCCACATCCGCAGCAGTGTGGCGACGGCGAAGTAATGGGAGTCGTCGTTCGTGCCGGCGAGATATACGCGGCTCATATCCCGCTTCACGACGACGGCATCGGCCCGGAGGAGCGGGTTCGGCTTCGCGACCTTCGCGAGTGCGGCCCTCAAAGCGGGTTTCGCCTCGAGCGCCGCCTCACCCACGACCAGCACCGGCGTCGCGGCCTTCAGCGCAATGGCAACAGCCTCGTCGGTGTCGGCAATCTTCGGCGTCGCACCGCTGATCTTGCCGACATACTTCGCAAGATCGGTAGCCGCACGCTTCTCCCACGGCCCCGCCTTGGGGGACACCACGACGATCGCCTCGGTCCGGCCCCCGTCGGCAAGAACGAGGTCGGCCGCACCTGAATTGCCGGCGACCTGGGCAGGGGCAAGCGGGGCATTCAAAGTCGCGAGTGCGAGCGCGCCAAGCGTGTGCAGTCGGAGCGAACGCATGTCAACCCTCTTTGCGATAGGTGGGTGTGAGTGGCTGGCCTGACGTCACTTCGCGGCGTCGGCTTCCACAACTTCAGCGGAGCACAGCAAGCATTGAGAACGGCGTGCTCAGCACGGCTGCAGGGTCATCCATCGCCGCTGGCAATGCGAGTTCTCGAACTTCCAGGAGTATCTCCTGGCACGTCGCGATCACTGGGCATCTCTCGGGCGTTCTCGATGGAGCACACCCCTTGCATGGCGATCGTGCTCTCGTCCCAAGCACATCACAAGACCGCGACAACGCACTGTCACAACCGCCACGGCACCCAACAGTTTTATGGATTCACACTCGCACAGAACGCTGTTGAACTTGCCAAGATTCAGGGCGAGAATCGGGGTGTGGGCCGTATCATGGCTCCCGTGAAAGGCGATGGGCCGTCTGTTGCGATCACCCACCTACGAGAAGCATTAGTTCTTTCGATCGACAGAGCCGAAAGGGTGCTTTGGAAGGACGTGATTGATGGCAAAGTCGGAATCGATGCAAGTCTTCCAGAGTGCCTGCGACTCGCTCGCGGGCGTGTTAACGCCTCACGGCTTCACCTATCGGAAAGCGCAGCGCAAGGCACAAAGACAGTCCACCCTGTTTGAACATATCGTGACCTTCGGAACCTCGCGAAGTGTAAACTCCCTCCCCGGCCACATCCAGCTTGAGGTGAGGGCCTTGGCAAAGAGCACAGCGCTTGCTGACTACCGACGGGAGGCCGGGATCGTTCTCTCGATCAACGACGCGGTCCTGTTCTCCACCACGATCGAGAACGTATTCCGCGCCGCCCCGCCTTACATACGGTACGATGTCGGCGACTCAAAGACACGGGCCGACGTGCTGGCCCACATTGAGGAGGTACTGCGCACTGACATCCTGCGGGCGTTTGCTCTGGTCGAGTCACCGCGCGACTTGCGTGAAGTCATCGATGCCGGGGCGGTGCCCTGCCTCGTCCCCGAGGCGATCCGCGACTACTTTGCTTGTTTCGGGGCGGCACCTTGATTGAACCAGCCCGCACCACATCCACACCATACTCTTGACTCTTGAACGGTGGTCCCTCACCCGGAACCGCTCTGGGCCTTCCTGTTTTTCGTTTTGCCCTCACCATTCTTTACTGCACACTACTCACCAGTTCGAGGAGTTGGGGCAGAGTCCACTCTTCTCCGGGGCAGCCTGCTCCGCCTCCGGCCCGACACCCCTGGTACCACGGACTATCGCCATGAGCACAGCATATGACGAGGAACAGGTTCCACGGCCACGGAGACCGCGTCGTGCTCCCCCGCAGAAGGGAACGAACGTCTGGAAATGGCTGTTCTTGGGGTGCGGTGGTATTTCACTGCTTAGTTGCGGCCTGGTCGTGGCCGGGATCGTCGCAGGCGTCAACTGGCTTGGTAAGCAACTCGACGATATCATGCCGGCCCCTCATCCGGTGTTCGCCAAGCACGCGGAGGGAGCGGTCCGCAGCGTGACGTACAGCCCGGATGGCGGTCAGATCGCCTCTGCGTCCGGAGATGGCACGATCCGAATCTGGAACGTGGAGACGGGCGCGAGCATCGTGAGCATCAAGGTGATCCAGGGCAATATCAAGCCGCTGGCATTCAGCCCCGACGGAACACGCCTCGCGATCGGTGGACAGACTTACCTTCCCAATGCTCAGGAGATCCGCGGCAAGAATCCCCCCGCGAGCGGTGGAGCCACCATCTGGGATGCCGCCACTGGCAAGGAGTTACTGTCGCTCACCGAAGCACACAAGCAACTGGTCGTGGACCTCGCCTATAGCCCCGACGGCACGCGGTTGGCCACCACCTCAAGCGATATCACCGTCGTGTGGGACGCGAATGCGGGGAAGAAGTTGCTCGTCCTCGAGGGCGCTTCCGGAGCGGGGTGCGTGGCCTTCAGCCCGGACGGAACACGCCTCGTCACCGCCACGCGCTCCGGCACGGTTCGGCTCTGGAACACGGCCACGGGTGAAGAAGAGTGGAAAATCCACATCAACCTACAGGTCGACGACAAGCAGGAGATCAAGCCACAGGACGAGGGCAAGCAGGACAACAAACCACAGGTCGAGGACAAGAAAGAAATCAACCCACAGGAGGAGGACGACAAGGAGGTCAAGCCAGAGGATGAGGACAAGAAGGAAATCAAACCGAAGGTCGCGGTCAAGAAGAATGACGAGATCTGTCGTGCGCGGTTCAGTCCCGACGGGAAGCAGATCCTGGCCGTTGGGTGGAACAGTTCCTGGATGCTGGATACGGCAACGGGCGATGTGATTCGTAAGACGGGGTTCTTGGTGGCTATGGCGATCAAGGCGCAACCCACTGAGCGTGCGATCAACACCTCCACGAATCAGATTGCCGCAGTTTACGATAACTGGGCGTTCGTCTTCGATGCGACGACGGGACAGCAAACTCACAAGCTAAGGACCAAGGTCAGTTTCTCACTGGCGATGGCTCCGGGGCGGTTGTGGTGCGTGGCGTTTAGCCCGGATGGCACGCACATGGTTATGGGTGGTCAGGACGGTGAAATTCGGGTGTGGAAACTGAATGAGTGAATGAGCAATCGAAGTCGTGTTGTGCGGAGAAAAAGCAGGACGACGCCGGCATCTCACGATGCCGGCTCGCCCGTGATCGATCGATGCTGTATCACTTCCGCTTCTTCTTGTTCTTCTTCTTGCGTTCGTCGGCGCGTTCCTTGGCACTCTTGCGGTGGCCGGTGTCACCCTTGAGTTTCATGCCGTCCATGCCGCCGGGGAGGAAGGCCCCGGCCTTGCCCATGCCGGTCACCATCTTCAACCGCTGCCACATGGACATTTGCGACATTTGCTTCATCAGCACGCGAACCTGATCGAACTGCTTGAGAAACTGGTTTACTTCGTGCGGTTCCACGCCCGAACCGCGCGAGATGCGCTTGCGGCGGCTGCTGTCGATGATGTCCGGATCGGCGCGTTCCTTTTTGGTCATCGAGTCAATCATGCCTTGGACGCGTTTGAGCGCTTCTTCCGGATCCTCCCCCTCAGGGATCATCTCGGACATGCCCGGCATGCGACCGATGAGGTCCTTCATCCCCATCTTGGCGATCATCTCGAACTGCTTGCGGAAATCATCGAGCGTGAAGTTGCCCTTTTGCAGCTTGGCTTGCTGCTGTTCGAGCTCCTCCTTCGAGATCTGCGACTGGATGTTCTGAATCTTCTCGACGACCCCCATGAGGTCGCCTTGCCCCATGATGCGGCCAGCCATGCGCTCGGGGACGAAGTCTTCGAGCTTATCAACCTTCTCACCGACACCGATGAACTTGACGGGCACGCCGGTGACGCCCTTGATGGACATCGCCGCACCACCGCGGGCATCGCCATCGAGCTTCGTGAGGATGCAGGCGTTCAGTTCGAGGGCATCGTTGAAGACCTTGGCAACATTCGCGGCTTCCTGGCCGATCATCGCATCGACCACGAGATAACATTCATCCGGCTTCACGAGCTTGTCGATCTTCTTCAACTCGTCCATCAGCTCGTCGTCGATCTGCAAGCGCCCGGCGGTATCCAGAATTACCGTGTCGTACAGGGAACGCTTGGCGTGCGAGACCGCATTGCGGCAAACATCGACAGGGTTCGTCTTCTCGCTGTAAACCGGGATGCCGATCTGTTCGCCGAGTGTCTGAAGCTGTTCCACGGCACCGGGCCGCTGCAAGTCGGCCGCGGCGAGCATCGGCTTGCGGCCGCGTTCCTTGAGTGTGAGCGCGAGCTTCGCGGCCGTGGTCGTTTTACCCGAACCTTGTAAGCCACAGAGCATCAACACCACGGGGCGGTCGGCACGTTGCGGAATCTTGGGATCGACCGGCCCCATCAGGGCGACAAGTTCTTCGTAAACGATCTTCACTATCTGCTCGGACGGATCGACACGCGCCAGCACGTCCTGGCCGACGGCCTTCACCTCGACGCGGCCAATGAAATCGGTGACGACGTTATAATTCACGTCCGCTTCGAGGAAGGCCCGGCGAACTTCCTTCAACCCTTCACGGATGTTGTCGGCAGTGAGTCGGCCGCGGCCGCGGAGTTTCTTGAATGCATCGCCGAGCGACCGGGTAATGCCTTCGAACATGTGCAACCACCGGGGAATAGCGCGACAAGGACCAACACCCGGAAACCCCGGATGCGGTCCAAAAAACGTTCGGTTACTCTAAGACAAACGCAAGTCCGCTTCAACCGGACCGAAAGAGGCGCGAAACTCGCCGGGTATGAAGAGAGAAGCCATCCTGCACAGTCGTGCAAAAGCGGCTCTGATTCTTTCTACCACCTTCATGGAGACGCCATGCGACTTGTAGCAGCCCTGATATTCGTGGCACTCGCCACCCAGTTTGCCTCCGCCGAGGATTGGCCGCAGTGGCTGGGAACGCAGCGCGATGGCGTCTGGCGTGAAGACGGCATTGTGGAGAAGTTCCCCGAGGGCGGGCCGAAGCGGCTCTGGAAGCACGACGTCGGTTCTGGCTATGCAGGGCCAGCCGTGGCGAGCGGCAAAGTGTTTGTGACCGATCGCATCACGGCTGATGGCAAGTTCAACCGCGAAGGCACCGAACGCGTGCTGGCCCTAGATGAGAAGACCGGCCAAGAACTGTGGAAGCATGAATACCCGTGCGAGTACCGCGTCAGCTATCCGGCCGGGCCGCGCTGCACGCCCACCGTCGATGGCGAGCGCGTTTACACCCTCGGTGCGATGGGCGACCTCTATTGCCTCAATGTGGCCACGGGTAAGCCGATCTGGTCCAAGAACTTCCCGAAGGATTACAACGCGCGCATCCCGGTGTGGGGCTTCGCGGCCCATCCGCTGGTTGACGGCGATAAACTCATCTGTCTGGGCGGCAGCGAGGAGAAAGTCGTGGTCGCCCTCGACAAGAAGACGGGCAAGGAACTCTGGGCTTCCGAGAGCGTGCAGGGTGATTTCGGCTATTGCCCGCCCGTCATTTACACGTTCGGCGGCCAGCGGCAACTCATCATCTGGCACACGCGGGCCGTGCTCGGCCTCGATCCCGAAACCGGCAAGCGGCTCTGGCGTGTCGACTTCGACAGCAAGGCCGCGCTCACTGCACCGATGCCCCGCAAGGTCGGCGAGGATGGGCTATTTCTCACCTCGTTCTATCACGGAGCGTTCTTGCTGAAGGTGGGCAGTAACTCCTCCGAGTTCGTCTGGCGCAGCAAGGCGAAGGGGGAACGCGCCAACCAGACCACCGACCTCAGTTCCATCATCCCCACACCTGTAGTCGATGGCGATTATGTCTACGGCGTCTGCAGCTACGGGCAGTTGCGCTGCCTCAAGGTGAAGACGGGTGAACGCGTCTGGGAAGATATGCGTGCCACCCGCGGCAGCCTCACACCCGAGAAGGTCGCTGCGAACCCGGAACCAGACAACGGCGAGCGCTGGAGCAATGCTTTCCTCATCCCGAATGGAGACCGCTACTTTCTCTTCAACGAGCAAGGCGATCTGATTATCGCGAAGCTCAGTCCAAAGGGATACGAAGAGATCGACCGTGCGAAGCTGGTCGAGCCAACGAACCCGCAAGCCACCGGCGGTCGCAAGGTGGTGTGGGTCCACCCGGCGTTCGCCAACAAGTGCGTGTTCGTGCGCAACGACAAGGAAATCGTCTGCGTGAGCCTGGCGAAGTAAGAGTTACACCAATCCGCTCGCGGCGACCTTGATGCCCTTGAGGGCCATGCGTAGCTGCTCCGGGTTCGGCGAGAACTCGAGGGCCGTGGGGCGGTCGATATCGCCCTTGTTGACAAGGTCCTCAAGGTTCTTGTTGAAGTCCATCATGCCTTCGTTGTAGAACGCGCGAATGGCGTCCAGGAGCCGTGCGTCCTGGCCCTTCAGGATAAGATCGCGAATGGTGGGGTTCACGATCATCACTTCGTTCGTGGGCACGCGCTGCACACCAGGTCGGCAGGAGGGCACGAGTTTCTGGGCCACGACAGCACGCAAATTGAAGACCATCGACTGACGCACCGCACCGTGCTGGCTTGGCGGGAAAAGCCCCAGGATGCGATCGATGGTGGTGTAGGCATGGGATGCGTGGATCGTTCCGAACACCACGTGCCCGGTTTCGGCTGCGTGCACGGCGGCTTCGAACGTGTCGGCATCGCGCATTTCACCCACGAGGATAATGTCGGGGTCCTCGCGCACGGCGTGCTTCAGCCCGGTGTGCCAGTCGCAGACATCGAGATAAATCTCGCGCTGGTTCACGATCGACATCTTGTCCGAGAAGACGAACTCGATCGGGTCTTCGAGCGTCAGGATGTGCAGAGCTTCGATGCCGTTGATGTAGTCGAGCATCGAGGCGATGGTGGTGGACTTGCCCGAGCCGGTCACGCCAGCGAGCAGCACCATGCCCTGTTCGTAGTGGCAGAGCGTCTCGATCACCGCGGGAAGTCCGAGCTTTTCGAACGTTGGAATGCTCTGGTTCACAAGTCGGGCGACCATGGCGAAGCGGCCGCGCTGCTTGAGCAGGTTCACACGGTAGCGGGCCTCGTCGTTGCCGATGACGTGGGCGAAGTCCGCGCCGCCGGTGTCGTCGAGCACCTTGCGATCCTTCTCGCGAAGAATCTGAAAGATGAGTTTCTCAAGCGTCTCCTGGGTGAGAACCGGCGTGTTCATCTTCTGAATCACACCGCGGAGCCGCATCATGCCGGGCAACCCCGCCTTCAAGTGCAGGTCTGATCCTTTGTGCAACATCACAGTGCGAAACAACTGATTGATGGGCGGCTCACCCGGTATCGCCGTGGCCACCTTGAGCCCCGGCTCGGACGAGTTGATCGAGATCGGCACGTACGGCGGGGGGGGCGGAGGCGGCGGCGGAGGAACGGTTGCCACGGTGTCGGCTCCTGCGAAAAGATTTCAAGATGAAGCGCTCTCACACGCGCACGGCCACCCCGCGCGAGGCGAGATAGGCCTTCGTGACCGGGATCGAGTATTCGTTGTAGTGGAATATGCTGGCTGCGAGAGCCGCATCGGCACCCGCCTCAAATGCCAGTCGCAGGTGCTCGGGCGAACCGGCACCGCCACTGGCGACCACAGGAATATTCACCGCACGCGACACGGCTTGGAGCATCGGCAGATCGTAGCCGTTCTTGGTGCCATCGGCATCCATCGAGGTGAGCACGATCTCACCGGCTCCGAGTTCCTCCACACGCTGTGCCCATGCCACAGCTTCGAGCCCCGTGGGAACGCGGCCGCCATTGATGTGCACTTCAAAGAATGGCTCCGCTATCCCGGCGGCTCGCACTCCGATACTGCGCTTGGGATCGATGTTCACCACTGTCGCACAGCGGCCGAACTTGCGTGAGACGGCAGCGATCAGTTCCGGCGTCTTCACCGCAGCCGAGTTCAGGCTCACCTTCTCGGCACCGGCTTGAATGAGTTGCGTGGCATCTTCCAGTGTGCGAATGCCACCACCGACGGTGAACGGCATGAAGATCGATTCGGCCACGCGCCGCACCATGTCCAGCATGATGGCGCGGCCCTCATGGCTCGCGGAGATGTCCAGGAACACGAGTTCGTCTGCACCCGCTGCATCGTAACGGCGGGCCACCTCCACGGGGTCGCCGGCATCTCGCAGATCGAGAAAATTGGTGCCTTTCACCACTCGCCCGCGGTCCACATCGAGGCAAGGGATGATTCGCTTGGTCAGCATGGATGATCGAACGACTTCGAGGGCCAAGAATGGTGAATGGATGTGATCGTACCGACCAGGACGATGTTGGTCAACTATTCGAACCTGGCGAACCGCAGCTGTGAATTCACCGTTGTGCGATTCCAATGAAAACACCCATCCGGATGGGATGGGTGTTTCTCAAGAATCTCTTGGGTCATTCAGGCCGCGCGGCTGGCGGCGACCCAGAGCATGTACGCCACACGCTCGTGGAGTTTTTCCCGCTGGCGACGATGGGCATACACGTCGCGCCAGGTGTAGTACAGAGCCGCGATGGCAAGGCAGGCGACGTTGCAGGCAATCATCTGGAACATGGGAAAGGCCTTCCTTCCGTCATGGCGGAACGCCATTAAGGGCGAGCGGTTACAGGCGATTATCCGGGTGATGCACACGCATCATTCACACCCGAACCCTACTTCAGGAAGATGCGCGGTCAACCAATTCCGCCTGGAAAATGGGCCGGTTATTCCGGTCATACTGTTGGTTTTTCCGGCGCTGTCCGGAGAAATGTAAACGAGCGGTATCGAATTGAGAATCTGGGCAATTTCAGCTCGATACTGGCACCTCTTCGCCACGCAAACCGGCGAGTCCTTCGCTTCCCAGACGGATGACTTGGCCCGCGACATCGACCTCAAACAGATCATCCAGGGGCTGATAATGCAGGATGTGAACAATCGCACCAGGCATCAACCCAAGGTCGCGCCAGTGCCGCAGGCGGGCCGGATTGTCGTCCTGAGCCTCGCGAATGAGCACCGTCTGACCATCGCGAAACTCGCTGAGTCGCTGCAGATCACGGTGCGGCATCACGCCCGTGCTGGAAGGGATGGGATGGCCATGTGGGTCTTCGAGTGGTTCGCCGAGATGAGCGGCGATGGCGGCTTCGAGCCGCGGTGAGATGGCATGTTCGAGTGCCTCGGCCTCGGCATCCACCTCGCTCCAGTCCAGCTTGAGGACCTGGGTGAGGAAGAGTTCCACGAGCCGGTGCCGGCGAATCACCCGCAGCGCTTCGCTCAGGCCGGTTTCGGTGAGTTGTGCGCCGGATTTCGGTGTGTACAGAATCCAGCCCGCCTCCTGCAAGCGTTTGAGCATGCCGGTGACAGACGGCGCTTTGACACGCAGTGCAGTGGCAATATCGACGGGTGACACGACCGCTTCGGTGCCGCCGAGTCGGTGGATGGCTTTGAGATAATCCTGCACGGCCTGCGACGGCTGCTCGGTCATGCCTTACCCCGCGACGGCGCTGCGAAACGTCAGCGTATGATATCAACCGCATGCGAAGTGCGAAGCGCAGGGCCGTGCACAAATCCCGAACATTCACGCCGCAACGAGAAGTGGTTTCCGATTCGCAATCGCATCGAGCAAGAAATCCGCGGCCCGCTCGCAGGCACCGGGTTTGGCGACCGCAGCCTTGATGGCTTCGAGTTTGGCGACCGTTTGAGAGCGTGCTACCGGGTTGTTAAGCCACGACAGCACATGATCAGCGATGGGGCCGGAATCATCGCGGGACGTGGCGAACTCGGGGTACAATTCCTGACCGGCGAGTAGATTCACCAGACTCATGTACTCGACATGCACGAGGCGGTGAACCAGCCAGTTCACGACGGCACCGAGCCGATAGACAATCACGGCGGGTTTGCCACGGTACATCATTTCGAGCCCCACCGAGCCGGACACGGCGACACAGGCATCGGCGAGTTCGATGATCTCGGGTGTACGGCCCACGCACACGTCGACGGGAATGCCACGGATCGCCACGTGGTCACGAATCCGGGCGGCTTGCGATTCCTTGAAGGCTGCCACGAGGAAGCGTGCATCCGGTCGCTGGGCGTGAATCTTCCTCGCCGCGGCCAACATCAGTTCCGCGTTTGCCGACACTTCTTGATCGCGGGAGCCGGGCAGCAGGGACACAATGGGGCCACGCTGGGCCCGCTGGCCAGCGAGGAAACCAGCATCGAGTGGCTGGGCAGCGAGTTCGTCGTAGTACGGATGACCGACGTAGTGTGTTTTCACGCCGCGGGAGCGATACCATTCCTCTTCGAAGGGCAACGCCGTTAGCACCGTGTCGAAATCTCGGCGAACGCGACGAACACGCCAGGTCTTCCAGGCCCAGATTTGGGCAGGCACGAAGTAGTAGACGGGAATCCCGGCAGAGCGGGCGCGCGTGGCGAGCGGCAGGTGAAAGCCGGGATAGTCGATGAGCACGACCGCATCCGGCCGATGCTTTTTGAAATATGCTTCGGCGCGGTCGCCAAGTTGGAAGAAGGTGCGGAGGTTCGAAACGACTCGTCGCACACCCATGACGGCAAGATTTGCCATGGGGTAGAGCAAATCGGCCCCGGCTTCTCGCATGCGCTCGCCGCCAAAGCCAACAAATTGCACATGCGGGCTACGCTCACCGATTGCGCGCGTGAGGTTGGCACCGTGCAGATCACCGCTCGGTTCACCGGCACTGATAAAGAGCTTCATGTGGGGCATCCTTGCCCGTCAAAAGAGGAAACGAGTGCGAATCGCGATCACAGGGCGGGCGAGGGCACCACGCCGGATTCCTTCTTCCCGGTCGGCAGCGCCGTGGCCTCGGCCACCTTGCGATAGCCCATGGAGTGAAGCACTTCCAGCACTTCGCTCCAGGTTGGGAATGGTCGGCGGTTCTCGCGCTTGTACCGATCCATGGCCTTCATGAAATCGGTTTCGTCGTCATTATAGTCGCGTTCGCACGTCGTCGGGTCGATGAGCCGACGACGCTCGCTGCTGGCGCGCTTGGCCGCCGCATTGGCCGCACGGCGATCCTTGGCGACTGGAATATTTCGCTTCCGGCGATCATTCGGAAAGTCTGCCGAGTCGGAATCGGATGGCCGATTCTCGGGCACGGCCTGCAAATCCGGCGAAGCCGCCTTGGGCAGCGGGGCGTCGGTGTTCGTCATGGAGCAGTGCCTCACAGCCGATGGGGGATGGCTGGGAGCCAGGCTACCCGGACAGTTCGCTGACCGGGCAACAACGATCCTAGGGGATGAACGGGTCTTAATCAGCCTACCCGACAGTCGTGTTGTGTCAACTCGAATTCATACTCCGGCTGAATAACTCGCGGGAAATAGTCAAGAAACTTTCCGGAAGACCCAATCTGGGTGGGCCCGGTAAACCTCACCGCCGCTTTCTCCATCCCCCCAGAGCCACGTTGGCCAGCAGCAGAATGCCGATGAGGATGTACTGAATTTCGACGGGAACGTTAAAGAGGCTCACGCCGTTCTTGATGAGCCCGAGGATGGCGACGCCCAGCAGGGTTCCGACGACTGTGCCACGGCCGCCGCCCAGGCTGGCTCCACCGATCACGACGGCGGTAATGACATCGAGTTCGAGTTGTTCGCCGAGTGTGGGGTTGCCGCTATCGCTCTGGGCAAACAGGATGATGCCCGCCCAGCCGGTTAGGAAACCGGAAAGCGTGTACACGAGGATCTTGGTGCGGATGACGTTTACCCCGCAGAGCCTGGCTGTGGCTTCATTCGAACCGACCGCGTAGATGTGTCGGCCCAGAATCGTCAGATGCAAGAGCACGGCCGTCAGTATCGCAAGCAAGACGAGCGACCAGAGCCCGGGGTTGAGCAGGGAGACCTTCGCCAGCCCCTCGACCCATTCGGGCCGCCCGCCCACGGGGAAGGCGAGTGCAGTGCGTCCCGCCAGCCAGACGGCGAGCCCGCGGGCGATGCCGAACATGCCGAGGGTGGCGACGAAAGGCGGCAATTTCAGGCGTGTGATGAGTAAGCCGTTCGTGAGCCCGACGAGTCCGCCAGCAAGCACACCTGCGGACACGGCAAGCAAACTGGCCGAGGGGCTTGCACCTGAACCGGCATAGATAGCCGTGTAGACGCGCATGGACACGACGGTGACCAACGCGACGGTCGCACCCACGGAGAGGTCGATGCCGCCAGAAATGAGCACGAGCATCATGCCGAGCGCGACCACGGCCATCGCTGTGTTCTCGTGCAAAATCACCTCGAGATTTCCCAGGCTGAGATAGGTGCCGAGCCCGCCCTTGATGCCGATGAGCAGGGTGAACAGCGCCAGCACGGCGATGAACCCCACCCAGGGCCCCGCCGGCACGACAAAGGTGCGCGTGGGTAACACGTCCGCGGTGGTCGAAGCAACAGCCATGAGCCGCACCAGGAGAGAGGCAAGCAACGGTGAGTGCCGAATAGAGTTAACCGATTCCTCGAGAAGAAGCGAGAGCCTACTGGAGAATGACACTGAGCAAGGCTGCAGGCATCTTGGGGAGATCGATCTCCGGTGTTCACGACATCTCACGGCGGTTTTCATTCCACCCACCGCATTCCATACTGTGGGCCGAGGCACTCGGCGAATCACTCATCGGCCCCACGATCTCGTGACAACCGCTGTCCTGGTGGGGATTGTGTTTCGCATGGTAGGTTGTGAGAATGAACTGCGGCTCAGGAATAATGGAGTTTGCTCGATGCCCGTCCCGCCCCAGGATGAACATGCCGACACCGTGCTGCAATCGGGTGCACCCGCGATGGCGCTCACCGGCCCGCTGGGGCTGAAAATCTCGGGGTACGAGATTGGTCGTGAGATCGGCCGAGGCGGACAGGGCATGGTGCTCATCGCGCGCGATCTCGTGTTCGGGCGCGATGTTGCCATCAAGACGCTGTTGCCAGACACGGCGAACAAGGAGGGCATCTCCCGCTTTCTCACCGAATCGCGTATTACAGGCCGCCTGACGCACCCTGGCATCCCCGCGGTTTATGCACTGGGCACGCTCCCCGATGGCCGACCGTACCTCACGATGAAGCTGATCGGCGGTCGCACACTTCACGACTTGCTCAAGGATCGCTCGTCCCCAGCCGATGAGTTGCCTCGCTTTATCCAGATCTTTGAACAGGTCTGCCAGGCCGTTGGCTCGGCACACTCACAGGGGATCATCCACCGCGATTTGAAGCCCCAGAACGTGATGGTTGGGGCTTTTGGCGAAGTCCACGTCATGGACTGGGGCCTCGCCAAGGATGCAAAAAGCGTGGGCGATCCCGATTCCGCTTCTCAGTTCTTCCTGCCAGGCCAGAGCATCGCGAGCACGCCGCAATACGTGGCAACGCGCCTGGGTGTGGCAATGGGCACTCCACCCTTTATGCCGCCCGAGCAAGCCCATGGCGAGTGGGACCGCGTCGATGCCCGTGCGGATGTCTTTTCACTGGGCGGCATCCTCTCAATCATCCTGACGGGTAAACCGCCTTACACCGGGGCGAACCCCCGCGAGACCCTGACCCGAGCCAAGACCGGAGATGTGAAGGACGCCTTCGCCCGCCTGGAAGCCTCGGACGCAGACAAGGAACTGATCGAGTTGGCAAAGCGATGCCTCGCGCCACGCGTGGAGGAGCGCCCCGCAGATGCCACGGCCGTGGCGGAGATCGTCTCGGCGTATCGCACACACGTCGAGGAACGACTCCACACCGCAGAGCGTGATCGGGCCAACGCTGTGGCCCAGGCGCTCGAACGGCAGAAACAGCGCCCCGTCAAGGGGATTCTCGCTGGTCTGATTGCGCTCCTCATTCTGGCTGGACTTGGAATCGGCTGGTGGCAAGTGAAACGGTCGGCGGACCAACGTGTGGAACAGGAACGCGCAGCCGCGACCGCCCGCACGGAAGAGGTGTTCGCCGAACTCGACCGAAAGGCAAGGGCCGCCCAGGCCAGCGCCCGGGTTGAATCCGAACTGGCACAGGTCGCGATTCTGCAATCCCAGGGCCGTTTTGCCGAAGCCATGGTGTTCGTGGAATCGTTGAAAAACCAGTCGCCCGAGGCCGCGGCACGCATCACCCAACTTGCGAAAGATCTTGAACTCGCTCAGGAACTCGAGGCCATCCGTTCCGAGGTTCGGCTGCTGGTCTTCGCACCCGATGGCAGCATCCACGCTTCCTCGGACGGGGCCCCCCTGCACTATCGCGCGGCCCTGCTGGCCCAGGGCATCGACCCGCTCGCGGCAGATGTCGAAACACTCGCAACGCAACTCACCAACAGCCCCATTCGGCAGGCCTTGCTCGATGCACTGGAAGACTGGGCGGTGTGGGAACGCGACCCAGCCACCACGGCAAAGTTGCTCGCCGTCCTGCGCCGCTGCGATCCGTCACCCTGGAAGGATCGCCTGCGTGATCCCGTCGTGCGCTCGCGCGAGAGCGAACTGAACCGGCTCACCATCGGCATGAACCCGGCCGCGGTCTCGTCCGTGTCACTCATGGCACTCGCGGACTTGCTCAGCGCGAGGGAGATCGACTCCTCGCGCTTCCTGCACACGCTGGCAACGAGCCATCCTGCAGATTTCGTGGTGCTGGATCAACTCGCCCGTGCCTCACTGCGGCGCGATCCCCTGCAAGCACTCGGCTGGTTCCGCACGGCGCGGGCCCTGCGCCCTGCCGATGCGAACGTCGCTTCGAATCTCGCCATGGCGTATTTCCTGACAGGCGATCTCGATGCCGCTGTGGAGGCTTTTGAAGAGGCAGTTCGACTCGATCCCACATCCGCCGCCTTGCGGGTGAACCTTGGCACCGCGTTGCAAATGCAGGGTGAATTCGCGAAGGCCAAGGCGGCCTATCGTGAGGCGACACGGCTGGATGCCGGGCAATTCGGTTACCTCCGCGATCGCCCGCCACTGCTGCAACTGGCCCCGCCGCCCCGTTCGGCGAAGCCACATTGACCGCACGTTCGAGCATGCTATAGCGGTGCCTTTCTCCGCGCGAACGCAGGCGGGGGTTCGGAGGCACCCGCATGGACGCGGCCGACACACCTGTTTCCACCCGCTCAGCCCTGCGGTTCCTGGTTGTGGTGGTCGCCTTTGTGGGAGCACCAGTCGGCTTTTGCCTCACCCTTCACGCCCAGCAAGCGGGCTCGTCCCCACCACACGCCACGATCAAGTCGCCGACCGAACTCTTGCCGCTGGGCGATGGCCTTCGCGATTTGCATAACCCGGAGTGGTCCGCGGACGCGAGCGATCCCTTCCCGATGCCGCCGGAATTCGTGGGCGTGAAGCTCATGGAGCAGAGCGCCGAGCAAGCCCATGCCAAGTCCGCGGGCTGCGTGGTCTGTCACCAGACCGTGGGCGATCCGCACTGCAAGAACACGCTTCGCATCGGCTGCACCGATTGCCATGGCGGCAATGCAGCCTCCGCCACACGCGACGGCGCACACGTGCGATCACGCAACCCGCACCTCTGGCCGCCCTCGGCGAACCCCGTCCGCTCGTACACACTGCTGAACCACGAATCGCCCGAGTTCATTCGCTTCGTGAACCCCGGCGATTTCCGCATCGCACACATCTCATGCGGCACGGCCGGCTGCCATCCGAAGGAAGTGCAGACGAACCGCAAGCAGATCATGAACACCGGCTGCATGCTCTGGGGCGCCGCACTTTATAACAACGGCACGGTGCCCAACAAGCGTTCCCGCTACGGCGAAGCCTACGGCATGGCCGGTGCCCCGTTGCGACTCAAGACCTACCCGGCACCGTCTGAAGAGGAGCTTCGCCGCGGCGTGGTGCCCTATCTCGATCCGTTGCCACGATTCGAGATGAGCCAGCCCGGGAACATCCTGCGCATCTTCGAGCCGGGCGGCCGCTTCCAGCCCGAGATTGGCATTCCCGAACGCCTCGAAGAACCGGGCCGCCCCCGCACGCGGCTTAGCATTCGCGGACTCGGCACCAATAACCGCACCGACCCCGTGCTCGTGAGCCTCAATAAAACCCGCCTCTTCGACCCCACGCTGAACTTCCTCGGCACCAACGACAACCCCGGCGATTATCGCTCCTCCGGTTGCAGTGCCTGCCACGTCGTTTATGCCAACGATCGCTCGCCGATCCACTCCGGGCCATTCGCGAAGTTCGGCAACCGCGGCACCAGCGCCAGCACGGACCCCACCATCCCCAGGAACCAGCCCGGCCACCCGATCGAGCACAAGTTCACCAATTCGATTCCCGTGAGCCAGTGCATGACGTGCCACGTTCACCCCGGCACTAGTGTCATGAACTCGTACATCGGCTACATGTGGTACGACGAGGAGAGCGAAGCCCGCTTCATGTATCCGTCGAAGCAGAAGAACCCCACGGCGGAAGAACTCATTCAGAGCATGCTGCGAAACCCCAATGAATCCGCGGCACGTGGTAACCTCTCGAACGAAGCATTCACCGCGGATCTGGTGAACCTCAACCCCTACTTGGCGAAGCAGCAGTTCGGCGACTTTCACAGCCACGGCTGGGCCTTCCGCGCCGTGTTCAAGAAGGATCGCGTCGGCAACCTCACGGATCACGAGGGGCGGATCGTATCGCCACCCACACCGCAGAAGCTCGCCGCCGCGATGGACTGGCCCAACCAGGCCCGCGAATTCCACATGACGAGCGAGCGATTCGAGGATGCCAGCCGCGGCCCCGCGGCGGCGCGCAAGGCCGAGGATGCAGCCGGTGCCTGCCGTGCTGGAACGCCCGTTCACCTCATGGATATTCACATGGAGAAGGGCATGCACTGTGTCGATTGCCACTTCTCGCAGGACATGCACGGCAACAACCGCCTGCACATGGAAGTGCGAGCCGCCACCGAGATTGGCTGCGTCGATTGCCACGGCACCGCCAGCAAGTACGCCACGCTCAAGACTTCTGGACCCGCCAACTACACCTCCGCACCCGATGGACAGGGGCGGAACCTGCTCGCGCTGAAGACACCCTTCGGCGTGCCACGCTTCGAAGTGCACGCGGGCCCTGCTGGCACTCGGCGGTACTACCAGAACTCGATGGTCGAGAAAGATGTGAAGTGGGAAGTGGTGCAAACCAAGGACACCGTGACGAAGGGGCATGGCCGCTACAACGCGAAGTCCGCGCTCGCCAAAACGGTGCGTTTCGATGCCGGAGGCAGCATGGTGTGGGGCGATCTCCCTGCGGAAGGCGAGCAGGGATGTGCCCACAAGAACGAGAGCATGAGTTGCATTGCCTGCCACTCCGCATGGAACCCGAGTTGCTTCGGCTGCCACTTACCCCAGCGGGCCAACTTGAAAACGCCAATGCTTCATGCCGATGGCGACGTGCAGCGCAACTACACGGCCTATAACTTCCAGACACTGCGCGATGATGTGTACATGCTCGCTCGCGATGGCGACGTCACCGGCAACCGCATCAACCCCGCCCGTTCGAGCTGTGCCATCCACGTCGGGTCGTACAACGGCAACCGCGAATCGATCTATGTGCAGCAGCAAACCATCTCGGCCGAGGGCTTCGGCGGCACCGCATTCAGCACCAACGTTCCCCACACGGTGCGTGGCCGCGGTGCCCGCGAAACCAAGCAGTGCACCGATTGCCACCTCTCGAAGGCGAACGACAACAATGCCATCATGGCGCAACTGCTCATGCATGGCACCGGCTACACCAACCTCATCGGCAAGTATGCGTGGGCCGCCGGGGGCGAGGAAGGCCTCTTCGGCATCGTTGTCACCGAGACCACCGAACCGCAGGCGGTGTTCGGCAGCGACCTCCACCGCTGGGCGTACCCCGAGAGTTATCAGAAGCACGCTGATCGCGGCGGACTCCTCGAACGCGCCTACGAGCACCCCGGCCGCGACATCTCCACCAGCGTCGTGAGGCCCTTCAAGAAGAACGAAGTGCTGATGGTGCAGAACCGCGGTGAGTTCCTCTATGCCGCCTGCGGCGAAGACGGCGTCCGCATTTTCGATATTGCGTTCATTGATAATAAAGCCTTCTCCGAACGTGTCACCACGGCACCCGTTTCACCCGTGGGGCAGCAGTTCCATGTGCCTTCACACCATGCGACCTTCGTGGCAGCCCCCACCACCGTGGCCGTCGATCCCACCCGCACGCACCTGCCCGAGAACCGCGAAGGAAGCATCCACCCGCTCTTCGGCTACCTCTACATCTGCGACAAATACGAAGGCTTGATCCTGGTTGCAGCCGCCACCACCATTGATGGCAACCCGGTCAATAACTTCCTCAAGCGTGCTCTCACGTTCAACCCGGATGGCCTGCTCTTCGGTGCCCGTCATGCGGTGGTGGTGGGGCATTATGTGTATGTGTCGTGTGAGGCCGGCGTAGTGGTGATCGACATCGACAAGCCGACCGAGCCGCGGGTGACGGCCGTGGTGGGCGGTGAGTCCGTGAAGCGGCCGCGCTCGCTCGCGGTGCAGTTCCGCTACGCCTATGTATGCGACGAGGAAGGCGTGAAGGTGCTGGATGTGACCGACCTCGCGAAGCCGGTGCCGCGGGCCATGATCCGGCTGCCCGAAGCGAACAGCGTGTTCCTCGCGCGAACGCGAGCCTATGTGGCAGCGGGCCGGCGCGGCCTCGTGATTCTGGACACCACGAACGCCGAGGAACCGAAGCTCGATCAGGTGTTCACGGCCGGCGGACACATCAACGATGCCCGCGATGTCAAGCTCGGCATCACGTATACGAGCCAGTTCGCGTACATCGCTGATGGCAAGAACGGCCTGCGTGTGGTGCAACTCACCGGCCCCGAGACACCGGGCAACGAAGGATTTAGCCCGCGACCGACTCCGCGACTCGTGGCAACCTATCGCCCGCCGCATGAAGGCAAGCTTCTCTCGATCGCCCGCGGGTTGGACCGCGATCGTGCCGTGGATGAAAGCGGCAACCAGATTGGCGTGTTCGGACGCGTGGGCGCTCGCCCGCTCAACGGCGAGGAACAACGCAAGCTGTTCCTCCGCGGCGGCACTCCGTGGTTCGTTGCGGATGATCCCGAGGATGTGCTGTACCTGCGCCGCAACTCCGCCCGCTGAGACGGCACATGGCACGATTCACTTCTCGTCTGTGAGCCGGCGGAAGCGTTTCAGGAACTCGTCGGCGCGATGAGCATTGATCTGCTCCAGTCGAAGCTCGAAGCGTGCGGTGGTGGGTGTTAATTCACCCGCCCAGAAAGTGCGTTGCGAATATGGCCCGGAGCGCACACTCGGGGGAACCAGCGAACCGAGTTCAGCCAGCCGTGCGTTCGTGATCGGCTGACCAAGTTCACGCCGCAAGCCGACATAAGCCCATGTGAGGTGGAACGCGGCTTCCGGGTCCGCGGACCACCGTTCGAGGCTCGCGGCCTTGTGGATCAAACCGAGCAATCGTTCCGCCTCGGGCTTCGTGTAGAGTGGTTCCGATTCTTCCCGCAGCACGGCCAGGAAGCGTTCGCACCAGTCGTCCATCTTCGCCGAGGCTTCCTGGAGCGCTTTCGGGTCGCCGAAGGGCCGGGCCACGGCTGCGCGACGCAGGGCTGTCCAGGAGGCCTCGAACTCCG
>JBGSZR010000276.1:0-3490 GCA_041750275.1 Gemmataceae bacterium
GCGTCGCCCCCGCCACGAACAGTGGGCCGCCAGAGTCCTGGCGGAACACGGCCTGCTTGTTCGTCAATTCCCACACCCGAACCACGCCGTCCACCCCGGCCGTCGCAAGTCCCGCCCCGTCCGGGCTGAACGCCACGGCCCGCACCGGCCCGTTGTGACCGCGGATGACGACATTCTTCTCCCGAAACGGATTCTCATCCCGAACGCGAATGGAGCCATCGGAGGCCCCCACAGCCAGCCGCTCGCCGTCCGCGCTGTAGGCGACGGCAAGTACCCGCCCGGTCTGCATACGGTCGACCGTGCGGGAGACAGAGGCCCGGCCGTTCAAATACGACCATTCCCACCCGCGCAGTGCCACGGGGCAGCTTTCGAGCAGTTCTTCCGCCCGGCCCAGGTCGTTGGCTGCGAGTTCCTGCTCAGCCAGGGTAAGTACAGCGGGATAGCGCACTCGCTCCACCCGGAGGAGGGCCTCCTGTGTCTGCCGCTGCTGTTCCTCGACCCTGCCGCGGAGCCGGTCGGCCTCCTCGAGTGCCGACTGGAGTTGGCTGTTCGACTCGCTCAGGCGGTGTTGGTACGATCGGCCAACGAAGAACGCGACCAGTGAGAACGCGGCCACCGTTGTGGCCACACCGACGCCGGTCGCGGCCGGGTGCCGGCGGATCCAACGCCAACCCCGTGTCATCACCCCGAGCGGGCGGGCGGCGATAGGGACGCCACGGAGGTATCGGTCGAGGTCGTCGGCCAGTTCGGCGGCGCTCGGGTAGCGGTGCCCAGGTTCCTTCGCCAGACACTTCGAGACGATGGTATCGAGATCACGCGAGAGGGGTCGCACCCGTGACCGCAACGACATCGGTTTGACCGACTGAATTTGGGCGAACAGGGCAACGACGGTGTCCCCATCGAACGGGCGGACCCCGGCGAGGCACTCGTACAGGATCACCCCGAGTGCCCACACGTCGGCCGCCGGGCCGACGAACTTGGACCGCCCAGCCGCCTGCTCCGGGGCCATGTAGGCCGGGGTTCCCATCATGGCCTGCGTCGCCGTCATGTCGTTCGCCGCACGTTTGGCGAGACCGAAATCGGTGACCTTGGGGTCGGTTCCCGCGAGCAGGACGTTGCCCGGCTTGAGGTCGCGGTGGACGATGCCGAGTTCGTGAGCCGCGGCTGCCCCGGCCGCGACCTTGAAGAGCAGTTCGGCGGCGTCACGCTGGGAAAACGGACCTTCGGATTTCAAACGGTCCGCGAGTGAGCCGCCAGGGATTAACTCCATCACCAGATAGGGGCGGCCGCCGTGCTCGCTCAACTCGAACACCTGGGCGACGTGCGGGTGCCGGACCGCGGCCATCACCTCCGCCTCGGCCCAGAACCGGGCGACAACGGTGCGCGAGGCGTCCGCCCGCAGAATCATTTTGAGAGCGACCTCGCGCTTCAACCCACGTTGCCGGGCCCGGTACACAACTCCCATCCCACCACGGCCGAGTTCCCCGAGGATCTCGTATCCCGGAGGAACGTCGCCTGTGGCCAGGATTTCGTCAACCGGCGGAACTGGTACGTCGTCCGTTGTGTTGAAGGCAGGGAGGTGTTCCCGAGTGCCGGAATCGTCACCCACGTAGGATCCGGTCCGATCCAGGCGTGGATGCCCAGCGTGCTGCTGTCCCGCATCAGGCATGTGTGGAACTCTGCGACGAGTCGAGAGGTGTAATCCCACGCCAGGAAACCGCGTGCGTCATCGAATCATCAGTGTAAGGTTATCCTTCTGCGAGGCTTTTCGCAAGGCACTGCGACCGAACGACCAAACGACCGATCATCGACTACTACGGCGTCATCACAGTCGCGGTGCTCTTCTGGGGAGGCTACAGTCGGTGACTACACTGGTCCCCATTCGCGAGACCAAAGAATTCGCCGTTGAGAACTCCCTGTTGCAGACCCCAAAACCGATTCGCTGGCCAAGGGGTTGAACTGTTTCGGTGCGGGCTGGCCAATACTGGCCCGGCCGCTCTCGACGCCAAACGTGGCTGAAGCTGGTGCCGAAGTATACATGTTCTTCGGCATCGATCACTTCTTCGGTGGGCCTTCCTCGTTGCGGTTGAGTGGGTCCGGCTAGCCCCAGTAGCCGCCGATGATGTGAGGGAACTTCCCGGGTGTGACGTGGTGCTGCGGGCCGAGGAACTCATCGGAATGGAGATTGAACTCGTTGAGCGGGTTCTCCTTCGCATCCCGGGCAAGCACACCCTTTGCCTCGTAAGGACCGTAGACCGGGAAACCATCGAAGGCGAAGCCGATCAGTGGTGAGTGGTCGGAACCATCCCCAAATCTCACTCTGGTCGAAGTCATTCTCAGCGCAATCGGGTAGCGTGGATGATCCTCTTACGCTCGGAGGAACACCATGTTGCCCAACACTGCGCTCCACATTCCGGTTGGCAATGCCGAGGAACAGGCCAACGGCTTGCCCCTCATTGAGGGCTACGATGTCACCGATGAGATTGCCCGCGGTGGCATGGGGCGTGTGCTCAGTGCGCGCGATCTGTCGCTCGATCGCGAAGTCGCCATCAAGTTGCTGCTACCGGGCTTGCCCGCGGAATATGTGGTCGAAGCGACCGCTCGCTTCTTGCGCGAGTCGATGATCACGGCTCGCTTGCCGCACCCGGGTATTCCACCCATCCATCAACTCGGCACGCTCGCCGATGGCTCGCCTTGCTGGCGATGAAGTTGGTCCGCGGCCGCACGCTGTTCCAAATGCTGAAACAGCGTTCGAACCCATCCGTGAACTTGCCGCAGCTCGTGCAAATCTTCGAACAAATCTGCCAGGCTGTCGGCTTCGCGCATTCCGAGGAGATCATCCACCGCGACCTGAAACCAGCGAACGTGATGGTCGGTGCCTTCGGCGAAGTGCAGGTCATGGACTGGGGACTCGCCAAACTGCGGAGTGCGGAATGCCGAACCAGAATCACGAAGCCTCGACTCGGAGACGGAACCCGACGACCCCCGTGTAGCCGCGACGCGGAGTCTTCGAAGCGGAGCGCGTCCCACACCCGACGCGGCCGAGACACCGCACACGGCGAATGCCACCATCCCCGGGCGTGCGCTCGGCACGGTCACCTACATGCCGCCTGAACAGGCCCGTGGTGAACTCGAACACATTGGCCCGTGGTCGGACGTCTTCTCGCTCGGAGCCATCCTCTGCCACATCCTCACCGGGAAACCGCCGTACCACGGCTTCCCGGTTCCGACGCTGTTTATCCTTGCGGAAACGTGCGATACCTCCCACGCATTCACCATGATCGACGCTTGCGGCGCCGATCCGGAGTTGGTCGCCCTGTGCAAGCGCTGCCTAGCGAAGGAAGTCACCGCCCGCCCCGCCGACGGTCAGGCCGTGGCCGCACTTGTCGCATCGTATCGAGCGGGTGTCGAGGAACGATTGCAGGCCGCCGAGCGCGAAGCGGCCGCGGCGCGAACGGCCGAGGAAGTGAACACCCGCCGCGAAGCCGAG
>JBGSZR010000277.1:0-15669 GCA_041750275.1 Gemmataceae bacterium
ACCTGGCCCGCCAGGTGGCCCGCGTGCGTGAGGTCGGCGCGACCGTGGCCACGGAACGCAAGGCGCTCGTCGAGGCACGAACGAGGTGGGAAGCCGATCGTGAAGCGGGCGAGGCGGAAACGCGCCAAACACAAGCGGCCCTGGGAGCCTTCCGCGACCGCATTGCTGCGGAGATTGATTCGCTTCGATCGCAGGCTCCCGAACTCGATGAGCAAGCCCGCACCGCCCTCGACCGCTTGAATGGTGCGCGGGAACTGCTTCGCGGGCATCTTGGCGAGTTGAATGAGTTCGCTCGCCAGAGTCGCGAGCACCTGGATTCCGTTCGCGCCGAAGTCCGGGTCGAGGCCGACCGGTTGCATGAGCAGCAAGTGACACTGGATCAGGCACGTTCCGAACACCGCCTGGCGGTTACGGCGTTCCGGCAACAACTCGTGGAGTGGCAGGGCCGCGTCAATGAGATGAAACGTGGACTCTCGCAGAGCGAGACGCGGCTCGATGCCCGGCAAGCAGCCGTGAACGAGGCAGCACGCCAGGCGGAAGCAACGACCCAACAACTCGCCGAAGAAGCGGAACGCCTGCGAACCGAGCGTCAGGAAGTGGCCGCCAAACGCAGCGAGATGGAAAACCACCTCGCGGATATGCGTGAGTGGTATCGCCGGAAACTCCGCGAACTCGCCGCCGGGCACTCCGTCTCCGACTCGGACATGCCCACCATCAAGCTGCACAATCCAGGCACGACGCACGAACCGCCACAACCGGCGACTTCATCCGACGCGTCGACTGCAACACTCGTGTTCGATGACCTCAACCCTGGCGATCGGCAACTGGGCGAGTTGCTCCGTTCACTTGAACTCGTGGATGCCGAATCGCTCGATGCACTTTGGACCGAGGCAAGTCGGCAGCGACGCACCTTGCGGCAGGTATTGCTCGCGAGCGGTGCCATCACGCTCTATCAATTAGCCTTGATCGAAGCGGGCAATCTCGATGGCCTGATGCTGGGTCGCCTCCGCGTTATCGATCGCTTGCGGGTGACACCGCGCGAAGCCATCTATCGCGTCTTCGATCCCAGCCGCATGGAGGCTCGCGTCGCGGGGTTGCCGATTACACCCGGGCTTTCGGGCATATTTCTGCTTCGCCATCTGGCGGAGTCCGAGATGCAGGACGCAGTGCATCCGGATGAATTCCGCCAGCGTTTCCGCGCGGGCCGCGATGCCGGCCATCCGAATCTCGCGAACATTGTGGATGTGCTGGAGATCAACGGTCGGCCGGCCACGCTCGAAGAGTGGCTCACCGGGCTCTTCAGCGCAGACTGGCCCGCCCATGCTGCTCACCCGGGTTGCTGGGTGCGGCTCATGACGATGGCCGCTTCCGGGCTCGAAGCGGCCCACAACGCGGGCCTGGTGCATGGACGCATTTCGTCGGATTCCTTCGTGTTGACGGTGAGTGGTGTGCTGAAATTGACGGGATACGCCGAGCCGCCGTGGTTGGCGATGACCACGCTGACCAGTGAACCGAGCGCCGCGGCCGACCTGCGGGCGCTCGGGCAAGTCGCCTTTGGGTGGTCGCAACTCACGACTCGCAAGAAGACATCACGCACGAAACCGTTCCCGGCAGAACTCGCCACGGTGATTCGGCGCCTCGAAGCGGATGCGGAATCTCCCATGGGCGACACGCTCACTACGGATCAGCCTTATGCGTCCGCGACGGATCTCCTCACGGACTTGAAGCACATCGCTCGCGAGACCAGCTTCAGCGACGATGCCTGGGAGAAACTCCTCAAGCACGTCGTGGACCACGCCCCGGATGCCCCCGCCGCGTTGCGGCAATCCGCGTAACCTCACTCACTTGCTCGTTGTGATGATGTCGGGAGCCAGGAAATCAACCCGCACCACTTCGCCGGGCTGACCGGTCACCACCTTCTTGCGTTCGACCACAGATCCGTTTTCGTACCAGCGGGCTGTCAGTTCGTACTGGAAGAGTTTGCCGGCCTCGAGCGAAGGCGATTCGTAGATGCGGTCCGTGCCGGTCTGTGCCATCTTGATGCCATCGACATACACCTCGGCCGCCGGTTGTGGCACCTTCACCGAGAGCACCAGGCAACCGCCTTGCTGAGCCGGCTGCACGATCGGCCCGGGCACTACCTCGCTGACCGCTCCGTTGCGATGCACTCGACCATGATGTGAGGCGAACGCACGCGGATCGTTGGTGGGCCAGACACCAACAGTGAGAGGCCGCGGTCGCGGCGAAGCGGAGTAGGCTCCGACCCAACCGACGCCGTAGCCCAGCGAGGGGTGGGCTTTCCACTGTGCGTTCAAATCGCTGGCGCCGAAGAAGCCCGGAATGGGGCCATAGACCGGCACAGGCGGACCATACAGGCTCAGGCCGTTCGTCCAGGTCGAGCCGCTGGCACCGCTGTAGTACGGCAAGGAATACGGGAAGGCGTAGCCGAGGTAAGGCCCGGCGGGCAAGCCGCGATAGCCCCAGCCGGCGTAGTTCGGGCCGACCCACGGATAAGGCCAGCCACCCGCCACCCACACGGCCCTGCCGGCCGGGCCGACATTGCCGGGGCCAATGGGTTCAAAACCGATGGTCTGGGCGATGCCCGATGAGGGGAGAAAGGCACAGATCAGGAAGAATGCCAGCGAACCCTGACGGACAAGGTATCGAGTACTCATGGTGCGATCGCCATTCGAGGTGTCGGGCGAGGTGTTTGTGACCTCGCGCGGTTATTCGAAGGCATCGACCGCACGCCGAAGCGGCTTCAGCTTGTGCGGACACGCATCCCGGTTCCAATAAGAGTGTCCGTTGTTATTTCGGCAGGACCGGCACGAGCAGGCGGGTGGCACCGATACGGCCATCGAGCGTGTGCCCAGCCACAACGATTTCGTAGCCAGAAGGGATGTTGCCGGCTGTGTAGGTGAGGCGAGCCTTGCCATCCGCAGGGAGCACGATCACCGGTTGCCAGAGCACGGTCTCGGGTGTGGCATTGTCCGAACCCGGACGCGGTGCCGCGAACTCGCGCACGATAAGCGGCTGCGGTCGCGTGAGGCCGGCCGAGACACGATCAAGTGCCAGGCGGTCGATCGAGAAATACTGCTTGGCTTTGCCAAAACTAGTCGTGACTTGCGGTTCGGCTGCCGGTACCGCGAACTGCTTCTCGTCGAGCCCGCGAATCAAGTCTGTGGCGGCGGCTTCACGCTTGCGTGTCACCTCGCTCGCCTTCTCGAGAGTCTGGAGGTACTTGCGATCATCTCCATGGAATTCAACCACATCCGGCACAGCGGAAGCGATTGCAATTCTGGACTTGGCCTCATCTTTTGTGGCCTTGCGGAGCAATAAATCAGGGACAAATCGCTTGGCGTCGTTCTCGCCGCCACGTGCGATACTTCCGGTCTGCGTGGTTTTATCGGCAGCAAACCCATTCGGACCGGGTGTCGGTGCTGCATCGGCCGGATGAGCCGCGGTTGGTGGCCCGCCGGGAGCGGGTGGCGCTGGAACGGATTCGATCGCGTTACGTTGCTCCTGCGTTTTCATGGGAGCGAATCCGCCTCCGAGTCCGAAGCCACCACCACCGACCACCGGGACGAAACCATTCTTGAGAGGCGGCAGAGCAGCACCAAACCGCCGATTCCCGTCATCCCGTGTGGCCGCGGGTGACTTTCGATCCTGTTTCGCACTTGTTTCTTTGGCCCGTTCCACCGTTCCAAAATCGGTTGTATTGGTTCGAGGCTCCGGCTGAGGGGGTGCGGGAGCCTCCACGCCTGCAGCGGCGATTTCGGCGGAGGCATCGTCACGCGATGCAAGGCCGAGATACGCAGCCAAGAGCAAGCATGCGATCGCGCTGGCACACAGCGGCAAGGCCGTTCTGATTCGCGGTCTGCGGACGGCCACGAATCCAGTGAGTGCGAATGCGAGCACGACCATGACCGCGATGGCTTGTGCTGAACGCCAGGGGATCGACTGAAGCGATTCCAGGGATTGCTGGGATTTTTCCGTCAGCAGGGCCAGTTCGCGCCGCTGCTTCTCGTACTCGGCCAGGAGGTTCGCGGCCTTGGTTTCACGTGAGGGATCGTCATCGGCTGCGAGCTTGGCACGCGTGGCAGATTCCAGTTGCTGGGCCGCCGCATCGTATTCGACGGAGTACTTGTCGAAGACCTGCTGCTGGCGTGCCTCTGACGGATTGACCACAACCGGATACGCACCGTTCGAGGCGAGCAACTGGCCCTTGAGTGGCGAACGTTCACCGCGTGCCTGGCGCTGCTCCGCGAATCGCCGCCAGCCCTGCGTGGCCAGAACCAGATCCAGCGAAACGGCGGCCTCGGCTTGATCTGTCAGCAAAAAGTCGGCGTACTCGAGATCATCCGGATTCTGCACTTCGCCGGCGAGCAGGAACTGCGAGGTGAGCATGCGGCCGTTGGCCTCACTTGTGCCAGCGGCATCGGTGACGGCCGCGAAGAGCACGGCTGGCTTCGGCTGATCGCGCTCATCGGTCGCGATGATGCCGAGTTCAACGGGCTTGCCGGCGATGGCGGGAGAAGCGGAAACCGCCAGGTTCAGCTGTTCCGTGGGTCGACGGTACACGAGCCGTTCGGCAACTGGGTGGAATTTATCGTTGTTCAGCGCTGGATCACGATCTTCAAAGGCCGTGATGCGAACGACGCCGCCACGGGCATCCGCCTGGCCGATCAACTCCACGGTGACAGGTTTGCCAGCGGCAGAAACGACACGCTGCACATCAGCCGGTCGCCCGCGGGTGTAGGCCCCGACCACAAGGTTCCGGTCGCGGCCCACGGATGTGAGTTGCACGCGGATCGGTTCGCCCGGTGCGGATACGGGATTCAGCGCCGTCAACACCACTGCTTCATCGGTTGCCGAAGGCAAAAGGAATCCACTTCGCAGAGGCAGTATGGCCGGCATCCCGAACAACGCGGCACGATCGAGTGGGAATGCACCCGGCGCGAGATAAGGATCAATCGGCCCAGCAAAGGGCCCTTGCGGTTCGTCGATCTTGAGCCAGTAGCGCGTGCCAGGCGTAGGCGTGAACGTGAATGAACCGAGACCGCGGTTTACCCCGGGCTCGTTGGCGTCGCGAAGCGTTTCGACTCTCGCGAGCAAGTCACGGCCATCGGTGACGGAGCCACGCAGATCAACGGGTCGTCCGTCCGGCATCGTCGCCCGCACATAGACGCGATTGGCCACACCCGTGGCGAGTGTGCCACCTTCAGGGAAGAACTCGACAATCAAGTTGCGGCCCACCACAGGGACGCGTGCACCCGTGAATTCCGGACGAACCGGCGTCTGAAACATCACCTTCACCCGCACTTCGCCCAGTGGCAGATTCGCAGGAAGATCCACCCCGAAGCGTGCCCGGCCATCGGACCCGGTAACAGCAGGTGTCGGCAGCGAGACGCGGAGTGCACTGCCGTTGCCAGCGAAGGCCACGACCGTCAGCGGCACATTGGCGACGGCTTTATCCTGGGCCTTCAACTCCACCCAACCGCGTGCCGTGGCGCCAGGAGCGAAGCCAGCCGCTTCGAAGGCGACCTGCTTCTGGTATTGGTCCACTGGCCCGCTGCGGACGCGGAGGGAGCGCTTCACCGGGAAGGCGATGGCAGGCGGGTAGCCGCTGGCCGGGGGCAACTCTGTGAGCGTGAGTGTGTAGTCTCCATCGGCAAGATCGGCCGGGAGCGCGATCGCACCAGAGCCCACACCGCGGAGGGGCTGTCCATCGGGGCCAAGCACCTTTTCCGCTTGACCATCCACGAGACGAACGAGGTCCGTCGAGCCTTCCACCTGGGCAATATTCAAATCGAGGCCAGGCGATTTGCGAAGCAGGGCGTACCGCAAAAACTGTTCACGCGGCGGTGGCTGGAACGTCACGCGATCGAGTGTAAGCGAGCGGAAGAAGACCCTATCACCAGGGCGATACTCCACGCGGTCCGTGGTCAGTTGCGTGGTGTACACGGGGCCGTAAAGGCGAATCGGTTCCTGCAGATCGTTCTTGGCTCCGGTCTTCTCATCGACAGTGGCAACAGCGAGGAAGAGTTCATCCGCAGGCTTGATTCGCGTCCAAACTTCTGCGGGGATGTGGAAGTGACCCACCAGTCCACGGCCCGCATGGTTGAACCAGGCGGCGTAGATCGTGAGACCGGTCTGGTCGCGCACCTCCACGAGCACCGGCGCTGCGGTGACCGTCACTCCGGCTGAGACAACACTTAAATCGATGTCGTTCGGCGCTCCCGGTTGCAGGGCAGCTGGCTTCACAACCCGCACCGCCAGCCTTCGCTCGGCCGGTGTTCGCAGCGCTTCTTTTTCTGCTTCCACCCAGCCGAGCAGCGTGGCGTCGTGCTTCTGCTGGGCGGCTTCGACATCATTCGCCGCTTTCTTGCGAAATTCGACCGCGTCCCGCTGGGCTGCTTCCATGGCCGTCCGCAGGGCAGCAGTCTGCTCGGCGCTGGCACGGGCCGTGTTGTGGGCGTCGATCGCCCGTGATCGGCGTTGTTCGATCGTCCAGAGCGAGGCACCCGCACCGAGCAGGACTGTCGCCGCAACTGCCCAGGCGAGCCAGGAATTTCGAACACGGCGTGACGCGTGAACAGGTGCGGCTGAAGTTTTCGCGAGCACGGATGCGATGGGAGCTGCGACATCAGCGAGGGGTATTTCGAATCGAACTTGTGGAAAGGACACCCGGGCTGCCTGGGCAATCAACCCCTGCGCGTGAGCCTCCTGCTCGCGGATGGCCATGCAAGCCGGACAATCGGTCAGGTGGTTCGCGACCGCCGTCGCCTCGGCTGCATCGAGCAGACCAAAGAGATGGTCGAGAATCAGGCTCTGGCAATCTTCACAACGCATCATGGCTCTCTCCTTCCCAGGGCACGGGGAAGGCATTCCCTGCGAGACAATCGGAATCGACACGCACCACGGACCCACCCGTCATCGTTTCACTTTCAGCTCGATCGGCACTTCGTTCGTCACGGGAGCCGACTCTTCGACATTCAACACCTTTCGGAGCTTCTGCAAGGCCGCTCGCATTTGTGTCTTGATGGTTCCAACGGGAGTGCTTCGCTCCTCGGCTATTTGCTCGTACGTCAACTCGCCGTTTTGCCGGAGGAGGAAGACTTCCTGTTCATCGGGCCGCAACTGGCGGATGGCAGCGCGAAGGCGGTCGACCGTCTCCCGGTCTTCGAGCGACTGACTGGTTGCATCCTCGCAAACCACGGGCATCAGGTCGTCCTCGGGCAGCGGTCGTGAGCGGCGATTCCAGGCACTACGGCGTGCATCCTTGGCCGTGTTCAAACCCACGCGAAAAATCCAGGCCCGCAGATTCTGCACTTCGCCGAGAGTCTGGCGGGCTCGCCAACATTTCAGGAACGCTTCCTGGGCTGCGTCCTGGGCGTCATCCAGGTTGCCGAGCACGAACATCAGCGTGCTGACGAGTTCATCGCGAAGCTGGTTGAACAGTTCCACGAGTGCTTCGTCGGCCGTTCGCGACGCGGCGGCATGAGCGGGGTCTGCCCCCGCTGCCGTTCGCCCGTTCGAACTCGTGCCGCTCTTGGCCATGAACTCCTACCCAAACGACGATGTCAACCCGAACAAAGATTGGAGAAACTTCAGGAAGTGCGAAGTCGAAACGACCGTGTGCGCTCCATCGGGTTCCACAAAGCTCCGCGTCTCGATCCCGGAAGTCTGCGTCTGCCAGTGTGAGCAAAAGCTTCCTGCATCCACGCCGCAGCTTGCCGTTATCGAAGTATGTCTTTGACGAGTTCGCCGTGCACATCGGTCAAGCGCATGTCGCGGCCGCCGAAGCGGTAGGTAAGTTTCGTGTGGTCGAAACCGAGCAGGTGGAGCATCGTGGCGTGGAGATCGTGGACCTGCACCTTATTCTGCACGGCATGGTAGCCGAAGTCGTCGGTGGCCCCATGAACCGTGCCGCCTTTGATGCCGCCCCCGGCGAGCCACATCGTGAAACCGAATGGATTGTGGTCGCGGCCATTGTTGCCCTGCGCCACAGGCGTGCGGCCAAATTCGCCACCCCAAATCACGAGGGTGCTGTCCAGCAAGCCGCGTTGCTTCAGATCCTTCAACAGACCGGCGATCGGCTTGTCCACAGCGAGTGCGTTGTCTTCGTGGCCCTTCTTGAGGTTTTGATGCTGATCCCAGCGGTCATGGCCGAGGCTCTGGCAGAGCAGTTCCGTGAAGCGAACGCCCTTCTGCACCATGCGGCGTGCGAGCAGGCATTGCCGACCGAATACCTCTGTTTTGGGGTTATCGATCCCGTACATCGCGCGGGTGGCCTCCGTCTCCTTCGAGATGTCCGCAAGTTCGGGCACAGCGGTCTGCATGCGGAAGGCGAGTTCGTAGTTAGCAATGGCCGCATCGATGGCATCGACCTCGCCGAACCGTGCCTTCGCGCGAGCATCCAGTTTGCGGAGCAGGTCGCGTTTGGCGGCGGCGGATTTCGCGCTGTCACCGGGCGGCGTGAGATCAGCGACGGGATGCGCCCCCTGACGGAACAGTGAGCCCTGATAGGCTGCGGGAAGAAAGCCGCTGCCGAAGCAGTCAATGCCGCCGGGCGGGATCATGCCGCTGCCCAGCACCACGAAGCCGGGCAGGTCGCGGCACTCGCTGCCGAGCCCATATGTGACCCACGAGCCCATGCTCGGTCGGCCCTGCTGGCCGTTGCCCGTGTGCATGAAGTAGTTGGCATTGGTGTGTTCGGAGAAGTTCGCCACCATCGATCGCACCACGGCAAGGTCATCGACGCAGGTGCTGATGTGCGGAAAAAGATCGCTGACGGGAATGCCGGACTCGCCGTGCTGCTTGAATTTCCAGGGCGAGGCCAGCGTGTTGCCGACGTTATTGAACTGGGTCGGTTCGACCTTCGCGGGGAACGGCTTGCCGTGATACTTCTCGAGCGCGGGCTTGGGATCAAATGTGTCCACCTGCGAGGGGCCGCCATCCATGAACAGGAAGATGATGTTTTTGGCCTTCGCGGGTTGAGGTGGCTTCTTGGGGGCGAAGGGATCGGCGGCAGCATCCTGGGAGCGGCCATCCTCAGCGAGAAGCGCCGCAAGAGCCACTGCACCGAATCCATTCGCCGAACGGGCCAACATTTCACGACGGCTGAGCATGCTCATCTCCGACAATGCCACACGGGCGGTTCCGCGGAAATCGGAACCGCCCGCGTTCAGTGTAACCGATACGTTCACTTATCCCAATCGGGTGGCAAGTCGTCGTTACCATTTGCCGTGATCAGCGCCTTGCGGACGTCAGGCTTGAGGTCATTCCACTTGACGACCTGGACCGAGCCATCCCCCATGAGAATGCAGATATTCTCATTGCCACCGATGCTGAGGTCGCCGACCTTTTGCATCGGTGAGAACTTGATGTCCTCGGGCTTCGTCCATTCCACAGCATCGTCATCCTCGACCACCAGAATGGTGTTGGAGGTACCGTCGCTAAAGGTTGGAAACTTGAGGCCCTTGGAGTAGTTGCTGGTGAACGCGGAACTGGGCCCATTCGCGGGCCCCACGAATACCTTGTAATTGGTCTTGCCCGCCTCGGCCTTGCCGCGTGGGTCGGCAAAGACTTTCGGCATCCTGGCAATCAACTTCTTGTTGTGTGCGCTGTCCCACGGCTCATCGAGTTTGAACTCCTTGTAGAGTGCTGCCTCCTCGATGTACGGGAGAAGGGCCACACGCCAGCTGAGCAGTGCTTTTCCATCCTCATCCGCGATCGCGGCAGTCGGGAAGGCTCCGAGTGCATCGTGATGGATGTGCATCGCCAGACCGATCATCTTCAGGTTGTTCTGGCTGCGGAGGCGGTTCGCCGTGTCCTCGAAGGATGGTGGCTTGTTATTGGGAGTGACCGGCCTGGGATTATCAGGCGCGTCCGTCTTCGGCGTCACAACCTTCGGGCCAGGAATGTTCATCGGCGGACGCGGGATGGGTCTGGGCTGCACGGGCGGATTTACTGCAGCTTCACGCTCTTGTTGAGTACGGGCCTGCGTGGCCGGCACCGTAAGCCCGGTCGCCATCATGAACACTTGCACGACCGCGTCACCAACCGTGGGGTAGATGAGTGCAACACTGAGTTCCTTTCCTTCGAGCTTGAACTCCCCTTCCTTGATGCTCTTCTCAATCGTGTTCAAGCACGAGATACCTGCCAGGGCCGGGACGATATCGACCGCATCCATGATGAGGTGCGGTCCGGTCTTGCCACCGCGTCCTTTGAGGCCGTTGGCGAGCAGAATCGGTTTGCCCTCACCGGACCAACCCTTGCTGGCGGCTTCCTTGAGGGCATCCATCGCCTCCTGGGCTGTGGCAGCGTCCTTGTAGTATGCACGGTATTCGACCTTCGCCGGATTGCCAATCACGAGCGAGGCCGAGAGTGCATCGGCTCGCAGCACCGGACCGACGAACGGCCCCGCCTCGGGGGGCAAGTCTTGCCGCAACTCCGTCTTCATTTCGTCTTGGGTGAGATTCACGGCCATCACCACATGTCGCGTTCCGTCCGTGGCGAGTTTGAGCGGGTCGGTGAGCGGCCCCTGACTCACAGCGGCTTTCGTGAGATAAAGCTCGAGACCCATACCGCTGCCCGTGATGAGGGTCTTGTCGTTGACGAAGTGAACCGCTCGTTCCGAACGATACTCCTCGACCATGATGCTTCTGCCGTTGCGTGTCTCCCAGCGGCCATCCTTGCGAGGCGAGAGCCAGTATTCCTTGCCGTTCACCGTCTTCTTGACCGCATCGGGCAGTGCCTGTGATTCCACGATGGCTTTTTCGTCCACCGGCTGGGAAAAGACCATGATCATCACAGTCTCGGGAGGTTCGGGCCGTGGCTGGAGTTGCACCAGCGGTGGGGCAGGCATGCCGCCAGTCTTCTTGGGTGCGGTGGTCGGTGTTTTCCTCGCGGGCTCCGCTTCCGGGCGAAGCATGACGAGTGTCAGGCGTTCGAGTGTCGAGGGCGAGGGCAAAAACGATTCATCAATGGCGTTCACTGCGTCCGGGCCGGCCGTGGACACGATGCCGCGGAGGCTGCGCATCGCATCATCTTTCCACCCTTCGGCAAGGCGGATGTGCACGAATCCCTCGGCATCGGCTGGCACCAGTGCCAGTTCGTCCGCCTTCACCAGCGACGGGTCTGGCACGTGCCCCTTGCCGGTGTTCTTGCCGCCAAACAGATAGACGGCACCGCCACCGACCACCCCGCCGACCAGCAGGCCGGTCAGCAGGGTGATGAAAACGCGGCCACTTTGCCGGTTCTTCGATCGCATTCGCATGGCACGATCCTCGAGGTTGGCTCGGGCTCAAACCCACATCTGCACAAAGTGTACCCGGTTATCAGGCATTCGCCAGCCCTCTCTGGGTGGAGAATGAACTGGAGAACGCAACGAGCCGCCCACCAGGGAGCGGCTCGCAAGAGTGTTCGGAGGACGAATGCGGTTTACCAGTCCAGTCCCAATGTCTCTCCACCGGCACGGGTGAAGGCGGCCTTGAGGTTTTTCTCGTGCACTGTCTTCGAATTCACCGCCCGCACCGAGCCATCACCCATGGCAGCCTGGAAGATCGTGGTCGAGCCGGGCGAGAAGAGTTTCGGCAAGGGCTTGTCCGGATCGAACATGTAATCGCCCGGCTTGGCCCAGGGGATGGGATCGCCGGCATCGATGATCATCACGGTGTTCGACAGGCCATCGGTTACCTGACCGAAGCTCATCTTTGGTACTTTTGCATCGAAGAACGTGCCAGGTCCTGCCACGCCCTTGTAGCTGGTCAGGGCGAAGCCGTCGGGCGAGAAATGCTGTGTCTCACTAGGTGAAATAAAGGTCTTGATGAGTGTTTGCGAGAGTTTCTTGTTGTTGGGCCCGTCCCAGGGCTCATCCATGCGAAACTGCTTGTACAGGTTATCCTGTTCGATATATGGCAGGATGGCCACACGCCAGCTGAGGATCGGCTTGCCGGTCTTGTCTGTGATATCGCGTGGGAACTGATTGTTGACGTCATGATAATTGTGAATGGCAATTGCGATCTGTTTGAGGTTATTCGAGCTGGTCGCGCGGGCCGCGGCTTCTCGCACCTTCTGGATCGCCGGCAGCAAGAAGGCGAGCCCAATGCCCGCGTAGCCACCCACAGCATTGATCAGTTCACGCGGCACGGGCAGACTGCCGGTGAGTTCGGTGCCTTTTCGTGTCACCAGTTTCGGATCGGCGAGCAGGCCATCGAGTCGGTTAAGCGAACCAATTCCGAACACCATGGCCATCGTTTCCGGAAGTTCGAAGATGGGCCGGGGATTCTTGGCGTTCGGATCGAACAATTTATTCTCGAACTCTGTTTTTAGTTTGCCGAGTTCCTTGCGGCCGAGTTCGAGGAGCGAGCGTGTGGCCTTCTCAGCTTCCTGCGCGGAAGCTTCATCGCTGTAGATCGCACGTACGTCGATTCGGGGCTCAGCACCCAGTTCCAGCGAGGCAACGACCTGTTGGGCCTTCAAGATCGGCAGCACTTCCGGTGGCACATCATTGAGCAGCCCGGGTGGGAGCGGGAGGGCCGCAATGTTCAACGCTGCAACCACGGGTTTGGTTGCAGCCAGTTTGAGGGCACTGGCGAGCGGGCCCTCCGATGCGATCGGCTTGCCAAGATAGATGTCGAAGCCGGGTTCCAGACCGATCACGATGTGGTTCTTGTCCGGGAAATAGACGCCAATCTGAGGCATCTGCGGTGTGCTATACACCACCTTGCCTGCGATCACTCGTGAGTTGGTTTCCGGCAGGTTCACCCGAACCACCTGCACCGGATCGAAGGGAACATCGAAGGCAAAGATCGCGAAGGGAAGCGGCTCCTTCGATTCGGGCTCCAGCAGGGCAAACGCCGTGGCCCGGCTGATGCTGGAAGGAGCGGGCACGAACATCTTGTCGAGTGCCGTGATCGCCTTCGGCCCGGCTGCTTCCCATGTGGAGCGGAAGCCGGACGCCATTTCGTCCTTCCAGAGATCGGCAATGCGAACGTGCACAAATCCCACCGCATCGGCCGGCACCAGAGCCAAATCCGCGGGGAGGCCCGCAGGCTGGGCGGCGACATCACGATTCGGTTCCACCGCTTCAACACGAGCGGCGGGTGAAAAGAGCAGGAGCGTCGCTAAAAGGCTGGCTGTTGAGCCAAGCCCGAGCAATGGCAAGTAACGGCGTCGCATGGCGATTCCTCCGCGAGTGAATGGGAACGAGATGTGTCCGACACGGACTGGTGTAGTTCGAACCGCGTCAAGGGCAACGCGGTTCCAAATCAAGACAGCAATTCTTCATCAACTCAGGGGATATCCACGACCTCACCGCCACCAAACGTGATGAGGGCGTTGAGGGTCTTGCGATCAGGCACTTTATCAAAGGTTCGCACCGAGCCATCGGCGAAGGCACACTGCACGCGACCGTCCACCACGGTGCCAGTGAGCTTGGTCATGTCTGCCTTGGGATCGAAGGCAAGTTCATCCGGCTTGGACCAGGGAACGGCGTCGGTCGCCGTGACGACAAGCAGCGTGTTCGATGTGCCATCCGTGAAGTCCACGATCCGGTTCCCTTTCAGCAGATCGAAGGCCGCACCGTTGCCCACGAAGACGCGGTAATGTGTGGTCGTTTCGCCGGGCTTCTGCGGGGGGAGTGCGTAGACAGTGGGCATCTTGACCAGGAGTTTCTTGTTGTGCTCGCTGTCCCAGGGTTCATCCAGCTTGAATTCCTTGAAGAGCGCTTCGTGCTCGATGTAGGGGAGAATCAGCACACGCCAGCTCAGGAGTGGCGAGCCGTTCTTGTCGCAGATCGCAGCAGGTGGAAAGGAATTGAATGTCGCATCGTAGTTGTGCATGGCCAGAGCGATCTGCTTGAGATTGTTGGCCGAGCGCTGGGGGGGAACGCCGCTCTTCAGCTTGCTCAGTGTCGCGAAGAGTGCGCCGCCGAAGGGAAGATCAGCCGGGAACTTCACCACGGCGCGGGCTTCCTCACCGACCGTCGAGAATTGTGTCTGCTTTGCGCTGGTGGCACCCGCTTTGAAGAGTGCGACGAGTTCGCGCATGTGCGGCAGTTTCGAATCTCGGGCGATGTCTTCTGCATTCTCCGCAAAAGCACTCTCCGTGACGGTCGCGAGCAAGCTGAGGGCCCGCTCGGCTTCGATCGCCTTCGGACCGCTGCTGGTCTTCACACGAACATCCAGGGTGAACGCTTTCGCCAGGCTGAGCCGGGCTGTGATGGACTCGGCCCGGAACAACGGTTTGAACGGTACCAGCGGCTCGGGCACGTCATCATCGCGGAAATCGAACGGGAGATTGGCAAGCGTCGCACCGGCGACGAGCACGTGCTCGCCACCGGCGGCGTCGGCGAGTGCGGAATCGAGCGGACCCGTTTCTCCTTTCGGCCGCGGACGGGCAAACTCTTCCCCGAGCCCGAACAGTGCCACCACCATGCGGTCGTGCGGCTGGATGACGCGAACTGGCAGCTCCTTCGAACCGATTTTGGAGAAACCCGCCTTCAACTTCTCCGCATTGCAGGGCTTGTGGAAGGTCAACACGAGACCGAAAGCGTCGTTCACGCTCTCACGCTTGACCTTGGGGAGAAAGAGTGTGATGGTCTTGAGATTGTCCGGCGTCTCACCAAATGTCTGCTTGCCAAGCGCGAGGTATTCTGCGAATAGCTTGGGATCGGCGTCGCGCAACGACTTTCCCACCGGGTTCGACCAGAGTTGGGCGATGTCCGCATGGAGGAACAACCCCGCATCCCGGGGGACGTAAGCGAGTTCGAGGCTCCTGTTCTCCTGAAGCAACCGGGAGGGCAGCGGCGCGGACTCCGCCACGAGTACTGCCCGGAGGCTGCCGCCCAGGATGAGCAGGAACAGCAAGGGAATCAGGTGCTTTCGCCCTGGGGATCGGCTCATGGGGATTCCTTGTGGCTTCAAGGGGAGCTCAATTGTGTGGGCCGGCACCTGGTAATTCGCAGGATAATGAAAACATTTGCAAACCCCTGGCCGGCTTTCTGCGTTACAACAGACTGACGCTGTCCACACTCGGCGATTTCAGACTTAAAGCATTTCAACCGCTAACTCGGCAAGGCGAGTCGGGGCGAATCGCTGTGGGAAGTCTCTGATCGATTGGATATTCTGACAATGTTTGCGAGAGCTGGCAATTTCGCCACGCTCACCCCTTTGCCCCGTGGGACCGACACCCGTGGTAACACACTCCTCCCGCAAGGACGACCATGTATCGGTCACTGTTCCGCCCAGTGTCCTACGCGACACTCGGCCTCGGTGTGCTCTCGCTCCTCCCGCTTAGCGGCGTGTTGCAGGCCCAAATCCCCAACTCTCGGCCACGCGGCTTCCCCGGCTTCTTACCTCCTGGAAATCCCCGCCCCATCAACGGCAATAATCTTGGTGGCCTGAACAATCAGGGCGGAAATAACCAGGGCGGCAACAATCAAGGCGGCAACAACCAGGGCGGCAATAACCAGGGTGGCGGCCAGTTCGGAGGTGGCGGCCAGTTCGGCGGTGGCGGCCAGTTCGGAGGGGGTGGCGGCCAGTTCGGAGGGGGTGGCTTCGGTGGCGGCCAGTTCGGAGGCGGAGGCGGCTTCGGTGGCGGCCAGTTCGGAGGTGGTGGTGGCTTCGGAGGCGGTCAGTTCGGAGGCGGAGGCGGCCAGTTCGG
>JBGSZR010000278.1:0-18747 GCA_041750275.1 Gemmataceae bacterium
GCTGAAGCAGGTTCTCGCCGCGAAATCGTTCGATGCCCGCGCCGCCGCGACCCGCGTCGTGGCAGACGAGCGCGACCGCGTGCCGGGTGCGTTCGATCTGCTCAAGGCCGCGGCACTCGATGAGCACCCGCGCGTTCGCACCGAGGCACTTCGTGGTCTCAGCTTCTTCCCGACACCTGAGGCCGCGGCTGCGGTGCTCGCCTCACTGAAGAAGCCAGCGGACTACTACACCCAGTACACCGGCGAGGCGGCGCTCGCGGCCAACCTCAAGGCGTGGCGGCCTGCCTTTGTGAAGGGTGAACTCGGGAGCGACCCGGCCGAGCGCAAGTTGCTTGGCACGATCATCGCCACCGACGCACGCGGAGCCCAGGCCGTGCCATACCTGCAAATCCTGCTCGGCAAGGACACCGCGCCGGAGGAACAGCGCAACAAGGCCATGCAAGCACTCGCGGACATGCGTGGCGGCAATGCTTCCAATGGCCGACTGGTGTTCCAGCGCAACTGCACTGCCTGCCATCAGGTCGAGGGCATGGGCCAGAACTACGGCCCGCAGATGGATGGCAACGTCGATGGCAAGGGCCCGGTTGGCAAGCGCCTCACTAAATTCAAGATCGTTGAGTCACTCATCGATCCGAATGCCGAGGTGGATATGAAGTTCCTCTCGACCAAGATCGACACGGTCGATGGCAAGTCCGTGTCAGGTCTGGTCGTGAGCGAGACCAAGGATGAAGTGGTGATCTTCGATGGCAAGGACAAGAAACACATCAAGGTCGCCGACATCGAGAGCCGCAAGACGCTCAAGCAGAGCAGCATGCCCGAAGGGCTCGCCGCGGTGATGGCACCGACTGAGTTCCTGGACGTGATCGCCTATCTGGCCTCACTGAAGTAGCCGTGGACTGTTTCCCGTTCCCACGGTCCGCCGTGGGAACGCACTTCTCATTGGTTCTAACACATCGAGACCCCAGCCAGGAATCATGCGCACTTCTCGAAATCATCGTCACATCGTGGAACGACCGTGATGTGATTGACTTTACGGCGTGCAGCAATCCGAGAATCTAGAGCAACCGCAACCAGTCGAGCGGTGCCCGTGAATGTGCTGTTCCTGAAAAACGTCTTTTACTCTTCAGGCTCTTGCAACAACAATTCTCACGGAATTCCGAACTGTGAATGTCGCTCGACCGTTTACCTTACACTATTGATGATTCAACTCGCCCGATTAACACTTTGGGGGAGCCAGCGATGTGTGTGATGCGTGTGGCCGTTGCGGCCCTGAGCCTGGTGGCCGTGGTGAAGGGTGGGCTTGCAGTGGAATCGCCCGAACCGGTTGTGCTCAAGGGGCACATGAAGGCGGTGTCGGCCTTGAGATGGAGTGCCGACGGGAAGAGCGTCGCGACCGCCAGTGACGACCGGTCGATCCGGATCTGGGATGCGTCCACGGGTCGCCAGACCGCGATCCTGCCCGAGATTGCTCGCGAGGGTTACGGTGGCCCCGTCGTTGCGTTTACCGCAGATCTGAAGACGGTAGCCGTGAATTACTGGGGTGAGATCACCATTCGCAATGTGGCGGATGGCAAGGTGTTGACCAAAATCGACCCGATCCTGGACCGCGGGCAGAAGTTCGCATTCAGGCCCGATGTCTTTGCGATGGCGTTCAGCCCGGATGGCAAGCGGCTTGCCACGGCGGGGTCTGTCGCGGCAGTGGGTGGTCGCCACGGATTGCCCGGTGGCAAGGTGATCGTTTGGGACACCGTGACCGGCAAGCTTATCAATCAGTCCGAGAAACTCTCGACCTCCGGTAGTTCGGTTGTCTGGAGTCCGGACGGGAAGTTGGTCGTTGCGGGCACGAGTGGAGCCGGCGGCGAGTTGCAGGAGGCGGGAGTCGTGTGGGTGTGGGAAGCCGAGTCCGGGAAAGTGATCGACAGCTTCCCCGTCAAACCGAAGACGGAGTACGGGGAATGGGCATCGGCGGCCGATGTCGCGGTGAGCCCGGACGGCAAGCGCGTGGCCGCACCTGTCACGGCAGGCGGGCCGGGAGCACCGGCCGGGATCATCATCGCGGATAAGGGCGCATCGGTTCGCGTCTGGGATCTGAAAACCGGCAAGGATACACTGCCGGTCACGGGGCTGAAAGCATCCGTGGGGCGGGTGATGTTTAGCCCTGATGGCAAACAGTTGGCAACGGCTGGAAATGACAGGGTCGCCAGGCTGTGGGACGCGGAATCGGGGAAGGAACTTGCAGCCTTGACCTGTTCCGGAAAGATCACGGCCATCGCATACAGCCCCGATGGCAAGTACCTGGCAACAGGCAGCGACGACGGATCGGTCCAGATTTGGGCGGTGCCGCCAACGAAGTGATGCGAGGCCGCACGAGGGAAAGATCGGGTTGAGTCGTGTCCTTGCATCACAGGAGTGCGAATGGTTTCCACTCGAATGTCCCTGTTGATATTGTCAACTGGGCAACTTATCTCGAACTGGCTTGGATGATCGAGAACTTTGGCGAGTGAACATCCCGGCTTGGCAGGTGGTGGTGTTCTCGAGGAAGACCCCACGACCTACCGAGCCGGCACCATGAAGCGTCGAGGTCACATTTCTTCAACAAGCCATCGAGGAATTCGGCGATCGTCCCAAATCGAGAGGGACTTCCAGTGTGGTCGAGCATCGGGCCGCGAGAACATGTAACAGAGAATTCCCCTCTCGACTTGTATGCTGGGAGGGGAGTGCATCTCGTAGGTTCGTCACGTCGCTGACCATTCCCATTGATCCACCTGCCGATCTCGCTCGCTTCCAGCTGCCGTCGCTGATCGACTTTAGTCGCTGCTCGACCGTCAAGACGATGGCGTTCCGTTGACGGTGGCCGAACGCTCAGAGGCCGAGGGGTTGGCCGACTTGGCCGATCTGTTGACCCTTCTGCGGCTACGCTCGAAGCGGGCCGTGCCATGAGTGACTTCCGCGCTGTTCCACGCGATGAGGTGGTGCTGCGGGCCGGCAATGGAGGCGATCTTGTGCCGTTCGGACTCCGCCGAGCTGCGCACCGCTGTTCGCCGTACTTCACTTTCGCGTCGTTCGCATCCTAGGTCTCGGCGCAGGATTCATGCCGTGACCGAGGAAGAAGCCGGGGTGGGTGGGTTGGTTGTAGCCGACATTTTGCCAGGCCACGGCGAGGCGGTAGACCGGGTCGTGCATCAGTGTGAAGAGGCGATGCTCGGTCGGGATGGTTGTTGTATAGATTCGCAGTTCCTTGCTGTCCGTGGTTCGCCAGATCACTTCTTCGCGCCAGTCGCCGAGGATGTCTGCGCACAGAGCGGGTGTCGATTTCGTGGAGTTGTTGGAGGAGCAACCGACAGCCGAGAGCAGCGTGGTTTCGCGCTCGGCGGTCCAGTCCCACTTGCTGATCGTGGTGCGGTCGAGGATTTCGCGGAGCAGATCGCCATCCCACCAGATGCCGAAGTTGCACGATCGTGGTTTGCGATCGCTGATCTTCTCACCCTTCACGTTCCACAAGCCCGCGAGGCCGGGGCCGGAAGCCCAGCACTCGCAACCCGGGTGGCGTGGGTCGATATCCATGGCGAGGCCGCGGCCGACGTCGGCGCTCGGCTTGCTCCAGAGAATCTTCCCCGTGCGGGCATCGCGAAAGGAGACACCGACTGCGGGCTTGTGTTCGTGGATGTTGAAGACTTCCAGGCCGGGGCGTTCAGGATCCAGATCCGTGACGTGCAGTGCGTCGCCATGGCCGAGCCCGGTGGAATAAAGCCCCTGGCCATCGCTGCCGATGGTCATGCCGCCGAAGATGATGTCGTCCTTGCCATCCGCGTTCACGTCGGCGACGGCAAGGCTGTGATCGCCCTGGCCGCGATAGGCGGCGTGTCCGGGCTTGCCGTCGTTGCTGTCGAAGGTCCAGCGCGGAGTGAGCTTGCCATCGCGCCAGTCCCAGGCGACGAGCACGGAGCGGGTGTAGTAGCCGCGGCTGAAGACGGCGCTGGGTCGTTCGCCATCGAGGTAGGCGACGCCGGCGAGGAAGCGATCGACGCGGTTGCCATAGGTATCGCCCCAGTCGCCGACGCGGCCGCGTTCGGGAAGGTAGTTGGTGGTCGCCAGCGCCTTGCCGGTGAGGCCATCGAATATGGTCAGGAACTCGGGCCCCTTGAGCACGTAGCCATCGTCGTTGCGGTGATCGGCAGTGGGGTCGCCAATGGTTTCGCCTTCGCCATCGCTGGAGCCGTCGGCTGTTTTGCACATCACTTCCGCCTTGCCGTCGCCATCAAAATCGAAGACGAGGAACGGGGTGTAGTGGGCTCCTTCGCGGATGTTCTTGCCAAGGTTGATGCGCCAGAGGAGCGTGCCATCGAGGCGATAGGCTTCGAGCTTGGTTTCGCCCGTGGTTCCCTTTTGCGAGTTGTCGCGCGGCCGTTGCTCCTGCTTCAGCACAATCTCGTATTCGCCATCGCCATCGAGATCGCCGACTGAGGCATCATTGGCGGTGTGGCCAGGCAGTGTTTGAAGGGGCACGATGAGATAAGGCCGGACTGGCGGGTTTGCCGTAAAGCGGAAGGGCTTGCTGGCGGGTTGCTCCATGCCGTCGATGATGGGGCGAACGAAGTACGCGGTTGGCTGAGACAGGTCGGCCTGATCGAGGTAATGCGTGTGCTTCGTCAGCGGCTCGGCATTCAACTTTATCGGTGCGGCATCGGCACTCTGGCGATAAACGTTGAAGGCGATCAACTCCGGGTCATCACCGAGTCGTCGCCAGGAGAGGAACACCTTGCCTTGACCCGGGTGAATGGCGACCACACCACGGCCGAGGTGCTCCATCTGTTTCGAGGGTGCGTCTGCCGCGCTCGCGGAACCAAGAGCAATGAAGCCAGTGAAGGAAAGCAGGATGCAGCGCAGCACGTGAGAAACCCTGGCGGTGGGGAGAAACAAGCGACTGAGATTATCGCGAATTGCGTTGTTAATGCCAGTGAGCGATCGATGAGGCTGCTCAATTAATTCGCGAACTTCTTCGGGTTCGGGAAGTGTTCTTGCATCACTTGCTTCATGTCGCGGACGGCGCGTTCGAGGCCGACGAGCACGGCCCGTGAGACGATGGAATGGCCGATGTTCAACTCCTCGACGCCGGCGATGCGAACGATGGGCGACACGTTCCAGTAGTTGAGGCCATGCCCCATGTGAACGTGCAAGCCAAGCGTGCGGGCGTGGGCCGTGGCGCGTTCCAGTTTGGTGAGTTCCGCGGCGACCGCAAAGGCTCCGACCGCTTCCGAATAGCTGGCTGTCTGGAACTCGATGGCATCCGCTCCGAGCTTCTTTGACTGATCCAGTTGGGCGAAATCGGGGTCGATGAAGAGTGAAACGTGGATGCCTGCGGCCTTCAGGCGATCGACCGCACCCTGCGTGGCGGACGCGGTGGCGATCACGTCGAGTCCGCCCTCAGTGGTCAGTTCCTGCCGCTTCTCGGGGACGAGCGTCGCTTCATCAGGCTTCACATCAAGGGCAATGGCGATGATTTCTTCATATGCCGCCATCTCGAAGTTGAGTCGCGTGGTGACTGTCTCTCGCAAACGATAGACGTCGCGGTCCTGGATGTGGCGGCGGTCTTCACGCAGATGGATGGTGATGCCATCGGCTCCACCGAGAGAGGCCAGCACAGCTGCGGCAACGGGGTCCGGTTCTTTCCCACGTCGTGCTTGCCGAAGCGTCGCGACGTGGTCAATATTCACACCGAGCCGAATCATCAGTGGATTCCGAAGCGGGCCAGATAGTCGAGGACTTCGCGATAGCGCCCCAGTTCGCGCACGATTACTTTGTACAGCGCAATGCCCAAAACGATGCAACCGATTCGCTCGGTGATCGGCGTGAGCACCGGGATGACCGGAAACCAGGCATTAAAGAGGAAGTAGTTCAACACGAGCAACAGGCCAATGCCCGGCACCGCGAATTGAGCGGTGCGGCTGATGCGATAACGTGGGTCAAAATACATGCGGCCCACGAGTGCGAACTCGGACCAGAGTTGGCCGAGAAACGTGCGGGCACGGCTGGGATCGTGGGCGGGTGGCGGGTGCAACACGGCCCCCTGCGGCGGCTCCGGGAATGATTCGGGTGGGTTCGCGTGAACGAGTGCCAGTTCGGTGCCGCGGCGTTGTCGCGGCGAACGGTCATCGAGTTCGGGGGCGGGTTCACTCATTCGGGTGCCTCCTGTGCGAAGCTCAGATTACCCGCTTCTTCCCGAAGCGAAAAGGCCGGAAGCGTCGGGCGACTGAGTCGCGAGCCGCCAGGATTCCCCAGATCAGGGTGCGGCAGGAACAACTCTGCAACAATGGGACCAAATGTCTGATTTAGTCCGCATGGGAATGGGGATGTGCGTGCGGTTCTTGGTGTGCATGGGTGTGCGCGACCTCCACCGCTCGCACCACCACCAGCTGAGCCTGGTGGATCCCCTTCAAGCCGCAAAGTTGGGAAGCGAGTTGCTGAAGTTCGGCCGCCTTGCCGCGGAGGCAAATCACTTCCATGCAGAGATCGTGATCGAGGTGCACGTGCATCGTGGCAACGACCTGATCGCCGTGGGCGTGCTGCAGGTCCAGCATCTTGTCCGTGAGGCGGGTGCGGTGATGGTCGTACACCAGTGTGAGGCTGGCGGCGACATTCGCGCTGTCGCTGGCCCAGGCTGTGGACGTGAGCTTCTCGCGGAGCAATTGCCGGATCGCCTCACTGCGCGTGGCGAATTGCCCTTCGGTGCAGAATTGATCGAAGGAATCGAGCAACTCTTTTTCAAGCGACACCGAGAAACGCACCAGTTCGGACATTCGCAAAGTCTCCGTTAAGTGTCGCTGACCATCACATCGAGCTTGCTGGAGTGGATTGGTTTTGAGTGCCCGGCGACGATAAGCCGGCCCATTTTGCGTGCCACCACGCGCTGGACGTATGCCATTTCGCTCAGCGTGGCTCGCACGGCCAGGCGTGCCTCACGGATGAGGAGCACGGCCCCCACAAGAAGGGCAGACGCTCCACACATGCCGAGCGTGACCGGCACCCAGCCGAAAGCCCAGCCGGCCGTGGCGGAGATACCGATGGCCAGGCTCGTGGCCACGAGCAAGCCAATAGCGAAATAAAGCGTGGTCGCCGTGTGCTGGAGCAAGCTGACACGCTCGGCCTGGCGTGTGATCTGGTCGAGGATGAGTTCGCGGCGTTCCGCCATCAAATCGTCTGCCTGTTCCGCAGGCGGCAGGTGCTCGGCTTCCATCTGCAGAACACGCACGCGATCGACGATGCGGCCCAGGCGGTTCGTGGTGGAGAGCACGAGCGTGCCTGATGCCGAGATCAGCACGGCCGGTGTGATCATGGATCCCAAAATTTCCCCGGCCGTGCCGGGATCGAACGCGGGCCCCATCGCGCTTCCTCCTGATGGGCTCAGGTTATGTGTGTAGCGTCCGAGAAGACAGGGCCCGAGGATGAAGTGTCAGCCACGGCTGGCTTCGATGGGGTGCAGCAGATAGGCTCCATCATCCAGTGCACGAAAGTGATTGGGTTCCCGCTCCGACGCGATCCAGTGATCGTGTTCGAACGTGTGAAGCATTTCCCGATGACGTCGCACTTCGATGACGCTGCCGTCCGCTTGCGTGAGGAGTCCGCGGGGCAGGGGTGCGAGGCTCCACTCAGTGGCATGGAGCTTCGCACGATAAGCCGGAGCGGGATTTCGCAGTGATGGGAAGAGGCCCAAGCCAGTTTCCGGACCATGACAGGCGAGTTGCCCGGGTGGGTGCGAACGCGAGCAGTGCGAACACCAGAACGGTGTGCCACGCCGCCACAGGTTCAAGACATTTCCCTCGGCCGCGCTGAGCGTGAGAGGGAGCGGTTCAGCAGGTGTTTCCGCGGGTTCGAGTGCCAGATTGTGTGTCACGCCATCGGCTCGCACCACTTCGGCCGTGGGGGTGCAATTTTGCGGCAACACGAACGCAGCCGTCAGTTCAAGGGATGCATCCGTTCGCCAGTTCAGCGCACAAGCCTCCCAGGAGAACGCCTCATTATCCCAGCACGTGGCGAGTGCGGCCGGGTGACCGATGCGCAGGCTGCGGATGAGATTTCGAAGGTGTTCGACGAGCACACTGAGGTCCGTTTCAGGGCCGACTTCACGAAAGCCTTCACACGAAATGCGCTGCTCTCCAATGAGGCGATAGACGAGCGTGCGGGCAGTGACGTCCGGAACGGCCCAGTCCTCGCCATCGAGCAAGGGCGTGTTGGCGAGAAGTAACAGGGGCCGTGGGCGTTCGTGAGAAAGCTCCCAAAGCAGCGGGCCAAACACGGGAAAACGTCCGAGTTGTGATGCAATGTCGAAGCTTGAGCCAGGTGCCAGGGCGGCAAGGATCTTGTCGAGCGGATGCGTGCGACGGTCACCAAGGAAGGCGACTTCAGGATGTGATTCCCGAGGCAGTTTCTCAGCAAGTTCCTCCAGAACACTGGCAATTGGTCCGAGCCACAAGGGCAGGGCACTTGCTGAAGCATCCACGACCACAACACCACGTGGCAAGGCCGCGAGATTCAGGCGAAACCAACTCGTGCCAGGTGATTCAGTCACGATCGCACTCCGCAGAGTTCATGCCATCAGGATAGCACCAGACTTGAGGCGTGTATTTCGCGTCTTGAGCCGGTACGATGCGAAGCGTCATTCCCCAGGAGTCACTTCCCATGCTCTCCCGTTACCTATCCGCACTCGGCATTGCGCTCGGCCTGGCCTTCCTCACCTCGCCGGCATCCGCCACAGATTTGGTGAAAGACGGCAAAGCGCTGGCCGTGATCGTCTGCGACGCGAAGCCCGCACCCGCCGTGAAGGGCAAGAAGAAGGAGGCCGTGGGCTCGGCCGAAGAAGCCCAGGCGGCCACGCTGCTTGCAGCCTGGCTGAAGAAGATCACTGATGCCGAGTTGCCGATTGTCGCGAAGTCGAGCGAGGGTGTCGTCCCCATTTATGTGGGCAAGGCCGCAGTGCGTGAAGGCCTAAAACTGGACGACATCGACAGCCCTTCACGTGAGGGCATCCGCATTGTGGTGGAGCCGAACCGCATCCTCATTGCCGGGCAGACGGATGCCGCGACCGTGAAGGCTGTGGCCCGTTTCCTGGAGGAACTCGGTTGTCGATACTTCATGGATGGGCCGCTGGGCGAAGTCTACCCGCGCTCGGCCAATCTCTCGATCCAGCCGCAGACGATCACCGAGAAGCCGGGATTGCACTATCGCAATCCGAAAGGCCCGACCTGGCAAGCAGCGACGTGGAAGGCATGGAACGGTGCCGGTGGCGAGAGTTTCGGCCACTCACACTCCTGGGGTCGGTACATTCCCAAGGGTTTGTATGCCAAGCATCCCGAGTACTTCGCCATGGGTGCCGACGGCAATCGCAAGGACGGCGACTGGCTTTGCACCTCGAACGCCGAAGTGCGGCAAGTCTTCGCCGATGGTGTGATGGACAGCATCAAGAAGGGGACCAAGCATCCATCCATCTCACCACCCGATGGCCGCGGCTATTGTCAGTGTGAGAAGTGCAAGGCCCAGGATGATCCAAAATCCATAGAGCCTTCGAGCGGCACGATTGCCGTCACGAATCGTTATGTTGATTTCTATGATGAGGTGGCCCGCAAGATCGGCAAAGTGTATCCCGATTCGGTATTGAGTTTTTATGTGTATGCCGATTACACCCAGCCGCCGACAGTGGAACGGAAGCTGCCTGCAAATCTCTGTGCCATGATTGCACCCATCCGCTACTGCCGGCTGCACGGCATTGGCGACGAGCATTGCCCGAGCCGCAAGCAACAGCTGGAAATGACAGAGGGCTGGTCGAAGGTGGCCCCGAAACTGGGCTACTATAACTACATGTACAACCTCGCCGATGCCACGCTGCCAATGTTCAAGTTCACACCGTGCCAGGCCGAGTTCCCCTATCTTGCCGACAAGGGCCTCACCTACATGACCATTGAGGTGCTGTCGAACTGGTACATCTATGGCCCGCAAATCTACCTGAGTTTGCGCATGGCTTACAACCCGCGGCTGGATCCCGCCGCCGTGATGAATGATTACTATGAGAAGTTCTATGGGCCCGCGGCTCCGTTCATGAAGCAGTACTGGCAGGGCATTGACGCGGCGACCTTGAAAATGGATTGCCATAGCGGTGGGTTCTATGGTTTGAGCGCGGTCTACACACCCGAGTTCATCCGCAATTGCCAGATGTCGCTGGACCAGGCTGCGAATGCCGCGAAGACGAATCCGGTCTACGCCGAGCGCGTGGCAATGCACGCGGCCGGATTCCAGAATCTGCTCGACTACCGATCGATCGAAGCGGCGATGGCCAAGGGCGACTTCCGCCGCGCCAAGGATGTTTACGACGCCATGACCGAGCGCATCCGTGGGCTCGAGGCCAAGGGCTATGCCAACCGCGAATACGGCACCTCCTATCTCAGGCGATTCCTCTCGAAGTCGATTGATGGCGGACTCGCGGCCACGGCTTCACCGAACAAGGTGCTCGCAGTGCTGCCGGATCGTTGGAAATTCCACGACGACGTCAGCGACGACGGTGAGGCGAAAGGGTTCGCCTCGGCGACGTTCGAGGATGCGAAGTGGAAGGATGTGGCCACGTTTTCCGCCACACTGAGCAGGCAGGGGCTCGAAGAAAACGCGGTGCTGTGGTATCGCAGCACCTTCCGCGTCGGCGAGAAGCCTGGAAAGCTCGTTCTGCTGTTCACGGAAGTCGATGGAGTCAGCGTGACCGTGTTTATCAATGGCAAGGCGGTGGAGCCGACGGCCCTGATACCGGGCAAGGTGCCAGGGGTGCCGCGGCGCACCCCGTTCGAGGTCGACCTGACGGGTGTGGTGAAACCCGGAGAAAACGTCGTCGCAGTGCGAGTCGATAATCGCAAGATTAGCGAACTCTTCCTCGGCGGCATTCTGCGGCCCGTGCTCCTCGTGGAGAAGGGCCAGCCGTGAGTCACGGCACGAGTTTCTGGGTGCGCGATTTCACAGCCGAATCGAGCAAGTTGATGAACTCGCCCAGCGGTTTCGCACCCAGATTCTCGCCGCTTCGCAAGCGGACAGCCGCGGCGTTCGCGGCCATCTCCTGATCGCCGATCACCAGGATATACGGCACCTTTTGCAACTGGAATTCGCGGATCTTGTTGTTCATCCGCTTGTCGCTCAGGTCGTTCTCGACGCGGAAGTCCTTCGCCAGCAGTTGCGTGGCCACCTGCTTTGCATAATCGAAGTGGCGATCCGCGATGGGCACGATGCCGACCTGCACCGGGGCCAGCCAGGGCGGGAAGGCACCGGCATAGAGCTCGATGAGGTACGCCATCATGCGTTCCATGGTTGACACCACGCCGCGGTGGATCATGAAGGGACGTTGCTCGGCATCGTCCGCGTCCTTGTACTTCAAGTCGAATTGCTTGGGCAGGTGCGGATCGAGTTGAATGGTCGAGAGCGTCTCCTCGCGGCCCATCACATCCTTCACCTGGATATCGACCTTCGGCCCGTAGAAGGCCGCCTCGCCCTCTGCTTCGCGGTAGATCACACCCGCTTCCTGGAGTGCTTCGCGAAGCTGCTGCTGGCTCCACTTCCACATCTCGTCGTTTTTCACGAACTTGTCGTTATCACCCGGATCGCGCTTGCTGAGCCGGAAACTGTACTCGGTGATGCCGAGATCGGCGTACGCCTTCTTCACAAGGTTGAGCACACCGGTGAATTCTTCCTTGATCTGGTCCGGTCTCACGAAGAGATGCGCATCGTTGAGCGACATGCAACGCACACGGCTCAGCCCGCCGACGACGCCGGAGCGTTCGTAACGATACATCTTGCCGAGTTCGCCGATGCGAATGGGAAGCTCGCGGTAGCTCCGCGGCTGCGACTGATAAATCAGAATGTGGTGCGGGCAGTTCATCGGCCGCAGCACGAGTTCTTCTTCGTCGCTGATCTTCATCGGCGGGAACATGTTCTCCTGATAATGGTCCCAGTGGCCGGAGACCATGTAGAGGTCTTTCTTGGCAATGTCCGGCGTGTAGACGTGCTGGTAGCCGGCGGCACGCTCATAGTCGCTGATGAACGTTTCGAGGATGCGGCGAACAGTGGCTCCTTTCGGCAGCCAGATCGGGAAGCCGGAACCCAGGAGTGGGTTGTTCATGAACAGTTCGAGTTCACGACCCACTTTGCGGTGATCGCGGCGGGCGGCTTCTTCGAGCCGGTGCAGGTGATCCTTGAGTTCCGCTTCGTTCGCCCAGGCGGTGGCGTGGAAGCGTTTCAATGCCTTGTTCTTCTCGTCGCCACGCCAGTACGAACCGCTTACCTGCATGATCTTGAAGGCCTTGGCATCCAGATCGCGTGTGGTCTCGACGTGCGGCCCGCGGCACAAATCGACGAATGAGTCCTGCTGATACACGGTCAAGAGCGGTGCCGTGGCGGAAGAGTTGCCGTATTCATCCTGGCCGTTGGTGAGGCCTTCGATGAGTTCGAGCTTGTACGGGTTCGCCTGGAAGAGTTGCTTCCCCTCGGCGGCGTCGATCTCACGAACCTTGAAGGCGTGCTTGCCCTTGATGATTTGCCGCATGCGGTCGCTGATCCAGTTCAGATCCGCGTCCGTGGGCATGGCTTCGAGGTCGAAATCATAATAAAAGCCATGCTCCGTGGGTGGGCCGATGGTGGGCCTGGCATCCGGGAATCGTTCGACCACCGCCTGGGCCAGCACGTGCGCAAACGAATGACGCACCTTGTAGAGTGCGGGATCGTACTCCTTCGGAACGTACTTCTCGCCTGCGGCCTTCAACTCGGCTTCGCTCGCCATGTGTGATTCCTTCGAGTCGGCTTGGCGTGGCACCCGGTCGTACAGCCGGAACCTCCCACCGAGCCGTGCGGGAATGATATCACGCAAGCGACACCGCGACAGGGGACGCGGGTTCAGGGCAGCTTACTCGCCTTTCACGGTCACCTTCTTTGTGGCAATGGTCTTGTCGCCGAGTTTGAGGGTGACGGTGTAGTCGCCGGGCTTCTCGACCTCGAGTGTTGCGGTCTTGAGTCCCGGGGTGAGTTTGCCACTGCGGCCGGCGAAGCCCAGGAGCTTGCCCGTGTCGTCGCGCAGTTCGAGCAACGGCGGCACGTCCGTTGAGCCGAGAAGGTACGTCACCACGATGCCGCCTGGGGGGTTCGGAGCCGTGAAGCCATGCGGGGGAGCCGTCTCGCGTTGCTTCTCCTTCATGAGCATGACGGGCTTGATGTCGAAGAGATGTGCATCCGCTTTCAGGACCTCGGGAGTGAGTTGTTCAAGCGGGGCGATGTCCATGATCCAGATGCCGCGGCCATGGCTACCGACCACAAGTTCGCGCTCGCGCGGGTGAATCTGCAGATCATCGATGCGAACGGTGGCAGGCAGCGACGTCCCGTTCGCGTGGCTCCAGTTCTTGCCGCCATCAATGGAAATAAAGAGGCCGAGTTCGGTTCCTGCGACGAGCAGGTCCTTGTTCTTCGAGGACTGCCGCACACAGTAAACGCTGGCTCCATCGGGAATGCCGCTGGTCAGTTTCGTCCAGGTGGTTCCTGCGTCAGTGGTTTTGAAGATGTACGGTTTCAGATCGTCGTTGCGATGGCGGTCGATGGCGAGGAACGCGGTGCGGGCATCGAAGGTCGAGGGTTCGATGCACGAGATGGTGCGATCGACGGAAACACCCGGCACAATCCTGGTGAGGTCGCGCCACTCCTGGCCAGCATCAAGTGTGATCCAGAGATTGCCATCGTCCGTGCCGGCCCAGAGCAGGTCCGCATCGAGCGGCGATTGTGCCAGGGCGGTGAGTGTGTGGCCGTTGTTGGTGACGCGTTCGTCCTTCGGGGCTCGGGTCAGGTCCGGGCTGATTTTCTCCCAGGCATCGCCGCGGTTCTTGCTCTTGAAGACGAAGTTGCCGCCATAAAAGAGTGTCTTGGAATCAAGTGGTGAAAGCACGAGCGGTGCGTTCCAGTTCCAGCGGTTCAGCGGCCCACCTTTGGGGGCAGGTGGGCGGATCGACTTCGCACCGGTTTTGGGTCCACCGAGGCTGACCCGGCTCAACGCTCCGTACTGGCTTTCGGCATAAACGATATTGGGGTCGGTGGGGTCGACGGCACACCGGAAGCCATCGCCGCCGCCGATGCGTCGCCAGTCCGCGAGTGTGACGCCATCGGCGAACGGTGTGGCGACGGGGCCACCCCAGCTGCCGTTATCCTGCAGCCCACCGTAAACGCGATACGGCGTGCGCGAATCGACAGCGACGCCGTAGAACTGGCTGATGACGAGGCCCCGGTTGGCGACGAAGGATTTGCCGCGGTCGGTGGATTCATAGAGCCCGCCATCGTTGCCGAGGATGCAGTGATCGGGGTTCTTCGGGTTGATCCAGAGAGCGTGGTTGTCAGCGTGAACGGGGCGTGATTGCGGGAAGCGGGTGAAGGCAAACGTGACACCACCATCGGTGGAGGTGTAAAAAGCGACGCCGAGCACGAACAGCCTTTGGTCGTCCGTGGGGTCGACGCGGATTTGGCCATAGTAGAACGGACGCGGGCAGAGGTCGTTGAGTTTCTTCCAGGTCTTGCCCTTGTCGTCCGAGCGGAAGACGCCGCCCGTTTCGACCGCACCCACCTTGCCGGGTTTGCCATCCTTATCCCGTGGCGTGGCAACCTGTCCGGTCACGGTCGTGGTGGTTTTCTCCGTCTGCACCACGGCGAAAACAACCTTCGGATCCTTGCGGTAGATGCTGATGCCACAGCGGCCATAGGCGTTCTCCGGCAGCCCGCCGCCGAGTTTCTCCCAGGTCTTGCCGCCGTCCGTGGTCTTGAAGATTCCACCCGTCTGGCTGGTCATCGACTTCGGGTTGCCGCCGGAGAATGCATCGCGGCGCTGGGCCCAGGCACAGGCGTAGAGTGTCTCAGGATCGGCGGGGTCCATCTGCACATCGATGAAGCCTGTGTCGTCGTCGATGAACTTGGCGAGCGTCCAGGTCTGGCCGCCATCCATGGTCTTGTAGAGTCCGCGTTCCGGGTTCGCGGCCCAGAAGTGGCCCATTGCAGCGACGTATGCGATGTCCGCGTTCGTGGGATGAACAACCACACGCCCGATGTGCTGTGTCTTTTCGAGACCACAGTGCTGCCACGTTCTCCCGCCATCGGTGCTCTTGAAGACTCCCTTGCCCGGCGAGACGCTATTGCGTGGGTTGCCTTCCCCGCTGCCGACATACACGACATCGGGCTTGCCCTGGCACACCGCTACCGCCCCCGTGCTCATCGTAGGCTGGGCATCGAAGAGCGGTTGGAGCGTTGCACCGCCGTTGGAGGTCTTCCAGATTCCGCCGCCGGCCGTGGCAAGATAATAAATGTCCGGGTTGCTTTCCACGACGGCGAGATCCACAACACGGCCACCCATGTTCGCCGGACCGATGCAACGTGCGGTGAGCGAATCGAGCACCACGCGCGACGGTTCGGCAGCGACCACACAGGAAGCAAAGAAGACGGCGGCAAACGCCACGCGAACAAACGGCATGAGAAATCTCCCGCCACAGAAAAGCGATGATTGGAAAGGAAGCCACACGATAGACGTGAACGCGAATGCTGTCACGCGGGAAATGCCAGTTGTGCGGCGAGTTTCACGGCCTGGAACAAGCTCGACGGATCAGCGAGTCCCTTCCAGGCGATATCAAACGCTGTGCCGTGATCGACCGAGGTTCGCACGATCGGCAAGCCGAGCGTGACGTTTACCGCATCTTCGAAGGCAAGTGCCTTGAGCGGAATCAGTCCCTGATCGTGGTACATGCAAATATATGCGTCGCAGCTCTGGCGATACTTTGGCAAGAAGGCAGTGTCCGGTGGCAATGGCCCCTCGACCGCCCATCCCTTCGCCCGCGCGGCGGCGATGGCGGGAGCAATGATGCGCTCTTCCTCGCGTTCGCCAAACAGTCCGTGCTCCCCGGCATGTGGATTCAGGCCACACACGAGCAACCGCGGTCGACGGCCCCGGATGCGTTCCATCGCGCCGGCTGTCAGTTCAATGGTGTCGAGGATGCGCTGCTCGGTGAGCAGAGCGGGCACTTCACCATAACCCACATGAACGGTGACGAGGCTACACGTGATTTGCTCGGAGGTCAGCATCATGCAGGAGCGGGCGGCATCGGTTCGCGCTGCCAGGATCTCGGTGTGACCGGGATAGGGATAGCCTGCGGCGTGAAGTGCCTCCTTGTTCAAGGGAGCGGTGACGATAGCATCGACCTTTCCCACCAGTGCGTCCGTGATGGCGCAATCGAAATAGGTGAACGCCGCTCTCCCACACGCCGCCGACACTGTTCCGGGCGTCACCCGGTCCGCATCGATGGCATTGAGGTCATGGATTGCATCCGTGTGGGGAAGGCCTGTTAGCCGGGACACGCGCTGCAGCACCCCAGAATCTCCATAGATCACAGGATCGCAGAAGGCTCGCACGCGGTCGTCGGCCAGAAGTCGCAGGCACAGCTCCGGGCCGATGCCGGCCGGGTCGCCCAGGGTAATAGCGATTCGGGGTCGGGGCACTTTCGCACTCGCGTTCTGCATGCTTGTTTGGTCGAATGGGCGGGTTAGAATGCGGAGCAACACGCTGCATTGAACTGTTTATATCAGTCCCAATCTCACGAACCGAGGTTCGGCCCATGAGAATGCAATCGCCGCGGCTCTGGAGGAACCAGACGCTGGCCTGCTTCGTCGTGTTCATCGGAACGATGCTGGTCGCCACGGGGCAGGAAAAAGGGCCCTTGCCGATTCCTGCCCGACTGCGGATCGAGGAAGGTGTCGGTGCGATCCGCAAACAGTATGCAGACGACTACGAATCCGCAACCGATGTGGTTGCCAAACGGGCACTGGGGCGCAAGCTACTCAGTGAAGCCTCGGATCAGAACACTCCGCCGCTCATCTTCGCTGCACTCTTCGAGTCGCGTCGTTTCGCGGCCGAGGTTGGCGACGCCGGGACTGCCCTGGCAGCACTCGCCGAGCTGAATAGTCGCTTCCGCATCCCGGATCCCCAGCTGACGGCGCTCATTCTCGACACACTCGAGCCGCTTGCGAATTCGTCCACGCTGTCTTCGAAGGACGCCGCTCGCATTGTGCCTCTCGCGATGGTGACAGCCGGCGTCACGCTCGATCGCCAGGACTACAATCGCACGGCCCGGCTTGGCCGGGTTGCACTCAAGGCGGCTGAACGTGCCGAGGACGAGAAACTCATCAAGGATGCTGGCGGCCTGGAGAAGTTCACCGCGGAACTCGACCGCGCCGCCACCAAGCTTATCGACGATCCCGACGACACGAACGCCAACGACACACTCGGCGTCTTCTGGGCTCTGGTCCGTGCCAAGTGGGAAATCGGCCTGCCCTACCTCACGAAATCATCCGATCCTGGCGTCAAGATCGCGGCTGCCAAGGATCTCGAAAACCCCACGAGTGCCCGGGCCCGCGCTGCGGTGGGCGACCTGTGGAACAACCTGAGTGCCAAAGAAAAAGGCGACTTAAAACAACGCTACGCCGAGCGAGCCTGGGAATGGTATGCCGCGTCGCTCGCCGTCGACCCGGAGGAAGACAACCCAGCGCTGGCCAAGGCGGAAGCGATTGAGGACGCGTATCCCAGCGAGTTTCTTTTGAAGTTCGATGGACACACCAACGAGGTGAATGGAGTTAATTTCAGCCCGGATGGCAAGCTGATCGCCTCCGCTAGCTACGACAACACCGTCCGTTTGTGGGATCCTCTGACGGGCAAAGAGATCAGGAAACTGGCCCATGATGGCCTGGTGTGGGACGCGGCCTTCAGTGCCGATAGCAAAAAACTCGCCTCCATCGAAGGCTACAACGTTCGCACCTGGGATGTCGCCACGGGGGAAGCGGATCTTGCACTCAATCACCCGGAACTGATCTGGGGCGTCGCCTTCAGTACCGACGGCAGAACGCTCGCCACGGCCGATAGCAAGACCCTCAAACTCTGGGACGCCGTGAGCGGCAAAGAGCTGAAAACGCTGGAAGGGCATGCCGGCGAATTGCGCGAAGTCCGCTACTTCGCGAATGGCCGCATGTTCGCCTCCACCGGCAGCGACGGCGTGCGAGTCTGGGACACGAGTAACTACAAGCTCGTCCGCTCGTTCCCCGAGGAAAGTGCTACATCGGCCATCGCGGTGAGCCCGGATGGCAAACTGATCGCGACGAGCCGCAGCGGTCTGCGAATCTGGGACGTCGAGACCGGGAAGGAATTGCAGAGTATGGATCCCGGATGCAGCACGGCCGGCGTGGCGTTCGGCCCCGACGGACGCGTGCTCGCCTCGGCCCACGAGGATAAAACGATTCGCCTCTGGGACACTGCGACGGGCAAACAACTCGCCGAGCTGGGCGGCTTCAGCGAACGCGTCAACCGCGTGGCCTTCAGCCCGGATGGGAAGTGGGTGATCGGAGCTTCGAAGGACCCCGTGATGCGCCGCTGGCGTGTTTCGAGCGTGCTTTCTCGCCCGCTCGCTAACGCAACTAACGAATAACGTGGATCACGATGACGTGACGAACCCGCCCTCGCAAGAGGGCGGGTTCGGGTTTAATTATCCCAGCTGCTGAATCACCATCTTGTTGTGCCCCACGCAGGTCAACAACTTCGCATCGTCGCTCATCGCGAAATCGTGGGTGTGCATCGGGAGCTTCTCCTGACGCAATGGCTTCTTCGTCTTGCCGTCCAGGAAGATCAGAAACCCTTCACCCGCACCACCCGCTGCGACCAGC
>JBGSZR010000279.1:0-70095 GCA_041750275.1 Gemmataceae bacterium
CGGTTCGCGGTAGCTGCTCGCCGGGGGGGCACTCGGAGCCAGCGGGGCACGCGGCGCATCCTGACCGGCCGCCGGAGCCACCGCCCCGAACCCGATCAGCAACAGTGCCGTCGTTCGCACCCACTGAGACATTCCCTGTCCTCCGCACCTTGCCGAATGGGCATCCTGCCCGCCCGCACCCGTGCCTGTAGACATCCGGGCATCCTTTTATCGACCACCGGGATGACACGAATGAATGCGTTCACACGGAATATTCCTTACGACTGGGAAAGCCGGGTAAACTGAACCCGTTTCATGAACCACGAAAAATATGGAGTCTTTCCGATGAAGCGGTACGCGGTACCCCTGACGGGGCTTTTATCATTGGGACTTGTTGTGATTGGCATTGCCCCCGGGTGGTGGGCCGGTGGGCACGAGTCGATTGCAGAAGCAGCGGCTGCACGCCTGCCGGACGAGATGCCGGATTTCTATCGCCGCGGTGGTAAGCACCTGGCCCACTTCGCAGTGGAGCCGGACCGCTGGAAAAACCGCGAGGCCACCTTCCTTCGTCGTGCCGAGGAAGGCAATCATTTCCTGGATGCTGAGGATCTCGACGGCAAGGAGCTGCCTGGCACCAACCGCTTCGATGGCATGAAACTCGTTTACCTTGATTTGAAGAAGGAGCCGAACAAGATTGGATTGCTCCCTTATGCGATTCTGGAGAACTACGACCGGTTAACGATTGCGTTCGCAGACTATCGCCACATGCCGAACAACACGGCGGTGCCGATGAAGTGCTTGCTATATGGTGGTGTGCTCTGCCACTACACCGGCGATGCGGCGATGCCGCTGCACACCACGCGCGACTACGACGGCCGCATTCAGCCCGATGGCACGGTGAAGCAGAAAGGGATTCACGCGAAGCTGGACAGCTTCCCGGAGAAGTTCAAGATCACCCCCGAAGAGATTTGCCGGGGGCTGGAGGCGAAGAAGCTGGATGATCCCTGGAAGCACGTGAACAAGTTCCTGGCTGAATCGCACACGCACATCGACGCCTGTTATGCGTTCGACGCAGCAGGAGCCCTCGACAATCCAACCGAGGAATGTCGGGCGTTTGTGCTGTCCCGTTGCCGGGCGGGGGCACAACTGACACTGGACCTCTGGTACACCGCGTGGCTGCGAAGCGAGAAACTACCCGCTCATTGGTAAGGCCATTCACTTCGCTGGTTCGGCACCCGGTGGTGGCGTGCCCTTGCCGGCTTTCACGTAGTCTGCTCGCCGGGCAGCGTACTCCTCGGGTGTGAGGACATCGAGGCTGGGTTCGCCCTCCCCAGCCTGTCGGAAGATTTGTTTCAAAAAAGGGATGCACCAGCCGCAGCCCGTGCCGGCTCCACCACACATCGAAAGCTGGCTCGCGACTTTTGGCTCGTACAGTCGCGTCCAGTTCACGAGTTTGCGACGCGAGATGTGAAAGCAATAACACACTTTGTCATCCAAGTTCATCGCAGCCCGTCCGAATAACACTGTAATGAAGTGTGCGGAGTACGGAATGAGCATTCAGCCGGCGACGCTGAAGCTCAACTCCCATCTCCAAACTATTATCACGTGAGCTTCGTGCTCGTTGCAACCGGAAGGAGCAATTGTGTGGAACGGCCCGTGCTCGTCTGTGGTCTGGGGCGTGTCGGCTGGCGGGTATTTGATTCGCTTCGCGCTGCGGGGCTATCTGTCGTGGTTGTCGATACGCACCTCGATCCAGACGATCCGCGACTCGCGGGCGTGAAAGCGGTGAAAGGTGATTGCCGCGAGGCCAGTGTGCTCGAACGGGCTGGCGTGCAGAACACCCGCGGCGTGCTCATCCTCACCAGCGATGACCTCGTCAATATCTCGACGGCCCTCCGCGTCCGCAGCCTCAATTCCGAGGTCCGCGTCGTGGTGCGAATGTTCAACCAGAACCTCATCGCTCGCTTTGGCTCGGCTGTCAAGAATACGGTGGCCCTCAGCGTTTCCGGTCTCACCGCACCCGTGCTTGCCCTCACCGCCGCCACAGGCGACGCCATCGGGGCTTTCAAACTCCAAAGTGGTCCTCAGCAGGTCTCCGAACTGGTTGTGACCACGGAATCGGAAATCGCCGGCCGAACTGTTCGCGAAGTGGCCGCCTTGCATCGGTTTATACCGGTGGCGTTGCTGCGTCGCACCACACCGCCGCTACTGCTCGATATTCCGGGTGACACCGCACTGTCACCGGGCGATCGGCTCATCGTAACGGGAGCGCCAGCGAACCTCCGGCCCTTGCTGGCTCGTTCGCGTGGCGAGATCCTGGCTGGCGTCCGCTGGGCCGGGGCCGTTCGCCGCTGGGTTCGCACGGCTCGCCGCACCCTCGCCGAGGTTGATCTCTCCGTGAAGATCATCACGCCGGTGCTCTTCTTCACCCTGCTCGGCAGCACGCTCATCTTCCGCTATGGGCTCAAGACGAACTGGGGCGATGGACTTTATAACACGGTCAGCATTGCGGCGGCCGGGAGCGAACTGCACGGCGAGGATCAGCCCGAGTGGGCCAAGATCTTCTTGAGTGTGCTGAGTCTGGCCGGGGCGGCACTCGTGGCGGGCTTCACGGCCATTCTCACAAACTATCTGATCCGGGCCCGGCTCGGCGGAGCGCTCGAGGTGCGGCGTGTCCCCGATGGTGGTCACGTCGTCGTTTGTGGACTCGGCAACGTCGGTTTCCGCGCCGTGGAAGAACTCGTGGCACTCGGCGAACGCGTCGTCGCCATCGACCGCACCAACGATAACCCCTTCATCGCCACTTGTCGCCGCAAGGGCGTGCCCACGTTCGTGGGTGATGCCACCATCGCCGAGACACTGCGTCAGGCTCGCGCGGACACGGCGAAGGCCGTGATCGCTTCGAGTTCTTCCGAACTCGCCAACCTTGAAATTGCCATGCTCGTAAAGGAATTCAATCCGAAATCGCGTGTGGTGGTGCGGCTCGCCGATCCGCAGTTCGCCCAGGCGGTTCGCGACTCGGCCGATATCAAGTACGCCGTCTCGATACCCACCCTGGCCGCTCCCGCCTTCGCGGCGGCACTCTTCGGCGATCGCGTGCAGACGCTCATCACCGTGGCCGGGCACACGCTCGCGCTGATTGAGTTCGTGGTGCAGGAAAACGACCCCTGCCTCGCCGGGAAGTCGCTGCGAGCGGCCTCCATCGATTATCGCTTCCTGACTGTGGCCATCGGGGACCGTGAACCCGGAGCCATCCCGGGGCATCGTTTGCAGCCCGCAGACCGCATCACAGCGTTCATGGCTCTGCCAGACCTCGAACGATTGCTTCGCCGCGAGGCAGTGCCTCAGGATCGTACCGTCGAGGTGAGAGAGTTTCTTGTGACGGCTCGTGACGCTCTGATCCTGATGGTGCGCACGAGTCGCCACTGCGATCACGAACAGGCCGAGGCCGTGCTGGCCACCACACCCTTCACGATCGCGGATGGGCTCAGCAAGGGAGAAGCCGAGGTGTTGCTTGCCCATCTCGAGCGCGAACGTGTGACAGCACGCCTCGTGTGAAGTGGGGCGATTCTCCGTGCCGACGGGTCAGGATTTGCGGTTGTTGCTGAGACTCCTTCCGATCGCACCGAGCAACAGCTTGGCCTTTGCCCATTTGGTCACTTCGGGCCGGGCGTTCCATACGTCGAATCCGTTGCACGCGATGGCATCGAGAATAGCCTGGCCACCGCGGATGAACAGGTCGACATCGATTCTCGCTTTGTGCGGTAACAGCGGGAGCAGCGCCGAACCGCGAGCGAAGTAACTGCGGGCTCGCTCCACTTCGAAACGCATCAATTCCGCGAAGGCGGGCGTGAAGTGATTAGCCTCCAGATCCGCCTCGGAGTAGTGGAATCGCCTGCGATCTTCTTCCGGCAAGTAAACGCGACCGATGGCGTAATCGCGAGCAATGTCCTGCCAGAAGTTGGCAAGTTGCAACCCCGTGCAAACTTCATCGGAAAGGGCGGCACGTTCGGTGTCGAAGCATTCGAACAGATAGAGGACGAGATGGCCGACGGGGTTCGCCGAGCCTTCGCAGTATTGAAGCAGTTCATTGAATGTGGCATAGCGCTTCACGCGTTGGTCTTGTTCGAAGGCGTCTAACAGCTTCAGGAATGGCTCCGGTGGGATGGCGAAGCGGCGAATCGTCTCACGCAGGGCGATCATCACCGGATGCCGCGGTTCGCCGTAATAACAGGTGAGCAGTTCGCCACGCCACCAGGCGAGCAAGTCGAGTGCGATCTGGCCACCGGCTGTCTCGTCGGCAAGATCGTCCGACCAGCGGCAATAAGCGTAGACCGCATGGAAGTGCCGCACGAGCCGCCGGGGCAAGAGCACCGAGACGACGGTGAAGTTCTCGTAGTGCGTGCGAGCCACGCGGGCACAGTAGTGGTGTGCCTGCCCGATCTCACAGTCGGTATGCGCCAGTTGGCGGGGGCCCCACCGGCTCAGTTCCTGTGTGAAGTCCCAGCGTGCCCGGCTCACTGCTTCGCTTCCAGAATGTGAATCTGACTGGAGAGTGTGAACGAGCGTTTGCCATCCTTGTACTCGGCTTCAGCCAGGCAGGCGCGGAACCCTTGCTCGGGTCGTCGCACCACATCGCCCACCTGCACGGTCCAGTGCGACTTGCGAAAATCGCGCGTGGTCGATTCGGCGACCCACACGCGAAGCTGCACCACGGGTCGATCCGACTTCAAGCTGATCTGGCAGTTCCCCCCTTCGAGGTCATATTTCCAGTCGCTCGTGGGCATCCTCCGATCGAATACCTCACAACGGCAGAATTCGGAAAGCGTGTTCACGGCCCGCAAAGGGATCAGTTCCTTTTTGCCTTCCTTGTCAGCCTCACGCAGATCGTGACCCGCGTTTGGCACATAGAGCACGTATTTGTCCCCCTTCAAATCGTCCCAGTACGAATTGAGTGCGTCCAGCGGCCAGTAAGGATCATTGGCTCCGTTGATGATGAGCTTGGGCACGGTGAGCCGATCACGGTAGACCCAGGGATCGACCATCTGCCAGAGCTTCTTGGCCTCGACTGTGTCGGGAATCGGAATTAGCTTGCGATCGACATAGTCGTGAACCATCTCACTCGGCTTGCCAAATGCCCCCAACTGATTCTTCATCTGCACGGGGAAGTTGAGCGTGTCGATGACGAGTGGCGCGATGGCTTTCACGCGCGGATCGCCCGTGGCTGCGGTGAGCCAGCTGGTCCAGCCTCGCTTCGAGGCACCGGTGACCACGAACTGAGATACCTCGAACTTCCATTCCTCACGCGCGAACGTCTGCAACGCATCCATCGCGCGAACGAGGCTTTTCACCATGGGGAAGAGCAGCGGCCAACTGGAATCTTTGGTCGCCAGGTATTGCACGAAACTCTCGGCGATGAGCGCATCTTCGCGCTTGCCATCGAACAGCGGCTGGTTCGGTATGCCGAAAAGGAACGCCACCGGTGCACCGACTCTCTCGGCAATCTGCATGCCCAGAAAACGGCTCGTCGTCCCCGGCTTGCCTCCCTGATTCCAGAGCACCATCGTCTTCTGTGGATTCACTCCCCTGGGCATGAACACCTGCAGCTTGTGAGACCAGATGATGCCTTGCCACTTCTGCGAGATGAGATCGAGTTCGTACACTTTGCCACTGTCCGTCTCGGACTTGCCGACGAGCTTCCAGGCAAAGGCACCATCCGCCTTCTTCACATAATCGACGAGATCCGGCGGTGGCCCATCCGCTCGGAGCCCGGCCACACTTCCAAGAATGAAGGCAAAGGCAAGCACGATACGGAGGTGAAGCACAGGACGATCTCCAGCGGCCGGCTCGGCATCACGACTGGGTAAGGTTATAGGAGTGCCGCGAAGAACTGGCCGATGGCCGAAGCGATGGCGTCCTTGTGGGCTGTGAGCCGGTGGTCGCCATCCTTGAGCAATCGCAACTCGACACGCGAGTACGCGACCTGTTCGAAGAAGGCCAGCGTCTCTGCCGCGGGGAGCACTTCATCGACGAGTCCGTGGTAGATGAGCGTGGGCGTGTTCCAGTTCTTCATCAGGTCGGCGACAAGAAACTGCTCGCGTTCTTCGATAAGGCCATAGGCCAGTTCGGCGTCGACCCAGTCGTTCTTCACACGGAGTCGGTCCGTCTGTTTCCAGGTCGCAAGCTGCTCTTCGGTGAGTGCCTCGTGGCGGCGTTCGAGAAAGCGGAACGCCGGTGCCAGCAAGACGAGCCCGACGACATCGGAATGAGCTTTCGCAAACCACGAAGACGCGAAACCACCCATGCTCGAACCGACGAGGCCCAGCCGCGTGTGGCCACGCTCCGCAAGCCAGTCGCGGATGGCGAAGAGGTCTTCAAGCAGGCGCGACGCTCTCAAGTCGTGCATCGTGCCACTGGACTGGCCATGGCCACGGAAGTCGAAGGCCGCGAAGGCCCAGCCGCGACGTGAGCACTCCTGGAGCACGGCCAGGGCCTTCTCGCCGCCGCGCCAGCTTCCGAATCCATGCACCCAAAGCACGGCGAAGTCGGCGTTTACCACCGTTCCGGGATGGTATAGCCCACTCAGCTTCCCACCTTTGAGGAGTCTCAGACTGACGCGTTCAGAATTTCCCATGACATTTGAGAGACAAGTGAGTATCCTTTAACAACTGCAACTATGGCTTAGAGCGCCCGCGGTCGCAGAGTGAGGCTCGCACCTCACGTTTCACGTTCAGTTTTTTGGTAACGTTCTCGGTTCGCCTTCGTCCAGAAAAAAGATTGGCTGGTTTCTTCATCTCATCTCTCTTGTGAGGAGTCCGCTGTGGGTCTCTCCCAGATGGCTGCTCGGTGCCGAAAAACCGGGTTCACATTGATCGAATTACTCGTTGTGATCGCCATTATCGCCATTCTGATTGGGCTTTTGTTGCCCGCCGTGCAAAAAGTGCGCGAAGCGGCAGCCCGTGCCAAGTGTTCCAACAACCTGAAGCAAATTGCACTGGCGCTGCACAACCACCACGATGTTGTGGGAACATTGCCTCCCGGTGGCATGAACAGCGGCAACTGCTGTGGACAAACACTCTGGACGAACTGGGCCATCGAGATTCTGCCACACATGGAGCAGGGGCCGCTCTACACACGCTACAATCAGGCACTACCGAATACCGATGCCGCCAACTATAATGCCCTGGCAAATCAACGCATCAACAGCTACGAATGCCCGTCCGACACACAGATCGGGCGATCCGAAGCCCCTGCTTCAGGACCGGATACTTCGCGCAACTGGGCTCACAGCAGCTATCGTGCAGTAAGCGGGAAGGCCAACATGCAGATTGGTCATGGAGCCTGGGATGCTCTGGAACCCGGCCTCTGGCCTGGCGGCAAAATGGACCCAACCTATCGTTCGTTGCTGCACGCCACCGGCGCGGCTTTCAATGGCATTCCCGCCCAGACGGCCGCTGCCCAACTGGGTGGTCCTGAGCGACTGAACTCCGCCACCGATGGCCTCTCGAATACCCTCATGGTGGGTGAATATACCACACACACCACAACTCGCCGCGGGACGTTCTGGGCCTACACCTACGCTTCCTACAACCAGTCTTCGATCGGTGCCGAGAGCCGTTTGTTCGGCTCTGACTATGCCAAATGTGCCGCCACGCCAGGTCTCTATGGCGATCAACTGTGCAAGCGCGGCTTTAACAGCAACCACACGAACGGAGCCAACTTCGCGCTGGGCGACGGCTCGATTCGCTTCGTGAGTTACAGTGCAGACATCAACCTGTTGCAGAACATGGCCACGATGGCGGGTGGCGAAGCCGCCGTCCTTCCTTGAACGGAGATGCTCATGAAGTGTTTCCGTTTCCTGGCTGCGGGTTTTCTTCCCGCACTGCTAGTGGGTTGTTCGGCTGGGCCCAAGTTCGTCCCAGTCTCGGGTGTCGTGAGCATTGATGGTGTGCCCTACGGTAAGGCCGTCGTGAGCTTTCAGCCGATCGCGACCGAAAGCAATCCAAACCCGGGCCGCGGTTCCAGTGCGTACACCGATGAAAGCGGTCGGTTCGTGCTCATTGGCGTGGACGGCGAGGACGGTGCTCTCGTCGGCAAGCACCGCGTCCGCATCATGACGAGTGGCAACGACGTGGTCGGCCAGGATTCGGATACAGGTTCGGCGGATGGTGTCTCCGCTCGCCGGCCGGTCGATCCGATCCCTCCGGAGTGGAACGCCAACAGCAATGTCGAGTTCGAGGTGACACCCGACGGCACCGATCAAGCCAACTTCAACATCGAGACCAAGAAGGGCAAGAAGTAGCTCGGTAAATGCGAGTCAGTCCCGTTCGACGCTGCCGAGGGCTAACCTCCGCAGCGTCGCTTCGTTTGCGCTCTTCGAACGCATCCGGTCTCCTGGAACAGTACCGCTCGGCCTTGAGTTCGCGTCGAGTGCGGTTATGATGCATTTGGCGATGGCGACGCGAATCGACCGATCCCCAAAGCCAGGACCGGCCTCTTCCGCACCACCCCTTCTGCGACCGACGAGTAGCTTGCGAGGATTGACGGCATCCGCTGGACGAAACTGTTCAACCGGCTCTACCGCGAGACCCGCAAACTGGCCGCGGAACTCACCAACCCGCCCGCCCGCGTCGCCGGAGAACGCACGTCGCCAGCGGTGCCGTTCGAGCCGCTGACACGGGTAATCCTGACCGATGAGGTGAGCCGAACCTTATTCGAGGAGTACGAATCGCACCGTCAGAGTGAACGAGGCAAGGAAGAGACGGGCTGGGTGCTCCTGGGTGTCCGACGGGCCGATGAAGCAATCGTGCTCGCGACACTGCCCGCTGCGACGGATCGCGACGCTGGCGAAGCCCATGTGTGGATCACGGGGCCCGCTCATGTGTTCGCGAGCCGAATTGTGCGACAGGATGACCGCCGACTCGCCATGCTGGGGGTTGTGCATACGCACCCGGGCAGCTTGCGGCATCCAAGCAAGGGCGACCTCCGGGGCGATCGCGAATGGGTACCACAGCTTCGTGGCGGTGAAGGAATCTTCGGAATCGGCACGGCGGATGCTGGAGAACCAACAGGTGGCACGCCGATCAGTGAACACCCGAAGCCACACGTTCAGACACTGGGCTCTTTAAGGTTCTCCTGGTACACCCTGGCGCACGGCGAGAAACGCTACCGTGAAGCTTCAATCGAACTGACCATTGGCCCAGACGTTGCCAGGCACCTGCGACCGGTCTGGAGCACGATCGAAGAACATGCGGAGCGATTGGAACGACTCGCCCGCCAGCAAACACGGGTGCGATTCGAGGTGGTGCCGGGCCGAACCAGGCCTGCACTTTCCGTGTCGGTTGGACTGGCTGACCCCAAACAGGCGGTTCGGGTCACGATCGAAGGCAAGGAGGTGCACTATTACTACGAATCCGGCGACGAAACTTTCCAGACCAACTTGCCGGATACCCCGCCCGATAAAGGCCTCTATTTGCTGATGGCCGAGTTAACTGGCCGGGGTTGACAAAACACTTTGACTGGGGTTCGGCCACTTGCGGAGCAGGCGGCACGCCCACACTCCAGAAGCGCGTCATGCCGGAGTATGTTGCTCCGTCTCGTTCGATGGTTCGGTGAACCGTCGTCATTGTTCGTGTTGCTCGCCCGTTGTGGAGGATCGCGTCATGGACTTCCGCCCGTTGAGTGAAATCGAACGCCGTCAACTTGTCTCAGCCCTGCGCGGCAATGCCGACCGCGGGCTGGCCATGCTCATGGACCGCAAGGACACGAGCTACGCAGGCACCTCGGAAGAAGTGCCAGATGAAGAGGTCATCAACGCCATTAAATCCGTTCCTTGCCACTACTGAAGCAATTTAAAGTTGCCGGTTTCAGGTTCACAGCCGGAACTTGGAGCCTGAAACCTGGGATCTTGAAAGTGGGACTTTTGGATACCGAGGCCGGCAAACGGCGGATGCTTTCCGTCGAGGTGCCGGCCATCGAAAAATACAACGAGGGCCGTGATCCCGGGTTCCGCATCGCCGTGACCCGGGTCGGGGGTTCGCTTGTGCTTGGCTACACGTTGAAGCCGTGCCACAATCCATATCGCCTCGAAACGCGGTTGCTCTCCAGCTACCCCACCGTGCCGCCCGAGACGCGAATTGTCTCACCGATGAAGCACTGCCCACACCTGCTCGAGGGGCAAACGATCTGCTTGTGGCGGCAAGGCTCGACGCGGGCCGCGAGCCGCTGGGATCCCGCGAAGTTCACCTGCATCTTTGCGGTGCAAGCCGCCTGGCGCTGGCTCGCCTGCTACGAAGTCTGGCACGAAACCGGCGAATGGCCACTGCCAGAGGCGAAGTGAAAAAAGCAAGCGGCCTGAGTAAGTAGACCGCTACGCCGCATCATCAGCGTTTCTTCCATGCAAAGGAACCGATCCCTGACAGGGACGGCTCGCCAAACCGTTATGCATCTGTTTCAAGTCGGTGCTGGCAGTGGTGGAATCGTCGTGCTCGATTTGCTCGCTCGCGATCCGAGAATCACGACCATCACACTCGTGGAGCCAGACGTCTACTCGGAACGCAACGTGCATCGCCATGCGTTTCCGTCCAGTGCAGCCGGGCGACTGAAGGGCGAGGCCGCGGCCGAGTGGGTGCGGGAACGTCGGGCGGATGTCGAGGTGAATGTGCTTGTCGCCGATCTCACTGATCCCGCGATGCTGGGGATTTTTGAGGAGCGTGCCTCGGTATGCGATGTCGGCGTCTGTGCGGTCGATAACGAGGCGGCCAAGTACGCGTTCGATGCACTCATGCGAAAGGCTGGAAAATCCTGGTCACTCGGCGAGGTGCTCAGTGGCGGCATCGGCGGCTGGGTCCATCGGTTCACACCCAATGGACCATGCTACGGTTGTGTGGCCAGCCATTTGCAGCGCACGGTCACGGAAGCACCCGAGGCACCCGCCCCAGACTACGCCAATCCCGGTGCCGCGCTCGCCGAAACCACCATCCCTGCCAGCAAGGCCAGCATCGAGGTGATTGCTTCTCTTCACGCATCCATCACTCTGGATATGCTTGCGGGGACTGTGGCAGAATTCACCAGTTTGCTGTTCACATTGCAACGTGTGCCTGGCGTGTTCGACGAAGCCTATCGCCCGTTCCGATTCACGATTGCGAAGTCCGAAGAGTGCCTGTTCTGCTCGACGATCCCGGCAGCTGAAGCCGGGGAGGATCTCGATGTGGCCCTGGATCAAGCACTGGCTCGACTGGGTAACGACTGACGTGCTGCGACTCTCCACCACCCGGCCGCACGGCCAGGCCGTTCACACCCGGTACGAGAAAGCCGGGTTATCGCTTTACGATCTGCCCGTGCCGTGGAACGCGGATGCAGTGATCGTGGAAGTGCTTCTGCGCTTGCCTCCTTCGGCACGCAAGAAGTCGGATTTCTCGGTGCGCTTCCCAGGTGCGGAACCCATCGCCGCGGAGACGCTGCGGCCCGATGGTGAGGATCGCCACCGGTTGTTGTTCCGCCTTCCCGTGCCGCTGGCCACCACGACGGGCGAGCTCCTCTGGAAGCAGCGATTCCTCTCACGTATCGCGATCCCCGTCCTCACCGCTCCAGACTTTCTCGCTGGTTTAAAGCTCACAAACGCCACTGTCGCGGTGCGCCTCGGTGCCCAGACCGTCGCGGCCCAGGCGTTCGTTGCTTCGCAATGCAAGGGACTCATCGCCTGCTGCACCCTGAAGAGCCCGTTCGTGCTCGCTCCAGTCGCGGATCTGGGCCTCGACGCCGTGTTTCGCAGTGAACGCAGCGCGGCCGAGTTCATCGTGCCGGTTGTGCTGAGTTCCTCCCAATACGCTTCGCGTGAAGCGGTGGTGACCGCTTGCCCGCCGAAGCATCCACATCGCGTCGGTGCCTGGACGGTGACCTGGCGAATTGGCGGCAAGCTGCTCAGCACGCAGCGACTCGAAGGCCTGCCAGTGAATCGCTTCGAGAAGTCGCTTCGCGTGACTGACACGCGCTTCGTCATCACCGAGAAATCGGGGCAAATGAAGGCCGTCAGGCAGTTGCCCGCACTCGCGGAACTGGCAAGTGTGGGCCCATGCTTTCTCGTGACCAGTTCGGAAGTGGGCATGGCCGGGCTCTGTCGGTTGCAATTGCACGCGGTGGTATCCGGTGATGCACGACCCTCGCTCTTGCTGGAGCAGGACGTGCTCATCACGGATGGTCCGCTGGCGTTCACGCCAGGAATGCTGGAAGTCGCGGAGTTGGGACGTGTGAATGGATTCGAACTGCGGCACCGCAACCGCGTGCTGGGCGTGGCGTCGCTGAGCCCGGTGCCTGCTGCGGCGCTCAATGCCGAGGGTGGCTTCAAACCGCCACCCGAGTTTGCCTGGACCCACGCCGCGGATGATGAACTCAGCGAGCGCCTGAACCGCCTGATGAATGGCAGCGGTTGAACTTCAATGAGGTTCGCGCTTCGCACGCACGCTGTGAGGGAAAAGCTGCTCTTGCACCAGGTTCCCGGCCGCATCAAAGGGTACCGACATCGGCTCACCCACCACTTCCAGATTCGCGTTCCCCTTCGCCTCTGCCACGAGCGCCGGCGAGACCCACATCTCCGCTACTTCGAGCGTGTTTGGAATCACTGCGAATTTCAGCTGATCGGCGATCGGTTGCCAGCAGGTATCAACTGCGGCCAAGATGCACTCGCGATCCGTTTCGAATCCCAGCGGCAACTTGCTTCGCCACAGGAAGCGGGCTGTGAGGTTGTTCATGCGGAATGGTGCGGGGTCAATGGCTGCGAGGGCGCGGTTGGTGGTGAGGTCGGCGATGCCGATGCCGGTGCCGTTGCCGTGGCTCTCAGGTGAAACATCGAGCACGGCCATACGGGTGACGCGTGGGTTGTTCGTCTCTGCCTCCGGACTCGCCTCGATGAGCATGCGGCCCACAACATTTGGGTCCATTCCGGCACCGCTGTAATTCTTGCCGCACTCGCCGACCACGAGCACATCGAACGCCGCGAAGGGTAATCGACCCATGATTTGCCGGGCTTGCACAAGCAACTCGGGTTCGCGGTCGAGCAAGTGATCGCGATCCACGACTTCAAGGTGAGCCGTTTCTTCATTGGCGTTTTCGAGAATGCCGAGGCCGCCGAGGAAGGGGGTCTTCTCGATAATGACCCTGGCCGATTCGACCATCATGTCGCGCAGCCCACGGGTGCCGAAGCTATGGTGCTGATCGGCACCATGTCGCTTGCCGAGGCCGATGGCGAGCATCTTCATGATGCCGCTTTCAAACTTGCCGCGGAAATCGGTGTGCGGCTTGATGCGTGAGACCGTGACCACGCCATCGGCCGCCAGGGCATTCTTGTCCCACCACACGGGCTGGTCCCAGGAATTCGTGCCGATCTGCACCGCATCCATGTCCGAGACGATGGGCACGCCGAGGTGCGCTTCGTCGATGTGATAGCTGGCGAGCAGTTCACGCTGGCCCTGGGGTGTGGCTCCGCCGTGCGAGCCCATCGCGGCAACCACGAACGGCTTCGCGCCAAGTTCCTGGAGAGCCTCAATCGTCGCCTTGGCGATGGTCAAGTAATTCTTGATGCCACGGCTGCCGCAACCCACAGCGATCTTCATTCCGGGCTTGATGCGGGAAGCGGTCTTGGAGTTTAGCCACTGCCGCCGCACTTCCGCAGCCACATCCGCAACCATGGGCTGCGGAGCAATCTGGCGAACAAGCTGCACGGAAGGGATGTCCACGGCGAAACCTCGGAGAGAATGCGATGAGATTACTTTAGCCAAAGAGAATAATGCTGGCGAGCCGTGGTGACGGCTGATTCCTCATCGCACGCGGAGCAGTTTCTTCATGCGAGCTTCGAGCTTTTTCCACATGTCGTTATCCGGAATCTCGATGGACGGAACATTGTCCGGGAAGTGCGAGAGTTTGCCATCGTCGTCCACTTGCGCGAAACCCATCAGCGCCTCGATCCATGGCCCAGCCTCGGCGTCGAGTGGTGTGCCGATCAGGCCGCAGATCAGATATGCCGAGGTGCGATGGATCACGGTCCCCTGTATCTCGACCACCAGACCCACAGGAACTGGCCGAAGGCACTCCATGTTCAGGACGCGGCGCAACACGAGGTTCGCCTGCGGGCCGACGTGTTTCCAGGCAGTGGCGTAGCCCGCTTCCAGTGCGAAGCGGAGCATGGCCCCGGCGTAGAGTGTGCCGTGATGGTTGGCATCAGACGGCAGGATGAGCTTGTGGCTCGGCGTGGTGGACATCAGAGGCTCACGGGGAAGTATCTCGGCCGACGAGAATCTGGGCCGTGATCGGGTCACGCAGTTCCTGGAGCAGTTGCCCGGTTAACTGCTCCTTCAAACCCGCGCCGCCTGCCAGCGGGACCACGGCGCGGCGGCTTAACTGACAATCATATCGCTTTCGCCCCATCCAGAAAGCGGCCACGAACTCCCGCTCCGTTTCCCACGAGCGATCCGGCTCCGCTGTCACCACACCATAAAGACGATAATCCGGCTGGCCTTCCAACTGCGGCAACTCCGTGCGAGCGAGCGCTTGGCCCGTCTCGCTGAAGAGCCCAATCTGCACATCGCCCCGGCCACGATGATAGAGGTGCCACTGGAAATGGATGCCTTCCTCGATGTTCAGGCCACCCTTCTGGCTATCACCACTGATCCAGGCCACCTTCGATCCGCGTGGCATGTTTGCTTCCACATGATGCACCGCCTCCCACAGCATCCGGGCCCGTGCGGCAAATTTCTCCTGCTTGCCGACGTTTGCAATCATCACAGCCGCGAGCCCTGCGGCCACGCCAGCGAGTGCTGCCTTCTTCATCGCTGTCTCAGGCAACGTCACGAGTGAACTGAGCAACACCGCGAACAGGATGTCGAGCCCCCACACACCCGGCATGGCATAACGACCGGACATCATCGACATTGGCAGGTAGACAAAGACACCTCCAGCAATCAGCAGAACCGCACAGATAACCGGCGAGCGGCCGACGCAAGTCGGCTGCTCATGAGTCATCGTTTCATTCGCGCTCGTCGAATCATTGGCGGTTTCAACGGTCGACTCACGTCGGCCGCTAGCCATTCTGTTTGCCTTCCTGCTGATCCAAACGGCCGCGAGCGTCAGCACCAGTCCCAGTGCCATGAAATCGAGGCTCATCGCGCCCTTGAGTGAGCCAAGGATGCGGCCCAGTTGCGCGAGTGTTGGGCCGTGCGTTTCGTACTGCCCCGGGTGCCAGTGCAGCTTGAAGTAAACGAAGTGCGCTGCGGGCAACATGAGTGTTGCGCCGAGCATCAGCGAGCGCCAGCCATTGGCCTTCCAGGCTTCCTTCAAGGTCAGGCCATCGGGCCACATGCGTAAGGCGATCTGGGCGGGGACCAGTGCCATGAACGTGTTCTTGCAGCCCAGCGCGATCAGCACGGCCAGAGCGGAGCCGAGATCCCACCCGATGGGCCGGCTCGAGTTGGCCGCCTTGCGTGCTGCCACCAGGGCAAAGAGTGCATACGGCATGGCCACGCCTTCGCCGAGCGTGAGGCTGGTCCAGATCTCGTTGCGGTAAGGGTTCCACATGGCCAGGGCCCCGGCGAGCAGTGCCGCCACGGGGTGGATGCCGAGTTCGCGGAAGAGCCAGAGAAGCATCCCAGCGGCAAGGCCACACCAGAGGAAGCGGGCGAGTCGCCAGAGTTGGGGGTCGCCGCCGAACAGGTTGGCTTCGAGTTGCCAGTGCATCCAGAGCGTGGGGCGGAACGGGCCGAGGTGTTCGTAGTTGGCCTGCACCTTCTCCCACCAGAGCGCGACATGCCCCTGGAAGCTGGTGCCCGCCGCGGCGGGATACACGAGGTTGCCGTCGTCGATGAAATCGAAGGGTGTGCGAAGTGTGGGGAGATAACCCGCGGCAAGCAGCAAGGCACCTGCGGGGATCCACCAGTTGGAACGAGGAAGGTCCATGCGTCGCATCCATGCGAAGATCGTGTCGATTGCCAACCGCTCGCCCACGCTACCGCGCCGCGTTCCGTCAGGGGAAGCCCACTTGGGCGGCGGCGTGGCGGCTGGCGGCTCCAACACTTTCCCGTGCCGACGCGCTCGCTACCGCTGCATGTCGGGGTTCTCATTGATTCCGGTGCAAACCCCCGCCCCCCTCCACCAGAAACATGTCATCTGTCTGGAAGGAAGAACATGAGAGCACGCATCCGGTTCTCAAGTCTGGCATTCTGCAGACAACGACTTGTTCAAACTCGGGAAGCCGCTGCCCTGGTAGCTCCCTGTGATGAGAAATAGGAGAATCACGCTTCAACTCTTGTGGGTGTTGGATACATTAGCAGAGTGGTCATGTTTCCTCTCGCGCACCCTGTTTAACTCGAGGTTCCGATGCGCACTTTGTTAGTTACGAGCCTGCTGGTCGGGCTCACTTTTGCCGCGACGGCAGATGAGCCGAAGCCGGCACCCATTCCTGCCACGAAGATTCAGCCGCCCAAGAAGGACGACGAGAAGCCAGCTCCGAAACCAAAGGCCAAGGCCGAACCAACGCTGAAGGTCGGCGATGCCGCCCCGGCTCTGATGGCCACCAAGTGGTTGCAGGGCAAGGAAGTGAAGTCGTTCGAGAAGGGCAAGGTTTATGTGGTCGAGTTCTGGGCCACCTGGTGTGGGCCGTGCATCGTGATGATGCCGCACATGGCCGAGATGCAGCAACAACTGCGTGACAAGGGCGTGACCTTCATCGGCTTCTCGTCCAAGGACGCGAACAATACGCAAGAAAAGGTCGCAGCCTTCGTGGAGAAGCGCGGCGAGAAACTCGGCTACACCTTCGCCTACGCCGACGACCGCGACACCAACGATGCCTGGATGCGGGCCGCGGGACGCAATGGCATCCCTTGCTGCTTCGTGGTCGATCAGGAATCGAAGATCGCCTACATTGGCCATCCGATGTACCTCGATCTCGTGCTGCCCAGGGTGGTCGCGGGCACCTGGAAGGGTGCGGCCGAGATGGAATCGATGGAGAAGGTGGAGCAGGATGTGACCGCGGTGTTCAAGTCGTTCAACGGCGACCCGGAAGCCGGCCTCAAGGGTCTGGCTGACTTCGAAGCCAAGTACCCGGAACTGCACGACATCCCATACTTCCGCGGTGCGAAGCTCAGCATGCTCATCAAGTCGGGCAAGACCGAGGAAGCCAAGAAGTTCGCGGAAGGGCTCATCGCCAAGGGCCTGAAGCAGGAAGACCCAATCGTGCTGCGAACCGTGGCGATGGGTCTCGGTTCGGCCAAGGACAACAAGGAATTGCTGATGCTCGCCGTGAACGCGGCCGAGGCCAGCGTGAAGATCTCCGGCGAGAAGGACGCCCAGGCCGTGCTCGGACTGGCCAACGCGTACTTCGCCGCGGGCAACAAGGCCAAGGCCCAGGAATACGGCAAGAAGGCACTCGCCGCCGCTGAAAACGATAGCCCGGCACTCAAGAAGTACATTGAGGGTCAGGTGAAGAAGTTCGACGATCAGTAAGCCACACTTCGTGACGTGAAGCACGCCACTCAACCCGTCGTTTCACGGCGGGTTTTTGCATGCTCCCCTGGCCCGCACAATCGGACCGGCAAAGCAAAATCTTCTCCCACCACACGTTTGCTCGGCATGCCCTGCGCTGCATATAATCGAATGGAGGGCTCGCGGGAATCGCCTCTCACTCGCTGCCCAATTGATCAGTCCTCCAATCGCCGCATCGGCAGGTCGTCACCATGCCGCACTCCAGCAAGCGTCCGTCCACCATGTCCGATGATGCTTTTCCACCCGGCTCGGTGCTCGCCTTCCTGGCGGACCGTAACCAGGTCGATTTCGAACTCGATTTCTTCACACGCATCCTCACAGCGGACCCCGAGTTCCCCGAAGTGCTGCGAGCGCAAGCCAGCAACATGACGGTGAAGGGCCGCCTGCAGGATGGCCTCGCCGTCGACAAGAAGCTCGTTGCTCTTCGCCCGGACGATCCCACGGCGCACTACAACCTCGCCTGCCGTTATGCACTCCTGAAGCAACCCGATCTCGCGTTCGTCACTCTTAAACGCGCCATCGAACTGGGCTACGACGACTTCCGCTACATGGAGGAGGACCGCGATCTCGAATCGATCCGCAAGGATCCGCGCTTCCGCCAGATCCTGCGTGAATGCAAACGGCGCTGATGAGGCATGGGTCAGCCCGCAGCGTGAGCCCCGGAACGGCCCTTTCTCATGCTGCAGGCTTGTAGCGGCTTCATGCTGGCACTGCCGGCTGTCAGGCGATTCACATGACACCCACGCTGTTCACTTCGCCGGATGCCGATGCAGCCCGGGCCGCGTTTGCCCAGAAGCCGCGCGGGCTGATCGATAAGGTGATGACCGTTGCCGAGGCCGTGCAGCGCTTTGTGAAGGATGGCGACTACTTCGCCACCGGCGGTTTCGGCACGAACCGCATTCCCACTGCCGTGCTGCACGAGATATTACGGCAGCGACGCCAGAACCTCGGCTTCTCCGGCCACACCACCACCCACGACTTCCAGATTCTCTGTGCCGGCAATCTCACGGGCCGCGGGCAGCTGCTCGCGGAGCTGGACATTGCGTACGTCGTCGGGCTCGAAGCACGCGGCCTCTCAGCACATGCACGCCGCGTGCTCGAATCGGGCACGGTGCAATGCGTTGAATGGTCCAACTACACGCTTGCACTGCGGTATACTGCCGCCGCGATGGGTGTCCCCTTTCTTCCCGCCCGCAGCCTGCTTGGCACGGACACCTTCACGCATAGCCCCGCAAAGGAAATCACCTGCCCCTTCACCGGTGTGAAGTTGGCCGCGGTCCCCGCCCTTTACCCCGATGTGGCGGCGATCCACGTCCACGAGGCGGATCGCTTCGGCAACAGTCGCTTCACCGGCACCTCCGTCGCAGACTTCGACCTTGCCCGTGCGGCCAAACGGCTCATCATCACCTGCGAACGCCTGGTGCCGCACGAGGAGATGCGCCGCGATCCCCATCGCACGCAAATCCCCTTTTTCTGCGTCGATGCGGTCTGCGAAGTACCGTGCGGCAGCTATCCCGGCAACATGCCCGGCGAATACTTCTCCGATGAAGATCACCTCAAACTCTGGCTCGAAGTGGAACGCGACCCTGCTGCCCATGCCCAGTTTCTCGATGATCACATCCTGGGCGTGACCGACTTCATGGAATACCTGGAACTCTGCGGCGGCCCGAACCGGTTGCAACAACTGCGGCACCGCGAGTTGCTCCTCGATCGCAACGCCTGATCTGTTGAAGGCCAACCGCCAACTCTCGAGTTGCGATGTCGTACACCTTTGAAATTGCCCTGGTGCTCGTGATCGTGGCGGCCGCGTGCGCGGTGCCGGGCGTGTTCCTGGTGTTGCGGCGCATGTCGCTCGTCAGTGATGCGATTAGCCACGTGCTGTTGCTCGGCATCGTGCTGGCGTATTTCGTCACGCGCGATCTCGATTCACCCTGGCTGCTCATCGGTGCCGCGGGGATGGGCGTGCTCACGGTCGCACTGGTCGAACTGCTACAACGCACGAAACTCCTGAAGGAAGATGCGGCGCTTGGCCTCGTCTTCCCGGCGATTTTCGCACTTGGTGTTCTGCTCGCCTCGATGTTCCTGCGGAATACGCATCTCGATGTCGATGCCGTGCTTCTTGGTGATCCGAACTTCGCCACGAGTGCCCGCTGGCGCGTTGCCGGTATCGCGTTGAAACCGATGTGGGTGATGGCGGGTGTGCTGGGAGTGAACCTTCTTCTCGTCGTGCTCTTCTTCAAGGAGTTGAAGCTCACCACCTTTGACCCCGGCCTCGCCGCCGCACTTGGCTTTCGCCCGGCGCTCATGCACTACGCCTTGATGACGGTCGTCTCGCTCACAGCGGTCGCCGCGTTCGATGCGGTGGGCCCGGTGCTCGTGGTCGGCTTCTTCGTCGTGCCCGCAGCTGCGGCGCTTCTGCTCACGGATCGGCTTTCTGCGCTTCTCGTGCTGGCCGTGGCTGTGGGTGTGGTTGCGGGAGGGGTCGGCACGCTGGCCGCGTTCCGCTTCGATACGAATGTGGCAGGCACAGTCGCGGCACTGCTCGGTTTGCTCTTCGCGCTTGTCTTTGCGTTCGCACCGGGTCGCGGGCTACTCGCGGAGATGCTGCGACGCTGGCGGCAGAAACGAGCCTTTCACGAGACGATGCTGACCATTCACCTCTTCCAGCACGAAGGAACGGAAGCCGAGGCGGACGAAGCCTGCATCACCGGATTGCACCAACACTTCTCGTGGCCGCCGCTGGGTGTGGCCCGCGTGGTGAATCGCTCGGAACGCCGGGGGTTGGTGAGGCGTGAAGGCGAATGGTTGAAGCTCACCGATGCGGGCCGAGAGCGGGCCCGTGCGATGTTAAATGCATGATGGCGACACGTGAAGTCATGGCTTCGCCAGCGGGATGCGGTCCGGCGTCTTCGGCGATTCCGGCGGAGGCACGGGGCTGGCACTGAAGAACTTCGCCACGCTCCACGGTAAGAGATTCAGTTCGCGATCACCGCTGATGGTCTGCGTGCCATTCGCGGCGAAGTGGACAGCGACCAATGGGCTCGTGTGTTTGCGGAACACGGCCACATCCTTCTCCGTGGCGAGATCCCAGAGTCGCACCGTGCGGTCCGCGGCGGCAGAGGCGATCCAGCGTTCGCCACGCAGAGCCAGCGAGCGGACCGCACCGGTGTGACCCAGGAGTGTGCGAGCGCTTTTGTTGCTGCCATCCCAGACCATGATTGCACCGCTCTCGGTGCCGAAGGCCACTCGCCGGCCATCGCTGCTCACACCAAGTGACGCCACCGGGCCGTGGTCGCTGGCCATGCGGCTCAACTCGCGGCCATCGGACATGTTAAACAATCGCACCCATTTGCCGGACGCCACGGCCACGAAGTTGTTCGCCGGATCGACCGCGAGGGCGGCGACAGGGCCAAGGTTCTCGACACGCCAGAGTTCTTCACCTGTGGCGACTTTCCAGGCGGCCACGCTGCCATCGAAGCTGCCGGAGATGCCCCACTTGCCGTTCGGGTTGAAAGCGACGGCGGAGACGAGCGATTCGTGCCCGTTGAAGTTGCGGACCTCGAGGCCGTTGGCCATGTTCCAGACGCGGGCCGTGCCATCGAGGCTGCCGGAGATGGCGTACTTGCCATCGGCCGAGAAGGCGACGGACCACACGCTCGCGGTGTGGCCAACGAAGCGGCGCACGTCGCGACGGCCTTCGACGTCGTAGAAGCGCACACTGCGATCGCCGCTGGCGACGAGAGCCCGCGTGCCATCCGGGGCGAACGCAATCTGGGCGGCACCACCGTCGCGGCTTTCGAGTGGGTCGAGTTCGCCGGTGTTATCGGGCAAGGTGGGGCCATTGAGGTTGGACTGGAAGAGCGTGCCGAGTTGCAGTTCGCGGACCACATCGCCAAAGACTTGCACCCAGATTTGCCGGGTGATGGTGCCGCCCGATGACCGCAATGCACCGATCTGCTTGGTAAGCGTCTCGGACTGGTTGACGCGTTCGCGGAGCACCTCGGGAAGCAATCCCACCTCGGCCGCGGCGGAGGGAAGATCGACATCCGCTTCGTATTTCAGCGTGATGGTGGAGACCACCTCGAACTTCGAGACCTTCGCACCCGTCTTGGCCACGGCCTCCTCGTAGCGCTTGCCATCCTCTTGCATGATGCTGAGGGACTTCTCCTTGGCCGGGTACAAGGCGCGAATCAAGCTGGCGTCGTTCTTGCTGAAGGCCGCGGGGTTCTTATCGAGGTGGTCGCGCATCTGGTCGGCCTTGGGGATGATGCCGCTCACGTGGCACGACATGCACGAGACGCCCGCTTCCACGGCGCGGTCGGGGCGTTTCGGATCGCTCACAATCGCAATGGGCCCCTTGTCCAGACGGGCGTTGGTGGCCTTGGCCAGCATGTAGGCGTGCAGTCCATTGGGCAGCTCAAAGATGGCTTCTCCGCCCGCAGGCTGGAAAGGTTGCTCCGCGTTGGTGGGGCCGAGCGGAAAGGCGAAGATATTGCGGCGATCCGGGATCAGGTTGCCGTTGGCACGCTCGACGAGGTTTGCGGGCGGTTCGTCGAAGTCGTAGCTACGCCAGTACATGCCCTGGGCCGAGTCGTGGCGTTCGAGCACGCGGTTGAAGCGCGAAATGCCCGAGCCGTTGAAGCCAACGCGGATCACGCGTTCCTGTTGGATGTTCAGCGGGGCGTCGATGCGGAGTTGCCGTTCGAGGTCGGTGAGGTTCGAGGGCAACTGCAACACATCGTAATAGAGCGGAGCCCGCGAGGCGGTGGCCACGAACCAGTCGGCACGAATGGCCGGCACACGCGCGAGTGTGTGAACGCTGAGCGCACGCTCAGCCATGGTGTCGTCCTGGATGCCGTACGGGTATTCTTGCAGCACGCGATTCCAGATGGTGGCATCCCACTGGAACCAGCGCAGATCGATCCGCAGAACGGTGCGATTGGCATCGACCGCCACGGGCAGCGCGATCCGCGGGTTCCAGGAGAGGCTGTTCACGAGTTTCGCCAGGGCGTTGCGATAGGTTTGCAACTCTTCGTCCGAGAGCCCGGCGTTGTACAGATGCGTGAGTGTGAAGTAACGCTGGAAACGACGGGAACGCCGCTCCATCGCGTTCAGGTCGGCCAGCATGGCGGCGTTGGTCTCATCCGGTGTGATGCGGGTGCGTGCCGCGGCCGGTTCGCCACCGGTGGCACCCGCCTCGATCCATTTCTTGAGCACGGCCACATCATCCGCACTTGGGCGGAGCGGTTCGCCAGGAGGGGGCATCGTGCCGTCATCGACACGCTTGAAGAGTCGGCTGCCGGCCGGGTCTTTCGGCACCACCTTTTTGCGGGCCACCAGCTTCGCCAGGTCGGCCACGTAGTTCATGGAACCTTCGACGCTGCCATCCTGCCCGTGGCAACGGTAGCAGTGCGTCTTCAAGATCGATTGGGCCTTGGCAGCGAGTGCACGCTCTTCAGGGCTATCGGCACGAACGGATGTGGCGGCAACGAGCAACCCGATAGCACTCAAAACAGACTTGGCGAACATGCGGGTTCCTCCGTCGACTGGCGTACGCGTCACCATTCAGACGTACCAGAACCCGCCAGCGATTGCTACCGCGAGAAATGTAACGACGCTGTTACACGTGTTCGATCACATCGGCCACGTCGAAGCGCACCTTCGGGCTGTTCGCAGCGGGGTCGTCCGCGTGGCGATAGCCGGCGGTGGCGATCACCACGGCGCTCAAACCCTTCGCCTTCAGGCCCAGGATTTCGTCGTATTGCTCGGGCTGGAAGCCCTCCATCGGGCAGGCATCCACGCCCGCGGCGGCACACGTGGTGAGGAACACGCCGAGGGCAATGTAGCACTGACGGGCCGCCCAGTGATGTGCCGCTTCCGGCGTCATCTTCGAGAGTGTGCCGAGCATCATCTTCTTGAAACCTTCCAGATCGCCGACACTCTTCTGCTTTACCTCGGCCGTGCGAGCCACATAGCGCTCAACATCGGCAGGTGTCGGAGGATTTAATGCCGCGAACACCACCAGGTGGGAAGCATCGAGAATTTGAGCCTGATTCCACGACACCGGATGCAGCTTCTGCCGCACTGCCGGATCGGTCACCACGAGGAATTTCCACGGCTGCAAGCCGTACGACGAGGGCGAAAGTACGGGTGCCTGTTCGATCTGGCTCCACAGGTCAGGAGCGATCTTCCTGGCCGGGTCGAACTTCTTGGTGGCATAGCGCCAGTGAAGTTGGCTGAGCATCGTTTCAGGTGGAACCGTGGACATGCAAATCTCCGGGAGTGAACGAACCGCCAGCGAGTACCGGCCGTTCGGTGAGGCGCTTACACGCCCTCACTTTCCGATCGGCATGTCGCTTTCGTAAAAGGCAATCGAGTAGTAGTAGATGCGGCCAATCTCATCGCGTGGCAAGAACAGGAAGGTGCCAGCGGGTGAGGTCTTGCCCGCCTCGATGTCCAGAACAAAATTCTGGCAGCCGATCAGGTTCTTGTTCTTGTCAAGGAAGGCGATGTTGTACGAATAGTACATCTTTGTGCTGGCCGTGTTCTTGATGTTGCCGTTCACCGAGACTGCCGACCTCCCGTTCAGTTCGAACTGCTTGAACTCGACCGTGAGTTTCAACTTCTCCCCTGCGGAAGCTTTGATCTTCTCCTTCATCGGGCCAGTGAACTGGATTTCGCCAGTCTTGTGGTCGGCCAGTGAGAAGCCCGCGAGCAGGCAAACGAGCACAATGGCTGAGGGAAGGCGAAGCATGTCAGCACCTCGTGAAGTGAGAAACGCATCCAAGCCACACGCCGCGGATGCAACGTTCACAAGCGGTAATTTAGCCGCGAACCGTGCACAGGTCGATCAACATTCCGATCGTAAGCGGTCGAGCAGATCCTTGACGCCGATCACGGTGGCCCATTCGCTGAGGTACGAGCTATCGAGCTCGTCGCCTTGCGTCTTGATCACATTCTTGATGTCTGTCCACTGCTTTTCGGAGACCTCCCCACCCACCCAACACCATTGCAATTTGAAGAGGATGATGTCCTCCGCACGGAGCACCTGCACCTGTTCATTTAGCATTCCGGGCATCTCGAAGTCCTTACGGCGTGCCAGCGCGGATCGCTCGCCAGGGTTGCTGCGCAGCATTCCCACCGCGTGAAGAGCACGAGCCATGCGATAATCATTGGCGAAGTTCTTCCACGTCCGAGCTGTTAGCATCGTACGATAAGCCGCGAACATCCGCGCTTCCACTTCCGGCGAGCTATCGGTTAGGCCAGCCCTGCCTGCAACCTTTCTGACACTGAGCCCGAGCGATTCTAACGCCCTTCGCGGACGTTGAATTCCAGCTTCCATTTCTGCTTGCCATCGCGGCTCTGCAGCCAGAGTTCGAGCTGGCCCACGGGTGTCACCTTGCTGTGCAGGTGAACCGGCACGACGCGATTGCTTCCTTTGCCGTCGAGTGTGGATTTCACCGGTGCGAGTTCGTCGATCTGCCCTTCCCATTCCTCGATGACCGTGCCGGCGGCATCCTCGCGGCGGACGGTGGAACCGAGGAAGCGGAACTCGGCCTCCTCGCCGATCACCAGGCCGAATTCCTGGCCGGGGATATCCGCTTCCGTGCCTTCTTCCATGCCGAACGGAGCGACGCAGAGCGCCTTGATGGGTGGGGCGATGCCAGGCACGGCAGGTGCGGAGGTTTCCACGCCGATGTAGTACGCCCGGGCGGTGCCGCCGCGAATGCGGACGCCCTTGCCGCGGCGGACAAGGCCGTAGTATGCGGCACCACGGGCCACGGCATGATCGAGATCCGCACCGGGAAGTTCGCGGGTCGGCTCGGCCTTGGCACTCTTCGCCCAGCTGCCCAGCACGCCCAGCAAGCGATTGCGAAGCGGGTCCGCCTTGAACACGCCACCGTTAAAGAGCACCACCGAGGGGTTCAGGATGCGAATATCGGCGTTCGCACTGCCCTTCTTTTTCTCAGGCTTGCCAGGCTCCTGCGACTTGAGGGCGGAATCCTGCTTGCGGAGGAACTGGGCCAGATGCCGGGTGATGCCGGGATCGGCGACATAGGGCAGGCCGAGTTCCTGCAAGCCAGCCGTGCGGGAGCGAGCGGGTTCGGCCTCGCGTGGCGTCTCGGGGAAGAACCCATCCACCAGCACTTGCTCGATCATGCTGCGTTCGAGATCGTGCTTGATGGTGCCGCCGATGAGGCTGCGTCCCTTGCCCAGGACCGTGACCGCGGCACTGGCCTGCTTGGGATTGGCGAAGAGTTCTTCCTTGGCATTGCGGCAGGCATAGGTGAGTTGGACCATCTGCCCGGCGTCGAGTTTGGTGCCGTTGGCGGCCAGTGCCTGGGCGACGTGATGGGCCAGTGTGAGGTCCATGTTGTCGCCGCCGAGGAGCAAGTGATCGCCCACCGCGAGTCGTGTCAGAGCGAGATTGCCGGCCTCTTCACCCACCTCAATCAAGGTGAAGTCGGTGGTGCCGCCGCCGACATCCGCGATGAGCACGAGATCGTTGACGTTTACACTTGCACGCCAGTTCTCCCCGGAGCGATCAAGCCAGGCATAAAAGGCAGCCTGCGGTTCCTCGAGAAGGGTAAGGTTTTCGAACCCGGCCGCCCGGGCCGCTTCGATGGTGAGGTCGCGTGCGGCCGCGTCGAACGAGGCAGGCACGGTGAGCACGATATCCTGCACTTCGAGCCGGTTGGCCGGGAGGTCCTTGGCCATTGCCACGTTCCAGGCTTCGGCCATGTGCTTCAGGTACCGGATGCTGGCTTCGAGAGGCGAGATCTTGCGGCCCGTGTCTGGCGCGCGAAAGGGGAGAATCTCGGACTTGCGATCTGCTCCAGGATGCGAGAGCCAGGACTTGGCCGAGGCGACGAGCCGCGTGGGGACTTGCGAGCCGAAGGCCCGGGCGAACTCGCCCACGCAGTAATCGCGGTCCGCATCCCACGGCAGTTTGAGTGCCCCGGCGGGCTGTTCTCCCGCACCGGGAAGATACAGGAACGAGGGCAGCAACGTGCGTTCCTCGACCGCCCCCTGGGCCACGACCTGCGGGATGGCGAACGGCATGACGTGCGGATCCTTGCCGGCACCGGTATCCACGAATGCGAGCGCCGAGTTGGTGGTGCCGAGGTCGATGCCGACGACGAATCGTGAAGTCATGAGCAGTTCCGGTTGATGTCTCGATTCACGGCAAAAGCCTTCACTCATCTTATGGGCTCGCTGCTTCGCGATAGCCGCAGAGTGCGTGCAAACATAACCCTAGAACCACGGGCAACCGTTGCTCACGTTTCCGGCTCGTTGATTCCGCACACTCTATGCGAGTCGTCATGGGTTCTCCTTCTGTGCCGCTTCCCCTGGCCCGGCTCGTCGGCGTCGGGGCGGTCGTGTTCCTGGCGAACGCGGCGTTGCTTGTGCTGCAACTGGTCGCGGGCCGCTTGCTCGCGCCATTCGTCGGTTCGAGCCTCGAAACCTGGACCACCGTCATCGGCGTCTTTCTCACAGGTATCGCCCTGGGCAACGGCCTCGGCGGCAAGCTCGCCGACCGCTACCCCACGCCAAAGACACTCGCCGTGCTGCTCGTGCTGGGTGCCATCACCGCACTGTGGATGGCATTCTTCCCGATGATTCTCAGCGCTACCGGTCTGCACAAGTCCATCCCGCTCACGGCACGTATCCCGCTTCTGACCGCCATTCTGTGCCTGCCCGCGGGGCTCGTGCTCAGCCTGCTCACGCCGCTGGCCATCAAGCTGGGCTTGCCCGATGTCGGCCACACCGGCCGCGTCGCCGGCATGGTCTTCGCACTCAGCACGCTCGGCTGCCTCCTCGGCAACTACCTCACCGGCTTCTTCCTGATCCCGGCCTTCACCATCAACACACTCGTGTACTTCTCGGCGGGCTCGCTGGCCTTGCTGGCACTGGCAACTCGCGTCGTGATGAATGGTGTGACTTCCACGCTGCGAACCGAGCCCCTTGAAGGGGAGGCAGCACCGTCTCTCACCAACCCCTTTGCCTTCCGCGACATTCGCCAGGCCTATCTCATTGTTTTTCTCGCCAGTTTCTGCGGTATGACGCTTGAACTCACGGCCACCCGCATCATCGCCCAGTATCTTGGCGTCTCGCTCTACACCTGGACGGGCGTGATCGGCGTCATGCTCGCCGGCACCGCCTTCGGCAACCTCACCGGCGGCATGGTTGCGGACCGCACCAACAAAGTGGGCTCGCGGGTGAACCCGCGCTTCTACCTGGCGGGCACGCTCATGTCGGCCGGAGCTGCGATCGTCTTCGTGCTCGTGGCACTGGCCCTGGTGTCGCAATCCGGGGCACTCCAGGAGTTCGGTGTCATCGGCCAGGTCATCGGCTGGACGTTCGCCCTCTTCTTCCTGCCGATGTTCCTGCTCGGCATGATCTCGCCGCAGGTGATTCGTCTCGCTGTCCCCGATGTGGCCCACGTCGGGCAGGTGGCCGGCCGCGTCTACGCCTGGAGCACGACCGGGGCCATCGTCGGCACATTCCTCGCGGGCTACGTGCTCCTCTCCACACTCGGCATGTACCGCACGGTGCTGCTAGTCTCGGGCATCGTGACACTCACCAGCGCCCTCGTCGCTCAGTTCTGGAAAGACTTCAAACAGGCACCCGCGACTGAAACCGTGATGCCCGGCAGCATGAGCAGCAGTGCCCTCCTGTACCTCTTCAGTATCGTGCTCGGGGCCATCGCAGGCGGCTTCATCCTGACATCCCGTGGCAATCGCGATCCGGACCAGGTCGAGATGGTGGAATCGAATTACTACACCATCAAGGTAAATCGCGTTGAACTGGAAGTGCATGGCGAACACGAACCGCGTGAAGTGCTATCACTGACACTCGACCATCTCGTGCATTCGAGCATCGATCCCAAAGATCCACTGTTCCTTTATTACCCACACGAGCAAATCCAGCTGGAATTCCTGCGAGCGGCCCGGCAACGGCACCAGGATGCCCACACCCTCGTCATCGGCGGCGGCGGCTACACCTTCCCGCGTGCTGCCAAGATTCTCATGCCCGATAGCGCGATCGATGTTGTCGAGATCGATCCCAAGGTGACGGAAGTGGCTTACCGCACCCTGGGCATGAAAAAGGAATACGGCGTGCGCGACATTAACATGGATGGCCGGCAATTCGTCGCCGAGCGGGCCGAACCCGGCAGCTACGATCTCGTGATCCAGGACGCGGTGAACGATCTCTCCGTGCCCGCTCACCTGCTGACGAAGGAGTACAACGACGAGGTGAAACTCACCATGAAACCCGATGGTGTGTACCTGCTCACGGTCATCGATTCCGTGAAGTACGGCAAACTCTGGCGGGCGGCGATGCGCACACTGAAGGAGACATTCCAGTACGTCACTCTCTTCTACCATGAAGAGGTGGGCAATGACTGGGCACCGCACCGCCTCGTTTATGTGATCTACGCATCCGAGCCCCTTCGACCGCAGCCATTTGGCCGAGGCTGCATCCGCTCAGCGTGGGCCGAGCATTCGCGCAGGGGCCGCGGTTGGCGAAGGAACCACACTTCTGACGATCCCCGGTGGCGGCTTCGCTGGCATCGCGGCTTCGACCGCCGCAGACTTCCCGGCTTCGGCTGAGAGCGTGCCACTCCGCACCTTTGAGATCGAAGCTGACCGGCTTGCACCCTATCTCGCCGAGGACCCCGGCGTATTGCTCACGGACCAGTACGCTCCCGTGGATAATCTCATGGCCGAACTCTTCAAGTACCGCAACAAGGGTCGCAGCAAGTGACGGTCACCAAACAGGCGAGCGGCCCACGTCAGTGGGCTGTTCCAGCACCTGCGATTAACTCTTCGCATGAAACGATTCGCGAACAGGCGAGCGGCCCACGTTAGTGGGCTGTTCCATCACCTGTGATGAACTCTTCGCATGAATCGATTCGCGATTGAACAGCCCGCTCACGCGGGCCGCTCGCCCGATGATGATCATTCGCCTTTGCTTTCGGCAGTTGCAATCCCCTACACTGGCGATGTTGTCGTTCGCCCCCAAGGGTCGCTGCCCATGGCCACATTCACGATGCGTTCCCCCCTGCCCGCCTCGGCCGAGGAGGTGTACGCGTGGTATTCCAGGCCTGGTGCGTTCTTGCGATTGCAACCGCCGTGGGAATCCGTCCAGGTGGTCGGCACGGAAGGCCGCTTCGGCACCGCGGGGCACCGCGTGACTGTACGCACACCGATGCTGGGCCCCATTCACACAACCTGGGTGGCCGAACTCTTCGACTTCGAGCCCGGCCGTGGCTTCAAGGATCGCCAACTCAAGGGTCCATTCGCCGAATGGCTGCACATCCATCGCTTCATCCCGGATGGCCCCAACTCGTCGTTTTGTGAGGATGAAATCCATTACCGCTTACCGATGGGTGGTCTCGGCCGGCTGTTCGGTGGCGGCATGGTGAAGAAGCGGCTCGAGAAGATGTTCACACATCGCCACGCGTTGACCGCCAGCGACCTGCGCCGACACGTTCCCTTCCGCGATCGACCGCGAATGAAGATCGCCATCACCGGCTCACGCGGCTTCGTCGGCTCGGAACTCGTGCTGTTCCTGCTCACGGGCGGCCATTCCGTAGTGCGACTCGTCAGCGGTAAAGTTCCCGAACCGCCTCCGGACGACGGCACACAGTATGTGGCCTGGGATCCGCAGGCACCCCTGGACCCGGCCGTGCTCGATGGCTGCGATGCGGTGATTCACCTGGCCGGCGACAACATCGGCGATGGCCGCTGGACGGCTTCGAAAAAGAAACGCATTCTGGAAAGCCGCTCGATACCCACCCGGCATCTGGCCAATGCACTCGCGTCGCTGCCACCGGAGCGGCAGCCGAAGGTGCTCGTCTCGGCGTCCGGCATCAGTATCACCGGCGATGTGGGTGACGAGATTCGCACGGAGGATTCCACCGAGGGCAAAGGCTTCCTGGCCGATGTGTGCCGGGCCTGGGAAGCCGCCACGGAACCGGCTGCATCCGCCGGGGTGCGCGTGGTGAAGTTCCGCCTCGGCATCGTGCTGTCGCCACAAGAAGGCGCGCTCGGCAAACAACTGTTTGCGTTCAAGGCCGGAGCCGGGGCCGTGCTGGGCTCGGGGCAACAATGGCTACCCTGGATCACACGCGACGACCTCATCGGTGCCCTGCATTTCTGCCTGATGAACGAGACGATTCAGGGGCCCGTGAATGCCGTGGGGCCGAACCCCGTCACCAACCACACTTTCACGAAGACACTCGGCCGCGTGCTATCACGTCCTGCGTTCTTTTGGCTTCCCGAGTTCGCGCTGAAAGCGGCGTTCGGGCAAATCGCGAATGAGGCACTCCTCGCCAGCACCCGGGCTGTGCCTCAGAAGTTGCTCGAGAGTGGCTTCGCTTTCGAGGAACCCGAACTGGAAAAAGCTTTGAGTGACATGCTGGGCCGGTGAGGATGCAACACAAAGCGAACCGCGGAGGGGCTGCGATGCGTGCCATGCTTGCAGGAGTCTTACTGGTCGCGGTAGTCGGAGCGCCGTTACGTGCCGCGGAGCCGCAGCAATGCGATGTGCTGGTTTATGGAGCCACCCCCGCGGGCATTGCCGCCGCCCTGGCCGCAGCGGATTCCGGCGAGAATGTGGTGCTCGTCGAGCCCACTTCCCGCATCGGCGGGCTGGTCACGAACGGCCTTTCCCACACGGACTTTCGCACCTTTGAAGGGCTCACCGGAACCTTTCTCACTTTCTCGAAGCGTGTCGAGGCCTACTACGCGAAGAAGTACGGCCCCGATTCGCCACAGGCTCGCGAGAGCTTCCGCGGCACCTTCGGCGAGCCACACGTGAATCTGGCGGTGTTCCAGGAGATGATCGCCGAATGCAAAGGCATCCACACGGCCCCGCGCTATCGCCTCGACGATGTGAAACTCCAGAAGTCCGATTCGAACAGCCGCATCGAGTCCGCCACGTTCGTGGGCCCTGAAGGTGAGCGGTGGACCATTCGCGCGAGCATCTTCATCGACGCGAGCTACGAGGGCGACCTCATGGCGAAGGCCGGCGTGCCCTGGAAGATTGGCCGCGAGGGGCGTGCGGAACACGGTGAATCACTCGCACCCGCGAACGGTGACGTCCAACTGCAGGCGTACAACTTCCGCTGGGTGATGACGAAGAACCCCCGCAATCGCGTGGCACCGGTCGCACCGCCTGGCTATCGCCGTGAGGATTTCACACCCGTGCTGGATGTGCTCGCGACGGGGAAGATCAAGTCCATCTTCGGCTATCCGGGCGCATGCATCTTCAAGGCTCATCTGCCACCGCTTCCCAACGACAAATACGACATCAACGACGTCTCGAATGGCCTCGTTCGGCTGTCGCTGCCTGGCAAGAATCTCACCTGGGCGGAGGGAGACGCCGCGGCTCGCGAAGCCGTCTTTCATGAGCACCAGCGCGAACAGGTCGGGTTGCTGTACTTCCTCCAAACCGATGCCATGGTGCCGCAGAAGTTTCGCGAGGAAGCGAAGCAATGGGGCTGGTGCCAGGATGAGTTCGCGGACACCGGACACCAGCCCGGGCAGCTCTACGTCCGAGAATCACGGCGAATGGTGGGTCAGTACGTGTTCACCGAGAAGGATACCGAACACGCCAGGGACGATGCCCGTGCCGTGCTGCACACCGATTCCATTGCCATGGGCGACTACGGCAACAATTGCCACGGGACATTTCACGAGGGGCCCCGCTTCGGCGGCAAACACACGGGCGAGTTCTATAAGCCAGTATCGCCCTATCAGATTCCATATGGCGTGATCGTACCCAAGAACATCATGAATCTACTGGTGCCTGTGGCGGCCAGTTCGTCCCACGTCGGCTATTGTGCTCTGCGGCTCGAACCGATCTGGTGCTCGCTCGGCGAGGCGGCTGGGCACGCAGCTCATCTTGCTCGCCAGGCAAACGCGCCCGTGCAAAACGTTCCCGTGTCGCAGTTACAGCGGCGTTTGCATATGGCTGGTTCTGCAACGCTCTACGTGAGCGATGTGTTGCCCGGGCACGCCGATTTCGATGCGGTACAGTGGTGGGGCACGGCCGGCGGCTTCCACGGGCTCGCAGCCACACCCGCCAATCGCGGCCAGCGCGGCAAGAACATCACCGGCCAGTATTTCGAAGCGTACCCGAATCATGCCGCAGAACTTCAAAAGGTGCTCGAACCCGAACTCGCGAATCGATGGGGCACGCTCGCGGAATCGCTCGGTCTGCCCCGGGGGAAGTTCCCCAAGCTGGACGGGAAACTGACGCGCGGCGACTGGCTGCGTGCGATGAATTCTCTGGCGACCACAGCCTTGAAACAACCAGAGTGACACCCGGGCGTGCCGGACAGTGCAGCCAACCCGGTGCTCATCACTGATCACTTTTGCTGCCCTTGTCAGGGGTGGTGGTTCGCCACACCTCGACAGATGCTCCTGGTGTCGCATTTGAGAGAAAGGTACTCAGTTCATCGAAACCGGGACCAGTTCGACGTCATCCGGGCCCACGACGCGGCCATTCTTCGCACGCAATTCCAGCGGCCGGACTGGCTCGGCGTTTTTGCGATCCACCAGCATGTATTCCTTTTCCCCTTCCTCGTAGAGGTTGCCCTGTGCCCACTGGCGCAGAGCGATCAACACAAGGTAAAGCCCACGCGCTTTCTCTGTGACGACGTATTCAAGATATGCCGAGCCATCCGCGGCCGGAACCTTTTCCAGAATGCCGTGAGCCACAAGCTTCTTGAGTCGTGCGGTGAGGATGTTTCGCGCCACGCCCAGGCTGTCGAGGAATTCCCGGAACCGCCGTTTGCCAAAAAACGCATCGCGAATGATGAGTAGAGACCACCAGTCGCCCACCGCTTCCAGCGAGCGGGCAACCGGGCATTCCGCGTGATCGAAGCACTTGCGTTTCATCTGTTTACCAGGGCACGGGAGAAAACTGCCATTCGGTTGCAAGATGCAACCACATGCCCACTATACCTGATCAGTTGCAAGTTGCAACCACTCAGGAGAAACGATCATGACCGCGTTCACACTCGTTCACACGGGCCTCAGCGTCCTGCCAGTGGGGTTCGGGCTCGCCGCCTTCCTCAAGCATGGCTCGATCAGCACGGCAACCCGCCTCGGCCGCCTGTATGCGGCAACGATGCTGGCCGCCACGGTTTCATCCTTCGGGTTCCTGTTCACTGTGGGCTTCACTCCGGGCCAGGTGTTGACACTTCTCACGCTGGCACTGTTGCTCGTGGGCAGTGTCTCGGCAAATGGTCACTGGCGTCGCTACGGGTACACACAGGCGATGGCACTTTCCACGAGTTACTTGCTGCTTTTGGTCTTTGCGACAACGGAGACACTGAAGAAAGTGCCCGTGAGCCAGCCGTTCGCCACAGGACCCAATGACCCCTCATTGATCCCCGTTCGCCTCGTGCTGCTCGCACTGTTCGCACTCGCAATTGTCTTCCAGGTTCGCAAGATTCATCACAGTCGCGTTCAGTTGGCGTCAGCGTAACGATTCGAAAATCACGGGCTCACCATGCCCTTAACCTTTACTCTTTTCAACAACCTTAATTTGGGAGAGCGTCATGTCCAGGAAACTCGAAGGTAAAGTCGCGGTTGTTACGGGAGCCTCGAAAGGTATTGGGGCCGCCATCGCGGTTCATCTCGCTGCCGAGGGTGCCGCCGTGGTGGTGAACTATGCCTCCAGCAAGGCGGGAGCGGACAAGGTGGTCGATGCGATCACATCGAAGGGAGGCAAGGCGATAGCGGTGCAAGCGGATGTTGCCCAGGAATCCGACGTTCGCCGGTTATTCGCCGAGACCAGGAGTGCCTTCGGCCGTCTGGATATCCTGGTGAACAATGCGGGGATCTATGAGTTTGCACCGCTCGAGGCGATCACCGCGGAGCACTTCCACAAGCAGTTCAACTTGAACGTGCTCGGTTTGCTCCTGGCGACTCAGGAGGCGGCGAAACTCTTTGGTTCCGACGGTGGCAGTGTTGTGAACATCAGTTCCGTGGTGGCCACAGCCACCCCGCCGAACTCAGCAGTGTACAACGCCACGAAAGCCGCCGTGGACGCCGTGACGCGAACGCTTGCCAAGGAACTGGGACCCAAGAAGATCCGCGTGAACGCTGTGAACCCTGGCCTGGTGGAAACGGAAGGGACGCATTCGCAGGGGATCACGGAGAGTGATTTCCGCAAGGCGCTGGAAGCGCAGACCCCACTGGGCCGCATCGGGCAGACGAGCGATATTGCCCCGGCCGTCGTCTTCCTGGCGTCTGACGATTCGGCCTGGACCACCGGAGAAACGCTGCACGTGGCCGGCGGCTTCCGCTGATCCCACGATTGGAAGTCCCGGATCGCACCAGAACGGTGCGATCCATTTATCTTGGCCACGCCGCAGACCGCATCAAGCATTTCGATTGAACCCACTCTTCCGATTTTGCCGATTATTCCGTTACGCCGCGGCGTTTGCCTTCGGCCACGCCACCGGTATGCACGGGAGCTTGCTGTGGGACTTCGCCAAAACACACGCTGGCTTCTGCTCCTCGTCGCGGGGGCAGTGCTTCCGGGATGCCAGGGGCTCCTGTTGCCACAGCCCCAGAACACGCGCCTCCAGCCCGCGGCGCGTGACCTGCGCGATGCCCGCACTGCACCGGTGCAATTGCCGCGTGAACTCGCGCTATTGCCGAAGCGCGAACCCGACACGCCCGCTGTGCCTGTGACGAAGCCCGATGTGAGGGCGGATATCGCGGAACCGGGCGACATCGTGCCCACGGCGGGAGTGGAGCCGCAACCGGCTGCCGAGCGAGCACTCGATGCGAATCCGCGTGTGCTCGATGAGCGACTGGATCGCCTTGAACGCCTGGCACTCAAATCTGCCGGCACCAACGATGCACTCGGGGCGCGATTGCCTACCACCCGCGTTTCGATCAGCGATAAGCGCTTCTATGTGCTCGGGCAGGTGCGTGGCCCCGGGTCGTACGACTGGCTTGGCAACGAGACCGTGGTGGACGCCATTGTGCAAGCCGGGTTCTTCGCACGTATGGCAGCAAAGAACGAGTTGATCCTGGTCCGCCCCACCGATCCCTGTGGCGGCCGCATCGTGCTCCCGATTTGCTACGACGACATCATTGAACTCGGCGACACCTCCACGAATTACCAGATCCTGCCAGGCGATCGCATCATTGTGCCGAAGAAGTCGCTGCTGCAGATCATCTTCCCCTTCTCAAGCCACCGGCCCTGCGTCTGCGAAAAGTCACATTTTGGGATGCCCATTCCCATCGTGGAGTGCGAGCCGTTGCCGTGTGCACCCGCGCCGTGCCCGTCCGCCCAGCCCTGAGAGGCGCTTGTGAGGCGATGGGCGTTCGGCGATGATGGCCGCACGTGTTGCACCTTCGGAGGCTCTCCATGTCCGGACCATACCAGCCTGATCGCCGGGAACTGCTCGCCTATTCCGCGGCTGCGTTCACGGGGATCACACCGGTTGCCGCGAAGCAACCCGTTCCCAGGAAGAAGTATGCCTTCAAGAAGTCGATCAACCTCTGGGCATTCCCTTACCCCGAGAAGATGACGCTCGAACAGTGCCTGAAACTGGCCAGGGACGCCGGCTTCGACGGCATCGAGTTGAATTACGACCTCGAGAGCGATCTCTCGCCCAGATCCGGAACCAAGGAGTTCACCGCGATTCGAGCGATGGCCGAGAAGATCGGCATTGCCATTAGCGGGCTCTGTTCGTTCCTGTTCTGGCCGTATCCGCTCACAAGCAACGATCCCGCGAAGCGTGCGAGGGCGCTGGAACTCGCGGGCAAGATGGCCCACGCCGCCCACGATCTCGGCACCGAAAACCTGCTCGTGGTGCCCGGTGCCGTGCACATCCCCTGGCGGACGGACTACGACCCCGTGCCCAATGATGTTTGCGATAAGCGTGCGAAGGAAGCGATCCGCACGCTCCTGCCCACGGCCGAGAAACTCAAGGTGTTCCTGAATATCGAGAACATCTTCTTTAATGGCTACCTGATGACGCCGGGCGAGATGAACGACTTCGTCGATTCGTTCAAGAGCGAGCGCGTCCGCGTCCACTTCGACACCGGCAACATCATGATGTTCCAGTTCCCTGAACACTGGATCACGCAACTCGGCGGCCGCACCAAGAACGTGCACCTGAAGGAGTTCACCAAGAAGGGGACGGATTATTCGCTCGAAGCGTTCCGCCCGCTGCTCGATGGCACCACGAACTGGCCCGCGGTGCTCGACGCGTTTGAAGCGACGGGCTACACCGGTTATCTCACATTTGAATACTTCCATCCGTACCTGCACTGGCCCGAAGCACTCGTGTATCAGACCGCGGATTCGCTCGATCGGATGCTCGGGAAGAAGTAAAGCCGGGCGCGTCGTCGTGAAACGGGTGGTCCGTGTCAGGGGGTTGCCACTAGAATGATTTTGTTCACACCCACCCCCACTCGTGACCGGAACGCTTATGGCATCCGCGACCACCGGCGTCCGCCACCCGAAAGGCCCACTCGAAGCACCCGCTGGCCCGAAGGCCGGGGCGTTCTTCCAGGCCATTCTTGATTCCACGGTCGGTGCAAAGATCCTGGTCGCGCTGACCGGGCTTGGGCTCGTCACGTTCGTGCTCTTTCACATGATTGGCAACCTCAAGCTCTTCCAGGGGCCCGAGGCGATCAACCACTACGCTTACTTTCTCAAGCACGATCTCGGTGCACTCATCTGGATCGCCCGGGCTGGCTTGCTCGGCATCTTCGTACTGCACCTCGCACTGGCCATCCGCCTGAAACTCCGTTCCCGCTCCGCTCGACCCGTTGCGTATGCCTACCCTGGCAGCGTTCAGGCCGGCGTCGCCGCTCGCACCATGATCTGGACCGGTATCGTCATCTTGCTCTTCACCCTGTTCCATCTGGCGCACTTCACATTCGGATACGTCTCCGGTGTCAATGTGATGAATGTCTCGACGGGTGAGATGGAGTACACGAATTACCTGGAACTCAAGGACGCGAAGGGGCAACACAACGTCTACGAAATGATGGTGGCGGGCTTCCGCGAGCCTGTCCTGGCCCTGTTCTATGTCGTCTGCCAGGTCGTGCTGTTCCTGCACCTGCGCCACGGCATCCCCAGCACCTTCCAGACGCTGGGGCTGAAGAACGCCCGCTTCCGCAAGGCCATCGATGCGTTCGGCCTCCTGATCGCACTCACCATACTCATTGGCAACTGCGCCATCGTGCTCTCGGCATACTTCGGTTATGTGAAATCGCAAATCTAACAGGACAGCAGACCACCGCGTTTCGCACGCGGCACGTGCAAACGAGATGAGGTTTCCGATGAAGTTCGATTCGAAGGTCCCCGAAGGACCGCTCGCCGAGAAATGGACTCGCTTCAAACAGAAGCAGCAACTCATCAACCCGGCGAACAAGCGCAAATACACGATCATCGTGGTCGGCACCGGTCTGGCCGGCGGGAGCGCAGCCGCGAGCCTCGCCGAGCTGGGCTACAACGTGCTGAGCTTCTGTTTCCAGGATTCGCCGCGACGCGCCCACAGCATCGCCGCGCAGGGCGGCATCTACGCGGCCAAGAACTATCGCAACGATGGTGATAGTGTCTATCGCCTCTTCTACGACACCATCAAGGGCGGCGACTTCCGCAGCCGCGAGGCCAACGTCCACCGACTCGCCGAAGTCAGTGTCAACATCATCGATCAGTGCGTGGCCCAGGGTGTGCCCTTTGCCCGAGAATACGGCGGCTTGCTCGATACCCGTTCCTTCGGCGGGGCCCAGCTGCAGCGCACCTTCTATTGCCGCGGCCAGACCGGCCAGCAACTGATGCTCGGGGCGTACCAGGCACTCAGCCGCCAGGTGTCGGCGGGCACCGTGAAGATGTTCCCGCGCTGCGAGATGCTCGATCTCGTCGTGGTGGATGGCAAGGCCCGCGGCATCGTCACGCGGCATCTCGAAACGGGCAAGGTCGAATCGTTCACCGCCGATGCCGTTGTGCTCGCCACGGGCGGCTATGGCAACGTCTTCTTCCTCAGCACGAACGCCATCGGTTGCAACGTCTCGGCGACCTATCGTGCGTTCAAGCGAGGTGCCGCCTTCGCGAACCCCTGCTACACGCAGATTCACCCGACCTGCATCCCGGTCACGGGCGATCACCAGTCCAAGCTCACGCTGATGAGCGAATCGCTGCGAAACGATGGCCGCGTCTGGGTACCCAAAAGCAAGGCGGATGTGGGCAAGCACCCTTCGCAAATCGCGGAGATCGAGCGCGATTACTTCCTCGAGCGCAAGTACCCGAGTTTCGGCAACCTGGCTCCGCGCGACATTGCCAGCCGGGCTGCCAAGGAAGCCTGCGACGATGACCGCGGCGTGGGCCCCGGCGGCCGCGGCGTCTACCTCGACTTTGCCGACGCCATCAACCGCCAGGGCGAAGACAAGATACGCGACAAGTACGGCAATCTCTTCGAAATGTACGAACGCATCACGGCTGAGAGCGGCTACGAACGGCCCATGCGCATCTACCCCGCCGTGCACTACACCATGGGCGGCTCCTGGGTGAATTACGAACTCATGTCCAACCTCGAAGGGCTGTTTGTGATCGGCGAAGCCAATTTCTCCGATCACGGAGCCAACCGGCTTGGTGCCTCCGCCCTGATGCAAGGGCTTGCCGATGGCTATTTCGTTCTGCCATACACGCTCACGCACTGGCTGGCCGGGCAGAAGCCTGGCGTCACGCCGCTCGATCACGCGGAATTCCAACGCACCGAAGCCGAGGCCACGGACAAACTCAAGAAGCTCCTGGCCATCAAGGGCAAGAAGACCGCCATGGAACTCCACCGCGATCTCGGCCAGATCATGTGGAACGAGGTTGGCATGGCCCGCTCCCGCGAAAGTTTGCAGAAGGCCATCACGAAGGTTCAGGAATTGCGTGCGGAGTTCTGGCAGAACGTGAACGTGCCCGGCTCCGCCGACGATCTCAACACGGCTCTCGAACGTGCCAACCGCGTCTCGGACTATATGGAATTCGGCGAACTCCTGGCTCGCGACGCGCTGACTCGTGAGGAGAGCTGCGGTGGCCACTTCCGCGTCGAGTACCAGACGCCCGAGGGCGAAGCGAAGCGCAACGATTCCGAGTTCGCGCACGTCGCTGCGTGGGAATATGCCGGCCCGGATCAGGAACCGATTCGCAACGTCGAGCCGCTTGTCTTCGAGAACGTGAAGTTGGCCGAACGCAGTTACAAATAACAAGTGATTGAGGCGAGCCGCCCCCGGTCACGGGGCGGTTCCTGAACTGCGCTTTCGTGATTGAATCCTTTCATCAAATCGCCGATAGTCATATCACCTGCCGAATTCGCCGCGAGGCCACTCGCCATGCCGCCGATGTTGTCCCATCCGACATTCTCGCGCCGTACCGCACTGGAAGCCGGGGCCATCGGCCTGCTCAACCTCGGCATGGGTGAATTGCAGTTGCTGCGCGCAGCACCTTCTAAAATAGCAGGCTCACGTCGGCCCCTTGCGAAGTCGGTCATCTACATCTTCCTCTCGGGCGGGCTCGCACAACACGAAAGCTTCGACCCGAAGCCCGATGCCCCGGACGCGATCCGTGGTGAGTTTGGCACCATCGCCACACGCACCCCTGGCTATCGCATCAGCGAACACCTGCCGAAGTTGGCCGCTTGCTCCGAGACGTGGACCGCGGTGCGTTCGCTCACGCACAGTTCGAACGAGCACTCGGTGAGCCATCACATCATGCTCACGGGCCGCAGCGACATCCCGGTCGGATTCAGTCCGAACGCCCCCAAGCCCACAGACCACCCGAGCCTCGCGGCAATTGCCAACGCCGTCACGGTGCCGCGCAACAACCTGCCGCCGGCTGTGGTGCTGCCGGACCGCATCGTGCACAACACAGGCCGCGTGATTCCCGGGCAGTTTGCCGGCATCATGGGCCGGGCCCACGACCCATGGTTCCTCGAAGCGTCGCTCTTCGAACCCAAGGCGTATGGCGCTTATCCCCAGTTCGAATTCGATCACCAGGAACGCAAGTATACGGCGAAGCGCAAGCAGTTCGTCATCCCCGATCTGAGCTTGCCACAAGGTGTGGACTCGTCACGATTCGGCAGCCGCATGGAGATCTTGAAGGCCATCGATTCCCAGCGAAAGTTGCTGGACGCCGCAGCATCGGCCGGTGCGTTCGACAACGCTCGCCAGGATGCGGTGTCACTGCTCACGGATGCCCGCGTTCGCAAGGCCTTCGATCTCAAGCACGCCACTCCGAAGGATCTTGATCGCTATGGCCGCAATGCATTCGGCTGGTCGCTGCTGATGGCGGCCCGACTCGCGGAAGCGGGCGTGAACCTCGTACAGGTGAACCTCGGCAATAACGAGACCTGGGACACGCACGGCAACGCCTTCCCGCACCTCAAGAACAAGCTGCTGCCCCCCACAGATACCGCTGTGACTGCGCTCCTCGAGGACCTCGGCGAGCGCGGTTTGCTCGAATCCACTCTCGTGGTGATGGCAGGCGAATTTGGCCGCACGCCGCGGATCAGCACCCTATCGCCAACATATAAGGGCCCGGGCCGCGATCACTGGGGCGCGGTGCAGAGCCTGATCCTCGCCGGCGGCGGCGTGCAGGGCGGCCGCGTCCTCGGCTCCTCGGACAAGACTGGCGGCTACCCCGCCACCGATCCGCAAACCCCCGAGAACTTCGCCGCCACCATCTACTCCGCTCTCGGTCTGCCCAAGACCACCGCCTGGACCGACGCCGAGAACCGCCCCCATCACATCTATCACGCCGATCCGATGCCGGTCACCTAGCGGCGTGCTTTCTCACACGGTTCGCCTCCGGTAAGATGAGTTGGCATCGTCTTCCAGGGGTAATTTCCATGTCCACGGCCAGTGCCAATTCGCCGCATGGCACACGCGGCGTACCAGCGTCACTGCCCGCACTGCCATCCTCCTACTGGGCCGACCCATCCGTGTATCGCTTCAGTGTGGAGCAATATCAGCGGATGGCGGAACAGGGAATACTCAAGAGTGATGATAAAGTCGAACTCCTCGAAGGAATCGTGGTGCAAAAAATGCCACGCAACCCTCCGCAGGATGGAACAATTCAGGTGCTCACGAAGCGACTCGGACGCCGGGTTCCGATCGGATGGGATCTGCGAATTCAACTAACAGTTGTGCTGTCGGATTCTCAACCAGAACCCGATGCAAGCATTGCACGCGGCGATGAATCGACCTACCTGAGTCGCCATCCCAAAGCAAACGATATTGGTCTAATCATCGAAGTTGCCGATTCTTCCCTGCTGCGTGATCAGCGCGACAAAGCTCGCATCTATGCCCGGTCCGGCATCGTGTTGTACTGGATTATCAACCTTGTCGATCGCCGGGTTGAGGTGCATTCGCTGCCTTCGGGCCCCACAGGAAGCCCAGGCTATGGGAGCATCCAGAACTATGCACCGGGCGAGATCATCCCCTTGCCGCTCGATGGGCTCTCCATCGAGATCCCCGTGAACGACTTGCTTCCGTGATGCCGCCTCACTTCCCCTTGCCGGCGTTGCGATAATCCAGCGGGGGTTTCTGGTCCTTCTCGATCATCGGCGAGTACTTGCGACCCGCGAGCCGCTCCGTGTGTTCCGCCTTTGCATCCGCGAGTAATTTCGGATCGGCGAACAGGTCAAAGGCGGTTGCGGCCAGTGTGCGCGAAGCGAGTTTCATTCCCTTCTTGCCAATGGTGGTGCCGCCGCAGGCGACAGCTTGCCAGGAGTGCCCCGGCGTACCCGGCACCCAGCAGGCCGTGCTGAATCCTGCCACTGGCACCACCCACGACACGTCGCCCACATCGGTCGAGCCCATGCCCACTTTTCCCGAGGTATCCGCCACTCGCGCTAACTCATCGAGCGACACCTTCTCCGCAAACGATTCCTGCAAGCGTAATGCGAACTTGCGTTCCTCGTCGTTGTACTTCAGGTCGTTCAGTGCCAGCAGATTCTTGCTTGTGAGCTTCGAGAGGCTGTTATTCGGCAAGAGTTCCATGGTGCCGCCGAGGTATTGCACTTCGAGTTTCGTCTCGGTGGCGAGTGCTCCGGCCTCCGCGCATTTGAGCAAACGAGGATAGAGTTTCTTCACCACCTCGGCTTTCGGATGGCGAACGTAGAAGAAACCTTCCGCGAACTCGGGCACGACGTTGGCTGCACCGCCGCCGCTGGTGATGCTGTGGTGCAGGCGGGTGCCATCGGGTGTGTGCTCGCGCAATAATTCGACCGCGTGAATCGTCAGCAGAAGCGCATCGAGTGCAGAACGGCCCTTCTCAGGTGAGGCCGCGGCGTGGGCGGGTGTGCCGTGGAAACGGAACTTCACGGCGATGCGGGCGAGGCACGACGAATCCCCGGCCGAGTTGCGGCTGCCCGGGTGCCAGTGCAATACCGTGTCGCAATCATCGAACAGCCCTGCCTTCGCCATGAATGCCTTCGCAGCACCCCCCTCCTCCGCCGGGCAGCCATAGAACCGCACGGTGCCCTGGATCTTGCCCGTCTTGATCTGCTCGGCAATGGCAAGGCTTGCGGAGAGCGAGGCCGTGCCGAAGAGATGGTGCCCGCAGGCATGGCCATAGCCGTTCCCCTTCTCACGCGGTTGCCGGTATGGCACGGCTTCCTGCGAGATCTCCGGCAACGCATCATATTCACCGAGAATGCCGATGATCGGCTTCCCCTGCCCGAACTCGGCGACAATCGCAGTGGGAATGCCGGCGACTCCGCGCTTCACCTGGAAGCCATGCTTCTCGGCGATATCGGCGAGCAACGTGGCGGATGTCTTCTCCTGATAGCCGGGCTCAGCTGCATCCCAAATCTTCAGGGCGGTCGGCCATAACGCCTCGGCGTGTTCCCCGGCCGAGGCGATCGCGGCATCCTTCTGGGAGAAGGCGACGGCGGGTGAAACGAGCAACAAGGCCAGTGCAGTCGCACGCATCGGGGCAGTCCTGGTCAGCAAGATGGTGAATATCAGCAGGCGTCGCGGATAACAAACGCGATCATTCCGACAAACTATAACGGATGTATCGGGCAGCTTCACCGGCTATTCCCGGTAAGAATGGATGCCGCACGAGAAGTGGAATTCGATAGGCTTGTGGTTGAATCCAACCGATACTGAAATGCCATGTTGCAACGGGGCAACAACTCCACCGAATTCTCACGGGATTGCCGATGCCACGCTATTCGCTCGAAACCATCATTCTCGTGCTAGTGCTTCTCTGGCTGCTCGGTGCATTCATTGCACCCTTTGGCGGTGGCCTGATTCACCTGTTGCTGGTGATCATCCTCGTCGTGATCGTGATTCGCCTGTTGCAGGGCCGAAGTGCCGTGTGATTGCGAAAGGAAAGATGTGACAGGCGAGCGGTGCCTAAGCCACCGCTCGCCTCTTCGATTCGTGATTAACCGACGTACACGCCACCGGGAAGGGTGGTGTTAAAGGGGTTGATATCCTGGAAGGCCTTGGGTTCGCCAGTGGGTGTTACCGATCGGCTGAGGTAGACCCGGACGAGGCCGCTGGAACCGGCACCGCTGCCGACCACGATATCCTGCCGGCGGTCGCCATCGACATTCTTGGCTGCGACCCGTACACCACCGCGATCGGCCATGTTATTGGAGACGAAGAAGTTGGCGAGTGGGCTAGCCTGCGCGAAGGCGGTGCCGGAGGTGATAATGAGTGAACCGCTCAGCACTAGCACACGTGCAGCACCACCGGGCCCGCCACCGAAGATCAGGTCGCCGAAGCCGTCGCCGTTGACGTCACCGACGGCGAGATAAACGCCATTGCGAAGGCGGCTGGCATCCACCCCAGCAAAGGCGAAGAAATCGTTGACGAGGTGGGAACGACCGGTGAAAAACGTTTTCCCATCATAAAGTGCGATACGCGGGCCTCCGCCGAAGCCCGCGGAGACGGCGAGATCGGGAACACCATCGCGATTCACATCACCTATCGCGGTGCGAGCACCGCCCCGGAAGTTGCTGTCTGCGATTCCCAGGAAGTCCGCAAGGACGTACGTGCCGGTCGTCGGTTTAACACTGTAGATTGTGACACGCGGGCCGCCACCTTCATCGGGACTCACGATCACGTCATCCCGGCCATCGCCATCGATATCGCCGACGGAAACGAACGCCCCACCGGTGAAGTTTGAACTGCCACGGAAGGGGAGTGTAGGGGGAATGATGTAGCGTGTGAGATCGCCACTGATCACAGCGAAGCGTGTGAGTCCGCCCGGACCGGAGGCCACGGCGAAGTCCTGAATGTTATCGCCATCGACATCGCCCACGGCCGTGCGCACGTCGCCACTGGACCCAGCCAGGAAGGCGGTGAGGTCGGGACGAATCGGGGCGTTAGTGGCGTACTGTCCGCTGGCCGTCACGTTATAGCCAAAAAGCGTCCCGCCGCCCGAACCGACTCCGAGGATGGCACTGCGAGCGGGAAGAAACGTCTCGAGCCCATCCATCGTCATAGTGGCCCGGCCGCCGGTTGCCTCAAAGAAGTTTAGGATGTCTGGATTGCCGTCGGAACCTTTCTTCCCAAAGAGTTCGACATAAGTGTCGAAGCGATCGAGTTCGTCCTGAGTAAGCGGGTTCGGTGTCATCACGACAGTGAGAACCCGGAAATCCTTTTGTGATGTGGCCGGCGTGGGCAATCGCAGGCCTTCCTGGGCGATAATGTTCTGATAGGTCAGGGTCTGGATGGAGTTCGCTCGGAAAATGCCCTGCGCTTGATTGATAAAGGCTGCACCCGTGGCGTACTCCAGCGGAGGCAGTTCCGAAGCTTCAACTAAACCCATTAGGTACAGTTCGAGTTGCGAATACGGAATGTTCCCATCTTCGATATCAGCAAAGGCGGTATAGAAGTAATCACGACCGCCGGGGCCATCAGCTTCATAAAGCCCGGGAACCCCTGGAACCAGCGTGTTCAGCGTGCCGGGTGCCCAACCGCCAAGTTGCCCGCCCACCCCGGAGAAACCCCAGTGACCCGGGACGGTGCTGTTGATCTGGGACAGATAGTTCGCGTTTCGGTGAGCGATTTCGTGAAGGCTGGTGCGCTGGTAGAGATCGAGTTCGCTGGCAAGGTAAAGAACACGCTGAAGTTGACCTGCGGAGCCAAACTGTGCCGTGTTATTATATATTGTATCGCCAATGCCAAGTGTGTCGTTCTTGACAGCATACGCCCGGCCATAAAGTCCACCGAGAACATCCGGCAGGTTGTTCACAAACATCACATAATCGAACGAATCCGGGAAAAACTGGTAGACTCGCCGGGTCATGGCCTGAACCTGGGCCTGGCTCATTGTGCCATTCGCCCAGGCCAGCCAGTCCGGAGCCGCCAGTTGCATGGACGCAACCCGACCATATGTATTCAACGACAGTGTGTAGTCGACGCCTACACCCATAGTGACCAACGTCGACCCGGCCGCCGGGCAGTCGCGTCCTTCCAATTGCTCGACGCTCAAACGAGGCTTCATGGGGATGGCTCGTGTGGGGGCTTGATGAGCGCATTGTCTGGCTTTAGCTCACCAATGAAACAGTGATAATGTATCAGGGTCTTTGAGGGTGAGTCAAACCGAAACGATTCAGTAAGCGGGCGAGATTTCCGGAATCAGGGTAGTTCACCCCAATCAATCCGTCGATCCCGCGTGGCCGCAACAATCGATTAAAAATGCCCCAGCGTTTTGCGGAAGCGTTCGATCGAGGAGCGGACTTCGATCGCCCCTTCTTCGAGTGAGGCCCAGCCGAGTGGCTCGATCGTCACGCCTTCGAGATGCTTGTATGTGCTGAAGAAGTGCTCCACCTCGCGAAGAAAGTGGCGGGGCACATCTTGGAGCTTGCGAATATCCGCGAAGAGTGGGTCCTTGCTGGGCACGGCGAGCAGCTTGAAATCGTTCTGGCCCTTATCCTTCATCTTGAAGATGCCGACAATGCGGGCTTCGATGAGGCAACCGCTGAACGTCGGCTCATTCACCATCACAAGGATATCGGACGGGTCGCCGTCTTCCGCGAGGGTCTGGGGAATGAAGCCGTAGTCCCCGGGGTACATGGTCGAGCTATAGAGGTAGCGATCCATCTTGATGAGGCCGGTCGCTTTATCGACCTCGAACTTGGTGCGCCGCCCCTTGGGAATCTCGACGATCATATTGGCGACATCCGGTTCGCCAGTGCCGGGCGGAATCATCATGTAATCGCGGCGTGCGAACATGTCGGCTCGTCTCCATTCGCGCAGTGGTTCCTCAAACTACAAGATACGGAATCGCCACTCCGACGGTGACTACAGCTTCACCATCTCGCCCGCACCGTGGTTGGCACCGCTCCGATTGGCGGCCTCGATGAAGCCCACGATTTCCAGCGTCACAGATGGTTCAATGGGTGGTTTGCCACTCGTGAAGGTCGCCACGATCTGCTTGAGCAATTCGCGATAAATGAACTTCGTGCCGATCGAAACCGCTTGCACACCCTTCTCGGCAAAGGCCGTGAAACCGTAACCCGCGGAGCCCTCGCGGATGCCACGGAACGTGCCGACGCGGCCATCCTTCCACGTGCCCGTGACCACATCGACGCCTTTTTCGTGCGTGGCGGTCACCCGTTCGCAGCCGGGCCCCATCAAGGTGTACAACACTTCGACGCCGTGAATGCCGTAGTGGAACAGGCCGGCGTTGCGTTCGGGGATGGGCGAAAGCGAGCACGGGCTGAATGCCAGGCAACCGAGCACCTTGCCATGCTTTGCATCGGCGAGGTATTGCACCACTTCCGGCGCGAAGCGCAACGAGGAGGACGAGAACAGCGGCAGCTTCTTCTTCGCCGCCAGGTCGATCAGTTTCTTCGCATCCTCAACAGAACAGGTGAATGGCTTATCGACGTAACACGGCACACCCGCTTCGAGGAACGGTCTGGCTCGTTCGAAGTGCACCGTGCCATCGACCGACTCGATGAGCATGGCATCGACCTTGCCGATCATCTCTGTGGGCTTGTCCACGAGCGGCACGCCGAACTTCTTCATCTGCTCGGTGAAGCCGGCCACTCGTTCCGGCGAGAGCACTGATTCACCGGGGCAACCCATCACGATCTTGCCCCCATCGACGAACTGCTCCTCATCCTTGCCGAGATGGTTGAGCCGTTCGGTGAAGGCGGTGACGTGCGAGGTGTCGAAATCAAGCAGACCGAATTTGATCATGGAGAGTTACTCTCTTCGCAAGGCAGGGATCACGGGTACGCGCAGGATACCCGCTGTGGCGACGGATGCCACACCCAGCCCGACCAGAAAAACGACGGCGAGCATGCCGAGGAGTTCGGCCCAGGGAATGGAGGCCCCATCGAGCACGTGCGGGGCCACCGAGGCGAGTGCCGCGAAGATGCCGGTGCCGAGCCCGACCACGAGCAGGAAGGCATTCTCAACCAGCACGAGGAACTGAAGTTCGCGGGTGCGATAGCCAACAGCGCGAAGCAGGGCGAGTTCGCCGAGCCGCTCCCAGACGCCGCGGAGCACGACCACCGCGAGGCCGAACACACCGAGCAGCAACCCGAAGCTGCCGAGCAACTGGAATGTGGACAGATATGCCCCGATCACGGCCTGGTACGCGGCGACACGATCCTTCGTGGGTGTGGCGATGAGCCCGTTGGCCCGGTACGTGTTCTGGAGTGTCTGACCCACGGCTTCCTCGCGTGCCGGCAGCGTCTCCACGAGAAAAACGCGGTAGCCGGTGTCGGCCGGGAAGGCGGCCTTGAAGTACGCGTCCGACACGAGCAATTCACTCTGAAAGGGGCTATCCACGAAGGTGCCGACGATACGGAACTTCACGTCGTGCCCGGCATCATCGGGCACAGAGACGGTTCCGCCGACGCTCGTTTTGAGCATCCACACGGCGGTGTTGTTCTCGACGAACGCCGGAGTCGCCCCATCGTCGAGTGAGCGGTTCAACAGCAGCCAGGGGTTGGCCTTCTCCTCGTCGGTCTCGGCGAGTGTCTGATAGAACTTGAAGCCGCCGCGTTCGATGAGCGACTCGGGCACGCCGAGCACGCGCGGTTTGGTGGCGCGAAACAGATTCAGACAGCTGGCGTCATCGCCTGGTCGGAGCCGCAGGGCGAACGCGGTGGAGCCATCGAGCTTCGCCGGATCGAGCGGCTCGAACAGGGGCACATCCGTTTCGGCGAGAAGGTTGAAGCCGCCGCTGCCGCCGTCCTTGTCGAGAAACTCGGCACCGGGTTGGCGGCGGAAGCTCTCGACCGCCACGAGCAGAAACGCCGCCGAGGCGAGCAACGCCGCAGTGAGCAGGCTGCGCGTGGGGTTGCGGGAGGCGTTCCGCATGCCGAGCCGGGTGAGGGCAAACAGTCCGCGGCCATGGACCCCGGAATGACGGGTTCGTTTCATCCCGAGCCAGAAGCTCGCGAGCCCCGCGAACAGCAATAAGCCGCCGCCGGTGAAGAAGGTCATGGCCTGGAAGTCCGGGTTGGCCACGAAGCGCCCACCAAGGAGTGAGGCGAGGCCGCACACCAGTGAAGCGATGATCGCGATTCGCAGAAGCCGCGAGCGGTCGCGGGTGGCGTGCTCCGCACGGGTGGTTTCGCCTCTCAAGAGTGCGGGTGGCGGCACCTTCACAAGGCCACGCACACTCAGCCAGAGCGATGCCAGCGCCATGAACATCGTCAAGCCAAAGCCGATGCCGAAGCTGAGCGGTGTGGCGTGTGGCTGCAGGAAAGCCCGCACCTCGTCGTCCGGCCAGAGCGAGAGGAGAATCTGAAGGAGCAGATCGTTGTACCACACTGCGATCAGCATGCCGATGAGCGTGCCCACAAGTGCAATCACGGAGCCTTCCGCCAGCAACAGGGCGAGCACGCGGCGCTGGCGATAGCCTGTGGCGAGCAGGAGGCCGATGCCCTTCGCCCGGCGATCAAGCGACAGACGAAAGAGCAGGGCCACGAGCGTGAGCGCCGCGGCAATGAGGAAGCAACTGAAGGCGAGAAACAACATGCCGAAATCGTTGCCGCCACGACTGGCAATGTAAAGGTTCTCGCGAATCGGCGTGAACACCAGCCCGGCCTCGCGCGCGTCGAGGCGCTCCATCACCTCCGCCCGAAGGCGATCTCGCATCACTTCCAGTTCCTCTTCGCCATCCGCTGCCACGCGAATCGAGGTGATCGAACCGTAGCGGCTCCGGAACAGATTCTCCGCCGTGTAGAAGTTCACATAGGCCATCGGCGTGGCCTTCTGCGAGTTCCAGAACTTCGCCCGCGGATGGCTGTCCGGCACGCGGGCCTGCACCACTTCCCGCTTCAACATGGGTGGTCGATCCCAGTTGCGCAGGTCCGAGCGGTCATCCGTCATGCCGCGGACGGGGGGTGTGAGGTCGCGGTCGTTGGTGGCCCCGGCAAGCGGCACATAGCCGCGGAGGGTGAGTTCCGTCTGCTCCAGCTTGCCTTCACCCTCCACCTCGGGGTTGAAGTAGGCGATGCGGAGCTTCGTCCCCTCGGGCAAGCCGTTGAGAGCCGAGCCGGTCCAGGTGAGCAGCACAATCTCATTGTCCTCGAGCGATTCCACGCCCTTCGGCAGGAACGGTCCGAGTGGTGGCTTGGCCTCCACATTTAGACCCGCAATCACGGGATAAGGAATCTCCTTGTCGCCGGCGGCAATCGTATCGACCACGTACACAACCGTGGGCTCGGCCCGCAATTCCAGGTCGGCGGCGGCCGCGAGGATCACGTCCACTTGAACCTGCGGTATGATGAGGCGTTCGGACTCGACACTCAGGTAGCCCCGGCGTGAGACCTCACGGAAGCGGATACCGAAGTCCTCGGTTTCAAGCCGGTCTTGAAGGGCCGCATCCAGGGAGGCGATGCTCGCCCCGCGGGAGAACAGGGCGTTGGCCTTCACTTCGCGATCGTTCTGCACCAGCCCCGAAAGCGTGTCGAGTGGCACGTACACGTTGAGTGCGGCCGCCGGGCTCGGTGAGAGGTTGAAGTCGTTGCCCGGTGAATCGGCAGGCAACACCTCGGCAACCGTAAACGTGAGCATGGTCGTGACATCATCCACCGAACGGCGAGCGAGGGCAGACGACCGAGGCAACTCGGCCACACGCTCGACTCCGATACGAACGCGGTCGCCACGCTGGGCCCCGAGCCGCTCCGCCACTCGGTGCGAGAGCACGATGATGCGATCGGAACCATTCCAGGGAAGCTCGGGGAAGCCCACACAGGGATACGCGGCGAAGCGTGCATCCATGCCGATGATCGTGACCCGGCCCAACGAGCGCACCGCGGCTTCGTCGTCACTCACCGTTTGGATCGAGCCGGGCATGAGCAACGCGGGTGCGGTGTCGCCGGGCATCCCATTCGCAACAGCGGCTCGGATCGGCATCGGGAAGAGCGCGGCACAGTCGATACCGCCCAGCTGGCGTTCCGCACGGGCACGCAGGCTGCCCCGGAGCGAATCGCCCACGAGCAGTGCCCCGGTGAGCACAGCGGAGCCCACGGCAACACCGAGCAGCACCGCGAGGTTGCCACGCCAGTGGTAGACAAGGTTGCGGAACACAAGCCGGGAAAAGGTGAGCATGATGATTGGCAATGGGGTGTGCGGTCAGCGAAGCGGCTTCGCCTTCAAGAGTGCGTCAACGCGCCATCGTTCATCTCGACGCGGTGGGGCAACAGTGCAGCCAGTTCGCTGCTGTGCGTGACGACCACGAGAATCGTGTTTTCCTGGCGGTGCAGTTCGAGCAGAAGCTCGCCGATGGCCTGGGCACTGGTGCGGTCGAGATTTCCGGTCGGTTCGTCGGCGAGCAACAACACGGGCTTGAGCACGAGAGCCCGGGCCACGGCAACGCGCTGGCGTTCTCCGCCGGAGAGTTCCGCAGGGCGATGCTCCAGGCGGCTGCCGAGCCCCACGCGTTCGAGCAATTCCCGGGCATATTTCTCGGTGGCTGCGGGCTGCGATTCGCGATTCACGAGAGTCGGAACGAGCACGTTTTCCAGAACCGAGCACTGCGGCAGCAGGTGGTGATCCTGAAACACGAAGCCGATGCGGCGATTGCGAAAGCCCGCGAGTTGTGGCTCCGGCAGTTCGAACGGGTTCACACCTTCGAGTGTCAGTGTGCCGGCCGTGGGTCGGTCGAGTGTTCCGAGAATGTGGAGAAGGGTGCTCTTGCCCGAGCCGGAAGGACCCATTACGGCCAGCGATTCGCCGCGGCTCAACGAGAGCGTGAGATCACGCAGCACCGGCAAGGGGCCCGAACGCGTGGTGTAGTCCTTTGAAAGATGGCGAACATCGAGCATGGTGACAACGCACTGTCAATCGGTGAGGGCAGCCAGGGCGAGGGTGCCCAGGCCATAGAAAGTGTATTCGACATCCCCTTCAGGATCGATGAGGCCGCCGCGGAAGCCGCCTTCAGCGCGTTCACACTGCTGGACGTAGCGGCGAATCGCGGGCCAGTCCAGGCGGGCCGCGGCACCGAGCTGGTCCAGCGTCCAGCTTCCAGTAAAGGTCGAGAGCACATCTGCGCAGGGGATGGTGGCGTGGGCGAGGATGCCGCCTTCGTCGTGGGTTTGAAGGTTGGCGAGAAACTCGGTGGCGGCGTTGACGCTAGCCTGATCGAGCTGGTCGAGCGATTGCAGCACTCCGATGGCCGCGGCGGTGAGGTTGGTCTGGCCGCGTTTAGCGACCGAGAATTCACCGTATCCGCCATCACTGCGACGGCGTGACTTGATGAAGCCAGCGAGGCGTTCCGCGGCGGGAATCGGCTTGCCCAGCAACTGCAGGCAGAGCGAGACCAGGAAGCTCGTGTACGTGCTGCCGTGCGGCCCAGCGGGAGCACGCGCATAGCCGCCATCGGGGCTACGGAAACTCTCGAGTGTGGCGGCGACGCGTTCCTTCCAGTCCGGCGGTGCTTCGGCCAACACATCCGGCCCGCCGCCGAGCGGGACGAGATAACAGCAGACCACCAGGGAGAAGAAATCGACCACGGCCGCGGAACCCGCCATCTTGTGGCGGAGAAAGCCCGCCGCCGAACTGCACACCTCGGGGTTCAGTGCTTGCAGCACGGCAAGCGATCGTAGCGCAAAACCTGTGTAATAGAGGTCCGATTCTCCTTCGCGGCCGGAGAAGCCGCCATCCGGGTTCTGGGCCGCAAGAAGGTAAGCCGTGTGCCGGTCGCGCACCTGTTGCGGAAGCCGCTCCATGCCCTCGAGCAAGCGCAGCGTCAGGCGAGTCAGATACGGTTCAGGCTCTGTCACGCGGTGTGCCTTTCCAGCTTCTCCCGAAGTTCAACAGGTATGTCTGCCGACTCAAGCGCATCCGGTGAACTGGTGCGGCAGAAGACGGCCGTGATGCGGCCGATGGCGAGTGCTTCACCATGCTGGTTGCTGAAGTCATGGCGATACGTCACCGATCGCTGGCCGATGCGCTCGACCGTGACCGCAATGGTGAGCAGATCCTCGAAGCGTGCCGGCCTCTTGAAATCGCAAGTCGCCGAGACTCGTGGAAAGCCCCACTTCTTGCCATCGGCTTTCCAGTTCACGGAGAAGCCGAGCGATCGCAAGAGTTCCGTTTCCGCCGTCTCCATGAAGCGGAAGAAGTTGGCAAAGTGCATGATGCCGGCCATGTCGGTGTCACCGAATTCGACGCGGCGTGTGGTGGCAAATGGTGTTGGCATGAGATCGTTCACGATTCAGTAGAGGCGGGTATCAGGCTCGATTAATCGGCTCGCACATATCGCTCCAGCACATCCAGCGTGGCCTTCGCCATCACGTCCGCGGTGAATCGCTCGCGCACGGCCGCCTCACCCGAACGGCCGGATTGCTCCCGGAAAGAGTGATCTTCGAGCATACGCCGCAGCCCGGCGGCCAGGGCGGGCGGGTCGTTCGGTGGCACGAGCAGCCCGCCCCCGCTCGCCTCGATCAACTCCGGGAACGCACCGTGAGCCGGCTTCACCACGGGCACACCGTTGGCCCACGCCTCGAGCACATAAAGCCCCTTCGGTTCATGGTACGTCGCTGGCACGGTCAGGACGTCCAGCGAGAGCAGAAATCGCACCTTGTCTGCGTGGGTCGGGCAATCGATGTGCTCGAAGTCCTCAAACAACCCGGCACTTCGCAGTTTCGCCACCTGCTCTTCGAAGAACTCTTGACTGTTCTCACCCAGCCAGCCCGCGACTCGCAGCTTGCACCGCGGTGAGTCGGCCGACTTTCGAAGGGTAATAAACGCATCCACCGCGTTGTGGAAACCCTTCTCCGGGCAGATCCGAGCGAAATAGCCGATGACCAGCGGTCGATCGGTTGCTGCCAACCGTGTGCCGCCGTGGCCTTGCAGATTGATGCCGGGATAGACCACGTGCATCTGCTCCCGCGGCACGCCAAGGTATTCACTCATATGCTTTGCATAGGCCTGGCTCGTGCTGATGAAGGCCTCGATCGCTTCTGCATTCTTGCGAATCAGTGTCAGGCATTGCTTGCGGTCTGCTTCGGGCAACGCATCGAGAAAAATGTCGTCGCCTTGCAGCGTCACCAGCACCGGCACATCGAGTCGCTTCTTGAGGGCGGGCACGATCCCCGAAAGCAGTGCGTTCGTGAGCAGCACCACATCGGGTTTCACCTCAGTTGCCAGCCAGTCGCACAGCTTGGCAACCTCCTTGCGCTGCTTCCCATCCCGGCCACGCAGCATGGAGATCGTGAGTTGACCGAGTTCGCTGTACTTTGTGCGCACGGCGAAGCGCGACACCCAGCGCAGGAGCCGCGGAAAATCGAGAAGTCGATCGAACAACCAGGGAGTGTGGCGGAAAAGCCACGACTTCTGTTGCAGGTAGACGTTGATGCCGCCGAAGAAGACGCGGTGCTGGCTGGCATCATCTTCATCCGTGCGAATCGGCGTGTATGTCGGGATTAACAACGCTTCGTGGCCAAGCCGACGAAGGGCTGTCACAAGGGTGTTATCGCGCATGCAGCTTCCGCAGTACATGCCCGCAGCCCCGGCTGTGATGAACGCAATCCGCATCGCGACTCCGCACGAAATTCACACACCTTTGTGTATACTCCCCCAACACCGTGTGGCTTTCAATCCGCGGCATTCATCACGCTGCACCTTGACGCTTCTGCCAGTTCTCTCAAGGATGAGATTGCGCTTCCCACCGCTCATGCTCCCACTTGAGGACTCTCCATGAAATGCCTTCTCGGGTTCCTCGCTCTTGCGATCGGCTTCGCCACGAATTGCCCGGCCGAGGATGCCACTCCGCTTAAAAAGGGTGAGCGCGTCGTCTTCCTGGGTGATTCCATCACGCAGGCCGGTGTCGGCCCCAAGGGCTATGTCACGGTCATCAAGAACACCTTCGCCGAGAAGAAGAAAGACCTCGGCATCGAGGTGATCGGTGCCGGCATCAGCGGCAACAAAGTGCCTGACCTTATCAAGCGACTCGAAAAGGATGTGCTTGCCAAGAAGCCCACGCTGGTGGTGATCTATATCGGCATCAATGATGTCTGGCACGGCGAAAAGGACCCGGCACGGGGCACGCCGCCCGAGAAATTCGAGGCCGGCTTGAAGGAGATCATCGGCAAGATCAAGGAGAGCGGCAGCCGCGTGGTGCTCTGCACGCCAACCGTCATTGGTGAGAAGAAGCCCGGCACAAACTCTCTCGATGCGAAGCTCGACGAATACGCCGCGATCAGCCGCAAGGTGGCCAAGGAGACGGGTGTGCCGTTGTGCGATCTCCGCAAAGCCTTCCAAGATTACCTTGCCAAGAACAACCCGGAAGACAAGGAAAAGGGCATCCTCACGAGCGACCGCGTCCACCTGAATGAAGCGGGCAACAAGTTCGTCGCCGAGACGATCCTGGCCACGATCAATCCGTGAGCGGCATTCTCGAAGAGCGACTTTCGGCACTCGGATTGAAACTCAATTCCCGGTTTCTTACGATAGCATTGCTCTGGCGACATCACGTCGCTCAAGCAGTCGAATCGGGATACCGCCGCCTTAGCTCAGCGGTAGAGCACGGCTTTCGTAAAGCTTGGCGAAGTGGTTCAGCAGAGGGAAGTTCAGGCCAGAAGAATTCGACGTAAGCCGACGTAGCTCAGTGGTAGAGCAGCGCTTTCGTAAAGCGCAGGTCGTGAGTTCAAGTCTCACCGTCGGCTCTCGCAAACGCCACAAGGATAAGACCTTGTGGCGTTTTTCTTTTCTCGGCTCGCTGTACCGCATGTTACTTCCGGGCAGTTTCGACTAAAACCACTTACGTCGAGCCGGTGTTCTCGTCTCTTACCGCCGCTCTCGGCCCAAAAACCCTGCATGTTACGCTGCATGTTACATCCGGTGGCTTGACCTGCCGCATGTTACCGAAAGCGGGTCAGACGAGATCGCTCGCTCTGGGACGAAGAGGATGGCCGGGAATCTTCGGCCAAATCGCTGCTGGGAGGCGAGGTTGAACCGCTTCAGCCCGAGCGGTGTCCTTTCCCGAATGCGTGCGAGAGATCGGGGGCGTGCCACCTCGGGAGGGCCACTGCGAATGCTGCTGACGATTTCGACGACTCACCGACCGGCGAACGATCTGGGCTACCTGCTGCATAAGCACCCGGAGAGGTTCCAGTCCTTCGACCTCAGTTTCGGCAAGGCGCACGTCTATTACCCCGAGGTCGGGGCCGAGCGGTGTAGCGCTTGCCTGATGTTCGACGTGGATGCCGTGGTCGGCCAAGGCGCAGGAACTCCTGAAGACCCAGTACGCAGCGGTCGGTGCGGCGGGGCAGGCGGCGTTGCCACGGGCGGTCGCTTCGTTGGCGCAAGCCACGGAACGGCTGAGCGGGGAGGAACGCAGTAAGGCGGAGAAAGTCATGGCCGAGAGCCGACGCCGCACGGAGCACGTCGGCCAGTTCGTCGCCGCCTACCGGCAATACTGTTGGTCGGTGAACTCGCTCACTGACCTAAAGCTCGCCCCTTTTCACTTGCTGGCATCCGAGGGCCGAGTCCACACGGACAAGAGCCACACTTGGCACATGGACACGCTGGCGTCCGTCTGCCGGGCAGACCCCGAACTGCTGCTGGCGACCAATTACAAGCTGGTGGATGTGACCGATGCGGCGAGCGTGTCGGGAGGGGTCATGTGGTGGACGGAACTGACCGGGCGTGGCGGCGAGGGCATGGTTGTCAAGCCGCTCGACTTCATCCTGCGGGGCAAGCGGGGCCTCGCCCAGCCCGCCGTGAAGTGCCGTGGGCGGGAATACCTGCGGATCATCTACGGCCCGGACTACACCGCCGACGAAAACCTGTCCCGGTTGCGGAGCCGGGGGCTCGGCCACAAGCGGTCCCTCGCCCTCGGCGAGTTCGCTCTTGGGATCGAAGGGCTGGAACGGTTCGTGCGCAGGGAACCGCTACGACGTGTGCATGAATGCGTCTTCGGCGTTCTTGCTTTGGAGAGCGAACCCGTGGACCCGAGGTTGTAATTTGGAGGATGAACCAGTGAACGTGACCTTTCAGCTTGAGCCGCTACTCACGTCCGAGGAATTCCTCGACATACTTCGGCGTTCGGCACTCGACGAACGAAGACCCGTTGACGAATCGGAGACGATTGCGGCCATGTTGAAAAACGCCGACGTGATTATCACGGCTCGATCTGAGCGTATGCTCGTTGGTGTCTCACGGGCGATCACGGACTTTGCCTATTGCACATACCTCTCGGATCTCGCCGTCGATCAGCAGTACCAACGCAACGGGATCGGGAAAGAACTCATTCGCCGGACTCATGAAGCAGCCGGATGGCACACGACCTTGATCTTGCTCGCCGCACCAAAAGCGAGGGGATACTACCCACACATCGGGATGACCCAGCACGAGTCGTGTTGGACCAACCCCGGAAAACTGCTGTGATCTTCCCCAAGTTGAGACGAAAGATCACGGCCTCATCCGCTCCCACTGCCCGTGGTTCTCGGCCCCGCTCAGGTCGATCACCCGGTCGTCCTCGACTGACGCCCCGGCGAAGATCAACACGGCCTTCGCCGGGGCGTCGTCCCTGTCCTTGACGAATACCTCGTCTGGCACGAAGTCGTCCTTGTAACGCTCGCCCTTGGAGATGCGCACCGAGCGTAGCTTACCGACGAAGTAGTTGATCGGGTTGCCCTTCCCCACATTGCCGACCACGAACACGGCCCCGCCGACCGGCTTGGTGGCCGGGCCGACGCCAACCTTCCGTCCATCAAAGTACAGGCGGGTCTCCGTCTCGCTGAACACGACGGCGACGTGGCTCCACATGTTCAGTGGGATCGTCGCCTCGCTGAACGTGACGCCGGGGACGTACTCTGCGCAAAGCACGGCCTCGCTCATCCCCAGACTCAGGCCGTGCTTCGTCGGAACGTCGCTGCCTATGAAGAACATGGAATCCCGCACCGGGTACGCCTTCGGTTTCACCCACGCTTCCAGCGTGCAGGGTGCGAACCGCTCCAGCGGCGTGACGATCCGGCTCTGGCCGTCGAAGATCAGTACGCCTTCTTCGTGAACTACCTCGGCCTTGGCCGAGGTCGTAGTTTCCGGCGACGACAGCAGCATCCCCAGCACCAACCCGGCGACGAACAGGCCGACGACAAGAAAGCCCAGCAAGATCCAGCGAAGCGGTAGTCGTGGCCATCGACGAGGCGGTGCGGCCCGGAGTGCTGCCGCCAGTTCTGCGGCGGTGGAGAATCTGTCGGCTGGTAGCTTCGACAAGCACCGCAGGCAGGCAGCTTCGAGTTCTTCCGGCACCAGCGGGTTCATGGTCCGAGGCGAAATGGGCTGGCGGAAGAGAACCTGCTCACGCAGCGCTCCCGGCGTCCGGGCCTGATAGGGAAGCCGACCCGTGAGCAGTTCGTAAAGGACGACGCCAAGGGCATAGATGTCGGAGCGGGGGCCGATCAACTGGGTTTCCCCGGCTACCTGCTCGGGGGACATGTACGCCAGTGTGCCGCTCCGCAACCCCTTCCGGCGTACTACCTCCTCGAAGCTGGCGGCGAGGCCGAAGTCTGTGAGCAGCGGGCGGCGGTCCTTGTCGAGCAGGATATTCTCAGGTTTCACGTCCCTGTGAACAAACCCCTCACGATGAGCGAAGTGGAGTGCCTCGGCAACGTCGGCCACGATACGGGCTGCTTCATGGGGCGACGGGCGGTCCTTCTCGATCACGTCGGCCAGATCAGGGCCGTCGATAAACGCCGACACGATGTAGGTCATGTCGCCCTCGCTGCCCACGTCGATCACTTGAACGATCCCGGCGTGTCGCAACTTCGCCGCCCGACGTGCTTCTTCGAGTAGGTTCATCTGCCCGCTGGCTTTCGTTCCACGAGCGACCTTGACGGCGACGGGCCGTTGAAGTTCGGCGTCGATAGCCTTGTACACCCTCCCGAAACCGCCCTCGGCGATGAAAGCCTCTATCTGGTAGCGGCCCGCCAGCGTCGTGCCGAGGATCGAATCAGTATCGTCGCCCATGCAGTCGTCGCCGTTGCTGCTGTTCCCACCACTACTGCGGACCATCCACGCCATGCGTTTGAGGCGGTCGATCTTCCGCTCAACTGCTTCGAGCAATTCGGCGTGGTCTGCGCAGAGTTCGGCGGCGGGGATGTCGGTGCCGTGCTCCCACGCCTCTTCCCAGCGGGCGAGCAGGTCGGCGATGATTTCGTTTGTGGTCATGTCGGTCACTCCACACTCCAGTCTTCCAAAAGCTCAGACAGCCGCAAACGGGCCGATTGCCAGCGACGTTTCAGCGTGGCCAGCGAGACGCCCAGCACCGCCGCCGCCTCGGGTTGTTTCATGCCGTCGTACCAGATCAACTGAACAACCTCCCTCTCCTCATCGGGCAAGCACCCCACGTGCTCGTGGAATCGGGTCCACGCATCCAGCGTCTCCGGTTCGAGCGGATCGACGCACTGTCGTTGTGCGGCCCTGCCGCCGTCCGATTTGTGGTTCGCACCGACGCCTTGTGCGCCGTGGAAGTGCTTAGCGAGGTCGAGAAGCTCTCGCCGGATCTGGACCGCCGCCAGCCCATAGAACTGTCGAACGGATTCGGGCCGTAGCTCGGCCATCGAGCGGTGCAACCGGAGTAGGGAGTTCTGGAGCACGTCGTCGGTCTCGGCCCAACGGCGCACCCGTGGGTAGCCCCTCAGCATCTTGCGAGTTAGAAGTCGCAATCGGTCCACGGCGCATTCGATAACCCGGCACCGGGCGTCTGGGTCGCCCTTCCGCAACTTCTCCAGCAAATCGTTTAGCTCGCTCGTATGGCTCATGCGTCCCACAGCAGGTGTCCGCTACCGCTGGGGAGGTGCTTGATCAGCCTTTGACGACGCCACGCACGCTCTCCCCGCCCGTGCTGAGCGAGACCCGAGCGAAAACAGGCTCACGCCGAGATCCTGCCAGCGGACTGCGGGGCAGTTTCTTGCCCGTCGTGAGCCGGTTTTGAAGTGGGTCTCGCTCAGGTGGTCGGAGAGGAACGAACGCCGATCAACGAGGAGAGGAACATGGCTCAGCAGCAGTGGTTCGTCGTGCGAGGTGGGAAGGAAACGGGGCCGTACAGCGGCACCCAACTCAAGGACATGGCGGCAACCGGGAAACTAAAGCCGACCGATCAGGTGCGCAGAGCCGACGTGGAGACGGCTCGCCCGGCCAGCGCCATCAAGGGACTATTCGAGCCGGTCAAAGCGCCGAGGAAGCCACCGCCAGATGTTCAGCCGAGACAGGCGGCTAGCCGTTCCGATCCCGATGCCCCCAGTGGGGCAACGACACCGTTCTGGAAGCACCCGGCCTTGATCGCCGTGTCGCTGATCTTCTGCTTCCCAGTCGGGCTCGTGTTGGTGTGGCTGCGGAATGACTGGCCCACGAACAAGAAGCTGGCATGGTCGGGCGTGACGCTGGCCGTCTGGGTGCCGCTGATCGTGTTCTCCCAGATCGAGGCCAAGAAGACCCGGAACGAAGTCGCTGCCGCTCACCAACAATGGGATGCGGGGAACAAGGTTCCTGCCGTGGCGACGTACCGTAAGCATCTCGACCGGGTTAACTTGCTTGACAAGCGAGATGGGCAGCTACTTCTCGGGCGTCTCATCGACTTCGAGTGTGAGGCGGGCAACATCGAGTCGGCAAAGTCGTTGATTGCAGAAGCCGAGAAGAAGGGCGTTTTACCCACCGTGAACCACCCCGAAGCGAAGACCATATTGGCGGCGGCACAAGCTGCTGCGCTGCAACCGACTGGATCAACGGCAACTGCCACGAAAGGTGATGTTCTGACCGCCGACTTCTATCCGCATCAGCCGGGTATTAAGCAGCAGGTGATCGGGCCGTTGTACATCGCCAAGGGGCAAGCCGCCCGGTTCCGCAAGGAGTACAGCCACGAGAAGGGCGGGTTGATCGTCGTGCGCTGGCTCCGTAACGCAGGCCCGCAGGGGCAAGACCTACCGATCCCCAAGTCAAGGAAGTTGCAGCACCGCCAGAAGGCCGGTTTCATCGAGATCGGTGAGGAGAACGAAGTTCTAATACAGACCGTCTGGCATCCGGTCGTGAAGCTCGGGGCGAAGGTCGGCGACGAGTGGGAACGAGAGGTCATCCCCGGCGTGACCGAGCAGTACAAGCTGGTCGGCTTCGGCGAGCCCAAGTGGGGCCTGAAAGAGATCGACTTCGACGGGTCTGGGAAGAAGGGCAAAATTCTCGCCGCCCGGATCGAAGTTCGCATCGTGAGCGACCTCGGCAGCGGGAAGACGTTGGTGGACACGGAGGAGATCGAACTCGGCCAAGGGATCGGGCTTGTCAGCCGCCAGTCCTTCCGGGGCGAGAAGGAAGGCCGTCAGACGAACTGGACCGAGACGCTCGTGAAGCCGCAGAAGAACTGACACATCAGATGCCGTCGCCATCACCCGAGGATGGCGACCGCTATAGCACGCTGCTTTGCGACTCGGATCAAATCTAGCGGACACCCGCTGCAATCCGGCCCGACCTCCGATCAACGGATTCGGGCTGTATCCGACGACTTCCTTCAGCGTGGAGAACATCGTGAACGAGCGAGAACGACGCCCGATGATCCTTTCTGTTCATCAGATCGGCTCGCCAGAATTCCAACGGTACGCCATCTCGGACCAGTCGTTGCGCTGGTATGACGGCGATGGCGGCTGGACCGAGGATCAGTCCCGAGCGGCGCTATTCGCCATTTCAAACGATGCTTGCGTCGAAGTGCAGCGGTTGCTGCTGATGAATCACGTGCTCCTTCCGCTCAAGCGATACCGAGCACCCGTCTACCTCGACCTTTACTGCGAAGAAGACGTTCCTGAAATCGAGATCAAACGATGGTTGCACCGTGCCGCCAAATTGCTAATCAATTCGCCAACCCACGGGAACGGGCCGGTCAGTGGAAGTCTTGGGCTGACCACGATTCGCTGGTCCGAACTGGAAGAGATCACAGAAGAAGGGGGCGTGTGATATGGGACAACTTTGCCCGTGGTGCCATTCGAGGATGTCTTACGCAGCGAGTGTGTGCCCACAATGTACACGCAGCATTGAGGATTGGAACCGGCGTATCACAGAAGCCGCCATTCCTAAGCCGTCACCCCCGGCTCACACGTTGCCGTGTCATGCTTGTGGTGCATGGGTTCCGTCAGACTTGATCGGCGACTCTCGGGAAGGCGACCGACCGGGGAGATGCCCGTCGTGCCATTCATCGCTGGATTCGGCGTACTGGGCCGAACGTGCGAAACGTCCTCGCCGTTGCAACTGCGGGATCGGTCGATGCTGGAAATGCGACGGCCACAAGGGAGCGTGGATCGGCCTGTTGTGGTGGACAAAGTGGGTGCCGTGCGAGATCTGCGAAGGTCGAGGGACGTGCAATGCCTGCAACGGCACGTTCATCGTCTCTCCCGATTACTGCTGAGAGGCTTACGATGAAACAAGTCAGGCGGTTATTGCCGATGGGCTTGTTGGCTGGAATTGCGGTGGCCCTCCTTGTTTCGAGCGGGGCCTCGCAGCCGCAGCCAACCCCGAAGAAGACTCTCTTCTCGACGTTGAAGCTCGGCCAGTCCGTCACCCTGACGGAGAAGGGTTCAGCGTGGGATATTGGAACGGTGGACGACGAAGCCCCGCTGACGCACCGAGTCGTCGAGGTCGGTGACGACTACATCGTGCTACGTGACGAGGCCGGATCGGTTGAGACCCGGCTTCCAGCGACGGCTATCCGGGCCGTGGTTCATGTGCGAACGAGGCAGAAGTGACATCGGACCTATTCCTCGACCGCTTCGGCGGTGGCACTCCCGATCCGCTCTCCATGCGCATAGAGCAGAAATCCCAACCACTTTTTGAGTCCCCGAGAGTCGGCGATGTCAATTGTCTCCACCGAGCCAATGATTGTCTCGGTGGCCTCGTCATACATTTCAAGATCGTGCCCGGTAAGTTGCGAAAATAACTCCATCAGGCAATCAGTGTCCATCTCCATGATCTGTTCGGCGATCATGAGTTGCAAATCAGTTCGGTCGATCATCTTGGTTAGTCCTTTCAGTGATAAGTGTCAAACTGAATAGAGTAGATGCGCAACAAAAATACGGGAGAATCGCTACATTTCTTTTGACCACCTGTAGTCGAGCGCAATCAGCCGTGCGATTTCGGCGGCGGCGTGCTGTAGAAGAGAACCCGATCTACAAGAAAACTTAGCGTGGTGGATGTGAATGGAAAATTGAACAGTAACAAAAAAGGTGGGCACGGTATCGGCGTAGGACCGGTATCTGGGAAGCCGCACCGAGGTGGAACGGTGAGGAGTTTCCGAATTTCACAAAGTGCAACGACCTCGTTCAAAGCGGAAGCCGCAGGGGTCGTAAACCGAGCCAAGCCAGATCGCAAACGAAAACAGGGGGCGGCGAGGATGTCCTCGCCGCCCCCTGTTTCGACTCGTCTCGACTCACTTCTTTGACCACAAGCCGCCCGCCTGCCGTGCCAGCACGAAAATCATGACCGGGAGCACGAGGCCGAATGCCACGCTGAGCGCTTTGCTGAACCAGTGCTCCGGGGCGTGGGCGGCGAACTCGTAACTGTTCAACGCCATGCTCATCACGGTCGCCATCGCCATGTAGACCTTGCTCCACCGCTGCACAGATTTGTCCTCGGCTATCATCTCGGCGACTTCGGAGGCGACCAACCCCAGATCAATGCCGATTGCCAGTAGCACGGCCAGTACCAGCGGCGAGCCGGTTAAGGTCGAGACGGCGCAGGTGAGGTGGTACACGCTCAAGAAGACCAATCCCGAAGCCACCGACCCGAGCAGGATCGCCGTCCGCTGCTCCGTCGCCAGCCCTTTCTTGGCGGGGTGCTTCCTCGTTTGCTTCGTCTTCGCTTTGCTGCTCGTCTTCGCCGCCGTGCCGCTCGTGTGCTGGGCTTGACCGTTGAGCCGGTTCGTCGTCTGCATCGTCTTCTTCCTCGGTTGTTGGATTCTCTTCTCCACAACCGTTCAGCAGGTGTCCGTCAGCCGATCTGATCGCAGATCCAGACGGCCTCGATGTACTCGTTGCCGTTCTCGTCCACGGACAATCGGTCGGCGTCGGAACCCTCGCAGTCATAGTCCCTCACGAAGACCTTCACCCCAGCGGGGCACTCGACGTGCTGCACAACGCCGCCTTCGACTGTCACGATCACGAGCTTCTCCATCTTCGGTCTCCTTGTAGTGGTTCATCTGGTCACTCCTTGTCGTCGGGCTGGCGTTGATCCTCCCTCGCCCCGGCGAGGCTGACGATGTGCGTCGGGTCTTCTCTGTTGATGTCGGCCCAGACGATCACCCGGAGTTCGCCCTTGTACAACTCGATGAAGACCGGTGTGCCGTGGCCTGCGACGGACGTGCGGTCGCCGTACCGTTCGGAGTACAGCAACACGCCGTTCGGCGAGACGGCGAGGCGGATCGGCACCATTCCATCGTGATCCGGGTGGGCGTCCCTGAGCGTCGTCGAGCAAGGGCCATGTGTCTCGGTCATCGTGAGCCTCCTCGTAGGAGCACGGCGGTCCCCGGCCTCGTGCAACAGGGGACCGCCGTGCGGGTGGTTCAATCGGCAACGAAGTTGAAGTAGTAGCGAGGAGCCGCCTGAAACTCCAAGGAGCCTCGCAGGCCATCGCTCTTCCGCTTGACGGCAATGAACGGGGCTGCGAACCCCAACACAATGAAGGCAGAGGCAAGCTGACGAGTATCGAAGACCTCGCCGTAGATCACCTCCAGTTCCGCTCGCTCCTTCGGTTCGCCGTTGATCTCTGCGAGCCGCTGGCGGCGTGCGGCCTCGGTATCGTCGTGCATGTTCTGATCTCCTGTTGTGCAAATGACGAATGGTCCGGCCTACGCCCCAACGGGTGTCCGCAGGAGTGCAGGCCGGGGCGTGCGGCTAGTCACTCACCGCTGTCGTCGGGCTGTTCGTCGAACTCGGGTTGGTTTTCAAGGTGCTGAACCCGGAGCGTGAACTCGGCCAGATCATCGGGGTTGCTCATGTCGAACAACGTGGCGTAGGTGTAGCTGCTGGCCCCCGGCGAGTTGTCGTTGCCCCACGAGCCGAAATAGATGACCCGTTCGCCGCTGGCGAGCGCTTCCTCGGGGACATACCACCATTCCCCATAGCCGGAAAATGCGTCTTCCCCCATGTTGCACTCGGTGATCTTCTCGGCGAAGTCGCCGTAGTCGGCCAACCCGTGGCGCTGCCACTCGGCGTGGCTGAAGGCGCAGATCGTGAAGCTCATGTCGTCACCTCTTCCAGATGGTCAGTTGTCGTTTACGCCGCCTCAGCGGGTGTCCGTTAGTTGGTGCGGGACGTGGAAATGGAAAGGGACGGCTGTGGTGCCGTCCCTTGAAGTGCGTGGCGATTGGGTGCGGCCCGGTGGGGCCACGAGGATCAGTATTCGTCGGGCAACAGCAGGCAGGTCGAGGCCCGTTGGCCGTCTTCGCTAACCGCCTCGGTGATGCACCAGAGCTTGGTTCCAGTCTTCAGCAGATAGGCCGAGAACAGGCGGGAGCCGTCCGTGAGCGCCGAGTCGTTGAGGGCGGCGTCCTCGGCGTCGAGTTCGCCCCAGTCGCCCCGCAGGTGACGGGCGAGGAGTTCGTGCGGCGTCTGGTTGGCTGCTTTGAGTGCGTCGATGGCCCCCGGCGTGGCGACGGCTTGCCCGAGCGTGAACTTCGGCTTCGAGGTGGTCATGGTTATCCTTGTGGTGAGGTCGGTGATTTCTTCCCCGCCCTTGCAGCGGGTGTCCGATAAGCAGAAGGCCCGCACTGGGTCGTCGGTGCGGGCTTCGTTGGTCGATCAGTCGCAGTCCTCCCAGCAGAACTCGGTTGGTTTCACGCCCTCGGGCGGCAGGCCGTCGCCGTGATAGGTGCAGGGGAACGGGCACTTGGCCCCTTCCTGACCGTGGATCATCAGATGATCGAGATCAAGCACCTGCCCGCTCGGGCCGTAGTGCCGCTCGTCTTCCGGGTAGTCGGCGAAGTCTTCTTCGGGGACGACGATGTGAAAGGCGTACTTCTCGTGATCGGCCAGTTCGTCAATCGCATCACTGACGGAATCCGCTTCGACGACAAGGAACAGCGGCCAGTACGAACCGCCGATCTCGATCAGCCACGTTTTCCCGAACCAGTTTCCGGGGTTGATGACATCCACGTTTTCGAGATTGTGTCCGCCGAAAGTGCCGTTGGCCGTGATCTTGCTCATGTTCGCTCCACTGCAAGGGTGTGTTGGTTCCTGCCCTTGCAGCGGGTGTCCGTTACAGACCTTCTTCACCCTCGTGTTGGCGGGCCTCGTAATCGTCCAGAGCGTCGAGTTCCGAGAAGTGCTCTGCGATCTGCCGTGCGCTCCTGCGGGCCTCATCTTCGGTGCAGTTCGAGAGAAGTTCGCCCCGGAACAACATGCCCTTTTCACCAAGGGCGTATCCGACGATGAAGCGACCTTTCGTGAGCCGGAACATCAGGGCCAGCGCCCCGTCGTGGTACTCCTCGACGACTTCAGAGCGGCACGCCAGCATGGTCCGACTGCCCCACGTCGTCAGGAAGATGTCTCGTTTTTTGAGAGACGTGTCGCCCGTGACGTGATGGCCCACGACACTTGCGCCAACTGCGGCGAAACAGTGCCCCTCGTGCTCGATGACGCCCACCTCGTTTTGACCCTGCCGCTCGCACCATGTCTTCATTGAACATCTCCACGTCGTTCACTTCCGTCTTGCTGTTCTCGGCCATACGGCCCTCCCCATGTCGGCGTTGTCTCTCCACGGCTCGGCAGCGGGTGTCCGCTACTGAGCGAGGGCGGCGGTGAAACCGGCTCACCGCCGATCCAAAATTTGCACTGCCGATCACTCGACTCGGGCGTACCCGAGGACGCCGAAGGCGGCTTCGAGGTCGTCCTCGCTCGGGTAGCCGCCCTGATCGTCCCCCCGGTTCTCGACGGCCCGCTGGTTGTGTTCCCAGAACCACGTGAAGACCTCGCCCTCCCACCCGTCAGGCAGGTCGTAGTCGTGCCGCAGGCTACGTGCGGCATCGGCGATGTTCTCCAGCGTGGCGTCGTACTCTCGGCGGCTGTAGTCCTCTTCGTCGAGTACCGGGTAATCGGCTAGCCGCTCGGACAGTTCGTGGTAGGTGCGGAAGGCGTCGGTTATTTCGCCGTGGCGAAAGACCCGAACGCTGAACCCGTCGATCCAGCCACACGCCCAGTGGTGATGTCGCTCCGCAACTGCGTCGGGGTCGTCGCCGTCCGTGAAGGGTTCCAGCGCCTTGTGGATGGCGTCTGCGTTCGACTGATCCAGAAGGCCGCTGTCCCGATTGTGCGTGTAGAGGATGGCCCAATCGTCGGCCTCGTCGAGGTGGCTGGCTCGGTGCCATCCGAAGCTTTCGAACTTTTGCCAGTTCCCTGCCGCCGCCTTCGCTGCTTCTTCAAGATCCATCGTCCCGATGCTCGACATCTTGGTAACTCCTGTGGTTCGGTTGGTTGCGTCCTCCAAGAGGGTGTCCGTTAGGAAGAGAGCCGGGCGGGGCTCGCCGTCGATGACCGACTTGCACCTCGCACTTCGCTGTGCAGCCGATCCCACCCACCGCTGGCCAGTCGGGGGAGTGGTCTGTCGCTGCCGTTGAGGTCGTCGAAGTGGTAGCGGTGGTCGTGGTCATCTCGGGCGAGCCCGCCCGGTCGGTCGTCCAGATCAGGATTTGCTTGCAGCGGGTGTCCGCTACTGCGGCGGTGGATGATGGTGAGAAGTGCGAGAACGAGAACCGGGTGCCGCAGAGCGTCTGCGGCACCCGATTCGTAGATCAAGCGACGAGCGATTCTTCGATCTCTGGGGCTGCTTCCTGTGTCCGGCTGAACGAGAGAAGAAACTCGACAGCCTTGCTCGCTTCCGTGCTGGCCCGGAAGATGTACCGAGGATCGCTCTTCATTGCCTGTAGCCAGTGAGCGAGGTAGCTCTGCGAGTTAGCCGTCACGTCACCGCAATGCGGAACTCCCAGTTCCGACAGGGCGAAGGCACTCGTCATCTCTGCCCGCAACTCTCCTTCTGCATAGCTCCCGGTCCATCCGAGTCGGCTCTCCGACCAATGCCCAAGCTCGTGCAGGGCGGTGCCATAGAACTCTGCCTCGCTGTGGAAGCTCGTCTTCGGTGGCAACCGGATGTAGTCGCCATCGCCGTCCGTCGTTGGGCGGCGGTAGAATGCCTTGTCGCCGCCGAATCGCAGATCGGCGTTTACGCTGGCGATGCAACGCTCAGCGGGATCGAAGTCGATGAAGTTCGCTGACACTGGAAGGTCTTCGACTTGGAAGTGGGCAGCATCAGCGCCTTCGACCTGATCGGCGCAGAAGACCGTATAGTTCTTGAGGAGCAGGAATTCCTTGGTCTTCTCGTCCCCGCTGTCGCTTCGCTCGACCTTCTTGACCGGAGCACAGTAGAGGATTCCGCAGCCCCATTCGCCGGGCGGCACGTCCTTGGGGCGGGCCTTGACGAAACACCCCATCGCCTTCCACTGGTTGAACGTGGCGTAGAACTTCGAGCGCAGGTTGTGCTTCATCTGGTGAAGCTGAACGAGCAAGATATTCACGCCAGAATACCTGTTCTTCGACACGGCGTTCACCGGCAGGCCCGAGGCATATGGGTGCCCACTCCACGGGCGCTTCCAAGGTGCCAATTCGCCCTTCTCCAGAGCGGTCACGATCTGTTGGGTGATCTTCTCTCGCAGTGCGGCGGACATAGTTCGCTCCTCGTTGAGTGTGGTTGGTTACACTCACCAAGTGGGTGTCCGCTACGTTTGCAGAGGTTTCCGTGGAGTGCGGCAAAGTGCCGGTCGATCTGCTTGAGACGTAGAATGACCTCGTTCCGATGCGTCTGAGGTGGTAAGACCTGCTTGAAACCCAGAATTCGGACGAAGCCACCCATCGGAAGAACGAGGCCAGAATGATCTTCCGTCTCTCGCAAAAATTGAGCGCCAAGATCAAAGTCCGCACGTTCGCCGATCTCCCTCCTCACGAAAAACCGATATGCGATTGGTCGGCCCACGGCTTCGTTGCAGTTCGGAAACACTACATCCTCGTGACCAACACGAAGTCGCTCCGCTCCACGTTGATGTGTGGGAAAGGCATCGCCAACGAGAACGAGTTCGTGAAACAGGCGTTGAGCAGTATTAGGGAGTTGGCTGCTACTTTTGACAGCCACATCGCACACTTCAGCGATGCTGTGATGTTCGGCAAGTCGTTGAATCGGTCGGTTACGGGGTCGATGAACGACATGATTCGACAAGCCACTGACATGCTTAGCGATGGCGATTTATCGTTGGTCGAGATTGCCACCAAGCTGAATCGCATTCCGATGTCGGCGTTGGGCGAAAAGCGTGCGGACTACGGCTATCCCCGAGATGTGTTCGCCGAGATGCTGGAGGAGGCGGAATGAGGACAATGGGTGACAAACCCAAAACGAAATCGAATGCAACCGCCCAGCAGTGGGTCGTTTACGTTCTTCGCTGTGAGGATAGCTCTCTGTACACGGGCATCACGAAGGACTTGATTCGGCGTTGCAAACAGCACAACACAGGCACCGCCTCAAAGTACACCCGAAGTCGTCGTCCTGTAGTCGTGGCCTTCCAAGAAGTAGACCGCAGCCAAGTTGAGGCGCTGAAGAGAGAGGCTGCGATCAAGAAAATGACCCGACGTGGGAAGTTGGCCATGATCGAACGACAAACGAAACCCTCCAAAACCCGCACCGATGTCGCCCGGCTGGAAGACATCCCGAACGTCGGCGTCTCCGTCGCCGGTGATCTGCGCCGGTTGGGGATCACGTCGCCGGGCGACCTGCCGGGCCGTGACCCGTATGCGATGCACGGCGACCTGTGCCGGATCACCGGCCAGCGTCACGACCCGTGCCTACTCGACACGTTCATCGCCGCCGTCCGCTACATGGAGGGCGGGCCGAAGACGCCGTGGTGGAAGTTCACGGCGGAACGGAAGCGGACCTTGGCGGCTCGCCGGACGGAGGGCTAACCGCCCCGCCTCGCCGCCTCCAGCGAGTACGTCGGGTCGGCCTCGTCCCATTTCACGTCCCCGGACGGGCCGTAGATGGCCGGGACGTGTTGGCCCGCCAGCCGCAGCCACGTCTGCACCTGCGTCCGGTGGTGGCAGGT
>JBGSZR010000280.1:0-2053 GCA_041750275.1 Gemmataceae bacterium
ACCGGCGAAGGTAGTCTCGCAGAAGGGGCTCCATCGAACGGATTGTCCCGGCGTCCATGCCGTCCTCCCTCGGGGGCGAGGACACAAACTAACCGGAATGGCGGATTGAGGACAGATCAGATAGCGTTGTAGTACTAGAGCCTGTTATGAACCTGACTCGTCAGTCTCGTGGGTCAGTTTCATGACCTGGGTGAGCATGAGGCCAGCGAACGCCACCCAGTGCCACCCGCTCAGCACCTCGGCCGTCCGCTCGTAGTCCCTTGCCAGCCGGCGGAACCGCGCCAGCCACCCGAAGCTTCGCTCCACCACCCACCGCCGGGGCAGGAGCACGAACCCCTTCTTCGCCTCGGGCAACTTGACCACTTCCAAGCGGATGCCATGAGCCGCCGCGTCCGCTGCCGCCTGCTCGCCGGTATACCCTTGGTCTACAAAGGCCAGGGTCACGGTCTGCCCGGTCGCCTCCTGAACCGCCCCGGCCAAATCGGCCACTTGGTCCCGCTCTTGCTCGCTGGCGGCTGTCACCCGGACGGCCAGCAGTAGCCCCAGGGTGTCCACCGCCATGTGGACCTTCGACCCCCGCCGCCGCTTGTACCCGTCGTACCCGGCCCGGCCTCCGCTCTCCGGGGTGGACTGGACCGTCCGCCCGTCGAGGACCACAGCCGTCGGGGACGGTGCCCGGCCAACCGCCACCCGGATGATTTCCCGAAGGTCGTGGGCCATGGCCTCGAAGCAGCCCGCCGCCAGCCAGCGTCGGGCCTGCTGGTACACGGCCGGCCATGGCGGGAAGTTGGTCGGGATGTACCGCCAGTGGGCCCCCGTCTTGACGAGCCAACGAACGGCGTTGAACACCTGCCGCAGGTCGTGCGTTCGCTGGTGGGCATTCTCCCGCAGCAAGGTCAGGTACGGAGCGACGAACGCCCACTCGTCGTCCGTCACATCACTTGGATAGGGCTTTCGATCTGAGCTCATACCATTAAAGATGGCCGCCACCAACTGTTAGATTCATAACAGGCTCTAGGGAGGAAAGTTGTGTTCAACCCGTTCACGGAAGTCATCGACGAGTCCGACGAGCTCGCCCTGGTCGAGTCGGCGCGGGGCGGCGAACTTCAGGCCCTCGAGAAACTGATCCTGCGGCATCAAGCGTGGGTGTACAACATCGCCGTCCGCATGGTCTTCCACCCGCATGACGCCGAGGAGGTGACACAGGAAGTGCTCATCAAGGCCGTCACCCGGCTGAGCACGTTTCGGGCGGACAGCACGTTCCGCACTTGGCTGTACCGCATCACCGCGAACCACGTACTGAACATGAAGCGCCGCGGCGGCGAACTCCGGCCACAGACGTTCGCGTCCTATGCAGCGGCCATCAACGACACGCCCGATCTCGACCTGCCTGACCCGAAGAGCGTGCCCGTCGACGTGCCGCTGTTGGTCGAGGAGGCCAAGCTCTCCTGCACGACCGGAATGCTGCTGTGCCTGGACCGCAAGCAGCGGCTCGTCTTCACGCTCGGCGAAATCCTCGGCGTCAGCGACACCGTCGGGGCCGAGGTGTTGGAGATGACGGCCGACAACTTCCGGCAGTGCCTGGCCCGCGCCCGCCGCGACCTGTACCAGTTCATGAACGGCCAGTGCGGGCTGGTGAACGCGGACAACCCGTGCCGGTGCCCCAAGAAAACGAAGGGATTCATCGCCGGCGGCCACGTCGATCCAGACCGCCTGCTTTTCGTCCCCCTGCACGTCCGGCGGATTAAGGAAGCCGCGGCCGACACGGTCCGCGAGATTGAGGTCGTTCTCGACCGCGAGTACGCCGCCGTCTTCCGCGAGCACCCGTTCCTCGCATTACCCGACCAGGTCGCGTGGGTCCGGCGGGTTCTCGCTCGGCCCGACATCCGCATGGCCCTGCACCTCGATTGAACATTTTCTTCCCGGCCGTTGTCACAGTCGATCCCCCGCCGTGTCTACGGGGCAGGAGGTGAAATCATGTCGAAACTGCAAGGCAAAGTCGCCCTGGTGACCGGGGCATCGAAAGGCATCGGGGCCGGTATCGCCCGGGAAC
>JBGSZR010000281.1:0-3829 GCA_041750275.1 Gemmataceae bacterium
GTCGAAGGCGTGGCCGGCGTCGAGCCGCGTCTGGCTCTCGCCGTGGAGGGCCTCGACGGCGAGGATCGAGAGTACGAGCGTGGCCTCGACCTCGGCCGTCGGGATGGCGGGCTGGAAAATGTAGCGGTACGCGTCCACGGACATCACGAATCTCCACTGAGGAACGAGCGATTCACTACCAGGGAACTACCCCACCCGCGCGCGAAGTGTCCGGAAGTTGTCACGATTTTTCGCCAAGGCCGGCGATCTCGAAGGCGCTTCGCAGTGCGGCCAACCGGCGGTAAACCTCGGCCCGGCTGAGACCGAGACGGCGGGCCGCCACGGTGACTGGGGATGTCTTCAGGGCCTCGGCCACACGCCGCAACCGGAGTGGAAGTCGGGAAAGGACGGCCGCAACATCGATTGCCAGTGTCACGTCCTCCAGACTCCGGGCGGAGGGATCGGCCGGTTCGCTCGGCTGGCCACCGGGGTCCTTCGCCAGCGACGCGAGTGATGCCGGAGCCCGCCGGCGGATGCGGAGTCGGTCACGGAGCACGGTGAACGCGGCGTGCGCGACCAGCATTCGGACGAATGCGTCCGGGCTGGCACGTGTGGGTTCGTACCGCGACAGCCGCGTCCACACATGCAGGGTCATGTCCTGGGCCACGTCGGGGCCATCAGTCCAGGGCAGTCCGGCACGACGGACCAGGCGATGGGCCTTCAGACGAATCGATTCGGACACGGTGGCATCGAGAAGGGGCAAAGTCACTGCAACAGTCGAATGCCGCCGTTTGGAGCCGGGCATGAGGGACCGGGGTCTGGACCCGCCGCGTCACGAGTGCGGCGTACAGACCCCGGCGGAATTGCAGCAAATCGCAAAAAAAGATCGGCGGCACATCCGAAGTGGTTGCACCGCCGAGACTTGAAGTGTTCGTTCGAACCGATTGCAGTTACACATTGGATGTGCAACTGCAATTCGTTACGCGCAATCCCCTGCAACGCTCCCATCCCATGCCAGCACGGATTCGAGATCGTCGGCCGTTCTCCAGAGCAACTGCAGGAGTACGGCTTTGTTGTCGTTCAGACACCGGCTCACTGTTGCGTCGTCCAACCCGGTCCGCTCCGCCAGTTGTTTTTGAGTGGGGCGTGGCAGCAGTTGTGGCACGCCGCCCAGATCGCGTGTCGCGCACGCGTGGTCGCGGGCGTCCCGCAACCACTTTTTCATCTCATCGACCAGTCGCTCGATGTTGGCCGCCCGCTGTCCCCGTCGCCGTGGCTTCTGGGCTTTGGGCGCGGTCCAGCCCGCCTCCACAAGTCGCCCCTCGATCTCCGACACGTCGACCCGAAGCTGATTCGATTCCAGGGACACGACGGTATCCATCGCAATCGACAGATTCGGCGTCCTGGCTTCCCACAAGCGCACAGAATGTTCCGTCGGATGAAACAGCACCGCTCGCGGGTGCGGAGCCAGTGCGGTCAGCACGGCCGGCCGATCTCGACCGTGGACGTTGCGTGCGAAATAAGCCGTATGGTAATGGCCCAGCAGCGGGATTCGTCCCAGAGACCAGAGCCGGCCGCGGACGACTTCTTGTACGGGACCTCGACCCCCCGTGGCGGCTCTCACGCCCGCAAGAATCTGTGGGATGTCAATCGCCCAGACGCGGAGATGATCAGCATCGATGGCCGACAGGCCACACTCGGGACAGGGGACGAAGGGACGCCGCGTTCCACTCGCCGCGTCCTCGACCCACACGACGCTTCGCACATGTCCGCCTCCGCAGGCGCGGCAGACCGTGAACCGAGCCGGCGCGGCAGCTCGGATGAAGCCGAGTCCAAGCAGGCAATCACGGGCGGCCGCAAACGCGGGTTCCGGCCGATCCGCGTAGAACACTGCCGGCTCGTTAGCCAGCCGTTGCCAAACCGGGATCAGCGGATCGTCCGACATGGATTCCCCACCGCGTCAAGTACTTCGTGATCACCGCCACACGGTCGGGTCGCTGGTTCCGCAAACTACAACTGTGTGGGTATGCGACATCGAACGTGACCGACCCACCCCGCCGCTCACCGACCGCCCGGAATTCGAACGAGAACGTCAGCAGCGTGATCCGGTAGGAGTCCACGGGGACCGCTTCCTGATCCAGCACCTCTTCGAGCATCCGGAACGCGTCCCCCGGCCACGCCGGATCGCCCCGCAGAACCACCTGCCGGTGGCTGTTGAGCAACGACAATCGGATTTGCCGGACATCCACGTCGACCGCATCCTCGGGATCGGTCTCGAGGCGGAAACCGGCGGTGCGGAGAACATCCGGTTCGTAACTGGGTGGTGGCCGCCAGTCGCCGAGATTGATTCCGAATAGAACGGACGCGAATACATGCTCCAACTGCGGCTTGAGGCTCGCCGCGACCTTGGCGTAGAGTTCGAGCGATCCCGCGACCGGGTCGTAGGCGAAAACCATCGTAAACGTGCGGCGGAACGTACGCGGAGCCAGGCGGCCATCCTCGTCGTGGGCCGTGACGTTGAGGACAAAATCGTCGGGGAACGCGAAGTAGCACGTCATGCCACGGCGGGCAAAGGCTTCGACGGTACAATTGCGGCCCCGCCCCTCGGCGCGACGCAACACGGCTGAGAGATCTCGCCCGAGGCGGTCGAGCACTTCGCGCGAGATCTCGGCCGGCTGACGGGGGAGATCCGTCCGCCGCCGCCACCAGGTGAGGCGGTCGAATTGGTGAAGCAGCAACGCCTGCTCAAACGCCGCCGACCCGTGCAGCCAAGCCCAGGCCGCCTGCTCGTACAGTCCAGCCTCGGCCGGCAAATCCTCCACTTCCTCACGGGGTGTCCAGCCGATCGCTTCACGGGCTTCGCGGACGGCCGTGATCCCGGACGGACACGCCAGGTCAAAGATCGCATGGAGCGCACCCTCGACCGCGTCGAACGCACCCGCGGGGAGCGTGTTAATGACAGCGATCACCGGATCGATATCACGCTCGCGGAGTGTCTCCCAGGGGATGTCCGCGACACCCAGATCAAAGCGTGTGAGAATCTCGCGGATGAGTCGGTGTGGGACCTGGCGGAGAACGGTGCTCAGGGAGAAGACGCGGGACATGGTGGCGAGCCCAGCAGGGGAACCGGTCGGTATGATGCACACCCGATCACATGTCACATAAGTATACATACACGCCCGCCACCCCGACAGCTGGGTGTTACCCGATTTCGAGCCCGATCATTCTGAAATGCCCCGCTTCTGACGGAGCTCGCACCAGAGCTCACGTTGCCGCTTCCAGTTCACTTCCGCAGCAATGTGCAGCAGGTCCCGGAGGACGATCGTGGCCCGGCCCGACTCCAGCCGCGGCAGGAACAAGATCGCTTCCTGGATCGTTGGGGCCAGCAGAGTCAGGTTCATGATCTGCGTGATTCGTGCCCGCGTCACATGCCCCAACCGGGCCAGGGTCGCGTAGTCGGCCACAGCGCCGGTGCGGACCAGGCCGTCGAACCGGATCGCCAGCGCCATCAACCGCGTCACCCGCGGCAATCGACCCGGCGGGACCAACGCCGGCTCGGGACCCATGCGGAGTTGCTTCGCCCCGCCATGTCCTCTCCGACCGAAATGAACTCGACTCGTGACGGTGACCGTATTCATACACCCTCCTGGGCCAGTTCTTCGACCAGGGTTCGGATGCCTGTCGGCCGGAACGTGACCGCCACCGTCCCCGCCCGGCCGTCGTACACCACGCGGTCCACCAGTAAATCCAGCACACGACCTTGTTCTTTTGGTGTCAGCGTTCCCCACACCGGGTCGAACGCGGCTAACGCCCGTGCCGATTCGTCGGCATCCGGCACGGCGGCGCGGGC
>JBGSZR010000282.1:0-11095 GCA_041750275.1 Gemmataceae bacterium
GAGGCTGGCGAATTTGGCGGCGAAGGCGGATACTGTCTTCATGGCATCCGGGGGTTCAGATTGACTGTGTGGTAACAATCATTCTGGGAAACCGGATGCCTACTTCATTTTCTTGGGGCGGTGGGCGGAGCCCACGTTAAGTCCACATGCGGTAGACCTTGCGAGCCGGGTCAAAAGTGACGAACTCGACCAGGTCCGTGCCATCCTCCTCGTTGCCGGAATCGACGCGGAGGAATGTGTCGCCGTATGCTTTCACCACGGTCTCGTGGGCATCGATCTTCATTTCCTTACCGAGCAAGGGCTTGATCCTGGTGGTGAGGTTCCAGTTCCCCAGCCGGCGTTCGAGCACGGGTGTGAGTTCGCCCTTGGCCGGTGCGGCAAGTGCCCCGAGTTCCGTGGGTGGGAAGCCGAAGCGCTTGATCTTCTCAAATGGCGTCCTGGTGCTGGTGGCGCCGATGAAGCCGAAGAGCATCTCATCCGTGGTCTCTTCGCCGAAGCTCACGGCCTTCGGCGGGCTGTTGGGGTTGTTCGGGTTCGCGGCGGAGTTGTCGAACACGGCCTCGATCTCGAGTTTCGTGCCTCGCTTCGCGAGGATGGGTTCCTGGAACCAGTACGTCTCTTGCCAGCGATAGTCCCAGGCGGGAATATCGACGAGCACGATCGGTTTTCCGCCAGGTGGCGTCATGGTCACTTTCGTGGACTTGCCGAGCAGGTGCATATGCGGGAGCACATTGTGCAGCACGGCGTCCGAGTGCAGGTAGATGGAGCCGCGTGCGACATAGTCGGCTTGCCCCGCGGGAATTCTCTCCCAGCTTTGCATGCCAGTGATCATGAGCGTCTGCCAGGGCTGATCCACGGGAGACTTGGCAAAGTACAAGCCGACCTGCGTGCGGTCGGTGCCGGGCTGGCCATCGCGGTGATAGTGCGTCTGAATGATGAAATCCGAATCCTTCGGCAGCAACCAACCGGCTCCCTTGGGAACGAACTGCGGGGCCTGCCCCGGAGCCCAGCCGCCGATGCCGCCGAAAGTGGGGGCTTCACCCTTCTGGGCGCGACGCGCCACGAAGCCCACGCCCATCCCGGTGGTGTACCCTGGCCCGTGATCGGGGAGCGTCAAGCCTTTCTCCTTGGCCTTCTGTTTGAGTTCGAGTTCGCGGCCCTGTCCCGTGGTGTCGAAGAAGTGCAGCGTGTGATGCACGATCTTTGCGTTGCCCGGCTTCACATCGTAGCCGATGACCCACTTGTTTTCGGTCAGGCCGGTCGGGATCACGAAGCAGCGGAAGAGATCTTTACCGGTCGGTGCGAGGTGAAACGCTTCTCCCGGCGTGATGATTAGGTCGGGTTTGCCATGCCGCCAGCCATCGGGGTAGTCGATGGGGGCGGGTGCATCCTGGGGATTGCCTTCAGGGCAGCCACCATCGACCCAGGCGGCGAGTGTGGCGATCTCCTTTTCCGTGAGCTTGCGTTCGCCTTTCATCGGCAGGCCGCCACCCGCCATCCACGGAGGCATCTGGCGCGTGGCTGTGTATGCTTTGATGTCGTCCGCCCAGCGGCGGGCCTGCTTGTAGTTCGTGAGTGCGAAGGGTGCAACTTCACCAGGCCGATGGCAGTGCTGGCAGTTGGCCTGCAGGATCGCTGCCACGTCGCGGTAGTACGTCACATCGCCCGTTTGCGGGGCGGCCACGAAATCGATGCTGCAACCGATGGCTTTCGTGGTCGGTGTGCGAACGCTCTTGCCCGCGACGAGGTCGTCCAGGGCATCCTTGAGGTCGTGCGAGGTGATAACCGCCTTGGGCTTATTGCGGGCGAGGAAGCGATCGTCGATGCGGCCGCGATAGCACACTTCACCCCGGGCATCGAGCACAATCACTTCCGGCGTGATCGTGGCCTTCAGTGCGGCTGCCAGTTCCTTCTTCGGGTCGACGAACACGGGGTAGGTCGGTTTGAATCCGGCGACGGTTTCCTTGAGAGCGGCCAGTGGATCGTCTGTCGGGCAGACCGCAACCACGGCCACGCCCTGATCCGCGTAGGCTTTGGCGAGCTCGCCCAGCGGGGCGATGTAGCTGTTCGAAACCGGACATTCGAACGAAGTAAACACCACCACCGTGGCTAGCTTTCCCTTCGCAGAGTCCAGAGTTGTTGCCTGTCCATCGAGCGACAACAGCGCAACCGTGGGCAGCTTGGTCTCGAGTTTTGCACTATCCCCAGCAAAACCACTGTGTGCGGTAATGAGCAGTGCGAGCAGTCCGAGCATCGTGCGAATCATTCCGAGTTCCCCGGGTGGCATGGGCAACAATTCCTATCTGCGATCATACCAGGGAAACGGCGAATGAGTTTCAATTGTGGTTTTGGGCCGTGCGCACGTTCTGAAGTGTAATTCACCAACAAGAACCGGTGGGTTTCGCGGCAAAACCGCGATATACTCCAACTCTTGTCTCGGCCCGGAGCCTCGCAATGGATTTCCGCCCACGCTGGTCGGTGCACTATCAGATCACGTTGTTAGCCGTGGTCATCACGATCGGTTCCATTTATATCGCCGGGAGGCTTGCCGAATCCACCGGCAAGCACACCCTGCTGACTCACGAACTGGTCGACCTGGGCGACGATACCAATCTCCGCGCCAACGAGATGGAATCGGAGTTCCTGCAACTGGGTCGCGCCATGCGCGATGTCTCCACGCGACTTGGCACCGTGCTGGCTGATGAACAGCAGATGGCAGCACTTTCGGATCAAGAACCCTGGCTGGCACTGCGGGCACAGGATCCTGTCTTTCTTCAGTCCTGGCAAGAACAGATGTCCGCGATGGTCTCCTCGCGCGATCCCAACAAGGATCCGGCCGGCAAGAAGTTCAATGGCGATGCGGTCGATCGAATCTTGCTCTATGACTGGGATGGCAAGCTCGTCGGTGGCTCGGAAGTGGTGCAGGGTGTCGTCGGCCCATTTGGCCCGAGAACACCTCGATTCGGGGGCGAGGTGTTGGCATCCATGATCGACGGGGGCCGATCGCCGAACTCACGCGCCGCGCCGGTCGTGGATGCCAGTGGCTTCGTTCTCGAGGACGATCACGGTCGCAAAGTGTGCCGACTCTATTTAGTGCGACGTGTCTATCGGCGAACCAAGCAGGGGCACTTCGATATCACCAAGTCAACGGGTTTGCTCGTGGTGGCTGTGGATGTCTCACGCTACCTCACCGAAATCGCCTTCCACTCACCACGCCACACGTACTATCTCCTCGATAGTGAGGGGATTTATCTGCATCACCCGGACCCCACCGTGGTGGGCCAGTCTGTGAGGCGGGAACTCGCCAACTTCCCGATGGATCCATTTGCCACGTTCACCCGTTCCGTGTGGGGGAAGGAGAACCTGGCCGAAGTGGAAGACCGACTCGGCATGACGCGTGGCGACCAGATTGGTGGCGAGAATCGTCTGGGTATCGCCATCCCCGGACTCGACTATTTTCATGCCAAGAAGAAGATGCCGCGCCTGGAAACCTATGAGTTAGATGTCGCGGATGCCCATCGCAAGGAGTTCAACGAAGGTCTCGCAGCCTTCGCCCGAACGCCGTTCGAGGAGGGCGGCCCTGGCCCCGGACTCCGCTACTCGGAGGTCACAGCCTTCACCAGTCGCATGGAGATCAGTCACCCCACCGAAAACGGGCTGGACCGAACCCGGAGCAAGATAGATGAATTGCTGGCGACCTGGCCCCAGGCGAAGCCGGATGACTTCGACTGGATTCTGACACGCTGGCCCTTCAATGCTCCCGGCACGGACTGGTATCCCACACTTCACTGTGAACGCTTTGTGGCCCAGCTCACCATGCTGCCGTTGGATCTCTCTGAACCGCTCAAGACCGCAGCAGCAGCGGGAAAACCGACTCCACCTTCATCGGCAGGCTATGTGGTGCCACCGGGGAATGCTCGCCTGATCGCGGTTGCGGCGGTTGCCGAGATCAAGCAGGACGCGGTGGTGATCGCTGAGCCCGAGCGTAAATTCACGCAATTGGTCGTCGGAACCGTCGCAGCCTTGCTCGCGTTTGGCCTCTCGCTTTACGTGGCCCGACCGTTGCACCGCATATCGGAGGCGGCTCACACACTCGCGAGCGGTGCCAAACAGATTGCCGAGTCCGAGGTTGATCCGAACAAGTCCGGTGAACGCTTCATCGTGGATCTTCCCTCGGATGGGCCGCGTGAAGTCCGGGATGTTGCGGATGCGTTTCGGGAGATGGTGCGGCAACTCGAACGCATGACAGCCCGCATCCGCCGACGCACTGCCGAGATGCAGACGGTGCTGCGAACGGCCGTTGATGGCGTCGTTCTCTTCTCGGAGAAGGGCGAAATCGAAACGGCCAACCCTGCTGCCGAGGCCATGTTCGGCTATGGCCCCGGCGAACTCGTCGAAACACGTATCCAGAATCTGATGCAGATGCCCGCTCAGTCATCACTGGGCCTCGATCCGGGTTCCCCAAGCGATTCCGGCTCACGCTTCCGCTCGGCAACCGACTCGGCTTCAGACGGACGTGGCTCGCTCGGCAAACTGATCCGCATGGCCGGCCTGGAACTGAAGGCCGTGCGCAAGGATGGCAGCGAGTTCTGGGCCGAGGCGGGCTTCAATGAGGTGCCACTCGGCGATCGTGTGCTCTACACCGGCATCGTGCGTGACATCACGGAGCGAAAGAAAGCCCAGGAAGAAATCCAGTCGATGAACGAGATTCTCGAACGCCGCGTGCGTGAACGCACGGCGCTTCTCGAGGAATCAACGGGCCGCCTCGAGATCGCGCTCGAACAGGCCAAGGCCGCGGCCAAGGCCAAAGACACCTTCGTGGCGAATATGAGCCACGAACTTCGCCAGCCGCTGAACACGGTCATCGGCTATGCAGAACTGCTTCGTGAGGAAGCCGAGGACGAGGGCAACGACGCCGTCATCAAGCACCTGGACAAGATCCTCACGGCCGCCCGGCACTTGCTCGGCCTCATCAACGACATCCTGGACATGGCCAAGATCGCCGATGAGAAACTCGAACTCAACGAGCGCGAATTTGCACTGAGCCGGCTCGTGGCCGACCTGCACACCCTGGCCGATCCGCTTGCCAAGAAGAACGGCAACACACTCGTTTTTCCACAGGAAAGCAACCTTGGCAAGATGATCGGCGACGAACTGCGCATCCGCCAGATCATGCTGAATCTGATGTCAAACGCCTGCAAATTCACCGAGAAGGGAACGGTCACGCTGAGCGTTGAACATGAACGAGGGCCCGTCGACTGGATTCGCTTTGCGATCACGGACACCGGACGCGGCATGTCCCAGGAGCAGGCCGGGCGGCTGTTTCAGCGGTTTTATCAGGTCGATGATAGCACGCGCCGCCAGCAAGGCGGAACCGGTCTGGGCCTTGCCATCACCCGCAGTCTCTGTGACTTGATGGGTGGCTCCGTGACCTGCACGAGCGAACCCGGCGTCGGCTCCGTATTCACCGTTCGCTTGCCGGCGAAGCCGCTGGCACCGATCGTCAAGGAACCTCGCAAGGAACTGGTCGCCACATCGCTGCTCCTGCCCGCTGTGAACATGGGTGAAGCACATGGCACACACAAGACCGTGCTCGTGATCGACGACGATCCGAGTGCCCTGGAACTCATGAAGCGATTCCTGGAGAAGGACGGACTCCAGGTTTACACCGCCGCCAGTGGCGAGCAAGGTTTGCAACTCGCCAAGATGCACCGGCCCGATCTCATCACCCTGGATGTGATGATGCCGGGTGTGGCTGGCTGGGCCACGCTGGCGGCGCTGAAGACGGATGCGACGACGTACACGATTCCCGTGGTGATGGTGACGATGATCGACGATCGCGGTCGCGGCTTTGCACTGGGTGCCACCGATTATCTCACCAAGCCTGTGGACTGGCAGAAACTCGGTGCGACCCTCCGGGCCTATATCCCGCACCCCTCTGCCGGCCCGGTGCTCATCGTGGATGATGACGCAGACCAGGTGGACCTATTGGTTCGCATGATGACCAAGGAAGGGTGGGAAGTCGATGTCGCCTGCAATGGGCAGGAAGGGCTTGATCGCGTCGCCGCTCGCAAACCGGTACTCATTTTGCTAGACCTCATGATGCCTGTGTTGGATGGCTTTGGCTTCCTGAGTGAACTGCATCGACGCTTCCCGAATCTGACGGTGCCCGTCATCGTCGTCACGGCGAAGGATCTCACGGAGGACGATATCAAACGCCTGAACGGTGGTGTCGCACATATTGTGCAAAAGGGGAGCCCACAAAGCCTCGATGAAATCATTCACCGCCTGCGCCCCAACAAGACGGACGGAACGGAGCCACCTCATGCCTAAAGTGCTTTACATCGATGATGAACCGGACAACATCGAATTACTCACACGCCGGCTGGTGCGTCGCGGCTTCGAGGTGGTGGGGTTGCTCTCCGCCGTTGAGGGAATCGCCAAGGCGGAGGAGTGGCAGCCAGATGTGATCCTGATGGACATCAAGATGCCGGTGATGGATGGGTTCGAGGCAACGGCTCGCCTGAAGGCGAATCCGGCCACGCAGAAGATCCCCGTGATCGCGTTAACGGCACACGCGATGAAGGAAGACGAGGAGAAGGTGAAAGCCGCCGGTGCCGACGCCTATGCCACCAAACCCGTGGACTTCCCTGCGCTGTTGGAGAAGATCAACAGCATCGCCTCGGGGGGTTAGGGCTTCGCCGCTCAGCCGGGAAAACACTCTGTCCGTCGCTTCGCCCACGAAACGAGGCGGACGGGCCGGAGTTCTCGCTTTAGTATTATCTTATGTCGCAACCTTCCGCCGAGAGTGCTGCTGTTCGCCTGGCGTATGCACGGGGGCAACTGGAGTCTCCTGTGTTGGCCCTCCGCGAATATGCGCGGATGTTGCGCGCACCACATCCGGACTCGCCGCTGGCGAAGGATTTTGGCCGGCTTGACCGGATGGCGCAGGAACTTTCCGATCGTGTGAGGCACACACTGGATAATCCGGGCCTCGCACCCGATCCAGAAGCAATGCGCGTGCTTCGACACGACCTGCGCGGAGAAGCGGGCCGCATCGTGACATTGTGCGATTTGCTTGCCGAAGATGAAGTCGACAACTTGCCACCGGAGACGGTGAACGAGATCAAGTCCATTCAGCAAGTGGCCCGGCGCGTGATCGAGCAGATTGACACATTCGTCACCTTCAACCCGGAGACAGCCGGTTCCACCGCACCGGATCTGGGAAAGCTCATCGAAAAACTCGCATCACGCGAAGGCCACTCGGTAGCACCCGGCCGAATTTTGCTCGCGGACGATAATGCCGACAACCGCGACCTGGTGATCAAGCTTCTGGAGCGATGGGGTGGGCACTCCGTGGTGGCTGAACCCGATGGTGCCGCGGCACTCGCGGCCCTGGAGCGTGAACCGTTCGATGTGGTGTTGCTCGACGTCATCATGCCGGGGATGAATGGCTTCGAGGTGTTGCAGCGAATTCGCGAACATCAGGAGTGGCGGCATATCCCGGTGGTGATGATGTCTGCACTTGGCGAGGAGGAAGCCGTGATCGCGGGCATCGCTGCCGGGGCCGACGACTACGTGCGCCGGCCGTTCAATCCGGCCCTGTTAATCGCTCGCCTCGCCGCATGCCTGGATCGGAAGCGATTCCGCGATCGCGAGGTTGCCTATCAGCGCCAGATCGAGACCCTGCTCCGCTCGCTCTTCCCGGCGGAAGTCGCCGATGAAATGCGCGAGAAGGGCACGATCCTACCCCGGCGGCACGACTCCGTCGGTGTGTTATTCCTGGACGTGGTTGGCTTCACGACCTTTTGCGAGACACACAAGGAACACCCCGAACTCGCCGTGCAGCACCTGCAATTCCTGGTGGAACGACTCGAAGAAGTGTCGGCACGGCACGGCGTTCAGAAGATCAAGACCATTGGCGACGCCTTTCTCGGCACCACAGGATTGACGCGACCCAATCCGGATCCGGTTGGAAGCCTCGTGCTATGCAGCATGGAGATGATTCGCAGTGTGTCCAATCACCCCGCCGGCTGGCAAGTCCGCATCGGCATCCATGTGGGTCCGGTCATGGCCGGAGTCGTCGGAGCCACACAGTTTCAATTCGATGTGTTCGGGGACACGGTCAATCTCGCCGCACGATTGCAAGGGCTTGCAAAACCGGGCGGCATCACACTTTCGGATGCCGCCTGGCACGCCATCATGGGCCGCTTCCCGGCGACTGCCCGCGATGTTGATGTTCGTGGTGTCGGCGAGATGAAAGTCTGGGATCTTGTCGAAGTGGGCACCACGAAGGCCTGAATAGGCCACGCCACGGAACGCATCAGGCCGACCACTCATCAAGTTGAATGGCCGGCCTGACGCATTTGCTCTTCACCCCAGACTCAGGGGATGATGAAGGCCAGGCCTGTGATCAGACCAGCTTCGAACATCGTGCCACTGATGGTCAACCCGGGAGGGTAAAGGTAGTACGGCGTGGGACAACCCGGCTGACACTTGCCCGCACTCGTGTCCCAGGTGCCACGGAACAGGCTGACCATGAAACTGTTCGGCCAGAGCAGCGTGTCGCGGTAAAAGTACGCGGTCGAGACGAACGGCTGGATGATGCCAAGGTCCCAGCCTGCGCGCTCCGTGTTCTTCTCTTCGAAATGCAAGCGACGGTATACAACGTAGTTGGCTTCGAACAACTCGGATCGTGGCGGGTACGTGGCCGTCTTGGGGACGTAAGGCGTGCCTGGTGCCACGACAGGGCGAGTATCCGGGAAGCGTGTGTTCGCCTGCAACTTCGGATTCTCGATTCGCATCGATTGAACCACGGCCTGCTCGAGTGCCTGATCGTCGTACATGATGAAAATCGCCGCAGGGCTCGGAATCGGCCGATTCGGCGTGGATTGGAATTCCTGGGTGTTCGGTGTCGGCTGCTTGTTGGACGTGCTCTCCTGCGTTTCGTTGCGATCGCCGGTCTGATTGACCGTGACTGGTGCCGAGAGCGTCGGCACCGGTTCCGGCAACGGCGGCAACTCGGGCGTGCGATTCACCGGCGGCAAGAATGATGGCTGCGCGGCCGTGCTATCGGGCAGCACAGGCACCGGTGGTGCCGTGGCAGACGCCTGCACCACCTCGTGCGAGGTGTCCGTGCCCGAGGCACTCAAGGCATTCGCGGGCTTCTGGAAGTAAAGGACTTTTCCGCCCGCCCCGACGGTGGCCACCGTGGTGGTGGGCGGTGCGATGGTGGGCGGTGGTGAGCCTGGGGCCGGGCGACCCAGGTTCAGCCCGCGCTCTGGAGCTGCGGGCATGCCAGTAGATAGGGGATAGCGTGGAGGCTGCTGGCCCAGCGCACTGCCCCCACAGGCCAGTGCCACCACCGCGGCACAACTACGCACCATCAGCCGACGAATAGTCTGCTGTGCTGTAGTTCGGGGCTTCCTGCGTAATAGCGATATCATGCGGGTGGCTCTCCTGCACACTCGCCGCGGTCACGTGAATGAACCGCGTCGTGGTTCGCAACTCTTCCAGCGTTCGACAGCCGCAATACCCCATCCCGGCCCGGAGGCCGCCTACCAACTGGTAGACGAATGGGGCTAATAGTCCCTTATAAGGCACACGGCCTTCCACACCTTCCGGCACCAACTTGCCTGTGACGGGCCGGCCATCACGCAGCACGGGCCGGTCTCCTTGCTGGTAGCGGTCAGCGCTCCCCGCCACCATTGCACCCAGCGAGCCCATGCCGCGGTAAACCTTGAAGGTCCGCCCACGATACAGGATCGTCTGCCCGGGGCTTTCCGCCAGACCGGCAAAGAGGCCACCGATCATGCATGCGGATGCCCCGCCTGCCAGCGCCTTGGTGATGTCACCGCTATAGCGCAGCCCACCGTCGGCGATCAGCGGCACTCCCGTTCCTTTGAGCCCGCGTGCTGCGTTCGCAATCGCGGACATCTGCGGCACGCCCACGCCCGAAACGATCCGCGTCGTACAAATCGAACCTGGGCCGATGCCTACTTTCACCGCATCTGCACCGACATCGGCCAGGGCTCGTGCACCATCTGCCGTGGCCACATTCCCGGCCATCACATCAATGCTGAAGCGCTTCTTCAGTTCACGCACCGTCTCGATCACATTGCGGCTATGGCCGTGGGCAGAATCCACCGTGAGCACATCGACGCCTGCCGCAATCAGAGACTCGGCACGTTCGAACTCATTCACCCCGACCGCCGCTCCCACTTTTAGTCGCCCGCGTGCGTCTTTAGCCGCATTTGGGAATTTCTGCGTCTTATCTATGTCGCGGATCGTGATTAACCCCTTCAGTCTGAATTGATCGTCTACCAGGAGCAGTTTCTCCACTTTATTTCGTGTTAACAGTTGTTCAGCTGCTTCGAGTGGCGTGTTTTCGGGTGCGGTGATGAGGTTATCCCTGGTCATCACCTCGGAGAGTTTGCGGGTATCGTCCGTGAGAAACTTCAGGTCGCGACGCGTCAGAATGCCTTTGAGGTAGCCATCCACCGTGATCGGCACACCGCTGATGTGGTGGTCTTCCATGATCTGCCGGGCGTGAGCCACGGTATCATCCGGCGGGAGCGTGATCGGATCAGTGATGATGCCGTTTTCGCTGCGTTTGACCTTATCCACTTCGCGCGTCTGTGCGGCAATGCTCAGGTTTTTGTGAATGATGCCGATGCCGCCTTCCTGGGCGAGAGCAATGGCCAGTTCGCTCTCCGTGACAGTGTCCATGGGGCTCGAGATAATCGGAATGTTGATTCGCACATTGCGGGTCAGTTGCGTGCGAACATCGACGTCCTTGGGCACGGCTTCGCTGTAGCCGGGTTCAAGAAGAACGTCGTCAAATGTGAAACCCTGGTAGGCGATGCGTTCGTGCATGGCTCGGCTCCCGCGAAGTGGATGACTGGGATTTGGGATTATAGGAAGCGATCACGAATTGCGCTGGCAAATGTGTGGAACGAAAAAAGCCCCGGGCAGAAGCCGGGGCCGTGTGCGTGGCAGAACGACGTTCGGGTTACAGACCGTTTTCCGAGCTTCCGAATCCACCCTTGCCGCCGAACTGTCCGAATCCACCGCCACCGAACTGTCCGAAGCCGCC
>JBGSZR010000283.1:0-15658 GCA_041750275.1 Gemmataceae bacterium
ATGATCGCAACCGAGCCGGGCATCAGCACCACCCCCACTTCACGGGCCACGCAGACGCCAGCAGTGCGGCCTTCCGCCAGCGTGGCACCCGCACGCGCTGCGAGAGTACATCGGCCGGACGCTTCTCGACCTCACATAATAATGCACGATACGTGCCGGACATCACATGATAGATGGCTCGCCCTTCCGCGGACAAGAGCGGTGATAAAGCCCGAGCCTGACGGAAATAGTCATGGGCACGCGCCACCTGGAACCGCATCATCTCACAGAATTCTGGCGACGGCGACCACGACTGCGGCGGAGAATCAAATTGTGTGAGTTCATCGCATGGTAAATAGACACGGCCATTGGTGCGATCCTCACCGAGATCGCGCAGGATGTTAGTGAGTTGAAAGGCGATCCCCGCGGCCTCGGAGGCTGGCTCCGCCGCAGCAAAGGTGACGCCGGGCTTCAGCCCCCAAATCGGCACACATGCCAGCCCCACAGCGGACGCGACCCGATAACAGTACGGATAGAGGTCTGCGAAGGTTGCGAATGACACGGGTTCGAGATCGGTCTGGACGCCTTCAATCACGGCAAACAGATGCCGCGGGTCAATGGAGTATCGGGCGACAGTCGCGGCGAGGGCCGGGTGAACAGGATGTGTCGGGACACCGCCAAGGGCAGCCGAGAGTGCGGCACTCCATTGTTGGAGGAGGCCACTCTTCACTTCGGTTTCGCCAGGCTCGTCGGCGAGATCATCGGTGAGCCTCATGAATGCATAAACGGCTTCCATGGCACGCCGCTTTGCCGGTGAGAGCACGCGGAATGCCAGTGGGAAACTGCTCCGTGCCTGGGCGGTCACACGCTGGCAGTAGCGGAATGAGTCGAAGGTAGAGCCATCCATGAAAGCTGTGGACATATTTGATGAACAAAGAAAACCCGCCTGGAATGGGCGGGCTATGACTGGCAATTCGCGTCGGGTATGCCATTCCACATCTACGGCCCGAAGTTCACCTTCACTTTTTGGCCAATGCGAAGCGGTGGCAGTCCCGGCGGGCTATAGTCGGCGACTTCCACCAGAGCTTCGAGCACTTTGGTGTCATTGCCGAGCAGATTGTCTCCGGCCGAGCGCTTCGAAAGGAAGCTATCGCTGACGCGCTTCAGGGTGCCCTTATACGTCAGTTTCGGATCGTTGTGATCATAGATGGTGACGGTGCGGCCCATCATGGCCGGTGTGACGCGGTGGGCGAACTCGGCTTCCACTTCCGCACGCACCACGCGGGGCCCATCCGGGATCAGCCACAGGGCGGGGATGCGGGTGCTGATGCCGAACACGGTGCCGCGATCGATGGTGACTTGCTCGACGATGCCAGCCGTCTTGGCGCGAACGGTGCAGAGTGACACGGCGGTGCGGGCCTTCTGCTCGACGGCCTCGGCCTGGGCCACACCCGCACGGGCCTTCTCCACGAGCACGTTTGGATCCGTCTTCTTGAGAGCATCGAGCTTCGCTTGCTCGGCCTTCTCAGCAATGCGGGCCGGTTGATAAACCGCCTCCAGTTCCAGGATTCGCACTTCCTGGCTCAGCCGTTCGTCCCACGTTGTCGGGTCGTAGCCGTTGTTCTTGTACAGGTCGCGCATCTGTTGCTTGCCAACGGAGAGCGAACGCTCGGCCAGCATCACCTTGCTCTTCGCGGCCTCAACGGAAACCTGCTGAGCCTCGATCGCGATCTGGTGTTCTTTCACCTTGGTCTCGGCCGCGTGAACATCGGAATTGGCTACGGCGACGGCCTTCTCGGCAATGGCCAGGTCCTTTTCCAGCAGGGCGCAGTCGAAGGCGTAGAGCGGGTCGCCCGCGTTCACGTGATCGCCTTCCTTCACGAACACCTGATCAATCTGGCCAGACTGCATCACGGGCGGCATGCCATAGTGAACGGGCGGGCGAACGGAATCGACGAAGCCAATGAACACGGGCCCGGACCCCGCATTGGTCACGAGTGGATTCGCCGTCTTGGTGGCATCCGGATTCTCGCCATTCGAAGCGGTGAGGCGGGCGGCCAGGAAGGAACCCGCGAGGATCAGCACGCCACCTACAATGAGCGCGGGTCGCGTTCGTCGAAGCCAGGTCATGAGAGTTCTCCTAACTTTGATTCGAAATTCGAATTGTGGAATTCGAAATGTGAGTGCATCTGTAGATGCAATTATGATCAGATCTACTCTGGAAAATACTCAATGCACACCGTGGCCGCCTGGTGTGAGTGGGCGTTCTTCCAGGTGGCCATCTTCCAGGTGATAGTACACATCCACGAACGGCACAATGCGATGATCATGCGAAACGACCAGGATCGAGGCTCCGCGCTCGTGAGCGGCATCGCGGAGCATCTCGATCACTCGCTGGCCATTCTCCCAGTCGAGGGCACTGGTCGGTTCGTCGGCGAATACAAATAACGGGTTCTTCACGAGCGCCCGGCCAATGGCGACGCGCTGCTTCTCGCCGCCGGAAAGCTGGGCCGGCTTCTTGTGGCGATTGGCACTCAGCCCGAGTTTATCGAGCATCGCATCAGCCTGGCGTCGTGCTTCACCACCGGAAGCGTAGCCGCCCCACTTCAGCACGATCTCGAGTTGCTGGCGGGCCGTGAGTGCTGGAAATAAATTATATCCCTGGAACACGAAACCCGTGGTCCGCAATCGAAATTCTTCGCGCTGCTTCGAGGTCATCGACCAGATATCACGTTCTTCGCCGCGATCCTCGGCGAGCACGTGCCCGGAATCCGGCTCGAGCAATCCGGAGAGCACGGCAAGCAAGGTGGACTTGCCGCTGCCGCTGGGCCCCATGAGGAGGGCCAGCTGGCCGGGGTAGAGCCCGAGCGAGACCTCACGCAAGGCGGCTCGCCGCTTCGCACCATCGCCATAGGTGCGTGTGAGGCTCACACCTCGCAGGGTAGGATTCGTGCTCACGCTCGCAGACATTCAATTCCTCAGCAGTGCCGAAATCAGATGGAATATATCTGTTATGGTGTTCACTCTTGTTGAACTAACGCAAGAGATCCATTGGTTCAATTTTCTTGACACTTCGCAGGGCGAGGGTGCCGGCGATCAGGGCCATCACGGTGGTAACGCCCGAGGTGCCGGCCAGCACTTCCCAGCGCAGATCGACATCGACACTGCCAGCACGGGCGGCTTCGCGCAGCAGCAGACAAACCGGGTACGACAGCAGAATGCCAATGATGCCGACCCAGAAGGACTGAGCCATGACCATCACCGATATTCGCCAGCGGGGGATGCCGAGCGCGAGCAGAATGGCAAACTCCTTGGCACTCGCGGCGGTGGCGGAGTAGAGCGTCTGATAGGTGATCACGGCCCCCACGAGCAGGCCGAGCAAGGCCGCATAGCCAATGGCGATGCCCGCCTTGGTGCGGGTGAGCCAGTACCAGCGAGAGCCGGACGAGAAATCGTGCGCGGTGTAGGCGGTCATGTCGCTGCCGTACTGCTCGCGAAGTTGGGTGGCCACTTCCTTCGCCCGTGCGGGTGTGTCGGCACGCGCGAGCAAATAGGTGGTATGGTTCGGCGGCAACAGGTGGCCGAGCAGTTGACGGGCTGTATGCGTCGAGCAGAAAACCCACGGCGCGGCCAGCGTCTTCAGGCCGGAGACCATCCCGATGACGGTCACCTCTTTGCCGTTGATTTTGGGTTTGGCACCCGGGCCAGCAATGCCGAGTCGTTTGGCGTCCGACTGATCGATGATGATGGTGAACGGTTCGGTGAGGCCGGCTCGCTGCTCGGGCGAAAGCACATCCGCGGCGGCCAACCCACCATCATCGAGTCGGCTGCCGAGGAGAAAGCAAAGTTCGGTGCCTCCGGTCGGTTTGGTGAAGTTACCGTAGTTCACGATGTACTGCTCGGGCATGCTGATACCGGGCAGGCCCGCAATGCGTGTGGTGAACGATTCGGGAATCGGCTTGCCAAGATCGACGCTCTGCACGGCGGTCGAACCGATCCAGATGGTGTGATCGAGATCGGACGAAGTGTGATCGATGGGAATCGAGGTGATCTTGAACAGGCCCAGGAGCAAGCCACACTGCAAGGCAATGAGCACGGCCGAAAACGTGACGGCCAGCACGCCGGAAGCGTATCGCTGTCGTTCGTGCCAGAGAGTTTGGAGAGCGTAACTCATAGTGCGGAATTCGGAATGCGGAATGCGGAATTAAGAATGAGGGACCTCCGCGTCTGCCGGCCCAAACCTGGTGTGCGTGCGCGAGATACTCTATGATGTTGGAGAATCATCATATCCCTTGTTGTTTATTCTGCCTTCCGCATTATTGCTGGTGGTAGATCACATAACCCGCCACCGAGATACAGGTGGTGCCAGAGTTGTGTGGCGGTCACGGCGGTGAGGCCCATTTCGAGGCTGGTGCGGCCGATGCCGCGGCGCATGGCCGGGAGCGTTTGCTGGGCCTTCGCCACAGCCTCTGCATCAAAGTATCCCGCCTTGGCGATCGACTCCGGAGAGAGCACCTGATCGACCCACTGGGAGGCAGCATTGCCGTCAGTCCCATTTCCCTTGATCCACGAATCCATCGGGGCGCGGAACATGTGCTTGCGGCGGAACGCGATATCCTTCGGCAGCCAGCGAGCCGCGACCTGACGCTCGATATACTTATCCTTCATCAAGCCACGCAGTTTCCAGCGCGGATGCAAGCGCGACATCGTAGCAATCACGTCCTCATCAAGGAAGGCGTATCGCGTTTCCACCGACGAATGCATGGCGATGCGATCGCCCTTCGACGCGAGCAAGTGCCCCGGCAACATGATGCGCGAGCCAACATACATCTGCCGATTGAAGGGGTGCCAGCGTTTCATCTCCGCGGGCAATTCGAGGTCGTCGAACGCGGATTGATAGAGAATTTGTTCGCGGACTTCGCCCGTGAAGAAGCGAAGCTTGTTGAGGCTCATGATGCCATAGAGGTCGAGCCAGCCATTGGGCCCACCGAGCAACTTTTGCGGATACTTGTACGAACGCAGCGGGAAGATCGGTTGCCCGGTGGCGGCTGTGAACAGCTTGCGGAGGCCGTACCCGAGCGGCACGCCGGGCACGCGGTCCAGAAAGCCGGTGAGCTTGTTGATCTTGAACCACGAGTAGCCGGCAAGCCACTCGTCGGCCCCTTCGCCGGTCAGGGCGACCTTGAATCCCTGCTGATGCACAGCTTTTGCGAGATGCAAGAGGCCCACGCAGGACGTATCAATGACGGGGAACTCGGCGGCGGCGATCAGTTCCGGGTAGCTGGTGCGAAGTTCATCCGCACCGCAGTTCACCACGATGGGATCGCAGCCGAGCACGCGGGCGGCCTGGCGGGCTTCGCTCTCCTCGTTCAACCCCTCGGCCTGCACGGAGATGGTGAAGGTCGGTATCGGCCGGCCGAGGGCCTTGTTGGCCATGGCGACGATAAGCGACGAATCGACGCCGCCGCTGAGGTAAGACACCACGGGCACATCGGCCCGCAAACGCTTTTGCACGGCCGTGTAGAGCACGCGTTCAAACTCATCGACGACGCGGTTCTCATCCCGGCCGTAGTCTTCCTCGCCGCGGTCGGGATAGTTCACTTGCCAGTAGGTGCGTTGCCGCGTCGCTTCCTCGGGTGTGGTGTTGCCAAGTTTGAAGTGCAGGTAGCGGCCATGCACGAGCCCGGTGATGCCCTTGAAGACGGTGACCGGCCCGGGCATCGCGAAGAAGGTGAAGATGTGATTGAGCCCGCGATAATCGGCCTTCGCTTCGACGAGCCCGGATGCGAGCAAGCCCTTGATTTCCGAGGCGAACATTAACCATTGCGTGTCGTCGTGGCGAACGATGGTGTAATAGAGCGGGCAGATGCCGGAGCGATCGCGGGCGAGAATCACCTCATTGGTGCGGCTATCCCACAGGCAGAGTGCGAACTGGCCCTTCAGGTGTTCGAACATCTTCTCGCGATACTCTTCCCAGAGATGCGGGATGAGTTCGGTATCGGTGTGTGTGCGAAAGACATGCCCTTTGGCTTCGAGTTCGGCCCGCTTCTCGGGGTAATCGAAGAACTCGCCATTGAAGACGGTCCAGACGTCCTGGTTTTCGTTGGTGATGGGCTGCTGGCCATCCTTGAGTCCGACGATGGAGAGGCGTTGCATGCCGAGATTGAGGCCGGGGCGATCGAGAAAGCCATCTTCATCGGGCCCGCGGTGAAGGATGGCACGGGCCATGGCATGCACAACGCCGCGCGGAGCCGCCCGCTGCCCACCCAGATCAATCATTCCCGCGATTCCACACATTCAACGGCACCCGATTTTGATTTGCGATGTCCTAAGGTCTCGCTCCGCTCCGCGACTACGCGGAACCTGTCTAATCATGCGCACATCAACCGCCCGCGTGGCTCAGGGTTCGTGCGACCCCGTACCATTGCCATTTCAATCCACTTGGCTGTGATTACCGCTGCGGTTGCGAGTGCTACCGGGCGCGTGCGGCCATCCACGATGCAACCTGGCCGTTTTGTCACTTCGGCGAGAGACAATGGATCGGCCATGCTCCCGTACAGAATCGCTCCGTCGCGGTGGTCATTCATCATCAGTTCCCCGCTCCGCTCGGAAGACTCCGCATCGCGGCTAAGCGGATTCTTGTTTACGTGCGTACTTCCACACCTTGCGTTGCATGAAGAAGCGCACGGAGCGCGGGAACAGGCGGCGGGCTTTCCAGATCCCCCAGGACGCGAAGCCCACGGCTTTCTCGGTGCGGTTCTTCAACAGGCTTCGCACCACGCTGTCGGCGACTTCATCCGGCGGCTGGGCTCCTTCAAAATCGAGGTAAATCTTCCCCTCGTTTCGCAATAAATGGCGGTTCAGGTCGTCGCTGCGAACCAACCCAGGAAGCACAAGCAGCACGTCGATGCCGAAGCGTTCAAACTCGCCCCGGAGCGATTCGGTGAGGCCAACGAAGGCGTGCTTGCTGGCACAGTGCTCGGACATCGACGGGATGCCCCACCGGCCACAGATGCTCGCCAGGTTCAGCACGGCCGGCTTCCAGTCACCCCGGCCTCTCTCAAAACTCCGCGTCAGATGCGGCTGGCATAGCCTAATCATTTCGATTGGGGCAAAGAAGTTCACTTCCAGGACGCGGCGAACGATGGTTTCCGCCGAGGTGCTGAACTCGCCGAAACTGCAGACACCGGCACAATTCAGCAACACATCAATGCCGCCGAAGCGGGCGACCGTTTCATTCACGAGGCGTTCGCGGTCCACGGGGCTTGTGAGGTCCGCAGGGAAGGCCTCTACATCGATGCCACCGGCACGTAAGTCGTTGGCCAGTTTCTCGATATCTTTGGTGGATCGGGCTGTCAGCATGAGCCGTGCACCGAGTTTTGCCAGCCGTTCGGCAACGCGCTTGCCAATGCCGCGCGAGGCTCCCGTCACCATCACCACACGGCCGCGCACATCCCGACGCATCAGGCCATACCTTTGATCGTGTCGATAACTTCGACAAAAAGACTACATTCACTCTTTTTACGACAACCGGCGCAAGGGACCAATCCGCCGGTGCCTCCAGAGCCGAAATCACAAACCGAAGTGCGAAGTTGTGCGGATCACGCAGGGTGGACGCCTGGATGCCAGCCGAAATGCAAAAAAATGCGCTCTGCCAAGAGCAACGGTGGCCATTCTTTCTTCTCGACATGCCTCGGTTGACCCGATACGCTTCAACGAACCTGCCCTCCTCCTCCCCTCCCCCGGAGGCGTCTCCGATGCCGCAACGTCACCTCATCCTGCTGGCCATCATCCCCCTTGCGCTGACGCCACTGCTCGCCCAGGAGAAGAAGCCCGCACGGGAGAAACTCTATCTCGACCCCATCAATGTGGCAGTGCCCAGCATAAGCACGGATAAATCGGTGAAGTACGACTTCGACATCGTCTACGTTCGTGCACCGCGTGCCGGCGACAAGGTTCACAAACGCTTCTTCACCGATTTCTCCTCGCCCGTGACGATGGAACCCGGCGCGGACCTGATGTTGTTACACCCAGACGGAACGGAAGAAGTGCTCGTGCAAGGCGGCGAGGGCTCCATCACCGACCCCGTTGTCTCGCTGGATGGCAAGTCCGTTTACTATTCTCACATCCATTATTTGCAGAAATACAGTCAATGGAATCCACCCAAACAGGGTGCGGACATTTACAAGATTCACCTGAAGTCGCGAAAAATCGTGAGGCTCACGAATCAACGATTCAGTCCGAATACCGGGGCTGCGAACTGGAGTGCTGATTATCGCACACCGGAGAAGGGGAAATCGCACTACGAATATGGTGTGTATAACACAGGGCCATGCCCACTGCCCGGTGGCCGCCTCGCCTTCACTTCCAACCGCGATGGCTTCCGCCCGGCCAAGGGCTACCCCGCGATCTGTATGCAGTTATTTGTGATGGATGACGCAGACATTGATTTGCCGGCCGATCGCGATCCGCCCAACCTCGAGAAGATCGGTCACCTGAACCTCGCGGGAGCCCTGCACCCCGTTGTGCTGACGGATGGCCGCATCATGTATAGCACGCTCGAATCGCAGGGAGCCCGCGGCGACATCCTCTGGGGCATCTGGACCATCAACCCGGACGGCTCAAACTGGAACCCACTCGTCAGTGCGTTCGATACGGGCGGTGCTCCCAATGGGTTCCATTTCCAGGCGCAACTGAGCAACGGCGAAATCGTGGTCGAGGAATACTACAACCAGAATAACAGCGGATTTGGTGCCTATATCAAGCTCTTGCGGCCGGGTACGAATCCGAACCTGGCAAATTATTCGCCGTACGTTGGTGCGCCACTCTCACTTCTTGATGACAAGAAACAGGATTATCCTCTCTTCGGGCCGGCCGAGATGAACGATGGCCGCAATGCCCCCTGGCGCTATGGCCGACACTCCAACGGCAAGCCGCGCAATTACCGCATGCCCTTCATGCCCCTGGGTAGTGTCTGCCTCACGCCCTTCACTCATGGGCTCGAAGGGGAAGCCGATCGCTCAATCCTGGGCGACAAGTCCTCGCCCTGTGTGGGCAAGGTCACGCATCCCTCGGCCGCTCCGGATAATCACCTATTAACTTGTTATTCGCCCGGGCCCGTCAATCATCAATACACTTATTTGCCGCAACTCGATGGTGGCATTTATCTCATTAAATCGGGGCAAGTTGTGAATGAGCCCGCGGAAATGAGGCTCATCAAGAATGATCCGAATTACAATGAATGCTGGCCGCGGGCCGTGGTGCCCTATGAGCGGATCTACAAGGTCAAGGAGCCGCAGAAGCCCGCCCCTGTGGCCAACGATGGCACGGCCTCCAAGCATCTCCCCAAGGGGACGCCCTTTGCACTCGTCGGCACCTCCAGTTTCTACAAACGTGAATCCTACCCGAACGGTTCCACTCTCAATAGTTCGACCGGCCATTATGCGGGCGGCAACGATCCGTGGAAAGGGCTTGATGCCTTCACCAGCCACGGCCACGGTATGCCCTTGAACTGGCACAACCAGGGCGCCGACGCCGGCCTCTATACGAACGACGAGATTCATGCCGTCCGCATCCTGGCCATGGAACCAACCACGGACCGCAAGGGTGCGAACAGCGGCCGACGCTATTTCAGTCATGCCGGCGAACGATTCCGCGTGCTCGGCGAAATCCCACTTCGCAAGTTCAACGGCCCGGAGCAACCTCGCGATGAGGACAAAAATCCGGACACCAGTTTCCTGGCCCGCATTCCGGCTGATGTAGGCTTCACGTTTCAAACACTCGACCGCGATGGCCTGGTGCTCAACAGTGCGCAGACGTGGCATCAACTGCGGCCTGGCGAAGTTCGCACCAATTGCGGCGGTTGCCACGCTCATAGCCAGCCGCCCACCTCATTCACCAAGACCGTGGCCGCACAGCCGGAGTATCCTGTCTGGGATCTCATCAATCAGACTCCACTCCTTTCGCTCAAGGAAAAGAGTGAGATCAAAATCAAATATGATGTGGAGGACAAATCGGGTGTGCGCTTCAACGCGAAGGGCCCGGTTACAGTGGAATACTGGCGTGATGTGAAGCCAATTCTCACACGCAGTTGTGTGACGTGTCACTCGGCCAAAGATGGCCAGGAACCCAAGGGCAACCTCGATCTCGATGCCGATGGCGAACTGGTGCAGTATGAACATCACGGCAAATTCCCTGGTACATACTACCGCCTGGCTATCGACGAGAAGGCGAAGTTTGGGCACAAGCCGCCGGGCTGGGACTCCTGGGGCTACCCCAATGCCTCACGAACCGTCCGAAAGTTCCAGTCGCGTCGCAGCTTGCTCGTCTGGAAGATTTTCGGCAAGCGACTTGATGGCTTCAGCAATGACGACCACCCTTCCGAGGACAAACCCGGCAGCGGCCACCTGGTTCACAACGGCAAAGCGATCGACATGCAGAAGGAAAAGCACAAGTTCGACCTCGATTACACCGGCCAGATGATGCCGCCGGCCGATGCGAAGGGCGTGGTGCCGCTGAGTGATGAGGATCGCCGCACGATCGTCCGCTGGATTGATCTCGGCTGCCCGATCGATCTCGAGTACGATTCTCAGGAGCCCACCAGAACAGGCTTCGGCTACATGCTCGATGATCAACGCCCCACGCTCACGCTGCAGGAACCCCAGCGCGATGGAGCAGCCGAATTTTCGCGGATTGTGGTCGGCATGCACGACTACGGCACGGGCTTGAATCCGAAGAGTTTCACTGTCACCGCGGACTTCGAAGTGAATGGAATCGCGGCAGGAGAAAATCTCGCCTCCCGTTTCGCCGAGGTCAATCAGGGTGTCTGGGAGTGGAAGTTGGCCCAACCTCAGGCTCGCAAGCCCGGTGGCATTCTTTCTATCTCGATTGCCGATCGACAGGGGAATATCACGCGGTTGGAGCGGCGCTATTGAAGGGTGCCTACAATAGGCGGCATTCCCTTGAGGATCGCTTGTGATGTTTCGCGTGACGAAAGAGATTCACTTTTGCTATGGCCACCGACTTCTCAACTACGATGGGAAGTGCCGCCATTTGCATGGGCACAATGGCAAAGCGGTGATCACACTCGAGGCTGCAGAACTTGACCACCTCGGAATGGTGGTCGATTTTTCCGAGATCAAGACTTTGCTCGGTCGCTGGATCGACGACACGCTCGATCACCGCATGTTGCTCCACAAGGATGACCCCATCATCCCCGAGTTCCGGAAGCAGAACGAACCGTTCGTCACACTGGATGTGAACCCAACAGCCGAGAACATCGCCCGCATGATCTTTGAGCACGCAGTCTCACACGCATTGCCTGTTGTCGAGGTCACGCTTTGGGAAACGGAAAACTCGTTCGCCAGTTATCGAGCTGATGCCTGAACCGATCCGCCTGTGGCGAGACACGAAAACTGCGAAGAATAGCTCAAGTCTGCCGATTGCGGCGTGGCAGGATTTGCGAATTCTGCCGATGCTGACTATTGCGTGGGCAAATCTGGTCTAAACTCAAACATCTCGACTCGCATGGCTCGGTCGCCCCTCACCCCGGAGTGTCGCCACCGTGGGTAGCACTGTCGTTAACAGGCTTTCCGAACGGAAACCGAGTACCGTGTCCGAACCTCTCCCTTCACAACTCCTGCGGCGCTTGCTCGCGTCAGGCGTGGTGCCCGCCGAGGATTGCGAAGCACTCCCCGAGGAGATTCGCGCGGCTCTTGCTTCCGAGTCCGACGATGCTCGCTGCATCGAGCGGCTCGTTGAGGCGCGACTCTTGACGGAGTATCAGGCGGGCCGCGTCCGTTCCGGTCGAATCCACGGGTTAGTGCTCGGCAACTATCGGCTGCTCGATCGTATCGGTTCGGGCGGCATGGGCATTGTTTACCGCGGTGAACATCGCCGCCTGAGGCAACTTGTCGCCATCAAGGCGCTGCACGCCGGGCCCGAGCATCACCCCCGCACTCTTGCTCGTTTTTTCCAGGAAGCACGGGCTGTCGCCCAGTTGCGGCATCCGAATATTGTGGCCGCGGTTGATGCCGGTGAGGAGCCTGGCTTCGGACCGGAAGGCGTCTCGATTCCGTACTTCGTGATGGAGCATGTGCCCGGTCAGGATCTGGATCGACTTGCCAGCGTTCAACCTCTTGGCGTGGCATTCGCATGCCACATTGCCCACCAGATCGCGGATGCACTTCTGGAAGCCCATCGTTCCGGGCTCATTCATCGCGATATCAAGCCCAGCAACATCCTCGTTACACCGGATGGCCAGGCCAAACTCCTGGACTTCGGCCTCGCTCGCCTGCTCGCCTCCGCAGAAGAGCGAATCACCCACACCGGTGCCTGCCTGGGCACGATTGGTTTCATGGCCCCGGAGCAGGCCCGCAACGCTCGCACGGCGGACGCGCGGGCCGATATCTTCGGTCTCGGCTGCACGCTCTATTTTGCTCTCACCGGCCAGGTGCCTTTCCCCGACCCCACGGTGGCGTTCAGTGGTCCACCGCCCAGCGTCACACAACTACGGAGCGAAGTGCCCGCGGGGCTCGATGCGGTGCTAGCACGCATGATGGCGGCCTCCGTCGAGAATCGTTACCCCAGCGCGGAAGCGGCGATGCGAGCCTTGCTCCCGTACCTGCCCACCAACCCCACCCTGCGGACCGAAGCGATCGCCGCCAGCATTGCGGCTGTGCGCGACGTGGCCCAGACGGGGCCGCCTACCATGGAGACCGCCCCGAACCGCGTTCTCATCGTGGATGATCAGCCAGATATTCGCCGGCTCTGCCGGCTGGCACTTTCCAATGAAGGCCTGGCCTGCGACGAGGTTGGCACGGGCCCAGACGCGGTGACTCAGGCCGCGAAGAATCCCTACGATCTGGTCCTGCTCGATGTCGATTTACCTGGCTTTAGCGGCGAAGAAGTGCTGCGGCGTTTGCGTCGCAATCCCCCCAGCCCGCACCTGAAAGTGGTAATGTTCAGTGGTGCGGCCAATGGCGACGAGCTTTCACGCATCTTGTTGGCCGGTGCCGACGACTTCCTCACCAAGCCCTTCAGCGTGGTGCAATTGCGGGCACGTGTGAAAGCGGCACTGCGACTCAAGGAGGCCCAGGATCGCACCGACACCCTCAATCACCAACTGACCACGCTCAACGCCGAACTCGAGACCAATCTTCTCGCGCGTGATGGCGAACTGATTCGCGCCCGCAATGGCCTGGTTCTGGCGCTGGCAAAGCTCGTTGAATACCGTTCGACCGAAACCGGTTCACACCTGATGCGCATTCAGCGCTACTGTCGCGTTCTGGCCGAGGAAGCGGCGCTGATGCCTGGCTTCGCCACGCTCATCGATGGCAACTTCATCCGCTTGCTTGAAGACGCGTCACCCCTGCACGACATCGGCAAAGCCGCCTTGCCGGACCATATCTTGAACAAGCCGGGCCCGCTTGATCCGCAAGAACGGATCATCATGCAAGACCACACCTCCATCGGCGCGGAGACGTTGCGAGCCGTTGCCAAGCAGCAGCCGTTTGCCACCGCTTTCCTGCATGTGGCGATCGATATTGCCCGCAGCCACCACGAGAAATGGGATGGCACTGGTTATCCAGATCGCCTCAGCGGCGAAGCGATTCCACTCGTGGCCCGGCTGGTGGCGATCTCGGATGTCTACGACGCCCTTCGCAGCAAGCGTGTGTACAAACCCGGCCTCAGCCACAACACGACACTGCTCACCATGACGGAAAGCTCTCCGGGCCACTTTGACCCGGCGCTGCTGGATATCTTCAAGCGTTGCTCCAGCCAGTTCGATAACGTGTTCCGGGAATTTGGCGATTGATCGCGCCCTGGATCCGTGATCTGATCTCATGCATGCATGTCATCCGTATTCCAGAATCGTTCAGTAGCTGGGCTCTGTTGGCACAACACCTTTTTAGCGCAACCAACAGACATGCTGCCGATCGGGTTCCCTCTCCTTTTCCACTGCCTGTGATGCGGAACGAATCCTACAATCAAGGGGTCTGGGAGGGATTATGCGGATACTCTTGATTGCCGATATTCATGGCAACCGCTCGGCACTGGAAGCGATCACGGAACCACACGATGTCTGCCTGTGCGTGGGCGATGTTGTGGACTATGGACCAGAACCCGGGCCCTGCGTGGACTGGGTTCGCCGGCATACACTCGCTTGCGTCCGCGGCAACCATGACCACGGAGCCGCCCAGAATGTCGAGGTGCAGGGCGTTGGCGGATTCCGATTCCTCACGGCTGTTACCCGACCACCCACCGTATCGGCTCTGACGACCGAACAGCGCCGTTACCTGGCGGAGCTTCCCACCTCACGCATGCTTACGCTGGATGGTAAGCGTTTCCTGCTCGTTCACGCCACGCCACGCGACCCCATGGATGAATATGCCCCGGCCGATGCGAGTTTCTGGGCGGCCCGGCTCGCGCGCCTCGACGTGGATTTCGTCTGCGTCGGCCACACGCATCAACCCTACACGCTTCAAGTGGGCAAGACTACCGTCGTGAACCCTGGCAGCGTCGGCTTGAGCCGGGATGGCGACCCACGTGTCAGCTATGCGGTCATCGAAGATGGCCAGGTCGAGCTGAAACGTATCGACTACCCCATCACACCGACCATAAATGCCGTTCACGCCAGCGGTCTCGATGAGACGGCAAAGAAGATGCTCACTGACCTCTACCGCGGCGGCGCTCACGTGGCACGCTGGATGAAGAACGGCAGTAACGGCAGTAACGGTCATCACAATGGCAACGGTCATCACGCGGAAAATGGTACCTCTGCCGAACACGGAACCTGAACACATTCTCGCAAGAATCGCAATGTGCAATGGACGAGTCGCCCGGCGTGCACGATGATGGTGAGACGTCTCCACCCGTTTCCGAGGTCGGCATGTCCCGTCCGTCACGCGCCGGCTTCACCTTGATTGAACTGCTCGTGGTGATCGCCATCATCGCGATCCTGATCGGCTTGTTATTACCTGCCGTCCAAAAGGTGCGTGAGGCGGCGGCCCGCGCGAAGTGCTCGAACAACCTCAAGCAACTCGCCCTCGCCTGCCACAGTTACCACGATGTGAATGACCGATTTCCCGGTGCTGTCGACTCGGGCGGGCCTCGCTTTAGCACGCTCTTCGTGGAACTACTCCCACACATCGAGCAGGGACCATTGCATTCGCAGTGGGACTTCACGAACCCCGGCAACAATTATTCCGGCACCAGCCCACGTGCCAGTGCCCGTATCCCGCAGTTCTTCTGCCCGTCGCACCCGGATGCCGACGCGGGGGCCGCCGCCGGGCTCACGACATATGGTGGCAACGGCGGAACAATCGCCTACCCCGCTGCCCAGTCGCTCAACGATGGCATGTTCTTCACCACGGGCCCAGGCTCCCAACCGGGTGCGAATCAGCGTGGCGTGAAGTTGCTGGCGGTCACCGATGGCACCAGTAACACACTGCTCTTCGGTGAGCGTATCGTCGGCGACAGCGGCGGTCTCGACACTTATCTCGAAGCACAATCTCTTGGCCTCATCACACCGCCACAGGTGCCGCCGTTGCAGCCAATCGCCGGCTATTCGCGCTGGGCACCGGCACCGGGTCCGGAAGCGGTCGCGGCTCTGCTCACCTCGCTCGCCCCGATCGGTTATGTGCGACCCTCCGGCTGGTCGCCGCCGCCTCCGCCACCG
>JBGSZR010000284.1:0-1669 GCA_041750275.1 Gemmataceae bacterium
CCCGATCTTGGCGAACGCCGTCTCGATGTCCTGAGGCATCTCCCCGGCCAGCAGTTTGGCGGCGAACGCCGCTTGGGTGTTCAGCTCGCCGACCAGTTTGTCCCAATCCTTTGCTGTCAGTTTCTCGATCTCGATCACCACCGAGTAGGGTTGCGGTCTCGACCCCTGAACCTTCGCGGTCACTTTCCCCGGTGTGATGCCGATGTCCGTGACTTGGCCTTGGCGGGCGTAGGATCGACCGCGGCCGAGGCGGGAACCGATGTTGAAACTCTCCAGCACGCCGATCCACTTCTTCGCCCACCACGTCGTGCCGAACGCACCGGTCTTCGACTGCGCCTTGATGCCGCCGGCGACGGCCCGGGGCGTCGATTTCGGGTAATAATCGCGGAACCACATGGTCAATCCTCCACCGCGTCGGATCTCAGGGTCAGCGCCTCGCGCAACTGCTCGTCGCCCAGTTCGGTCAGCCACGCCTCGCCCGTGCCGACCACGGCCGCAGCGACTCCCCGCTTGCGGGCGAGCATCTCGTCGATCTTCTCCTCGAGCGTACCCGAACAGACGAACGGGTGAACTTGAACCGTTCGCTTCTGGCCGATGCGGAACGCCCGGTCGGTGGCCTGCGTCTCGACGGCCGGATTCCACCAGCGGTCGAAATGGAACACGTGGGTGGCCGCGGTCAGGTTCAACCCGGTGCCCCCGGCCTTGAGCGAGAGCAGGAAGACCGGCGGGCCAGCGGCGGACTGGAAGCGTTCGACCATCGCGTCCCGCTGCTTGCGGCTGGTGCCGCCGTGCAGGAACAACACTTCGCGGCCGAACGTCTCCTGCAGGTGGCGGCGGATGATGTCCCCCATCTCCGTGAACTGTGTGAATACCAGCGCTTTGTCACCCGCGTCCAGCAACTCCTCCAGCATCTCCGTCAGCCGGGAGAGTTTCCCCGAGCGGCGGGGAATCGCCGAGCGGTCGCCTAGGAATTGTGCCGGGTGATTGCACACCTGCTTCAACTTCGACAGCGCAGCGAGGACCAACCCCTTCCGCTGGATGCCTTCCTTGCCGGAGATCGCTTGGTCCAGTTCGTTCACCACGGCCGCGTACAGCGTCGCCTGTTCGCGGGTGAGGGTGCAGAACTCCGTCGTCTCGATCTTCGCCGGCAGGTCGCGGATGACAGTCGGGTCGGTCTTCAACCGCCGCAACAGGAACGGCCCGGTGAGTTTCTTCAGCCGCTCGGCGGCCTCCGCATCCTGGTGTCGTTGAATGGGGGTGAAGAACTCGCGCCGGAACTCCGCCGCCGTGCCGAGCAGTCCGGGATTGAGAAACTGCCCGAGCGCCCACAGATCGCCGACGTGGTTCTCGACCGGGGTGCCGGTCAGGGCCACGCGGTAATCGGCGGTCACGGCTCGCGCGGCCTGGGCGGTCTTCGTGTTCGGGTTCTTGATCATCTGGGCTTCGTCGAGAATCACGCCCGACCACGCAAGCGGTTCAAACAGTTCCCGGTCGCGGGCCAGCAGGCCGTAACTGGTGAGTACCACCGCTGCCTTCGCGGCGGCCTTCTTGAGCGCGGCTTTTGATTTCGCCCGATTCGGCCCGTGGTGGATCAGCAGCGGCAGTTGCGGGGCGAACCGGGCGGCCTCCCGCGACCAGTTGCCCACGACCGACATCGGGCAGACGAGCA
>JBGSZR010000285.1:0-12761 GCA_041750275.1 Gemmataceae bacterium
CGCGGCCTCATCTGCCGCGGAAGCGCGCGAACAGATGGACCCGGCCGCCCAGGAAGTGGACGAGGCTGCCGCTGCTGAGGCGCCGCCCGCCACGGAGGCGGCTGAGTCGCCGGCCATGGATTCGGCTGCTCCCGAGACGGAATCAGTGGCCGTGGAAGCGCCCGCCCCGGTTGATGAGGCGGCCGCGGCCGAGGAGCACGAGAAGCCAGCGAAAGCGAAGAAGAGTCGGTCCAAGTCGGCCAAGGTCAGTGCCAACGAAGCGGAAGCCGATCTGGATGAGGCGGCTGCAGCCGAGGATGCCGACGTTACCGATGCCAGGGATGAAGGTGCCGAGGCTGCCGAACAACCCGCTGAGCCGCCGCCGCCCGAGAGCAAGAAGAAATGGTATGTCGTCAAGATCACCAGCGGTCGCGAAGAGACGATCAAGGCAGCGATCGAGCGGAAGGTCAAGGTCGAAGGTCTCGAAGAGTTCTACGGCCAGATTGCGGTTCCCGTCGAAGAGTTCGTTGAGAAGAAAAAAGTGCGGGTGACGGACAAGAAGACCGGCGAAAAGGTCACGCAGGAGAAGAACGTCACCAAGCACCGCAAGAAGTATCCCGGCTATCTCTTCGCGGAAGTTGAGTTCAACGACCGCATTCTCTACCTGTTCCGCGAGACTTCCGGCGTGGGCGATTTCGTCGGTGCAGCCGGGCCCATGAAGCCGCCGCCGCCGATGAATGAACGCGAAGTGCAGCAGATGCTCACCGGCGTGATCGACCCCAAGGATCGCGGCAAAACCAAGAAGACGGTGGTGAAGCTCGACATCGCCAAGGGCGACAAGGTCAAGATCCGCGATGGCGCCTTCGCAGGATCCGAAGGTGAAGTGAAGTTGATCACCGAGGCGAAGGATCCAACCGATACCCCAAAGGTCACGGTCGTGGTGACCATCTGGGGCCGGCCCGTCGAGCTGGAAATGGATTACTGGCACGTAGACAAAGCGTAGTGCGATATTCGATTGCTCTCTGTCAGCTAGAGCGGAAGTGGGAGCCCCTTCCCAGCGAGCGCTGCTGTTTCAGCTGGAGCTTGTCCGCGAATCGAAGAACCGGCTCTGAAATTGCACCAGAAGCGGCGATCTTTGGTCGCCGTTTTACTATTGGGTTCTTAGAATCTTCCTTCTTCACTCTTCATTCGGAAATTGCACGGGTGTGACATGGCGAAGCAGGTGACCGCGTTCGTGAAATTGCAATGCCCGGGTGGCCAGGCCACGCCCGCACCGCCCGTCGGCCCCGCTCTGGGTGCACATGGTGTGAACATCGCCATGTTTGTGAAGCAGTTCAACGACAAGACCGGCAACCCGGACATGAAGGGGATGATGCTCCCCGTTGTGATCACGGTCTATTCGGATCGCAGCTTCGAGTTCAAAATCAAGTCGCCACCCGCCGCAGTGCTCCTGAAGATGGCCGCGAAGATCCCGCACGCCAAGAAGGCAGGCAAGGATTCGATCCCACCCGAAGCGAAGAAGGGTGGCAAGTACAAGGGCAAGAGCGTGACCAAGGCCCAGGTCGCCGAGATCGCCAAGCGGAAGTTCCAGGACCTGAACGCCCGCGATGTCGAACACGCTTCCCGGATCATCGAAGGCACTGCCCGCAGCATGGGTCTCACTGTTGTCGAGGCGTAAATCGCCCTGCTCGCTTGCCATTCGCACGCGAATTGCATACCCGTGATTATTCACCATACCGCCACGGCCCACCCTCGAGGCACGGCGGGAGGGGACGTATCTGTCGCACCGGCAGAGAACCCCGTTAAACGAAGGATCAAGAATGGCTGATGAACCCGAAGCCGCGTCGCCGGCTGAAGCGCCTGCACCTGCTCCCGCCGAGACGGCTGCATCTCCTGCCGAGAGCAAGCCTGTCGAGGCCAAGGCAGAAGGTCGCCCGGCCGATCAGGCCGAGATGCCCCAGGCCAAGAAGAACAAAAAGCCGGGCGTCCCACCTCGCCGCGGCAAGAAACTCCGCAATCATCTCAAGAACCTCGACAAGCGACTCCGCGAGACCGGAGCCATGCCGTTGAAGGCGGCCATCGCCGAGATCAAGAAACTCAAGCGGGCCAAGTTCGATGAGACAATCGAAATTCACATGAACCTCGGCATCGACAGCACCCAGTCGGATCAGATGGTTCGCGGTGCGGTCTCCTTGCCGCACGGTATTGGCAAATCGGTGCGTGTTGCCGTGTTCTGCCAGGGTGAAAACGTCGCCAAGGCCAAGGCCGCCGGTGCGGACATCGTCGGCGGAGCGGACCTGGTCGAGAAGATTCAGAAAGAAAGCTTCCTCGATTTCGACGTTGCTCTCGCCACACAGGACATGATGGGCCAGGTGTCGCGTCTCGGTAAGGTGCTCGGGCCGCGCGGCCTCATGCCAACACCCAAGGCGGGTACGGTGATCCCGGCCACGGGTGATCTCACAGCTGCGGTTACCGAGTTCAAGGCAGGCAAGGTCGAGTACCGCTCGGACAAGACCGGCCAGATTCACGCCGGTGTCGGCAAGATGAGCTTCGATGAAGAGAAGCTTGTGGCCAACATCAACGTCTTCGTGGAACAGGTCCGCGCCGCCAAGCCCTCCGGCGTGAAGGGCAACTTCATCAATGGGGTGGTCCTCTCGGCCACCATGTCGCCCGGTATCCGGGTCACGATTTAAGTTTTTAGTTTTTAGTGTGTGGCGTCTGATGCAGACGCCTGGCACTAATGGGCCCGAAATACAGAACACTAAATACTAAACACTGCAGAGCCATGAGCAAAAAAATCAAGGAAATGGAATTGAACGCGCTCCGTTCGACGTTCAAGGGTGTCAAGGACTATGTGGTCCTCGAACCGCTGACGGTCGATTCGAGCACGGACTACGAATTCCGCAAGCAGCTTCGCGAGAAGAAGTGCCGGGTTCAGATGGTCAAGAACACTCTCATGAAGAAGGTGTTCACCGAGAATGGCATGGAGATCGACCCGGGCAGCGGGCCGACGTTGCTCGTGTGGGGTGCAGACAGCATCAAGGAGTTGAGCAACGCGGTCGATGGCCTGATCAAGACGCTCAAGAAAGATGCGAAGGCACCGGACAAGTTCAAGGTGAAGACGGCGGTCGCGGATGGCCAGCCGGTGCCGATGGCAGCTGCTTTGACGATGCCGACTCGCCTGGAAGCGATTGGTAGTATCGTCTCGTCGATGCTTTCGGCCGCCAATGATATCGCGGGTTGTCTGGTGGGGCCGGCGAATAACATCGCGGGCATCCTCAAGACAATTGAGGAGAAGGCTCCTGCTGCCGCCGAGGCCACGCCAGCCGCGGCAAGTTAAGGCGAGCCGCACCTGGACAGGTGCGGTTGGTTTTTACGAGACCGCATCCTGACAGGTGCGGCTCGCCCAGTTAATGATTAGCTATTACGCAATGTTGTCGGGATGCTTCACCCGGCACCGCTTCTGAAAGGATAACGAGTCATGGTTGCTGAACTGGCCGACAAGATCGCCGGGTTGACGATTGCCCAGGCCGTCGAACTGAAAAACCTGTTGAAAGAAAAGTACGGCATCGAGCCCGCCGCTGGTGGAGCCGTGATGATGGCAGGCCCAGCCGCGGCTGCCCCAGCTGCCGCTGCCGAGCCGACCGAGTTCAACGTGATCCTCGAAGGCTGTGATGCGGCCAAGAAGATCAATGTGATCAAGGTCGTGCGCGAACTGACGGGCCAGGGCCTGGCCGAAGCCAAGGCCACCGTCGAAGGCGCTCCCAAGCCCATCAAGGAAGGGATCGACAAAAAGGCCGCGGAAGATCTCAAGAAGAAACTGGAAGAAGCGGGTGCCAAGGTGTCCGTCAAGCCAGTTTAATTGTCACAACCTGCCCTGGAGTCTTTTGATTTGGGGCAGACTGCAAAAAAAATGCCCGGGGGATCGACAATTCCGATCCTTCCGGGTAGTATTGTTACGTGGCAGTGTCGAGATTGCCAAACCCTCACGGTATCGCGCGTCTATCCCGGTTGCGGGCCACGCATCGGAACCGTCCCACGAAGCCAGTGGTGACAATGATCGCTACCCACTTGCCTCGCTGTTGCTCAATCTGTTGCTCATTGCCCCTTCGAACCTGCACCATGTTGAATCGATCTGGATTTCCTAGCCCCGAACAGTTCGGGGCTCGTTTCGCGTCTGCCGCCCGCTCGGCCGTCGCGAGTGCTAGCCGTTCACCTAACCAATAACGCCCCCAGCCATCCGATGCAAGGCCCGTTGCCAGTGGGGCATGGGGTCCGCTGCGTTGCGTCTTCGCTTATTTCAATCCTGGGGAGGAGCTTTCCCGATGCCAATCCCGGCCCAGCGCATCATCATCCCGACCACCGAACGCAACTTCTTTCGCTATGGCGATGCCGTTGAAGTTCCGGACCTCACGGAAGTGCAGACCCGCTCCTACGACCGCTTCCTGCAACTCGATGTGCCCTGGGACAAGCGCACCAACAGCGGCCTCGAAAGTGTGATGCAGGAAATCTTTCCCATCGAGAGCTACGACAAGAAGATTTCGCTCGACTACGTGAAGTACGAACTCGGCAAGCCACGCTACGACCCGGATGAGTGCCGCCAGTTGCGCCTCACGTATGGCCGGCCATTCCGTGTCTGGCTGCGACTGCGCAAGAGCGATGGTACGGCCGTCGAGGAAGAAGTCTATCTCGGCGATATGCCCATCATGATCGGCGGCGGCGAGTTCATCATTAACGGTGCCGAGCGCGTCGTGGTCTCGCAGCTTCACCGCTCGCCCGGCGTGGACTTCGTCGTCACACGCGAAGCAGACAAGGACATGCACTCGTGCCGCATCATCCCGGAGCGCGGCAGCTGGATCGAAATCAACGCCACCAAGAAGGACACTCTCGGCGTCCGCATCGACCAGAGCGGCAAGTTCTCGGCGCTCACGCTGCTCCGTGCCATGGACCCACAGTACAGCACAACGGCCAGCCTGCTCCAGGAATTCCACACACCCGAGAAGATCAAGCTGAACAAGCCGGAGGCTCGCGGCAAACTCGTGGGCGACCCCGAAAAGAACATCATGCCGTACGTGGCAATGGATGACGTGATCGACCCGGAGACGGGGGAAGTGTATCTCGACGCAGGCAAGCCCTTCACCGCCGAGAAGGTGGACAAGATCATCGTCTCCGGGCTCAGCGAAGTGCTTGGTATGCCCTTCCCCAAGGACCCGATCGTTCTCAACGCACTCAACGAGGATGGCACCGATTCGCACGAAGCGGCCTTGCTGAAGATCTACCAGCGGCTGCGGCCTGGCAACCCGGCGCAGCTCGAGAAGGCCCGCGAGCTTTTCAAGGAGAAGTTCCAGGACGCCAATCGCTATCGCCTTGGTCGCGTCGGTCGTTTCCGCATCAACCGCAAGTTCAACCAGACAGTGCCCGAGACCGAGATGACGCTCCGGGCCGTCGACTTCGTCAACTCGATCAAGTACGTGCTGAAACTGCGTGACCCGCAGCGGCCGAAGGAAGAAGAAGGCCTGTACGCGGTGGACGACATCGACCACCTGGGCAACCGCCGCCTGCGCACCATCGACGAACTTGCCGCGGACGAAATGCGGAAGGGCTTCCTGAAGCTTCGCCGCACTGTGCAAGAGCGCATGGCCATTCGCGATCAACAGGACATGAGCCCGCGGACCCTCATCAACCCCAAGAGCGTCTCGGCGGCCATCGAATACTTCTTCGGCCGCTCCGAGTTGTCGCAGGTGGTGGACCAGACGAACCCACTGGCGCAACTCACGCACGAGCGCCGGTTGTCCGCCCTCGGGCCAGGCGGTTTGAACCGCAAGCGTGCTGGCTTCGAAGTGCGCGACGTGCACATCTCGCACTACGGCCGCATCTGCCCCATCGAGACGCCCGAAGGCACGAACATCGGCCTCATTTCCTCGCTCTCGATCTACTCCGAGATCGACGAATACGGCTTCCTGATCACGCCGTACAAGAAGGTGCACAACAAGAAGCTAACCGACGAGGTGGTGAAGCTGCGGGCGGATGAAGAAGGACGTTCGAGTCTCGCCCCGGCCGATATTCCCATCGAGAATGAGGAAGTCTCGACGCCCCGCATCAATGGTCGCTACGATGGCGACTTCACCAGCATTCAGGCGGACAAGCTCGAGTACATCGACGTTTCGCCCAAGCAGATGGTCGGCGTCTCGGCCGGGCTGATTCCGTTCCTCGAGCACGACGATGCTAACCGCGCGCTCATGGGTTCGAACATGCAGCGCCAGGCGGTGCCCTTGCTCGTGCCCGAACCTCCGCTCGTCGCCACGGGTCTGGAACGGGAAGTGGCCCGGCACTCCGGCATGCTCGTCCGCGCCCAGGAAGACGGCACCGTGGTCTACGTTGATTCCGAACGCATCAAGCTGGAAGAAAAGGACAAGATCGTCCGCGAGTACCCGCTGCGCAAGTATCACGGGCTGAACGAGCGCACCTGCCTGAACCAGAAGCCGATCGTGGCCATGGGACAGAAGGTCAAGAAGAACCAGATCATGGCGGATGGAGCCGCGACCCGCAACGGCGAACTTGCCCTGGGCCGCAACGTGCTCGTCGCGTTCATGTCCTGGGAAGGGTACAACTTCGAGGATGCCATCATCATCTCGGAGCGGCTTGTCAAAAACGATACCTACACCTCGATTCACATCGAGGAGTTCGACATCGAAATTCGCGAGACGAAGCTCGGCAAGGAAGAGTTCACCAAGGACATTCCAAACGTCTCGCCCAAGGCGCTCGCCAACCTGGACGAGAACGGCGTGGTGCAGATCGGCACCTTCGTGCACCCTGGCGACATCCTCGTCGGCAAGGTCTCGCCCAAGAGCCGCAGTGAACTGACGCCCGAAGAGAAGTTGTTGCACGCGATCTTCGGCCGGGCCGGTGAGGACGTCAAGAACGACTCGCTTGAAGTGCCCTCGGGTGTGGACGGCATCGTCATCGCGGCCCACCGCTTCAGCCGGCGGGCCAGCATGTCCGAGGACGAACGCAAGGAACTGGCCAAGCAGGAAAAGGAGATCGACGTCACCTACTCGACGAAGATCGCCGAGCAGTTCCGCGAGTTCGTCAAGGCGCTGGAAGAGGTGCTGGACAAGAAGGAGTTGAAGGACCCGAACACGGGCAAGATGCTCGCCAGCGAGAAGGATGACAAGACCGTGGCAGACCAGGCCAAGGCCTTCAAGCTCGAAAACCTGGACATCCGCAGCCCGGAGAATCACAAGAAAGCCAACAAGATTTACCATCGCCACTGGGAACGCATCCAGTTCTTCATCGATGAGCAGGACCGCAAGCTCAACTCGTTGAAGCGCGGCGACGAGCTTCCTTCCGGCGTGCAGCAAATGGTGAAGGTGTACGTCGCCACCAAGCGCGTCATCTCCGTCGGCGACAAGATGGCCGGCCGGCACGGCAACAAGGGCGTGATCAGCAAGGTGATGCCCGAGGAAGACATGCCGTTCCTCAAGGATGGCACCCCGGTCGATATTCTGCTCAACCCGCTCGGCGTGCCCAGCCGTATGAACGTGGGCCAGATTCTCGAGACGCACCTGGGCTACGCCGCGGCCAAGCTCAAGTTCAAGGCCATCACCCCCGTGTTCGACGGGGCCACCGAGGAGGAAATCCGCGACTGCCTCAAGGAAGCCGGCTACTCCGAGACGGGCAAGAGCGTGCTGTACGATGGCCGCACCGGCGAAGCCTTCGACCAGCCGGTGACCGTGGGCTACATCTACATGCTCAAACTCCACCACCTGGTGGACGACAAGGTGCACGCTCGTGCCACCGGGCCGTACAGCCTCATCACCCAGCAACCGCTCGGTGGCAAGGCTCGCTTCGGTGGCCAGCGCTTCGGCGAAATGGAAGTGTGGGCTCTAGAGGCGTACGGTGCTGCGTACATCCTGCAGGAACTGCTCACCGTGAAGTCCGACGACGTGGAGGGCCGCACCAAGATTTACGAGAGCATGGTGAAGGGCGAGAACACGCTAGAAGCCGGCACCCCCGCCAGCTTCGACGTGCTCACCCACGAAATCCGCGGTCTCGGCCTCAACATGCAACTGGAGAAGAAGCGGGTGTAACAGCAAGAATGCCCACTCCTGCCAGGGGTGGGCTTCGTCCGGGTCGCTTCAACGCTTCAACGATTCACTCCTGCACAGGGGATACACAATATGAGTACTGCCGCCAAGCCCGCCGATGTCAGCGAGACCAGCACCTACGAGCGCATTAATGATTTCGGAGCCGTGCGCATCAGCCTCGCGAGTCCGCACGATATTCGCAGCTGGTCGTTCGGCGAGGTGAAGAAGCCCGAGACGATCAACTACCGCACCTATCGCCCCGAGAAGGACGGCCTCTTTTGCGAGCGCATCTTCGGGCCCGAAAAGGACTGGGAATGCACCTGCGGCAAGTACCGCGGCATGAAGTACAAGGGCATGATCTGCGATCGCTGCGGTGTGAAGGTGACGCATAGCCGCGTGCGCCGCAAGCGCATGGGCCACATTGAACTGGCCGCACCCGTCGTGCACATCTGGTTCTTCAAGGCGATGCCCTCGCGCCTCGGCACCCTGCTGGACATGAAGACCTCCAGCCTCGAGAAGATCATCTACTTCCAGGATTACGTTGTCATCGATCCGGGTCAGACCGCCCTCAAGGAACGGCAACTGCTCACCGAGGACGAATACAAGCATTACCGCGCCGAGTTCGGCGACACTTTCGAAGTGGACATGGGGGCCGAGGCGGTCAAGAAGCTTCTCGAAAAGCTGAATCTCGTGGAACTCTCACGTGAACTCCGCGACCGACTCGAAAAGGAAAACGCGCGCGGCGAGAAGGCCAGCAAGCAGCGTATCAAGGAACTGGTCAAGCGGCTCAAGACCGTCGAGGCACTCCGCGATTCCAGCAACAAGTGCGAGTGGATGGTGCTCGAGTGCATTCCGGTGATTCCACCAGACCTCCGGCCGCTCGTGCTCCTCGATAGCGGCAACTTCGCCACCAGCGACCTGAACGATCTCTATCGCCGCATCATCAACCGCAACAACCGGCTCAAGAAGCTCGTCGACCTGAACGCACCCGAGGTCATCATCCGCAATGAAAAGCGGATGCTGCAGCAGTCCGTCGATGCGCTCTTCGACAACAACCGTTGCAAGCGGCCCGTGCTCGGTTCCTCGAACCGGCCGCTGAAGTCGCTGACGGACATGATCAAGGGCAAGCAAGGCCGCTTCCGCGAGAACTTGCTCGGTAAGCGTGTCGACTATTCGGCCCGTTCGGTCATCGTCGTCGGCCCGGATATCAAGCTGCACCAGTGCGGCCTGCCCAAGAAGATCGCGCTCGAACTGTTCCAGCCGTTCATCATTCGCCGGCTCAAGGAACTGCAGCACGCGGATACGATCAAGTCCGCCAAGAAGATGCTCGAACGCAAGGACGATGTGGTCTGGGACATTCTCGAAGAGGTGACCAAGAGCCATCCGGTGCTGCTGAACCGGGCCCCGACGCTGCACCGCATGGGTATTCAGGCATTCGAGCCAGTGCTCATCGAAGGCAATGCCATCCGCATTCACCCGCTGGTGTGTAAGGGCTTCAACGCGGACTTCGACGGCGACCAGATGGCCGTGCACCTGCCGCTCTCCATCGAGGCCCAGGTGGAAGCAACCGTTCTGATGATGTCCACGAATAACATCTTCAGCCCGGCGAACGGTAACCCGATCATCACGCCGTCGCAGGACATCGTGATGGGTTGCTACTACCTCACGGCGAGCCGCGGCAACGAGGATGAAGCGGTGGAAGCCGGTGACGGCATGATCTTCCACAGCCCGATCGAGTTGTTCCGCGCCCACGCGGAAGGCAAGCTCGGCATGCACGCCAAGGTGCAGGTGCGCTTGCCGCAGGGCTATGTCGAAGTGGTGGATGCGGGCGACACGAAGCTGCCGGTGGGCGTGCTCGTGACCTCCGAGGCGTATTTTGCCGAGGAATCGCGCATCATCGAGATCAACACCTCTGGCAAGAGCAGCCAGAAACTGCGCCGCCCGACAGGGAAGAAATACCCGAAGCGTGTGATCGGCGAAGTGAAGGACGAGAAAGGTGCCGCCCGCGCCGAGGAATTGCCGCGCAAGCCGAACGGCCTGGTTCGCACCACCGTGGGCCGCGTGCTGTTCAACGACATTCTGCACCCGAAGATGGCCTATTATGATCTGCCGCTCGGGAGCAAGTATCTCAGCCGCATCATCGCCGATTGCTACCAGGTGCTGGGTCGCCGTGAGACAATCGCGCTGCTGGACAAGATGAAGGAAACCGGCTTCCGCGAATCGACGCGATCGGGCCTCTCCTTCGCCGCTTCGGACCTGCGGACGCCGGAGAACAAGCATGACGTGCTCGAGGCCAAGGACAAGGAAGTGGAGAAGGTTCGCAAGCAGTTCGAACGCGGCATCATCACTGGCCCGGAACGTTACAACAAGGTCATCGACACCTGGATGGAAGCTCGTGACCTCATCACCAAGAAGATGATGTCCGACCTGCAGAACGATCGCCGCGAGGATCAGGTCACGGGCAAGGTGGTGCCGTACCTGAATCCGATTTATCTGATGGCCCACTCGGGTGCCCGCGGTGGTATCGAGCAGATTCGCCAGTTGGCCGGTATGCGTGGTTTGATGGCCAAGCCGAGCGGGCAGATCATCGAGACGCCGATCAAGTCCAACTTCCGCGAAGGCCTGACTGTGCTGGAATACTTCTCCAGCACGCACGGTGCCCGTAAGGGTCTGGCGGACACGGCTCTCAAGACGGCCGACTCCGGCTACCTCACCCGCAAGCTGGCGGACGTGGCTCAGAACGTCGTGATCACCATGGAGGATTGCAACACCACCATGGGCATCACCAAGGGAGTGATGTACAAGGGCGATGAAATTGATCGGCCGCTCTCGGATGCCATCCGCGGCCGCGTGAGCCGGGAGACCATCAAGAACCCGACCACGCGCGACATCGTCGTGGAAGAAAACGAGATGATCACCCCGGGCATCGCCAAGGAGTTGGAGCGGCTCGGGCTGGACAAGATCAGCGTCCGCAGCCCGATGACCTGCCAGGCCCCGCTCGGCGTCTGCCGCCGATGCTACGGCATGGATCTCGCCACCGGCAGCATGGTCGAGGAAGGCATGGCTGTCGGCATCATCGCCGCTCAGTCCATTGGTGAGCCCGGCACGCAACTCACGATGCGCACCTTCCACATCGGTGGTGCGGCTCAGTCTCGCGGCAACGTCGGTGATAACGAGCACAAGGCCAAGAAGGGCGGCATCGTCACCCTCGAACGCATCAATATCGTCACGAATGAAGCGGGTCAGAACATCGCCCTCGCACCGCGAACCGGTGAGATTGTGCTCACCCGTGGTGTGAATGGGCCCGTCGTTGAACGCTTCGCTGTGCCCAACGGGGCCGAAATGTTCGTGAACGAGGGGCAGGACGTCACGCCCGGTTTGGTCCTCGTGAAGTGGGATCCGCACTCGTTGCCCATCATCGCTGAGTTCTCCGGCAAGGTGCGTTACGAGGACATCAAGGAAGGCGAAACCCTTCGCCGTGAACTCGACCGCACCACCGGTGTTGAACGGCTCACGATCATGGAGCATCGCGGTGATCTTCACCCCATCATTCAGGTGATCGACGACCGCGGCAACGTGCTCAAAGGCTACCCCATCCCGGAACGGGCCAACGTGCAAGTGGTGGACGGCCAAAAGGTCTCGGCTGGAACGCTGCTCGCCAAGATGCCGCGGGAAGTGTCGCAGACGCAGGACATCACGGGTGGCCTGCCGCGTGTGACCGAACTGTTCGAGGCACGCCGGCCGCGCAACCCTGCTGTCATGGCCACGGTCGATGGCAAGATTCGCATCGGCGATAAGAAGCGTGGCAAACGCATCATCGAGATTAACCCCGAAGATGATGAAGGCAACAAGACCGGCGAGGCCAAGGAGCACCTGGTCCCGGCCGGTGCGATCCTTCGCATTCACGCGGGTGAATATGTGAAGGCCGGCGACCCCCTGGTGTACGGCCCTCTCGTACCGCACGACATTTTGGCCATCAGCGGAGCCAACGCCGTGCAGGAGTATCTCGTTCGCGAGGTGCAGGCCGTTTACCGCTCCCAGCGCGTGGATATCGATGACAAGCACATCGAGATCATCGTGGCCCAGATGCTCCGCAAGCTGAAGGTCGTGAACACCGGCGACACGGGAATGCTGCCGGGTGCTGTGATGGACAAGTTCGCTTTCCAGGAAGTGAACCGTCGACTCGTCGAGGAGTGCGTGAAGATCGTGGACGCCGGCGAATCGACGTTCGTGCCGGGCCGCGTCGTGAGCAAGGAAGCGTACGAGGAAGAACGGACCACGCTGGAAGTGGCCGGCGGCAAGAAGAAGTCGTTGCCCACCTCCGAGGTGCCCGAGCAGGCAACCAACGAGGTGCAGTTGCTCGGGATTACCAAGGCCGCGGTTCAGTCCGACAGCTTCATCAGTGCGGCCAGCTTCCAGGAAACGACCAAGGTGCTCACCGAGGCGGCCCTAGCCAGCAAGGTCGATTATCTTGTCGGCCTCAAGGAGAACGTGATTCTGGGTCACTTGATCCCGGCCGGCACGGGCTTCAAGACGCACCAGGAAGCGGAAGTGCGGATCAACCTTCCGGAAGGCCATCCGAACTACCAGGAACCCGTCGCTGAATCCGAGGAAGTCGTCGAGGCCGAAAGTTAAGCGTGCGGTAAATGATCGATCCACGAGCCGGCGGCGTCACCAAGGGCACACTTTAATCCC
>JBGSZR010000286.1:0-24403 GCA_041750275.1 Gemmataceae bacterium
GCGTGCATGTCCACGCCGCCGGGCATCACGATGAGCCCGGTGCAATCGACGGTGCGCCCGGCGAGCCCGTCCGCGGGGGCGGCGACGATTTTGCCGTCCTCGATCCACAGATCGCGGATCGCACCGTTGATGCCGTTGGCCGGATCATGGACGGTTCCGCCGACGAGCTTCAAAATACCCATGCCGAGAGTTTACTATTAGATTACCCTGAAGCCATGAATCATCGCTTTCCCATCGCGCGTCGACTGATTGCATTTGCCGGCCGGGCTCGCCGCAACTGGCTGGAACGCCACCAGAACGCCTTCAGCTTCTGGATTCACATGATCGGCATTCCGCTGGCAATGTGCGGGCTCGTGCTGCTCTTCATTGTTCCGTGGTATTGGGGTGTCGGGGCGATCGTGCTCGGCTATTTTCTGCAGTGGATCGGCCACTGTGTGGAAGGCAACGATGTCGGTGAGTTCATCCCCATCAAGAAGGCGCTCGGCTTGCCCTACTTGGCCGTGGCACCGCGGAGCGAGGGTTTGGTTGAGGTGAACAAGCCGAGTGTCTGAAGATCGGCCGATGGTTCGCGCTGGTAAAAAATGTCTCGCGTTCACGATTCCTCGACGTGGCATCGCAAACGGATGATTCCCAGCCTTCACACAGGGTGAAACTGTGGACGCACTTCAAAAGGCCGTCGTGGCTTATGAGTCAGGTGGCTATCGCGAGGCACTCGAAATCTTCTCTCAACTTGCGGAGGCGGGCGATCCTGACGCCATGCGGTCGCTTGCGCACATGCACCATCACGGGTACGGCTGCCCGGTTGATGTCGTCAAGGCGGCAGACTGGTACCTGCGTGCCTGGAAGCAAAAGGACGAAGAGGCTGCTGAAGCCATATGCGAGCTTGTCCCGGAGTTGGAGAAAAGAGCGGAAGAAGGAATCGCACGGGCCCAGTTTGCACTGGCCGTCATCAGTATGCACCTGAGAGCCGACTTGAAAGCCGGCATCTCTTATCTGAAATCGTCCGCCGATCAGGGCCACGCCGAAGCCCTGCAACTACTCGGCGACTGCTACAGACTGGGACGAGGCGTGGAGGTCGATAATGCGGAAGCGTACCGTTACTACAAACTGGCCTCGGATCTGTGCGATCCGAAAGCTCTGTATCAGATGGGGCGGTATGTTTCAGAGGGTATGGGCGGCCAACAACGGGACCTGGAAGCAGGCTTGAGTTGGTACCGGCGTGCGGCAGATGCCGGCTTCTGGCCGGCCAACATGGCGCTCTGCAAATTGTTAGCTGCGCGAAATCGTGATCGCAACGATGCACGTGAGTGCGTTCAACGGCTCCGGGCACTCGCGGCAGCAAACCCGCATATCCCCAAATATTCCATCTCCTCTGGCGATGGAGAGTGGAGTGTTGTGATAAGTGATCGAGGCAACACAATCGGTTTGAGCGGGATGACTTCCGACGACCTGGGATGGGACCGAGCCTTCCAGAACGAAACGTGATCGCGCTCAACAGAGCTTCCGAGGCAGTCAACCCTCACGGGGGTCGAATGAATCGGGCTGACTCGCGTGATTCTTTACCGGCAAGTATCTGGCAAACGGCATTTCTGAGTAGAATGCTTCACATCCTCTCCCCTTTCGGCTGATCGGCTGAATTCCTACAATACGCGTTGCGTTTGCCCCTGACCTTTTCCGTTCACACCTGGAATCCATGAAGCGGAATGACATCCGAAACGTCGCCGTGATTGCCCACGTCGACCACGGCAAAACCACTCTCGTTGATCAGATGCTCCGGCAATCTGGCCTGTTCCGCTCCGAGGAGCTTGACAAGCTCGTCGGCGGCCAGCACGGCCTCATCATGGATTCCAACGACCAGGAGCGCGAGCGCGGCATCACCATCCTCGCCAAGAATTGCGGCATCCGCATCGGCGACGTGAAGGTTAACCTCATCGACACCCCGGGGCACGCCGACTTCGGCGGCGAGGTCGAACGCATCCTGAAAATGGCGGATGGTGCATTCGTGCTCGTCGATGCCGCCGAGGGGCCGCTGCCGCAGACGCGATTCGTGCTCCGCAAGGCGTTCGCCGCCGGGCTCAAACCTATCGTGATCATCAACAAGATCGATCGCCCGGATGCCCGCATCGACGAAGTACATTCATTCATGTTCGATCTCTTCATCGAACTCGGTGCGGACGACGACACGGCCAACTTCCCGGTGATCTACGCCTCGGGCCGCGCCGGCATCGCCACCACGGATATGGCCGTCGAGCCGAAGGATCTGCGGCCGCTGTTCGACGCCATCATGGAGAAGGTGCCAGCCCCGGACGTGGACGACACTGCCCCGCTGCAAATGCAGGTGATGGCACTGTCGTATTCCGAGTTCGTCGGCAAGATCGTGGTGGGCAAGGTGTTTGCCGGCAAGATTCGCAAGAATCAGAAAGTCACGGTCGTGCGCCAGTCCGATGGCTCGACGTTCAACGATACCGTGGTGCAGGTGCTCGAGTTCGACCGGCTGGCCCGCAAGGAAGTCGACGAAATCCAGGCGGGCGACGTCTGTTCCGTGGTCGGGCTCGACGACGCGGAGATCGGCGACACCATTTGCGAATTCGATAAGCCGAAAGCGCTGCCGCCGCTCACCATTGATGAGCCGACGCTGGACATGCTCTTCAAGGTGAACGATTCGCCATTCGCCGGGCAGGATGGCAAGCCGCTCACGAGCCGCGAACTCCGCGATCGGCTCGAGAAGGAACTGCACCACAACGTGGCTCTGCGCGTGAAGCCCGGCGACCGCGAAAGCGAATTCAGCGTCTCGGGCCGCGGCCTGCTTCACCTCGGCGTGCTCATCGAAACGATGCGCCGCGAAGGTTCGGAACTCGCCGTCGGCAAGCCACGCGTGATCGTGAAGGAAATCGATGGGCAGAAGATGGAGCCGTACGAATACTTGGTGGTGGAAGTGCCGCAGGAGCACTCCGGCACGGTGATGCGGCTCTGCCTCGAACGCCAGGGCGAATGCGTGAAGATGGAGGGCCACGGCACCACGACGCACGTCGAGTTCTACATGCCCGCCAAGGGGCTCATCGGCCTGCGCACACGGATGATGACCGGCACGCAGGGCACCGCCATCTTGCACCACAACTTCCTCGAGTATCGCCCCGTGAAGGGTGCACTCGAAGGCCGGCCCAACGGTGTGCTCATCAGTACCGAAACCGCCAAGGCCACCGGCTTCGCCATCGAAGGCTTGCAGGAACGCGGTTCGCTCTTCGTCAGCCCGATGGAACCGGTGTATGAAGGGCAAGTAGTTGGCGAAAACGCACGCGATAACGACATGTGCGTGAACGTGACCCGCGAGAAAAAGCTAACCAACATGCGGTCCGCCGGTGCGGACAAGGTAGCACAACTGAAGCCGCCGCTTCGCTTCAGCCTGGAAGCAGCACTCGAATATATCGAGGACGACGAACTCGTGGAGATCACACCGAAATCGATCCGCCTGCGCAAGGTGCAACTGCGCGAATCGGATCGGAAGAAGAGTTCGCGGCAACAGGGTGGCTGATCAAGTCGAGAACGCGGCAGGAAGGCCTGCCGCCTGGCTCAGGTCATGAATCCTCACTTCTTCCCGGCGGTGCAGGGTTTGGCCATGATGGCGATGATGAGCACCTCACCTGCCTTTGTGCGATAGGGCGTGACGACCGGGAAGAACTTTTCACAGGTGCAGGCGTAGGTCACTTCACCGAGTTTCGGGGGTTTGATCATCAGGCTCACGCGGCCGTTATCGTCCTTGGGTCGCTCCACCTTGACCTTGAGTTCTTGCTTATCCACGAGCGCGAAGGCCACACTCTCGCCAACGGGAATGGACTTCGCCTCGCTGGACACGAGCTTGAACCCGATCAGTGAATCATCGCGTTTCTGAACTTCCTTGGCCAGTTCGACGAGCTTCGGATCCACTTCGGCGTTCACACTGGATGCGAGCACGACGACAACCGTGACGCGAACGGGATCGTCGCCACAATCACAGGTGGTGCCGAAGAGAAGGGCGAAACCGAGCGCGAAGGCCGTCATCATGGGTCACCTCGGGCGAACGGCGAAGATCATGGGTGCATCACCCGGGGCTGGCACCGTCGCTGGTGAACCGCTGGGCCAGGCCGGGTGATCTTCAATGCGTTCCACTTCCACATCTTCTTCGGAGGCCAGCAACAGTGGTCCGTTGAACGGCGCGTCGCCCACGGTGAACATGCCGGCCGGGTCACCCATCACGCGCTGCACATCGACCTCGACGGCACTGGCTATGGGCAGCACTTCGAACTCCGCAAGCGGATCCACGGGGCTCGAAGCAACTGAAGGCATGCGCACATTCTCCCGTTGAGGATTGGATGCGGATTCCTGCTCTGCTGGCGATCGGAATGCGAACCAGAGCACCAGTGCGGCGACGGAAGCAGCCAGGGCACGGATGAGCCAGGCGCTGCTCCAGTTGCCCGATTCAATCTTCAGAACAGACTGCGGCTCAAGTGCATTCACGATCTTCGCGTGAACGGCCTCCCACCGTGCTTCCGCTGGTAGCACCGGCTCGGCACTCTGCCAGAAAGGCCAGTTCCGAGCGGAGAGTTGTCGCTGGGTGAGGAGTGATTCCAGCAGTGTGGGATCGCGGGCGAGCCATGCTTCCACCGCGGCCCGCAAATCGGGTCGGAGTTCGTCGTCCACGTATGCCGCGATCAGTTCCGGCCGCAATCCATCCGGTCCGGGCGAGGCCAGGTCTTTCATGGTTCGAGCTGGTCCGAAAGGTAAGTTTTCAGCTTCTCCCGGGCATAATAAAGCCGGCTCATCACGGTGCCGATGGAGATGCCGAGCGCCTCGGCAATTTCACGGTACGTCAGACCGCCATCCACTTGCAACACGAAGGCGTGTCGTTGGGTCTCGGGCAGTCGTGCCAGGGCCGCGTCGATGAGCCGCCGCAGGTCGGCCCGCTCCAGTTCACAATCCGGTGCGGGAGTGGCTTCAGAGGTATTCGCAGGCAACCGGGTCTGGGCCCGTTCGTTCCAGCCTTCGCGGACGCGCTGCCGGCCAAGATCGAGCGACGCATTGCACACAATGCGGAGCAACCACGTCTTGAACGAACTGTGTCCGCGGAATCGCTCCAGATTCTTGAACGCCTTGATGAACCCATTCTGCACAGCATCGAGTGCATCGGCTTCCCGGCCGAGCAGGCGATAGGCCACGCGATAGGCCACGACTCGGTAGCGGTGGAATAACTCCTCCAGCCCGGAGCGATCGCCAGCCGCGAACCGGGCCAGCAGGTCAGCATCCGTGGGAAGCGAGACCGGAACGGAGAGCGAGACAGCAGGCATGAGGCGGGGTACACTCGAAACAGAGATTTAGCCCGAACCGCCGCCCCGCATTGTATGCGTCTCCCATGCTAGACGCGACAGATCGCCGCGGAATTCGATTCAACTCACCGGCAGGAACAAAAACCGGACATGATTACCTTCTTTCGCTGGGATTGCACCACGCAATTGTGCACGCGTCATCCGATTGATGCTCTGCCGATCTCGGCTGCGGAGATTGTGGGAGATGATGTGCTCTGGGTGAACCTTACCAATCCGACACCGGAAGAAGAAGTTGCCGTGCTCGAACGCTTCTTGCCGGTGCACAACCTCACCTTCGCGGATATCACCAAGCCGCGACGCGAACCCGAGCAGGGTGCGCACTTCCCGAAAGTCGAGGAGTTTCCGGAGTATCTGTTCGTGGTGGTCAATCCGCTCCCCGCGGACCTGGCAGCACTGGCGAAGCAACCGCAGATCGATCCGAAATCAGTCCCCAACGTGAACCTGACACGGCTCGTGCACCGTAATCGCCCGCAACTCAGTGCCGTGCTCACGCGCCATGTGCTCATCACGCATCACTACCAACAGCTGGCCTGCATCGAGGAGACCCGTGAATACCTGGAGCGCCATGGCAGCACCGCCCGCCGTGGCCCGGATTATCTCTTTCATCTCGTGCTCGATTCCATGGTGGACGATTACGCACCCGTCGTCGATCGCATCGCGGCCCGACTCGATCGCCTCGAGCAGCGACTGTTCCGCGATCCCTCGCCGCGAGTGCTCTCACGGATTTTGAGGCTGAAGCGCCTGGTTGTGGGACTTCGCAAGACACTCATCCTCGAACGTGAAGTGCTGGCCCGACTGGTGCGAGGAGAATTCGAACTCGTGGCACCGCACGAAATGGTCTACTACCGCAACGTCTTTGACCACCTCGTTCGTTACACCGAACTGATCGAGTCCGCACGCGAAATGGTCAGCGACCTGATGCAAACGCACCTCTCGGCAGCTTCGAACCGGTTGAACCAGGTGATGAAGACATTGACCATGATCTCGACGGTCGTGCTCCCGATGACGCTTGTCGCCGGCATCTACGGCATGAATTACACCGCCTCGATGGTGCCGGCTTCGCACTCGCCCTTCGGCTTCTGGTTCGCGGTCACCCTGATGCTGGCAATGGGTGTGGTGGCCTTCGGCTTCTTCCGCTGGCGTCGCTGGATCTGATTCGTTCGCGATCGTGCAAAACGGCTCAACCGCTCCAACGCTCCATGACCACGTGCGACTCGCGGATCGAGTCGAATTGCAGGGTTGGAACACGGCATTGCACGGTTGGCTGTCCCGATCCGGCTCATGCGGTTCGCTGCTTCCAATCGACGGTTCGCCCGGTTACCGTGTGGGAACCCTCATTCCTGGAGTCTCTCCCATGTCTCGTGATCGTCGTGAATTCCTGCAGGCTGCCGGTGTGGCCGGGGCGGCACTGCTCTCGGGCCACCTCACCGAAACGGCCCGCGGCTTTGCCGCCAACGACACCTTGCAAGTCGGCCTCATCGGCACGGGCGGCCGTTGTCGGCACCTCGTGAAATCGTTCCCGAAGTTGCCCAATGTCAAGATCACTGCCGTGTGCGATGTGTGGGACACGAACCTGGCCGAGGGGCAGAAGATCGCCGATCCCAAGGCCTTCGCAACCAAGCAATTCGAGGAGTTGCTGGCCCGCAAGGATGTGGATGCGGTGTTGATTGGTTCACCCGATCACTGGCACGTGCCTCTCACTGTGGCGGCCTGTGCGGCGGGGAAGGATGTCTATGTCGAAAAGCCGCTCACCCACGACCTCCGCGAAGGCACGGCCGTCGTGGAAGCACAGAATACGCACAAGCGCATCGTGCAGGTCGGCACGCAGCAGCGCAGCATGACGCACATTCTCGAAGCGTACAAAGTCTTGAAGGCCGGCACGGTGGGCACGGTTCACAAGGTGCACTGTTGCTGGAACCGCAATGCCGCTCGTGCTCAGCGCTTCAAGGATGGCATCGATCCGAAAACGGTGGACTGGAAGCGCTTCCTCGGCACCGCGAAGGAACAGGAATTCGACCCGTACCGGTTCCGGCAATGGCGCTGGTTCTGGGACTTCGGCGGCGGCATCTTCACCGATCTCATGGTGCACTGGATCGATGTCGTGCACTGGTTCCTGGCCCTCGATCATCCCACCACGGCTGCGAGTGCCGGCGATTTTTACACTGCGAAGGGCGTGTGGGAAACACCCGACACCGTGCAGACGCTGCTCCGCTATCCCGAACAGAACGTGCAGGTTTATTTCGAAGGCACCTTCAGCAATAACCGCAACGGGGCGATGGTTGAGTTCATGGGCACGGAAGGCACGCTCTACGTCGATCGCGGCGGCTACCAGTTCATCCCGGACCGCGGCAAGAACGGTAAACCGCAAGAACTGATCCTGGGCACTGGCGGCCGCGGGCTCGACTTCTACGACAAACCGGACGGTGAACTGCTGCACCTGGCCAACTGGGTGGAGTGCGTTCGCAAGCGGGAGAAGCCCGCCTGCCCCGCCGAGGCTGGTGTGAGCGCGGCCAGCGCGGCCCACATGGCCAACCAGTCCCTGCGTTCGGGGCAGATCGCCAACTGGAAGCAGTGACAGCCCGCTATCACTGACCACTCCCAAACACCTTCGGAGACCACATCGTGCTCGCATCTGGCAACATGGATATCTTGCTTCCCACTGACCGCGAGATGCTTCGCAAGAACTGGGGCTGGTTCATGGCGCTCGGTGCCGTGATCATGCTGCTCGGCATCATCGGCCTGTTCATGCCCTTGCTGTTCACGCTTGGCACGGTGGTCTTTGTCGGCTGGTTGTTCATGATCTCGGGCGTCGCCGAAGTCGTGCATGCCATCGTTCGCAAGGGCTGGTCCGGCTTCTGGGGCGACCTGCTCAGCGGGCTTATCTCGCTCGCGGCCGGCGTGCTCATCGTGCTCTGGCCGGTGGATGCGGCCTCCGTGCTCACGCTCATCATCGGCGTGATGTTCCTCGTCGGCGGCATCTTCCGCGTTGCACTCGGCGTCACCACCAAGAGCCCGTACGGCGTCTGGATCATTCTCCACGGTGTCATCAGCACCCTGCTCGGCCTCATGATCGTGGCCCAGTGGCCCTTCGACACCGTCTGGGTCATTGGCACGCTCGTCGCCATCGATCTCATTCTGAACGGCTCCCGCATGATCTCGCTCGGAGCCACTGCCCGCAATATCCCACCCGCCACCGTCGCATCACCTGATCCCGTTTAATTACCACAATGGAGATTTTCCATGCGTCTGTTATCGCGTTCGGCTCTGATCGCCTTTGCTTTCTTCACCGCCAGTGTGCAAGCGGATGATAAACCCGCTGCCACACCGGAGGGGTTCACCGCACTCTTCAACGGCAAGGATCTCACCGGCTGGAAGCCCACGGGCAAGGCCGATGTCTGGACGGTCGAGGGCGATCTCATCGTCTGCAAGGGCGGTGGCGGCGGCTACCTGTTGACCGAGAAGGAATATGGCGATTTCGAATTCCGCTGCGAATACCGCTGGAGCAAGGATGGTGGCAACAGCGGCATCGCCATCCGCACCCCACCGAAGGGCGACCCCGCTTACGTTGGCATGGAGATTCAACTCATCGACGACGAAGGCTGGGCCAAGGTGCACAAGTCCGAACTGGCCGCGTATCAGCACACCGGCTCCATCTATGATGTTAAGCCCGCCACCGCCCGCTTGAACAAGCCGATCGGCGAATGGAACGCCATCCGCGTTGTCTGCAAGGGCCGCATGGTGACGGTCGAGCAGAATGGCAAGGAACTGGTGAGTGCGAACCTGGACGACTTCAAGGCGAAGGATGCCAAGCATCCTGGCCTCAAGCGCGAAACCGGCCACATCGGCTTCCAGAGCTACAACGTCCGCGTGGAATTCCGCAACGTGGTCATCAAGGAATTGAAGTAAAAGGTGTTGGAGTTCTCAACGCACACGTCTTCCAGCGAAAGCACCGGAAGCCGTGTGTTGTTGACGCCTCTGTGACGATTGCCCGCCATCCCTTTCTACCCGACAAAGACACCACCGAGCACATCGTTGAAGGTGTCCACGGTCAGCTCGGGGATCAGGATGTTCGATTCGACGGCCAGCGTTTCACCGCTGAAGACCGAGATCCGCCCGATCGCACCGGGGCCGGAACCGGTGAGCACCTCGGCCCGGCCATCGCCGAGCAAATCGCGGCTGGCCACATGGATGCCACCGCGGTTGTCCACATCGCCCACGAAGAAGTTGGCGAGCACCGTGCTCCGAGCTTCCGTGAGATCGAAGCCGTGGAAGACGGTGACGCGTGGGCCTCCACCCGGGCCGCCGCCGGCGATGAGATCGGCATGCCCATCGCCATCCACGTCGCCCGACGCCACGAATGCTCCGCCCCGCTGTTCCACTTCAAAGGCGAAGAAGTCATTGACCAGTCGGGTCGGCGAAGTGCCTTCGCGAAGCGATGCACCATCCCAGATGGCGATGCGGGGACCGCCGCCGTTGCCCGCGGCGACGATGAGATCGGCGAAGCCATCGTTGTCGAAATCGCCGAGCGCGACCCGCGTGCCACCGCGAAAGGCGCGATCCTCGATACCGTAGAAGTCTGCGAGCACGGCCCCGGTCGCTCCATCCAGAACGCGGACGCGCGTGCCGCCACCCACATCGGCAGAGATGGCAATATCCGCGATGCTATCCCCATTGACATCGCCCGCCGCCACGAAGACGCCGCCGGTGAAGGTGGACTCGAAGGCATCGATGGAGCGAATGAGTTCGCCCGTCTCGCCATCGAGCACGCGAACCAGCGGGCGGCCACCCGGGCCGGTGCCCACGATGAGGTCGTCCGTGCCGTCACCCGAGATGTCCGCCAGCACGACCCGCACGCCGCCGGGCGCTTCCTCGGCGCTGAAGGGTTGGAGCGTGAGCAAGCTGGAGCCGTCCGCGTCAAAGATGGTGACCTGGCCGCCCGTGCCGCCTGCCCCGGCGAAGAACAGATTCTCGGGGATCGTCGCGTTCACGAACTCGGTGGCAGCGACGTTGGTGACCTGTGCGACCGGCTCGTTGTCCACGGTGATGGTGTTGCCCGCCTGGCGAACCACACCACCCAGCGCATCGATGATCACGCGGTCCGTGCCGCCGTTGCCATCAATCGTGCGGAAGACGCCATCGGCAGCCACGGTGAAGACGTCGTCGAAGGGGCTGCCCACGATCGCAGTGATGGTGGTGCCGCTCGTGATGATCAGGCCGTTGTTATTGGCATCAACCGGTTGCTCGACATCGACAATCGAGGTGTTGAGCGTGATTCCACGTTCGGCGTTCGCGAAGCTGAGCTCCGTTTCTCCGTTTTCGTCATCGAGCGTATCGACACTGCCAGGGATGGTGTTGATCGTGTCGTTGCCGGGTCCGCCATCGAGCAGGTCGTCTCCGTGGGCATCAACGATGATATCCTCACCCGCCCCGCCGAAGATGCGATCGTCGCCCTGGGAACCGAACAAGACGTCATTGCCGGCATCGCCGTCGATGGTGACGGTTCCGCCGAATTCCGTTCCTTCGATGATGAACGGCGGCGCGACACCAGCACCACCGAACGGCGTGGGGAAGGCAATGATGACATTGTCGTTTCCTGAGCCGCCGTTGATGTTCGCGGTTCCTGTGAAACTCCCGTTGGTGAGCAGCAACGTGTCGTCGCCGCCACTGAGGTTCGCGGCCAGGTCGCGTGGCGGCAGTTCACCGCTCGCGGCGAGGATCACGTCTGCGAATCCGCCGTTAAGCAGCGTATCCCCCAGCCCGCGGGCGACGAAGTTGCCGAATTCATCCACGAGGAATTCGACGCCGTTCGGTTCGTTATCGCCATTGAGGAACACGTTCCCCCCGATGACCAAGACAGTGACATTCCCGGAATAATCCCGGGTGGAGTCGAACACAAAGCTGTCTGATCCGCGGTTGCGTGTGATGTTCACGCTCTGGCGGAAGATCCCGCCCTGGCCGTCGTTGATCTCGACATCAAGAGCAGCGGCACCTGCCGGGGCGTTCACATCGAGTGCGAAGGTGGTGGAACCCGGCGGAAGTTCTTGCTCGCCGAGAACGTTGCCAGCAAGATCGCGAATGGTGACGCTGATGCTGTCGCCATCCACGTCGCCCACATTCCCGGTCACGGTGGTCACACCCTGACGATTCTCCTCGGCCTGCACATTCTCCACTGTGGGCTCATCGTTGACCGGGTTGATGGTGATGTCGATCGATTTCTCGATCGATGTCGTGGGATCCTCGGGGTCGTTGAGATCAATCACGTTGATGTTCAGGCGGGACGTTCCATTGAAGTTCGGTTTGCCGATGAGGCGAATCGATTCGATGAAAAGTTGCGTGTCGATCGCGTTGCCCGCAAAGTTGAACTGGGGAGCCGTGACGATCGCACCATCCACGACAGCAACCAGGTCCACGGAACCCACGAGAAGGGTATCGATGAGTGTTTGATAGACGCGTGCTAAGTCTTCGTCGGTGAAGGCGAAATTCAAGCCCGGATTGAGTTGCTCATCCTCATTCACGGTCTGTTGTTCGTCGCCCGTGACCTGGATCACCTTTTCAATCGGATTGAGATCCAGATCCTGCTGGGCCCGGCCGCCGTTGCCATCCTCGGCCCGCACCTGCACGAACTCGAATAGCACCTGATTGAGGGGAACGGGGATGCTGAAGTTCTCGCCCGCGGGCACGGTGGTTTGCCCCAGCACTTCCTCGCGTGCGTTCAGGATCGTGATGGTGACGGCGTCGCCGTTGTCGTCGTCCGCGCGGCCCTTGATGTTCACGGTGGTGTCGTCGACTGGCTCCACCTCGAGGTTCTCGAGGCGGGGTGGGGCGTTGCCATTCCCATTGATGAGCGCTTCCACTTCGATCACTTCCGTGGGATCTGCGAGGATCACTTTCACGGGTGTGAAGCCACCGGCGACGAAACCGTTGCCGATGCCATTGATCGGCACGGCCACCGGACCCGGACCGAACGGAAGTTCGACGCCTTCAATGATGATCACGCCGCCGTTGGGGGTGTCCACGTTTACGATGCCAACGAGTTGCCCCGCCGCGTTGACCTCCAGGCCAGGTGTCACAGAGATGCCGATGTTATCGACGATCACCGCGGTGTTGCCAAAGGCACCGAAACCGAACACGCGGAAATCGAAGATGCCGGGCGTGGTGAAGCGGAACGGCGACTGGCCGGTTGGATTCTGCGCGCTCGGGAATGTCAGCGTCGTGATCACGCCAGTTGTCGGGTTGTACTGCAGCAGTTCGTTGGTTCCCCGCACCCGGAATTCGTTCGCTTCCAGCAGGCTGTCCCGTTCGATTGTGAAGCTCTGGCCATCACTGCTGGTGACGTTCAGGAAGAAGGGTTGGATAGTGTTGGCATTGTTCGCCAGGAGTCGCGTGGGTTCGGAAAGGGTGATCGTGAGTTCGGCTCGTTGACCCCGGCGGATTTCGGGCGGGAGGCCGGTGTTGCGATCCGCAACGATGATGGGTTGTAGCACGAATTCGCTGAAGCGAATCGGCTGGTTCAGGAAGTTGCCGGAAACTCCCTCGGCGTTGTAGTTGCTGAGCACGTGGACTTCGCCACCCTTGGCGAACTGGGCGAGTAACGCATCGAAGACCAGTGCGGAAAATTCGCCGAGCAATGGTTGTGGTTCCAACGTTTCGAGGGCACCGCTGTTAGGCTTCAAAAGCGAGGTCGCGAACGGCAATTCACTCGCCGTCACCGAGCCCTGCAGCGAGCCGTTCTCGTCAACGCGGAGTTGCGTGTTTGGGAAGACGGCCACCGAAATGCGGCCGAACGTCCCGGCCGAGTTGGCCGCCGGATTCGAGGGGGTCGAGATTTCGATGGTGAAGATGCCGGTGCGATCAAACGTCAGCGGCGAGATGCCCGTGACGGGGTTCCGGAACTGGAGGACCTGCGTGCGATCGTAGAACAAGTCTGAGATCGGAATTGAGAATTCGTTGAGCAATTCGACACGCGGCGAGAGCACACCAAAACCGGTGACGCCGGTGAAGCGGATGAAGAATCGTTCCTCGCCGATGCGCAAGTTCAGGGTGAGTGCTTCCCCAACGGGCAACGTGTTGGCGATCTGGGCCAGCTCAAAAAAGGGAAGCTTGAAGGTGAGGTCGATCGGCTGGCCGAGCATGCCCTTGAGCACAGGCTTCTCGAACTCGAAACCGGTCTCGCCGCGGGTGCGCAGTGTGCCGAAGGCCAGATCGGGATGATCCACTCCGGTGACTTCAATCGGCGTCGTCAGTCGTAGCGGCACATTAAAGGAGAGGCTCGTGCCATCCTGCCGAATCACATTTACAAAAGGCAGGAAACCCGTGAGAAATTCAAACTGCCGGATCAGGAATTCCTTGGAATAAGTGTGGCTGAGTGTGAGCGTGCTCTCCGCAGCAACGTTTTCGAACGTCTCGCGTGTGCCATCGCGCCAGTCGACGATCACGGTGTGCGTCCCGGCACCCGGGTTGTTAGCGGTGATCGCAAAATCGGTGGTGAGTGTGAGGCTATCGACCGGATTCAAATTGCGTTGCGTGGTGTTTGAGAATTCCACCTGAATCGGGTCGAGATCGCGAACGGTGATGAACTCCGTGACCGAAACCACGGGTGCACCCCCGACGATGACCGTGGCTGTGAGCTCGAATTCTTGTTCCCCACCAACAGGATCCTCGGGATACGCGAAATCGCTGGCCGAGATATTGACACCAAGATCGCCCGAGCCGGTGGCAAATGAGAGGAAGAACAGTTCCTTGGTGCGGCCGTCGCCGAAGTCAACCAAGACGTTGCCGTTTGTAAAGACGTTGCGGATTTCGATCCGGGCCGGCAGTTGGGCTCCCTCTGTCACATTTCTGGTGAGTTGGCTGAAGAAGACACGTGGCACGTTGACCACCTCGGGAATGCTGAAGGAACGTGAATCGATTTGTGTGCGGCCACCGGTCTCGGGGTCGACGAGGAACGATGTGATTGTGATGGCCCCGGCATTGGCCAGCTTCGAGAGAGCAGAACTGTTCGGCCCGCCGATGAGCCGGATAAAGTTGTTGATGTTCGTGGTGGTGAAGGTACTCGTCCGCAGTTCCGGCAGCTCCTGATCGTCCGGGTCGAGATCAATGGGTGCCTGAACCACAAACTCGTTGCCGATCGCCTGGAACTCAAGCCGACTCAGATTGCCTTCACCGAAGAAATCGAGGAAAGCAATCTCCTGCGACTGCACGACGAAGTCCCGGATGGTGACCGTGGTCGTGAACAGCCCGGCTCCGCTCACGGTGAGGCGAGCATTCCTGATGGTCTGGCTGGTGGCCGTCCCGAGAAGTTGATCAAGAACGTTGAAGCCCACCACATCGAAGTCGAAGGCGTTCGAGTCCGCGGGGAGCGAGATGTTTTGTGTGAATTCCTCGGCGTCGACGGTGAGCGTGACGGTGAGATCGGCCGGCAGGAGGATGTTGTTCACGCTGCCACGCAGGTTCAGCTTCGCCGTGCCGGGACCGGTGTGAACCACCGTGGGGAGCAGGTTCGCACTCTGCACGAGCGGAATACTCTCGATATCGATCACGCGCACGGTCTTCTGCTCCGTGGCCACGCGGCCATTGGGCAGTGTGAGGGTGGCTGTCACCAGGAACTCACCCGTCGAAGTGTATGTGTGCCTGAAGCGATCGTTTCGCGGGTTCGATGTCGGCACGAAGGTAAAGCTGTTGAAAGTCAGTTCCGGGTCCAGCGAACTGAACGGGTCGATGAAGGGCGTGCCCGTGTCATCAACCACGAGCCCGCCGTTGGCCGCGCGGATTGTGAAGGGTATCGTGACCGGTGTGCTGCCATCACCATAGTCAATGCGGATGGTGCTGTCGCCGACGGGGCCATCGAGATTGGCCAACACATTCTCTGTGATGATTGTCGTTTCCAGGAACACCTGGCCGCTGCTGTCTCGCACGAGGAGATTCGAGCCGATTCCGACGATGTCGTCACTGAGTTGCAGATCGATGTCGAGCGGCCGGTTCAGTTGATCGAAATCGTTCACCACGGACAAGCCGAGGATGTTCAGTGCCTCGAGGTCGGCGCGGTTGAAGGCGATGCGATCGATTTCGCTCCCGAACCCGCCACTGGGATTGCGAAGGATGAAGACGAGCTCCTCGTTGAGTACGTGCGGCAGCAGATCCTGGCGAAGGGCCGAGTTGAACCGCAGGTTGGTGTCCACGCTCAGCGAGAAGCGTGCGTTCGCACCATCGATCTGTGCTCCAGGCTGGATTCCGGCGATGATCGCCTCGAAGGGTTCCGTCTGGAGCACGGGCCCGGCATCATCCGCTCGATCCATAACGATGCGCCCCTGCAACACCAGTTCCAATTCATCCGGGCTATTTCCTCGCACGCGGCCATCGATGACGCCGAGGTGAATCTGGGCATGTCCCGATTCGGCCGAACCGAGCAACTGCACATGCGACACGTCGAAGCGATCGATTTCGAGGATGCCGTTAGCCCCGACGAAGCGCGTCTGGTTGGTGACGCCCTGCCCGGGTTCGCGGACGGTCAGGTCGATTTGTGCAATTCGGAGCATCTCGCCCGTGGAGACGATGCTCACCACCGTCTCGCCCACCACCACATCGGGTTGGGCTTTGAACACCTTGAACGTCGCGCTGTAGTCGCCCGCCTCCACGTAGCGGTGATTGAAGTTCTCCTGGAACTGCGTGGTCGATTCGATGCTGGTGAACGAATCGATGCGACCATCGAAGGGGCGAACCACGGGATCCGATCCATCGCCGAAGTCGATCTCGACCAGGAAGAACTCGTCCGTGCCGAGATGGTTGCGAGCGAGGACATCCTCACGGGTCACCACGTTGAACAGGCCAGTCCCCCGGCTGCCGTAGCCGAAGTTCGAGGCGTTCACGTTGAACTGGACGAGTTCATCCGTCAGAAGCGGATCCGCGGCGGTGTGTGTCACCTCCAGTTTCCTGGAGACCAGATCAACGGAGGAAACGGTGGCGTTGCTCGTTTCCCCGGCCGAGTTGATTTCAAAGACGGCTATTACTGCGCTGCGATCGGTGATGCTGCTGCGGGAGAAGACCTGCTCGGACACCCGCGGGATCACAAACTCGGTGTGCTTTGTCGATTGCGAACGAAACACGAGCAGGTCGTCGAGGCTCACGGTGGTGGTGGCATTCCCGCTGCCGCGGACTGTGGCGGTGATGCCGAAGTCGAGCCCCAGCACAAGCAAGTTGGGCCCGTAGCGCACGGTGAGTTCATCCGTCTCCGGGTTCAGCGAGGCGAAGGTACCAGGATCGAACAACTGGAGTTGCGTGACCGGCACAATCCGATCTTCGACCCGCTCCACGTTCAACCGCGTTCGTGAGCGAGCCGGCACGCGGGTGCTGGGCTTCGTCCAGCGCGTCAGCCACTTTTTCAGGATGTTGTTCGTCATGGCGAGCACCTTTGGCAAATTGATGAGTGCGTCACGCGTGGGCGTCGTATCGTTCCGACCCGCGTTTTCGCTGTTCTCATCTCGCAAGCGACGCGATACCTTACACGTGCGTTGCCTTTTCCCGAGATTGATGCACGACCTCTCCCCGATCTGGCTTGAAATGAGTTTGAGACCTGTAAGGTTGTGGGCCCCGGCGGAGATGGATGTATGAGCGACTCGCTGCGCACCAGCCTCACGCTGATTGGCCGGCTCAGCCGCGATGGCTCTGACCAGGCTGCCTGGAGCGAGTTCGTCGAGCGGTAACGAGTAGCCCGAATGCGTGTTGGACAGCCGCCATGCCGTTCAAACAAGCCGTGTGTTGCCGCGGTGTTACCTCGGGCCAACCCCTCCACTGCCGAAAAAGTCACAGACGCAGCAGTCGCGGTTCAAGTCTTCGCGGTTCGTCAAGAACAGAGTAAACCGGGTTTGCCGTTAGAATCTTCGCACTTCGCACTCCGAACTCCGCAACATACAGTGAGATTGGGCTCTCACTCGCGCCCGTGTAAAGTGAGGTCGATTGTTTCTTCTCTGGAGTTTCACTCATGCGTGCTCTCCCGTTCCTTTCCCTGGTCGCCACGCTGGCCCTCTCACTCTCGGCCAGGGCCGCGGATCCCGTGGTCCTGAAGCTCTGGCCCGGCAAGGCACCCGGCGAAGTCAAAGATTTGGGGCCGGAAGTCTCCACCGAGCCCAAGCCGGGCCAGTCCGCCGTCAAACGGCTGACGAACGTCAGCGATCCCACGATCAGCGTCTATCTTCCCGAGAAGGAGAAGGCCAACGGCTGTGCCGTCCTCGTGGTGCCTGGCGGCGGCTTCTCGATCCTCGCCATCGAACACGAGGGCACGCAGACCTGCGAATGGCTGCAGTCGCTGGGCGTGACGGCCGTGTTGCTGAAGTACCGCGTGCCCACGCGTGCCATGCAGATGCCGACAAATCTTGCGGCTTTCCAGGATGGTCAGCGAGCCATGAGCTTGCTGCGCAGCAAGGCCGCCGAGTGGAACATCGATCCCGATCGCATCGGCATGCTCGGGTTCTCCGCCGGGGGGCAACTCACTGCGTACACCAGTCTTGCGGACAGGCGGATGTACGATACGGTGGATAAGGCCGATGAAGTGTCGTACAGGCCGGACTTCGCGGTGCTGGTCTATGCCGGTGGCATCATCGAAAAGGGCGGCGAACTGAAGCCCGATTTCGTCGTGAAGAAGGGTGCACCACCGATGTGTCTCGTGCATGCGAGCAATGACAACAGCGAGAACAGCGTGGCGATGTACTCGGCGTGCAAGAAAGCGGGTGTCCCGGTCGAGATGCACCTGTATGCATCAGGTGGGCACGGCTTCGGTATGAACAAGATCCCGCACCCGGCTGCCACCTGGACCGACCGCGTCGCCGACTGGATGAAGGCCCGCGGTTATCTCACAAAGAAGTGAGCCCATCTCGCGTTTCGCTCCGTGTGAACCGTTGGTCGACCCACTTCGTACAGGTAATGAGAATCGTGTCGGAATCTTCCCGACAACCCGATTCGGATGAAGACCTGCTCTTCCGCCTGCGAGCGGGAGAGCGGGAGGTGTTCGGGCCGTTGGTGAAACGCTACGAACGCGAACTCTTTGGCTACCTGCGCCGCTATGTGGGCGATGATGAGTTGGCCGAGGATGTGTTCCAGAACACCTTCCTGCAGGTGTTTCTCAAGATTCAACAGTACGAACCGGGCCGGCCGGCACGCCCCTGGCTTTATGCCATTGCCACCAATCAGGCCATTGATGCACTCCGGCGAAAGAATCGCCGAGCGGATCAACGAACCGATGCCCTGGTGATGCCGGATGAGGACGGTGAGCCGCGACCACTCTTCGAGTTGATCGCCTCAGCGGAGGTCGGACCGCCCGAGGAAACGGATCGCGCCGAAGAGCGTGAACAGGTGCGTGCGGCGGTTGATCGCCTGCCGGACTTGCTGAAGCAGGTGGTGATCCTGGCCTATTTCCAGGGTCTGAAGTATCAGGATATCGCTGAGACGCTGGCAATCCCCGTGGGCACCGTGAAATCGCGATTGCATGCCGCGGTCGCCAAGCTCACGGAAGAATGGGACTTTGCCAGTCGGGAGCCGAAGGCCCGTGCGAGATGAAGCGATGAACGATGAGGAGTTGCTCGGTTACCTGCTGAATTTGCACGATGCGAAGCAGCAGGCCGCAATCGCTGCTCAAGTGGCCCGTGATCCTGAAATGGGTGCTCGGCTGGAATCGCTCCGGGCCGTGCTTGGGCCGCTGGAGTGTGATTTCGCCGCAGTCACTCCACCCGCGGGGCTCGCACTCCGCACGATCGCACATGTGGCGGCCCATCTCGTGGAGCACGAACCGCGGCCCCGCACGGCTTCGTCCAGTCGACTTCCCGCTTTCCGTCGAGCCTCATCTCTAGAAGCCAGCGAGCCACGCGGCGGCAGCCGGTTGCGTGCCGAGCTGATCGTGGCACTTGGGCTGGGCTTCGTGGCTATTGGCCTCGGCTTCTCTGTGGTCGCCAAACTCCGCCAGCAGAGCGATGCGGTGGCTTGCCCGAACAATCTCCGTGCACTGCATGCCGGCCTGACCACCTATGCCGATACCCACGATGGCCGCTTTCCGCAGGTGGGTGCGGCTGCCTATCCCACCGCCGGTTCGTTTGTCCCGGCCCTCGTGGAAGCGGGGCAGTTCCCGGCAGGCTTCAAACCCAGTTGCCCCGGAGCGGTCAGCACCATGGGCCGCGCCGCGGAAGTGCCATACACGTACACACTCGGCTATCGCACTCCGCACGGTGAACTTGTGGGATTGCGGCGCAGCGCGAGCGGCGAGAACGACCTGGTCCCCATCGCCGCCGATTACCCTGCATCCTGCGACGAGCCATGCGACACGCCGCGTTCCCCGCATGTCCGCGGCCAAAACGTGCTTTATGTCGGCGGTAACGTCCGGTTTGCCACGAATGCGCTGGCAGGTTTGAATGGCGACAACATCTACCGCAACCAGCTCGGCCAAATCTCGGCGGGCGTCGATCGCAATGACACCGTGTTAGGTCGCAGCGCGGATCGCCCCTGAGCGATCTGTGGCTTTTTACGTTTTCTCTGTCCGGGCCACATTCGGAATCGGGATATCACCCCGACTGCTTCGCTTCATGAAGCTGCCTGGCAATTCTGGCCTGGCATGAGTCACAATCGGATTCTGGTAGAAAGTCTGGATTTTGTGGGACGCGAGCCGACCGCGCGCCCGCATGCGTGTTAGAATTGGACCGACCGCCGGGCACCTGATCCCTGCTGCCCTCGGGACGGCGTGACGCGGGAGGCGAAAAGTGAAACGGTCCATCCGTTTGCGTGGCATTAGCGGCGAAGTGAAAGGCCAGCTTTGGGAATCGGAGGTGATCCTCCGTGCCGGCCGGCTCGGTTCGCTCGAAATCGTGCTCGACGATAGCTCCGTGAGTAGGCGACATGCCGAGGTCCGCAAGAGCGACGAGGGCTGGTTCGTTCGCGATCTCGAGAGCACCAACGGCACGTACGTGAACGGGGTGCGCATCGGGCCGGGTGAACAGCCTCTCCGGCCCCGCGATATTGTGCAATTCGGCAAAGTCGCGGTGATGGTGGAACTCAACGAAGCCGCCACACCGGAAGGCCCACCCTCCAATCAACACGTCATCTCGACCGCACCCTCAGACTACGAAGACGGCCTGCACCGCATTGCCTTCGACCGCAACCTGATGCCGCGTGCCGGCGAGCAGCTCGTCGCGTTGTTGCGAGCCGGGCACCATTTCGTGAACACACAGAATGAAGACCAGCTACTCGACAACATCCTGAATGATGCAGTGAGTGTCCTGGAAGCCCAGCGCGGAGCCATCGTGCTGGCGGAGGGCGACGGCCCAGAACCCCAGTTGAAACTGCGGGCACTCGCCGTGGGCCACGGGGAGCCAGCCGGCCGCTTCCACTATTCGAAGAAGCTCACACACCGTTGCTTCGCACGCGGCGAGTCCGTGCTCTATAGCACGCTGAACGAAAACGATGAACAGAAAGTCACGCAGAGCATGCATGATGGAGCCATGGCGTCCGTGCTGTGCGTTCTCCTCCGCACACCGCGCCGGCGCATCGGTGTGTTGCACCTCGATCGCAGCTACTGGCAAAATGCCTTCACCGAGGACGATCTGCATCTCGCGGATGCCCTCGCCGCCCACGTCTCGGCAGCCATCGAGAGTGCCCACTTCCTGAAACGGCAGAAGGAACTCTTCCTCAAGACGATCACGATTCTTGCCCAGGCCGTGGAACTACGCGACGACTACACCGGCGGCCACACACAACGTGTCACGCGGTATGCGACGATGCTCGCCCAGCATCTGAACCTTCCCGAAGATCAGCTCGAGTTGATTCGCCTCGGCACCCCACTGCATGACATCGGCAAGATTGGCATCGATGACGCCATCCTGCGGAAGCCTGGCCGGCTCACCGCGGAGGAATTCCGCCGGATGCAGGATCACACCACGCTCGGAGCCGAGATTCTGCAAACGATTGTCGAGATGCAGCCGATCATTCCGATTGTTCGCAATCACCACGAACGTTGGGACGGCACCGGATACCCGGACCGCCTCAACGGTGAGGAGATTCCGTTCCTGGCTCGGATCGTTTCGGTCGCCGATGCCTTCGATGCCATGACATCCAACCGGCCCTATCACGCGGGCCGCAAGGGTATGTCGCCCGAGGTGGCCTTCGCGGAAGTTCAGGACCAGGCCGGCCGACAGTTCGACCCACGCTGCGTCGCGGCATTCCTGGAAATCCGCCAGGACATCCTCCAGACGATGATCGAACTCATGCCGGACGTCGAGATCACCTCCGCCATTACAGCGGACGTCGCCGAACCGCTCCTCGTGCCCGATCCACGCGATTGAGGGCGTGCCACTGGCAGAATGTCGTCACTTTTTTCCCCGCTCAGTGGCAACTCTCCACGCACTGCTGCATTTGCGAATATCTTGAATGAGACCGCGTTCCGGCAAGGCCGTACCCCGGCTTGCGCGACACTGCGACCGCATCGAGATTGCCATGCAAATCGGCATTGCCTTCACGCTCAAACCCGAGACGCCACTCCCGAGTGATGCGCCAGACGATCTGCACGAGGAGTTCGATTCACCCAGCACGGTGAAGGCGATCGCGGAGGTGCTGCGATCGCTGGGGCATGAGGTGCGTGAACTCGGCGATGGCAAAACCTTCGTCGAGGCGGTGCTCGCCGCGCCGCCCGATCTCGTTTTCAACTTCGCCGAAGGCACTGGCGTGAGTCGGTCGCGCGAATCGCGTGTGCCTGCCGTCTGCGAGATGCTCGGCATCCCGTACAGCGGTTCAGACCCGCTCGCACTTGGGATCGCACTCGACAAGGAAATGACGCGGCGCATCGTCGCTTCCGCCGGGGTAAACCTGCCCAGCGGATTCACCTTCACGCTGCCCGCGGGCGACTACGATGGCGAATATGCCGAGTTCCCCGCGATGCTCGAGGAATCCGGTCTCGTCTTGCCGGTGCTCGCCAAGCCCGTCTGTGAAGGGTCCAGCAAGGGCATCCGCAATCGCTGCCTCATTCGCACCGTGGAGGAGTTCGGCCCCACCATTGTCCAACTCGCTCGCGACTACCAGCAACCGGTGCTCATCGAGGAGTTCATTGCCGGCGAAGAGGTGACCACAGGCATCCTCGGCAATGATCCACCGCAGGTGCTGGGCACGATGCGCGTGGTGCCGAAGCAAGCGAACGAGCACTTCGTTTACAGTCTGGAAGTGAAGCGTGAATGGGAGCAGCACGTCGACTACGAGGCACCCGCGAAGTTGCCGATCGCCGTGACGCGTGCGCTGGAAGCAGAAGCACTCACGGTGTACGAGGCACTCGGCTGCCGCGACCTGGCCCGGCTCGATTTCCGCATCCGCGACGGTGTGCCATTCTTCATCGAGATCAATCCGTTGCCCGGCCTGAACCCCGATTCTGGCGACCTCGTCTTTCTCGCTTACCGCCTCGGCCTCACATTTCCCGACCTGATTGGCCGCGTGCTCGAAGCGGCATTGAAGCGTAACAAGCTGACCTGAGCATCACACCCGTTCGACAATGGCACCGCGATCGAGCCGGAGGCGGTGGCTCACACTGCGCGGAATCTCGGCTGACAAATGACTCACGAAGAGCATCGTCTGCGGTGGTTTCACGGATGTGTCGAGCCAGTCGCGCAGTCGTCTGATGCTGACATCGTCCAGTCCCTGGAAGGGTTCATCGAGGATGAGCAAGGGCGGCTGCTTCACCACGGCACGGGCGAAGAGCACGAGGCGCTGCTCCCCGGTCGAAAGCGTGCGGAAGGGCCGGCCCGCGAGGTGCGCGATGCCGAACTGTTCCATCAGTTCACGAATCGCAGCGTCCTGTTTCTCGCTGGTGGTGCGGTCGTGCAGCACATCGAAGAAGCCAGTGGCAATCGCCCGTTCCGCGAGGAGTGGCTGCTGGAAATAGAGGTGGAATTCAGGCGAAACGAGACCAACGTTGCGCTTCACATCCCAGATGCTTTCGCCACTGCCGCGCCGCCGACCAAAGAGCCGCACGTCATTCACGTAGGCTTGCGGATGGTCGCCACACAGCAGGCTGAGCAGCGTCGTTTTGCCCGAGCCGTTGGGTCCGAGCACCGCCCAGCGTTCACCCGCCCGCACCGTCCAGTTAATATCGCGCAAAATGGCATGCCCACCATGCGCGACATTCACATTGCGAAGCTCAATCACCGCCTCACCACCCGTAGTTGACTCGGGCAGACTCTTCTCGCTCACTTCAACCTTGGACTCTGCACTCCGCACGCCGCACTCCGACGAGGCTTCGCAGTTCATGTTGTGGGTGACCCACGCCGGCACCGCGTCCGGCCGGCAGATGAGCACGAGCCGTGTGCCCGCTCGCACCAGCCCGCCGAGCAGTTCGGTGAGTTCACTTCGACCCGCGGCATCGAGGCCCAGGAATGGGTCATCGAGAATGAGCAGTTCCGGTGTGGCGAGCAAGGCCCGGGCGATGCGGGCCCGGCGGGTCTGGCCGTTCGAGAGCTTGATGAAGCCGAGCGCGAGTTGCTCCGTGATGCCGAGCTTCGCCGCGGCGTCCTGCACGTCCGCATCGGTTGCCGTGGTGCCAGCTCGTAAGAACTCGGCGACGCTCAACGGTTGCTCGGCATCGCCAAATTCAAAGCGCTGCTGGTAGTAGTGCCCGGCATACGTGAAGAGCCGCGATTGTTCCTGAAAGGCGACGAAGCGGATGATATCGGAGGGGTACTTTGCTGCATGCCCCACGGCACGCAAGCGATCGAGCAGCGGCCAGCGAATTGCCCCGTCCGGTGTCGGGTGCTTGCCGAGCAGGGCTTCCGCGAGTGTGGTCTTGCCGGAGCCGATGGGGCCGGTGATGGCCCAGGTTTCGCCTTCGCGAATGGTCCACGAGAAATCGCGGAACACAGCGGGGCCGCCCGGATGCGAAAACGTGACGCGATCGAACTCAATGACAGGTGGATTCATCACGCTGTTATAGCGAGCGGAGAATCTCGTCCGCCCCCTCGGCCAGGAGCATCGCGGCCAGTTCCTGCCCCAGGGCCAGTGGTGTCTCGGCGGGGCCCGTGTGCGTGGCGACC
>JBGSZR010000287.1:0-4671 GCA_041750275.1 Gemmataceae bacterium
GGCCGTGGCACCGGTGCCGCCAAGCAGGCCCTGATGGCTGATCCCAACGTGAAACTCGTCGCCATGTGCGATGTCTTTATGGACCGGCTCCAGGGCAGCCTCGCCGGCTTGAAGAACATCAAGGCCATCGCCGGCAAGATCGACGTCACACCGGACCGCTGCTTTGACGGTTTCGATGGCTTCACCAAGTTGCTCGATTGCGGCGTCGATGTGGTGCTCCTCTGCACACCTCCCGGCTTCCGCCCCATGCACCTGAAAGCCGCGGTCGAAGCGGGCAAGCACGTCTTCTGTGAGAAGCCCGTGGCCGTCGATGCCCCCGGTGTGCGTTCCGTCATCGAGACCGCGAAGCTCGCCAAGGAGAAAGGCGTGAGCCTCTGCTCCGGCTTCTGCTATCGCTACGATCTCGGCAAGCGCGAAACAGTCAAGCGCATCCACGATGGCATGATCGGCGACGTGCGGGCCATGCAGATCACTTATCTCACCGGCACCCTCTGGTTCCGCAAGGAACGCGAAGCCTGCAACTCGGACATGGAGTACCAGATGCGCAACTGGTACTACTACAGCTGGCTCTCGGGCGATTTCATCGTCGAGCAACACTGCCACAACTTCGACAAGGCCGCCTGGGTCTTCAAGGGGGAGATGCCTGTCTCGGCCACGGGTGTCGGCGGCCGACTCGTTCGCACGGACAAGAAATTCGGCAACATCTACGACCATTTCGCCGTCACCCTCGAGTACAAGGACGGGCAACGCCTCTTCTCCTCGTGTCGGCAGATGGAACGTTGCACCGGTGATGTGAACGACCACGTCATTGGCACGAAGGGCCACGCCGAACTGATGAAGCACACCATCGACACCACCGACGGCACCGCCTGGGTGTTCGACAAGGACTACAAGGACATGTACCAGGTGGAGCACGACGAACTTTTCGCCGGCATCCGAAGCGGCAAGCTGGTGAACGATGGTGAGGCCGCCGGGCACAGCACCATGATGGCGATCATGGCTCGTCAGGCCGCATACACGGGCAAGAAGCTCACCTGGAAGCAAATGCTCACATCGACGGAGGACCTCTCGCCAAAGCAGTATGCCTGGGGCGCGAACCCCGTGCCAGGCGTGCCGATGCCGGGGTACTACCAGTTCGCGTGAGAATGAGGTCAGGCGAGCGGCCCCGCGTAAGTGGGCCTGTTCAAATGGCGCTGATGCAACAGCCCGCTCACGCGGGCCGCTCGCCTGAGATATTTTCTTGACCGCTTGCTCGATCAGTTCGCCTTGTCAGTGCCTTCGCCTGCAACTTCGACACACACGGAGTGGGTGCCGAAACCTGTCACCTCGATGGAGGGCTCGCCGACTGGAACGGATGCCGGGGGCGTGGCTGGGGGAGGGAACACCTCATGTTTCGACCGATCGGTCGTCGCGATTTTCTTCGCACCACGGCCGCGATCACCGCGGCACTCATCGGCGGCGGGGCCGTCGTGGCCGCACAGGAGAACAAGCCCAAATTAAAAAAAGCCGTGAAGTACGGCATGATTCAACTGAAGGGCAGCCACCAGGAGCGGCTCGAACTCGCAAAAAAATGCGGCTTCCTCGGCGTCGAGATCGATAGCCCGGGGACCGGCAACCTCGAAGAACTCGCGGCCGCCAGCAAGGCCACCGGCATTGCCGTGCATGGCGTCATCGATTCGGTCCACTGGCGCGACACGCTTTCCCACCCGGATGAAAAAGTGCGAGCCAAGGGGCTCGAGGCCTTCCGCGGTGCGATCCGCGATGCCAAGGTGGTCGGAGCCGATACCGTCTTGCTCGTCCCCGGCGTCGTCAACAAGGACGTGACCTACGAACAGTGCTACGAACGCTCCCAGACCGAGATTCGCAAGGCACTGCCGCTCGCCGAGAAACTCGGGGTGAAGATCGCCATCGAGGTGGTGTGGAATAACTTCATCACCAAGCCCGAGCAACTCATTCAGTACATTGATGATTTCAAGTCGGACTACGTCGGAGCGTATTTCGATTGCTCGAACATGATCAAGTACGGCGTCGCTCCATCAGAGTGGATTCGCAAGCTCGGCAAGCGGATGCTGAAGTTCGACTTCAAGGGTTACAGCAACACGAAGCAGTGGGTCGCGATTGGCGAGGGCGACGAGAACTGGCCCGACGTGCTGAAAGCCCTGGCGGAAATCGGCTACAACGGCTGGGCCACGGCCGAGGTCGGCGGCGGCGGCGAGGAACACCTCAAGAAGATCTCGGCCCAGATGGATAAAGTGCTGGGATTGTGACTCAACTCGAAGTGCCCGTTCCACACGGCCTGTGCCTTCAATGGCACAGGCCGTTTCATTTCAGCCGAACTCGAGTGCCCCCGGCAGGAGTCGAACCTGCGACCTTGGCTTTAGGAAAGCCCTGCTCTGTCCACTGAGCTACGAGGGCAAGCACCATCGGGAAGGACCAAACACTTCGAACCGAGGTTCACGATCACCTCATCAGCTGAATGCCAGCCCCGGCTTGGCGGGCGGCTCTGGCGTCGGCAAATCCTCGACGGCCGCCGTGGCTACCGGTTGTTGCGGTTGCGGCCGGGGCGGTTCCTTCTTCAACTCCTGGATCCCCACACCGGCAAAGAGCTTCTCCACCTCTTCCGTATCCAGTTCCTCGTGCACCAGCAAGGCCTCTGTCAGCCGGTCAAGCTTGTCGCGGTTCGCCTCGAGCAGTTCCGTCGCGCGATCGAGAGCCGCGCGCAGGATACGTTGAACCTCTTCATCGATGATCTTGGACGTGCCTTCGGAGTAGTCACGCGGTTCGTGGATATCCTTGCCGAGAAAGACGTGCTCCTCGCTCTGGGTGTAGAACACGGGCCCGAGGCGATCGCTCATGCCGAACTGAGTCACCATCATGCGGGCGATGCGGGTGGCCTGCTTGAGGTCGCCGATGGCTCCGGAGAGCGGTTCACCGAGCACGAGTTTGTCAGCGGCCCGGCCGCCCATCGCCATGACGAGCTGGGCGAGCAGTTCGCTTTCGGACCGATCCACGCGATCCTCATCGGGGCGGAACAGCGTGACGCCACCGGTGCGGCCGCGCGGGATGATGGAGACGCGGTCGAGTTTGTCGCCTGTGGGCACCAGCCAGGAGCAGAGGGCGTGACCGGCTTCGTGCACCGCTGTGCGACGCTTCTCTTCTTTCGAATAAGGTTCTTCGCGCATCGCTCCGAGTCGGACGCGGTCACCGGCCTTGTCGAAGTCCTCCTGCTCGAGGCGGTTCTTGCCAGCCCGCGTGGCCAGCAGTGCGGCTTCGTTGCAGAGATTCTGCAAATCCGCACCGCTCATGCCGACCATGTTGCGGGCCACACGCTCGAGGTCAAGGTTGTCGGCGAGTGGCTTGTTGCGAGTGTGGACCTTGAGAATCTCGAGTCGGCCACGCCAGGTCGGTTTATCGACCATGATGTGCCGATCGAAGCGGCCCGGCCGCAGCAGTGCGGAGTCAAGCACATCCGGGCGATTGGTGGCAGCCATCACAATAATGGTTTCAGTGGGCTGGAAGCCATCCATTTCACTGAGAATCTGGTTGAGCGTCTGTTCGCGTTCATCGGAACCGCCGCCGACACCTGCACCGCGCATACGGCCGACGGCGTCGATCTCATCAATGAAGATGACGCACGGAGCGGCATCCTTGGCGGTCTTGAACATATCGCGCACGCGGCTGGCTCCCACGCCGACAAACATCTGGATAAACTCGGAGCCGTTGATGGCGAAGAAGGGGACGTGAGCTTCACCTGCCACGGCCTTGGCCATGAGCGTCTTGCCTGTGCCGGGCGGGCCAACGAGGAGCACACCCTTCGGAACTTTCGCACCGAGTCGCGTGAACTTCGCGGCATCTTTCAAGTAGTCGACAATCTCCTGGAGTTCGCTCTTGGCGGTCTCCATGCCAGCGACGTCCTCAAAGGTGATGCGGCCTTTCCCTTTCTCGTACCGCTTGGCGGGGCTGCGTATGTAGTTGTTGAGGAAGCCGCCGCCCATGGGGTCGCGCATTCGCGGCAGGAAGAAGAAGACGATGACCGCGATGACGAGCCCGAACAGGAGCAGGTTCACGAGAAGCTGGCCGACCCAGACGGGTTCCTCACGCTTGCTCACGGAGAGACGCTCGTGTTCGGGCTTGTTTTCCTTCTTGACAGTCTCGCGGTAGGCCTGATCCTTGGCCTCCCATTCGCGCACCAGTTTGGTCTGGTCGTCTGTACCGGGGAGATAGACCGAGAACTTGCCGCCCGTGATCTTGAAGTTCTTGGCCTGTTCCGAATCGGCGTCGCGCAGTTCGCCCGTGACACGATCACTGCCCACCAGCACGACCTTTTTGACCTGTCCGGCATCAATGAGTTCAGTGAACTCGGAGTATTTGATTTCCTTGGTGCCATCGGCCATGAAATAGACCGCACCGATCACCAGGATCAGCACAATCGCAATCCAGCCACCGGGGATCAGCGGATTGGCCCGGCGAGGAGCGGGTGTGCCGGCAGGCTGTGGTGGCGGGGGTGTGTTGGTGGGAGGCATTCCAAACCCTCTCAGGCGAAGACGGCCGCCTGTGGCAACCTGGGTATATTGTAGCGTCAGCTGCCGTGAGGCGTGCGACTGGTCTGTCTGATGTGGGATGAAAACGGGCAGCAAGGATTGGCGGGGCCGTGTCCGAAGTGACAGCGGC
>JBGSZR010000288.1:0-14950 GCA_041750275.1 Gemmataceae bacterium
CATATTCTTCCACATTGCACAGCACCCCGAACGCCACAGCAAAGCCCCCTCGCGGGAACCCCACCATCACATCCGACGCACCCCGCAACACGGAGTCGTTTCGATGCAACTTCATACCCAACCTACTTGTCAAAGATCGCAGTTAGCTCGACCTGTTCGGCCGGGCGTGGCGAGAGCTTGTCCGTAAGTCTTTTGACTTAGCAGACTTGTGTCCCTCACCTCAGTCAACTTATTGTCGTCTGTTCTCTTCGTCAACCTGAGCGACATTTTTTTCTGTCGCACACTTTGTCGAAGCCACCTGACGACCAGGAACCGCCGTGTGAGCCGCTCCTGTCCCACCGATCTGACGATCCGTGGGAAAGAAGAGGTATATGCTCGGTCGCGAAGCTGACCAGAGTTGGACGCAGAATTTTCTTGAAAGGTTCGCGCGAGATCGCGAAAGCCAGGGAGAACCGTGTGGCGAGTTCCCGAAAAAAATCCGCAGTTTGCTCTGGTGTCTGCCCGATGTCTCTGCATAACTTGACGATACTCGCCCGGTTGATTTGCGCCGCCATCCCGGCCGCCGGCCGAGAATCACTCTTTCCAGTTTCAGCGCCGTCGCACCGTCGACGAGCCCCAGCGGAGGTTCACTCTCGTGCCGCACATCGTCACCGCCAATTGCAACGACTGCAAGTACACCGATTGCTGCGTCGTCTGCCCGGTGGAATGCTTCTACCAGGACGACATGATGCTGTACATCGACCCCCAGGATTGCATCGACTGCGAGGCGTGCGTCCCGGAGTGCCCGGTGGAAGCGATCTTCCGCCAGGAGGATGTGCCGAGCCAGTGGTCGAGCTATATTCAGCTCAACGCGGACAAGTCCGCAGCTCTGAAAGACTCCGGGCACATCACGGAGAAGTGCGACCCCAAGGAAGGCCCGGGCTGCAACAAGAAGTAAGCACTGAGCTGGCAGTGGGCCTTCTGGGGTCCACTGCTATTCTCGGTTCGCACCCGGAACCCAGAGCACATCACTTTTCCCGCCGTTGTTGGCGACACGGGCCAGCACGAACAGCAGATCACTCAGTCGATTCAAGTAAATCAATGCATGTTCATTGACCGATTCCAGCTCCATGAGCGTGACCAGCGTTCGCTCGGCTCTCCTGCACACCGTGCGAGCGAGGTGCAACCAGGCCGCGGCGGGGCTGCCGCCGGGCAGGATGAAACTGCGGAGCGGTTCGAGCGGCTCGTTGAGGCGGTCGATGGCTTGTTCCAGGCGTTCAGCCTGTGCAGCCGAGACACGCAGGCACTTTCCGGGCACTTCCCCTGCCGATTGCGGGATGCATAGATCGGCTCCAACATCAAAGAGATCATTCTGGATCGAACGAAGCAAAGTGGCTTCGGAGCCCTCGGGATCGTGCGCCAGAACAAGGCCGAGAACGGCATTGAGCTCGTCGACCTGGCCATACGCCTCGACGCGTCGATGGTCCTTGCGGACGCGCTGACCATCGCCGAGGCCGGTGTCGCCGCGATCGCCTGATTTCGTGTAAATGCGTGAGAGATAGACCATTTGGTGTTTGGTGTTTGGTGTTTGGTGTTTGGTGTTTGGTGTTTGGTGTTTGGTGTTTGGTGTTTGGTGTTTGGTGTTTGGTGTTTGGTGTTTGGTGTTTGGTGTTTGGTGTTTGGTATAAGGCGAGCGGCCCGCGTCAGCGGGCTGTTCCAGACGCGCGCCACATGCAATCAAACAGCACCCTGACGGGTGCCGCTCGCCCAGACGTGCCACATGCGATCGAACAGCACCCTGACGGGTGCCGCTCGCCAGGGCACGCGACATGCCATCGTACAGAACCCTGAGGGGTGCCGCTCGCCTGGACTCGTCAGGTGCTCAGAAGTCGCAAGTTACGATTAAACTCTCCGTTCCGGGTGACCGATACATTCAGCAACGTCAGATGACTTGGTTCGTACGGAGGGGGAGCATGTCCTGGATTCGCCGCAAATTGTGGCTGCTGACCGCGGCCGTGCTCCCGGCGGGTGCCGGTTGCAATCCATTCACAATGGGTTTCCTCACGCCTGTGCCCATCCAGCCCTGGGTGACGGAGCGGATGGAGGATAAGTACGGGCACAAGAACGATGGCCGCGTGCCGATCATGCCGCCGATTCGTGATGGTTATCCGGCTCCGATCTGCGAAGATCCGCCGAGCGATCAGGAAGTCCTGCGAGCTCTGGGCCGGGTGCCGCGAGGCGTGCCGTACGTTTACGAGACCTTCCGCGATGATGTGGTAATCGTCAAGAATCGGCTCGTGGACAAGATCGATCCGCCGCGATTCTTCCCGCTGGTGGGTCAGGCTCAACTGCACCACTGTCACTGGGAATGCGTGATTTACTTTACGGAGACGGTGCAATCGGATTACCCGTTCCCGGCCAAGATCGTGAAGCAGCGTGTCCAGGTCATCTACATCGACAAGGACCACCTGCACCTGTATGTCGGCCAGGATCCGGAAATGCAAAAGCAGATCACCCAGGATCTGACGCGATATTGATGAACCCCTCCGTCGTGTGAAGGCGACCCATGTGACCCGGTGCCGAAACGCACCGGGTCGCGTGCGTGGAGTCGATGCTGTCATCAAAAGCCTTGATGTCTCGCAAATCCCTGTAGAGCAAGGATCATAAACGATTGAGCCGTAACGTGATCCACTCCATCTCGGACACCGCACTTCCCATCCTTCTCTTTCCCACTGAGCCGGTGATGATTACAATGCCGATAAGACATCTGATGGAATGCAAGTGAGGCCGGTGTTGATGGCAAGCCAGATGAGTTTCGAGGAGATTGCCACGGCGAGTGAGCGACTGGCTGGGTCGACACCGCAGGAGGTGCTGCGCTGGGCCGTGGAGCGATTTCACCCGCATCTGCTGATGGCAACCGCTTTTGGGGCTGAGGGTTGCTGCATTCTGCACATGCTCGCCGAGATCGAACCCGGCGTGAAGACGATCAACCTCGAAACGGGCTACCAGTTCACCGAGACGCTCGAACTCCGCGAACGCATTAAACAGCGATACGGCATTGAAGTCGAATACATTCGACCGGAATTGACGGTCGTCGAGTACGAAGCCGAGCACGGCGGCCCTCTGTACGGCCATCGGCCGGACCAGTGCTGCCTGGATCGCAAGATTCTACCATTGCAACGTGCGATGAAGCGCCTCGACCCGCTTGCCTGGATCAGTGCCATTCGCAAGGATCAGACCGCCGACCGCGGCCAGGCGGATGTGGTTCAGTGGGATGCGAAGTTCAACGTGGTGAAGGTGAACCCGCTTTTGAACTGGACCAAGAAGGATGTCTGGGCATTCATTGTGAAACACGATGTGCCTTATAACCCGCTCCACGACCAGGATTATCCGAGTATCGGCTGCTGGCCCTGCACGCGAGCCGTGCAAGCCGGTGAGGACGAACGAGCGGGCCGCTGGGCGGGCAAGGTCAAGAAAGAGTGCGGCCTACACGTCATCGAGGTGAAGGATGGAGAAGGAATCTAACCATTGCAGATTCTCGAGTGATGATTTTCGGGTGAAGCGTGTAGTCGTGCGTGCAGAAGATACCAGAGGCACCCGATGTATGATGATATGAGATCACGCTTTTGCATTCTTAGTTCCTAATTCATCCATCTTCAATTGAAAATATCCAACCATGTTGTTTTCCGCCAAGGCTGAATATGCGTGCGTGGCGATGCTGGAGCTGGCCGCCCGGCACGGTGATCCGCGCCCGGCCCGGCTCGCGGATGTCGCCGACAAGCATGGCATTCCCCAACGCTTTCTGGTGCAAATTCTGCTGGATCTGAAGCGAGCCGGGCTCATCGCCAGCACACGCGGAGCCGCGGGCGGGTACGCACTGGCGAAATCGCCGGATGATATTACGCTCTACGACATCCTCAGCGTCATCGACCCCACCGAGCAACCGACCCGCCAGAACGACCCGCTCCAGCCCACGGTCTATGTTCAAAATATCCGCGCCGTCTGGGACAAGATCGTCGAAGCTCAACAAGCCCTGCTCAAGGAAACCACGCTCTCTGATCTCGTCGGTCAAAGCCAGGGCTTGCAGTACGTGATCTGAGCCGGGAGCGTGCACGTGTGGCGTCCTGCATCACACGATGTTGCCTGAAAGGGATGTGACAGGAACATCTCTCTCACGAGGGGCCGCTCGCCAGAGTTTGATATGGTCATTTTCCGGGTGACCGTTGAACGCATCCGTTCTTGCGTCTATCAATGATGGGCTACTACCGCATGTGTGTGCCAACGGCCCGCCGCTCCATTCAAACCGATTTCGCCGATGACCGGGGTGCAATCAATTTATCTGGGGGTGGCACGAGGACAATTGCGGCGGTTTGCTGGGTCTTTCATTCCGCACTCCGCATTCCGAATTCCGCACTGCAGAACCAGGTTCCTGCGCAGGAATTCAATATCCCCAGAGAATTCGGATACACCCTATGACCGGCATTCTGCTCATTCAGCTTGGCACACCGGACAGGCCCACTTATGGTGGGTTGTTCCCTTATTTGCGGCAGTTTCTCTCGGATCGCCGGGTGATCGAGGTGCCCCGGCCGATCTGGCTGCCGATCCTGTATGGCTTCATTCTCCCGTTTCGCTCGGGTGCCTCGGCCGCGAAGTACCGCCGGATCTGGGATCCTGTGACAGGTTCGCCCCTCATGCACTACACCCAACGGCAAACCGCTCTGCTTCAGAAGCAATTACCGGACTTACCGGTGAAGTTCGGCATGATGATCGGTAACCCGCCGCTCAAAGACACGATTCGCGAGATGGTGACCGCAAACGTCGATCGGCTTATTGCGGTGCCGATGTTTCCGCAATACTCGGCCACCACTTCTGCGAGTGCCACCGATGTGCTCTTCAACGCGCTCAAGGACGAGCGCCGGGTGCCCGCGGTCCGCGTCGTGCCGCCGTATTATAATCACCCGGCGTATATCGATGCCCTCGAAGCAGTGATTCGCGAGGATCTCGCCAAACTGTCGTGGGAACCCGAGCACTTTGTTATCAGCTTTCACGGCATCCCGCAAAAATATGCCCAGCGCGGCGACCCCTATGCCACACACGTGGTGCGGACCACGCAAGCCCTGGTGAAGCGCATGGGCTGGAAACGCGAGCACTGGACGCAAACGTACCAGTCCCGTTTTGGCAAGTCGCCCTGGCTGAAACCGTACACCGATGATGTGCTCCAAACGCTCGCGAAGCAGGGCAAGAAGCGTGTCTATGTAACGTTGCCCGGCTTCACCGCGGACTGCCTGGAAACGATTGATGAGATCGGCCACGAGAGCCGGGAAGTATTCGAGCACGCGGGCGGTCAAGAGTTCCAGAATGGCACTTGCCTCAACGATCATCCGAAGTGGATCGAGGCGCTGGCTCGCATCGTGCGCGAGGAGGGGCAAGGCTGGATCACGTGATAGCCGTCAGCCCGCAGCGAGCCAGGTGAGTGCCTTCTCCGGGTCGTGGAAGACATTTGCCTTCAGTCCCAGGCTTTCCATGTAGACGCCTGCCATGCGGGCGAGGCCAAAATGCAGTGGATCGGTCGCCACGAGCGCACACTGGCCCGTGAGGATCGATTGATGCGCGCTGACGAGGAAGGCGATGTGGCGGAGTTCGTTGGAACTGCGATTCTCTGTGGAACTACGAATATCAAACAATAAACCCCACCGTCGCTCTGGTCCGGTACGTGCTGCTTCCGCAAACCCCGCCTCTAAAACCCGTGTCCCTTCTGCGTAGTCCACATCCCCGGTCGTCACAAACGACAGCACATCACCGTGCAGGTGGTATGCGATTCCCATCTCAGTACCCTGATCCTCGAGTGAAATGATCCCACGGCATTCCAATCCTCTCAATACACATCATGCCTCATCGTTCGAATATTCACGCCTCGCCATGATCGAACACAGCGGGAACGGCGAAAAAATCGCCAGTGCGGTTCGGTGCGTTCTGCAGGGCTTCATCAACGGGAAGTGAGGGCCGGGGCTCATCGTCGCGAAAGACGTTGTGAATGGGCAGCGGATGGGCAAGAGGTTCAACACCGGCAGTGTCGAGTTGCTGAAGTTGAGCGACGTAGTCGAGAATGGACGTGAGCTGCGGGAGCATCTCGGTGAGTTCGGCGTCGGTCAGATCGAGCCGGGCGAGCTTCGCGACCTTGCGAATTTCCTCGAGCGTCAGCAACATGACCGTTCACCGTTGAAGGTGCATTACCAGGGACATCATACCGCGATGTTCGCAAACGGTTTGCTCTTCACCGAGCGCTGGATGCGGCCACTGCGAATGCACTGGCAGCACACGCGGGCACGGACGGTCTCGCCACCCGAGGCAATCTTGATGCTCTGCAGGTTGGGCTTGAAGACGCGCTTCGAGGTGCCGGTGATCTTTTTACCGACGCCGCCGAGGTACTTGGCCTTACCGCGGTAGGTCTTCTGGTTGCCGACAACGGGTTTTTTGCCGCACACCGAACACTGCATACCCATGACATCAACCTCGTGAATCCGTCGCCCGTGTGGGGCCCATTCGCAAAATGGGAAATATCACTATAGCGGTGAGTGCAGGCGTGGCAAGCACAGCATCATAAAGTGGAATCCGCCGGCCTTCGCCCGCACACCGGTTATACTGTTGGAAAGCTTATTCGCCCCTGGAACCGACATGATCGCAGCCGTCCGGCCTCGTGAATCGCTCAGCGTGGTGCTTGTGCAGGCGGCTTGCGAGCTCGGGCTCGTCTTCACCTTCTGGGCCACCTTCCCGCACGAAGCGGCTGCCCGGCCCTGGCTGATTGCGGCCGGGGTGGGCTTGCTGCTGGGCCTCGCTTTCTGGCACCCCTATCGCGCGCTGGGCTTCGTCTCCACGGGGCTCACGGTTGCCTTCATCAGCGTGCTGGCTGCCTGCATCTGGGGCTGGTGCGGCGTCTCCGCAGCGTTTGTGGGTGCAGGGCTGGGCCTGGCCACGGGTGGGCTCTGGAACGCCCGCCTGCGGGGTCGCTACTCACGTGTGCCAGTCGCCTGGCCAGTCCTCTCGCTCGCACTCGTCAGCCTCTTCGGGCTCTGGCCGCTCTTGAGCCAGGCGGATCGCACACAACTCTCACAATGGTACACGCTTGCGGCCACGGTTGCGCTCGGCCCGGCCACGCTGCTCGCCTGGCTTAGCCTGTTCCGACCCGTGTTCTCGATCTTCTCCGAAGCGGGCGTCTGGGTCATGTACCACATCCGCGGCACCGGGCCGGGATTGCCAACCGTGCCGCGGTCCGGGGCTTGCCTCATCATCGCCAATCATGCCTGCTGGTTCGATCCGTTCTTTCTGGAGAAGGTCTTGCCCCGGCGAACCACGCCAATGATGACCGCGAAGTTCTATGACCTGCCAATCATCGGCTGGCTGGTGCGGACCTTCGGCGTGATCCGGGTCCCAGAAAAAGTGATGAAGCAGAGCACGCCCGAGATCGACCTGGCCATCGATGCACTCGACCGCGGCGAATGCGTGGTGATCTTCCCGGAGGGTTATTTGCGTCGGGCCGAGGATCGACCGCTGCGGCGTTTCGGCCGAGGCGTGTGGCAGATTCTCAAGGCCCGGCCAGGCATTCCAGTGTACACGTGCTGGGTGGAAGGCTCGTGGGGCAGCTACACTTCGTATGGCAATGGCAAGCCGATGAAGAACAAGAAGCCGGACCTGCGGCGGCGCATTAACATCGCCGTTTCGGGCCCGCTGCCGATCCCGGCCGAGGTGCTCGCCGAGCATTTGAAAACGCGAATCTACTTGATGAACGAGGTCGCTGCTGCCCGCACGTTGCTCGGCCTCCCCGCCATTCCGCTCTACGAACTCCCCGAGAAGGACGACGAAGGCGAGCCGCAACCGTGAGATTGCGGTTTGCGCGAAAGCTGGAAAATCCGCAGCACCCCCACATTCTGCTACCCGGTGTCCACCGTGAAGGGATATAGTTCCCTTGGCGTCTGTTCGAACGAATTCAACCTTCGCGGCGGGAAAGCCACCATGAGGCTCAACGAGATTGGCCGGGTTCTGGCGGTGGTCGCCGGGATTGCACTCGGCGGAAACGCCGTCTCGGCGGCCGAGGAACCACGCCCCGTTCGCATCGAGGCCGTGCCGGGCGGATATCAGATCGCCCTGAACCATGCCACCGCGGAAATGCTCTCCGACCTGCTCGCCAACGCGGACGAGAAAGAACTCTCGGAACTGATTCGCGACCAGGCCCAGAAACGCAAGGACACCGATCCGGACACGGCGCTAAAACTCGAACTCGTCGCCCTTGTGGTGAACGGTCAGCTTCCGGCTTTCAAGAAAGCACTGCAGGAGAAGCGCGGGCCCGGCGGAGTGGTCATCACCGTGACGGGTTTGCAGAAGGCCGAGGTGACGTTCAAGAGTCAGCGACTCAATCGCGTGGTGAGAGTGGTGAAGGCCGTGACACCCTTGCTCCCGCCCGAAGCCCAGGGCGCAGTGGAAGCTATGCGTTCGATCGCCCGCACCACACCGCTGGCCTGGAAGATCGAGCCTATAGAATAAGGTGGTTCACCGGGCTCTGCACGCCACACTTCTTCGGGGAATAATGGCCGGAATCACGCCGCAGATGCTGAACGACTACCTCCACGATGCACTGCCGGAACGCGAGATGGTGCTCGTGGAACGCGGCTTGCGCGAGTCCGCGGATTTGCGCCGTCAGCTCGAAGAAGTCCTTGGCCAGGTCGATCGTGGCGAACACAGCCTGGGTGCGATCTGGCGGCGCGAACGTGTCAGTTGCCCCACCCGCGACCACCTCGGCGGTTTCCTTCTCGGTTCACTCGATGCCGGCCTCGAAGACTACATCCAGTTCCACCTGGAGATCATCGGCTGCCCGTACTGTCGGGCCAACCTGGACGACCTGGAACGGATTCAGGGAACCTAAATGAAGAATGTCTGTGTGTTCTGCGGTTCCGCTTCGGGCGAGAATCCGCTGTATGCTACCGCCGCCCGGGAAATGGGCCAGGCACTTGTCGCCCGCGGTCTTGGCCTCGTTTACGGTGGCGGCCGCATCGGGCTGATGGGCGAAGTGGCCACGGCCGTGGTGCGAGCCGGCGGCGAGGTGATCGGCGTCATACCGCATGCGCTGGCCGAAAAGGAAGTCGCCTTCGCCGAGGCCACCGAACTGCACGTCGTCGATACGATGCACATCCGCAAGGCCCTGATGGCGGACCGCTCCGATGCCTTCGTCGCCCTCCCCGGTGGCTACGGCACCTGCGACGAACTCTTCGAAATCCTCACCTGGGGCCAGCTCGGCATTCACTTCAAACCCGTCGGCCTGCTCAACGTGAATGGCTTCTTCACGCCGCTCCTCGCCTGGCTCGATCACATCACCGCCGAGGGGCTGCTGAAACAGCGGCACCGCGACCTGCTCCTGGTCGACGACACCGTGACAGGCATCCTCGACAAACTCGCCAGCTGGAAGCCTCGCCCCGACCGCACCAAGTGGGTGGATGCGAAGGAACGCTAGCGACCGGATTTGCTGAAGATGCAAGTCGTGGAATAAACTTGTTGATGCTTGGGTTCGACGACGGAACGGCACGTGTTTGATCACGAACGCTCCACTACCCGCGGTCGCCCAGATCGAAGGGCAGGCCGATGTCCAGGTCTTCGAAGCGCGTGCGCCGCAATCGTGGTTTCGCGTTCGGGTCAAGCGGCGGCAGTGGCTTCCAGCGGTCCAGGATTAACTCGATCACCCAGCAACCGCGGACGTGCACCGGCTGCTCCTTGACCCCCTGCTCCGTGCCGCGACAGTGGCGAAGGATCGACTCCGAATCGCAGTCCGCCTCGAGCAAGGCATCCGCGAGAATCGGCATACGATCGAATGTGCGTGCTTCGAAGATGCTGCGGGCCACACCCACGGCATCCGCGGTCCGCCAGGCCGGATCGAAGTCTGGCGGCGTAAATGCATTGCCCACGATTTCACGCAAGAAGCGAGCGAGGTGCTTGCGGTCGCCCCGCACGCGACCTAGATCATCACTCTGAACGGCTCCTGCCTCTTCAATCTTGCGCACGGTTTCTTCTGCACGGGCACGCTCGAGGTGCTTGTTCTTGGCACCGGCCGCGCGGTCTGCGAGTTCGTCCCCTTCGCCCTTGAGTCGCAGCGCCATATTGGCGGAGCGGTTGGCCTGCTGCCGGCTCGCCACGGCATCGCCCACGCACTCACTCACCTGACCCAGCATCTGTTCATTCGGCACCGCGAAAAGCCCACGCAACGCCTCCGCAGCCTGCTCCAGCGCTTCAGAAATGCCGTTCACAGAATTGCGGGCGTGCCGGCTGGCGGCTGCAAAGAGTGGAAAAGCTGGGACAACCTGGTTGGGCCGGGCAAGCACAGGATCGGTCTGGTCGGCGGCATCCGGATCGGCAAACTTCACAATCTCGCGCTGAGCCTGCTCGGTCGCGGCCACGGCGGCAGGAAGTGCCTCATTGATCTTGCGAATCCAGGCCGTGCGGGCGGTCGTGGCCAGCGGCTTCTCGGCACGCTCGATCGCCTCGACTGCGTCCTGAAGCACACCCACCGGCAGCAGGTCCCAGAGGCGACGCGTGAAGGCCGCAGCCAGCAGCATCCATTGCCGGGGCGACAGCCGATCCGCCACAAAATCGAGCATCACATCGCCATCGGTGCCAGCCAGCCACTTGGTTTCGTTCATGGAGTTGCTTCCGCAGCGCCGGGAGCACCCCGACATTTGCGTTCAACTTACAACCGGTTCGCCGGGAATTCCACCGCGGAGCGGGAAGGGAACTCGATGGCCGTGTGAGCCGTCCGGAAATTATTGCGAACGCAGGAACGACAATCGACAATGGCTTGCTTGGCGGAGCGCGGCCATTCCGGCCGCACCATCCGAGCGGGAGTTGTTCAATCGGTCACTTTCCATGCCTCAGAACTGTCTGAGTTGAGCGGCCGGGACGGCCGCGCTCCGCGGAAAATACCAACAGCCAGGATGCATCCGGGCACCGCTCGCCGGGTGTGGAGTTTCGGCAGTGCCACCCCGGCTGATCCAGTCACTTGCCGCCGGGCGGGCAGTACTTATCCAGCCAGTCGAACACTTCCTTGTGCCAGTACACGCTATTCTGCGGCTTCAGCACCCAGTGCCCCTCGTCCGGGAAGTTCACGAAGCGGCTCGGCACGCCTTGGCGTTGCAGGGCGCTGAACAGTTCGTGCCCCTGGCCGATGGGGCAGCGGAAATCGAGATCGTTGTGGATCACGAGCATGGGCACCTTGTGCTTGGCGAGGTTGCCGGCCTTGGCGTGCGGTGAGAACTCGCGGTACTTCCCGGGAATTTCCCAGGGGAGGCCGCCGTGCTCGTACTCGTCGAACCAGAGTTCGTCCGTGGTGCCCCACATGCTTTCGAAGTTCCAGACGGAGCAGTGTGTGATGAGGCACTTGAAGCGCGGCGCGATCTCGTTCACGGCGAACCAGTCCATCATGTAGCCGCCGAAGCTGCCGCCGGCGGAGGCGATGCGGTCCTTGTCCACATAGGGGAGTTTTTCGGTGTAGTCGAGCCCGGCGACGAGATCGCGATAACACTTGCCGCCCCAGTCGCCGCTGATCTCATCAACGAACTTCTGGCCGAAGCCGGTGGAACCGCGTGGGTTGGGCATCACCATGACGTAGCCGCGGGCCGCCCACACTTGCGGATTCCAGCGGAAACTCCAGCCATCGGTCCAGGCTCCTTGCGGCCCGCCATGCACGAGATACACGACCGGCCACTTCTTTTTGGGATCAAAGCCCGGCGGCTTCAGTACCCACATCTGCATCTTGCCGCCCTCAACCTCGACTTCCACCGACTCGGGTTTGGGAAGCTCGAGCTTGGCGAGCAGGGAATCATTGGCATGTGAGACATTCCGGGTCGGATCACCACCGATCACAAAGACCTCGGGCGGGCTGCCGAGCGTGGCCTTGAGGTAGGCACTGCGGCCATCGATCCCGGGGTTTCCGCCCTTGGTCCAGGAACTGTATGAGCCAGGTTCACTGGCGAGCGGAACCTCTTCGGGCTCGCCGCCACCGAACCGCACGAGGAAACTGACGGAGCGGCCACTCTTCTCGGCAAAGAAGCCGGCATCATCGTCGCGGAGCACAAACTCGTCCACGGACACATCGACACTCTTCGTGAGGTTGCGCGGCTTGCCGGTCGCGGTGCCATCGCGATTCACATCCACAATGTACAGGTCCCATTTATCGGCCTCGTAGCCAGCCTTCTTCTGGGCGCGGAACACCATCTTCCTGCCATCCGGGGTGAACTTCGGGCAGCCATCCGCCGCGAGGTTCGCCGCCGTCAGCGTCTCCCATTTCGGGGAAGTGTTGGTGACACTCACGCGGCAAAGGTCGTAATTCGTAGTCCACGATTCGCCTTTCTCGGGAACCGCCGTGAAGACCAGGTGCTTGTTGTCGGGTGTGAACGTGAAGTCGTCGCTGGTGCCAAAGGTGGAACTGGTGGGATAGGCATCGCGATCGCCCGGCGTGACGTCGCGGGGCTCGGCGATTTTTCCGCCCGCGCGATCGGCGCTCGCCTCGATCACGAACAGGTGCTGGCGCTTGCCGCCGACGTATTCATCCCAGTGGCGGAAGAAGAGCTTGGTGAACGTGCGGGCCTTCACGGGGCTCTTCTCGGCGGCCTCGTCCTTTTCCTGGTTCAATTTGTCGCTCGCGGCAAACGGCTTCTCACTGAACTCGGGATAAACCGCGGACACGAAGGCAATCGACTTGCCATCGGGCGACCAGATGCCGTTGCTCGCACCGGTACTGATGTTGGTGATGCGTGCGGGTTCGCCCCCGTCGGCCGAGACGAGCCAGAGTTGCATCGAGCCGGATCGGTTTGATTCGAAGAGCACCCACTTGCCATCGGGCGACCAGCGCGGATTGAGATCCTTCTTCCCTTCAGGATCGGTGAGCGGCTTGGGCCTGGCATCGCCATCCGTGCCCACGATGTAAATCGCGGTGGTGGATTTGTTCTCCTTGAGGCTCACGTTGGTGAGTTGATAGACGACGTGTTTGCCATCGGGGCTGATCTGCGGCGAGGCCACACGCTTGAAGGCAAAAAGGTCCTCGACCGTCATCGGCCGTTTGGGTGCCTGCGCGGGCGCGACGTGAGTGGCGAGTGCAATGGTCAAGGCAATCGCCGTGGTGCGAATGAACGGAATCATGCGGTGTTCTCCGGGATGAATGGCGGGGAGAGACGCGGGATGTTGTACCCGATTCCGGCTGCGCGTAAAAGCACCCGGAGCAAGTTGCCCCGGGTGTTGCGAGATTCCATCGTGCCCGGCCGTCTCAGTTATCGAGTGTGAGCGATTCTCCGCCTGCGATCGTGGCAGCCGCACGATAGTTGCCAATCGTCACGGAATCGCGGACAAAGCGAACGGTGCCATCCGCCATCGCGAAGTTTGCACCACCCGTATGCATGCTGCGGAAGGAGTAAAGGTTCTGCCACTGGGCAGGCGTGTTGTAGCCCGGGTCACCGACTTTATTGCCGTTGTTGAGGCGGATGGCGCAAGTGCCGTTGGAGGTGTTGGCGTAGGGCCAGGAATTGTGAATGTTCCGAACCCCGATGTCCTCCCCAACCATGAGAGTGTTGCTCGTTCCATCGGAAATTCCAAGCAGCGTGAGCTTACGTCTCACATCCTGGCGAAAAAAGATCCCGTCGGCGGTGCCCAATCCATCGGTGCTTCCACCTGCCACACCATTGAAGGGGACGGGGTTCCAGGCTGCATCACCCTGGTTCCAGTTCTGGCCTGAGACTCCCTTGTAGCTGGTCGATGCCATTTCTTGGGCTGCGGGCCAGTTAGCAATGCCCGTGCGTGTGTCCGGAGAGATATCGGAGGGGCACTTGTAGCTCGGCACAACCGTCTTGATGAACGCAGCCACATTTGCGTTGGCGGGGTCCTGAGCGGGCTCGGGGTTGTTTCCCATCCCGACGTTGTTGAAGAGCGGAGCCTGCTCCATGTAGGGAAGCACACGCGCCATCCAACTCCAGTACCGCGTGGTGGCACTCCAACAGCATCCGGCGTTGTTCGCGGGATCGCCGCTGTACGGCATCCGGTTGTTCACATCGTGGAAGCCGTGAACGGCAAGTCCAATTTGCTTCAGGTTGTTCGAGCACTTGGCGCGAGCAGCCGCTTCGCGAACCTTCTGCACCGCTGGTAGTAAAAGTCCGATCAGAATGGCGATGATTGCAATGACCACCAGAAGTTCGATCAGCGTGAATCCGCGACGAAACGAGAGATGAGGCATTTGACACCCCTGCAGGAAAGAGGCCGGTCAATGCAACAACGCATTGATTTCGGAAGAGAGAACGCCGAGTGGCACGAGTCTGATATGGACGATTCGCAAGAGCCTAGCACGATCCTGATGAGAGGAGCGTGAATGAGAAAACGCCGATTGGTGATTGGCCTCCCGCTTCGTTTCGAACTGCGTTAGGCTCTCGGCTCGATCGAAGTTGCCGGAAGGGAGTCCGACATGGCGGAGCGTTCGCGGTTGGTCGATTATGCCATCCTGATTGCCATCACGGCAGTGCTCACCTTGCCGAACCTGGGTGTCGGCAGCCTGTGGGATGTCGATGAAGGTGTGAATGCCGAAGCCGCACGAGAGATGCGCGAAGCGGATAGCTGGGTGATCCCGACCTTCAACTACGAACTCCGCACCGCCAAGCCCGTGATGCTGTACTGGCTGCAGCGGATCAGCTATGCCGCGTTCGGCGTGAGCGAATGGTCCGCTCGCTTGCCATCCGTGCTCTGTGCCTGGCTCACGGTGCTGCTGACGTACGAACTCGCCCGGCGCATGTTCGGCCGCTCCACCGGGCTCCTGGCCGGCATCGTGCTGGCGAGTGCCATCGAGTTTTGCGTGCTGGCCCACGCAGCCACGCCCGATGCCACGCTCCTGTTATTCACGGTCCTCACGTACTTCGTCTTCTGGGTGGGGCACGAGAATGGCTCGCGGCGCTGG
>JBGSZR010000289.1:0-10573 GCA_041750275.1 Gemmataceae bacterium
CTCCCTGCGCCCGCCCCGGCGGCTCCTCCCGCCGAGCGGATGGAGCGACCCGAGCGGCCTGAACGGGTTCGACCCGCAGGCAACGCCTGCCGGCTCGACGACCTCTACCGCATGCCCATGCCCCAGCTCTTCAAGCTGGCGGAAAAAGAAGGCATCCACGAGCACACCGGCATGAGCCGGGCTCAACTCATCGTCGGCATCGTGCGCCGTCAAATCGAGCGCGGCGAAGTCGTGCGTGGCTCCGGCACCCTCGAAGTCCTGCCCGATGGCTACGGCTTCCTCCGCAGTGCCGCCCACAACTACCTCGCCAGCCCCGAAGACATCTACGTGTCGCCCTCGCAGATTCGCCGCATGAGCCTGCGCACGGGCCTCATTGTGGAAGGGCCCATTCGCCTGCCGATCGAGAATCAGGACAACTTCGCCCTGATGCAAATCGAGCTGGTGAACAACAAGTCGCCCGACGAGGGCACGGCCGTCACCGGCTTCGAGGACCTTACGCCGCTGCACCCGAACCAGCGGCTCGGGCTCGAAACCTCGCCCGACGAGCTTTCGATGCGGATCGTGGACATGATCACGCCGATCGGCAAGGGTCAGCGCGGCCTCATCGTCGCACCGCCCCGCACCGGCAAGACCGTGTTGCTTGCCAAGATGGCCAACGCCATCGTCAAGAATCACCCGGATTCGTACGTCTTCGTGCTGCTCGTGGATGAACGGCCCGAAGAAGTGACGGAAATGCAGCGGCTCGTGCAGAGCCCCAACGCCGAGGTCGTGGCCAGTACCTTCGACGAACCGCCCGAGGAGCACATCCACGTCGCGGATATCGTGCTCGAAAAGGCCAAGCGCATGGTCGAAATGAAGAAGGACGTGGTCATTCTTCTCGACTCGATCACACGACTGGCCCGTGCGTACAACACCGAGGCGCCCGGCGGCGGCAAGCTCCTCTCCGGCGGTCTCGATAGCAACGCCATGCAGAAGCCCAAGCGCTTCTTCGGAGCGGCCCGCAACATCGAAGAAGGCGGCAGCCTCACCATCCTCGCCACCGCCCTCATCGACACCGGCTCGCGCATGGACGAGGTGATCTTCGAGGAGTTCAAGGGCACCGGCAACAGCGAACTCCACCTGGACCGTCGGCTCGTCGAGAAGCGCGTTTACCCCGCCATCGACGTCAACCGCAGCGGCACCCGCAAGGAAGAACTCCTGCTGCACCCGGAAGAGTACGAACGCGTCCGCATGCTCCGCAAGGTGCTCGCCGACATGCACCCGGTCGAGGCGATGGAACTCATCGTGAACCGGTCGAAGAAGTCCAAGTCCAACGCCGAGTTCCTGATGAGCATGAACCTTGGCTAATCGTTCTGACTGAAGTCCTGAAACCGTATCCGTCATTCGGGTGCGGTTTCTTCTTGCGCTGCAACGGGCTTTTCCACTTCATGCCGCGTGCGGGCGTCACGCATGAAGGCGGTCCAGCCGGGCAGCAGCGCGAAGTCGTGTCGCCAGTGCCAGAGCATGCTGGGCCCATTGTCGAGCAAGAATGTGCTGGTGAGTTGCTCGAAGCCCATTTCTCGCAGCGCCTCGACCGAGCGCGCCAGCAGAGCCGTGGCGATGCCATGGCGGCCTTCCCAGGGTGTCACAAAAACCCAGGTGAGATGCGGCACACCGAGCTTCCGCTCCACAGCATCGGCCGGCGGTGCTTTTCGCCACATCCCGGCGTAGGGAACCGTGAGAATCTTCTCCGGCACCAGCGTGATGAGGATGGCACCACTGGCCGCTTCGACATCACCGTGACGTTCCGTGAAGGCCTGAAAACAGGCCGCCTCGATCAGCGGGCCATCCTCGTCGGCCACCGTTTTCCGCAGACATTCCATTGATGCGTCGTGTGCCGTTTTCTTATCCAGAGAGGCAAACGGCTGCACGCGGGACATGGCAGCGCGAAACAGGTCTGCCAGTGGCGCGATTCCGGAACGCGCGAGCGGTTCCACGACAACCGGCTGGACAGGGTCTGAGTGCACCGGGGCCAACTCGCGCACACACGAGAACTGCTTCGGCCGTGGCGAGAGCACTGCCCGGCCGCCGAAGTATTCGTACTTGTATGCGGCGTTCTGCGGGAGTCGATGGAACTCCTCGACGCTGATGTTCAATTCGATGCAGTGATAGTGTTCGTCCATCACATCTCTCGTCGCGCACACGCCCGCTGTCCAAGATGATCACGAAGCCGGGCCACTTCACATTAGCAGAGCGGACTCCAGATTCGGGTAGTGTCTCAGTTTGCGTAGTAGGTCAGCCTTTCGAGGCTGACCTTCTGCAGAAAAGCAGAGAAAGAAAACCGTCAGCCTGGAAAGGCTGGCCTACGCAAGAAAAAACACGACCCAGATTCGGAATTGATCTTCTGGAACCGATCGTGGCGACGATCCTCGGCAGAGGCGGAACGGTGGTTCTGCCTTTGGTCAGGCATCGAAGGGCCGGGCACTTCGAACGAGCTCGAGCAGGGCTTTGGTAGGAATGATTTCGAAGGAATCGGGAGTTGGAGCGTGTAGCGATCTCCAGCTGTGAGAATAGAAACGCTTATCCAGTAATGCTTTGCGATAATTCATCAGCCAGAGAATCGTTCTGATATTCATTCTTCCGAACAGGTGGCATGCTTCCACAGTGGGGGGTGGGGTGAGCGTCCGGAATCAATGAGAACCGCCCGGCAACAAGCGCAGAGTCTCCTTTGCTCCGCGGATCACGGCGGCCTGGTCCCAGGCAAGGGTGATGGTCTCGCCGGCTTGCCAGAGCGGGAATTGATCGGCGAAGTGGGGCGAGCAGGGGTTGCCCGACTGGCCGCCACAGAGGACGAATACGCTCTTGCTCAGGTCGGCGAGATCGAACACGGAGCGCAGATTGGCCATGTTGTGTGTGAACGCGGTGGGATCGGCCGGTCGGCTGCCGGCCTGGCTGATCGTGTTCGCATCGCCACCGATGGGCACCGGACCGAGGTTGAACACCGGCCCAAGCAGGCGTGATTTCTCGAACAGCGGGTGCACCAGCTTCAACTGTCGCATGTGGCCCCACGCCCAGTATGCGGGCCCGGGCCCCACGTCGCGGCGCAGGCGGCGCACAATGCCGCCAAGCACCTCGAGCATTTCTTCGGCCCACGAGCGAGCGAACCACCCAACGGGCTGTGTGCGGATTAACTCCACCAGGTGGGCCATGCGGCGATCGGCGAACAGGTTGTGCCCCTCGACCCCGACGCTCGATTCGCCCAGCGCGATACGCCAGGCGTGCGGGGCCTTCACTTTCGCCACACGGACACACATCTCGGCCGTGAAGAGTTCGAACACAGCCGCCGCGGGCGAATCCACATCGACGCGGCCATCCCAATCCCGCAAGAGCGCCAGTGCATCGCGCGCGGCCTCCTCGCTCGCATCCAGAGCCAGCACCGCTTCGCGCAGCTGCTCCCAGGGCATTGAGCGCACGCTCTGTTGCAATGCCACGCACGCAGCCAGGTCCCAGGTGGTGTACCGGGTGAGTTCATCGCGGATGGTGGCTGTTCGATAAGAATCGACAAAGTCCGCACCCAGAAACGGCGCGGCACCCTTCGGCTGCGGCGGCGGGCCGTTCGCGGTGGCGATGAAGCCACACTCGGGGTTCACCTCGAACGGCATCTGCTCAAAGGCGACATGATGTTGATCCCAGCCAGAATCGGGTGCATCCGCGGGTCGTGGCAACAGGCCATTGCCGGCAGGACGTCGTGGCAGTTGCCCCACAAGTTGCCAGCCGATGCTCCCGCCGGCGTCGGCATAAACCACGTTCAACGGCATCGCCGGCCACTCGGCAAAGCACCTCCGAAACTCCTCGAACGAATGCGCATGATGCACCCGCAGAAACCCGGAGACGGGCAACGCGTCAAGCCACACAGCCCGCAGCGATAAGGCCAGCGGTATACCGGTGACATTCGAACCGAGCACGGGCCCACGCGGCGCCAGCAGCACCTCTTCAACCACATCCGCTGCCTTCTTCACGCGGATGGTTTCTCTCACGGTTTCACAGGGCGTGAACGAGCCATCGGCTTCACGCACAGCGTTGCCCTCGGCGTTGAGCGTCTCGATGAAGAAGTCCGTATTATCCGTGAGGCCCGCCGTCATGCCCCAGGCGGCGAAGCCGTTGTGCCCGATGGGGAATCCCGGTGCTCCCACGAGCCCGGCCCCGGCAAGTTCCCATTCCGGCGTGCGCAGGTGAGCCAGGTACCACGGTGCCGGTGCGGTCGGGGCCAGGTGCGGATCATTCGCGAGCAGCGCCGACCCGGACGCCGTGTGGTTGCCCGCGATCACCCAGTTATTCGAACCACCACCCGGTGGCAAATAGCGCTGCAGGGCTGCGAGATCATCCGCCAACCGCCCCACCAGATTGTGAGGCATCGATTCAGAACCCACAGCGGGCAACCCACCGAAATCGGCAACCGGGTCCAGGTCCCGCACGGCATCCGGGCCATCCATCAGGAGGATTCGCAGTCGTGCCAGTTCGGCATCCCAGTTCGAGGGGAGCATGAACGTCTGCAGTTTGATGACCGCCAGCACATCCGCCGGTTCCCACATCGCGGGTGTGCCACCGAGCAGCGCGAATTCGTGCGGCGGCCTCGACAACCCCTTCGCGAACCCGGCATTGATCCCGGCGACGTAAGCTTGAAGCACGGCCTGCTCAACTTCACCAAGATGTGGCCACTGGCTGATGGCACTCCGAAAGAAGCCGATGCGCCGGCTCATGCGGTCCGCACCGAGCGCCGCAACACCGACCCACTCGGCGAGATTGCCGCGTGCGACGCGCCAGAGCACTTCGAGCTGACCACCGCGGTCCTGGGCCTGGCAGAAGCCAAGGGCGAACCAGGCATCCGCTTCATTCGCTGCTTCGATGTGCGGCACACCCCACTTATCACGCCGCACTGCGATCGGGGCCGCAAGCCCGGGCACACGCAAATCGCCACTGGTTTTGGGAAGCCGGCTACCGAGCAGCAACCGGAGCAACAGACGTGGAACGCTCATGCAGAAATGATATGCACACCAACACGCCCCGCGATGGTTATCGCGGGGCTTTCGAGTTTACTTCGTTTCGAACAGTTCTGGCACGGTAATGAGGATTGAGCCGATCTGTTCGTCGTTGAGTTCGCCAGCACGGAAGGCGAAGTTGGCGACCACTTTTTGTTTCACGAAGAGCAGCACCGTGACGTCTGCGTCCTTGTGAATGGTGTACGCCGGCGGGCCGTCGGCATCTTCGAAGGCACCGACGGGGCAATCCTTCAGCCCTTGCTTCTGGGCCCACTTCGAGAGGGTTTCGAGATCGGCGGTCGGCGTGAGTTGCGTCATCCACACCTTCAAACCCTGGTCTTTCTTCGCGGCGGCCTCGGCATCGAGCTTGCCAAGCAACTTGCCCAGTGGGTCCGAGAGCGTGCGTGAGAAGACAAGAATCGTGGGTTTGTCCCCCTGCTCGCAGATGAAGCAGGTGGGCTTGCCGCGTTCCGGCCCCGTCGCCACAAGGAAGCTATACGGCCCGGGCCGCTTGCCGACGGGCACACCGGAAGTGCACGGATCGGCCGCGGAGAGCGGCAAGGCCAGGGTGAGCGAGAACAGCAGGGTGCGAATCATGATGCGTCTCTGTTTGTGCAAATCGTGTGGTGTAACCGAATTTTCTTGGGCTATTGAATTCCTGCTCAGGAACGTGGTCGTGCAGTGCGGAATTCGGAATGCGGAATGAAAACCCAGCAAACCGTCGCACTTGTCCTCGTGCCACCCCCCGAGAAAATGGTTGCACCCGAATCGTGGGGCGAAGCGGTCAGCGCGATTTCGGCTTGGGCTTCGGTTCGGGCTTCTTCGCCGACTGTTCCTGACCCGTCGGGCAGTCGCTTTTCAGTGGGCACTGGCCACAGCGAGGTGTGCCATCGATGCAGATTTCCTTCGCCAGCTGGCTCATCAGGTCGGTGAACTCGGGGCCGCGTGTCTTGGGGATCACGTGCTCGATGCTGCCACGGAGCGTTTCCAGGCTTTCCGGTTCCACGTCCTCGATGACACCGAGCCGGTGCAGCACGCGGAGGGTCGGGCCATCGAGCGGAATGGCGTGCCCGCCGAGACGGCGCTGCACAACCCAGGCCACGGCATAATCGTTCACGTTCTTGAAACGACCCGCCTGTTTGGCGGCTTGCTTGAGGCCAAGCTTCTCCAGGTCCTTCGGATCGAAGTATCGGCCCAGTTGCCGGGCGGCCTGCTTGAGTCCCTTCTTTTCGAGTTCATCGAGATCGTATGAATACGTCATCTCGAAGACGGCCTGCAGCAAGGCGAGCACCCAGCCAGCGCGGATGCCCGCATTTGGAATGGGTCGCAGGGCCTCGGCGACTTCTTGCACCGTGCTCACGCGAACTTCGTTCCAGTCGATGAAGGCCTTGCGGAGCGAACGATACGCCCGGTCGGCATCGGCGTGTGTGGTGCCTTCCCGACAGATGCCGTAAATGAGTTCTTCCAGCACGGGGCGTGGATCGGCCTGGTCCGCGGATGGAAGTGTGAACTTCTTCTTCAGCGTGGTCTGCGCTTGCGTCAAAATTTGCTGTTTGTTGGTGATCGCCGGCATGGCGCGTGGCTCGCTTTCCGGTCGTCGCAGGAGGAATCAACCCGGGTGGTCCGCCGATCCGTCAGCGGTGCCGGGGTGAGTGCCGTTCTGTTCGTCGTCTTCGTCGTTATCCTGTTCGTCGTCGCTTTCGGCCAGTTCTTCCGGCTCGACCTCGCCACGGGCGATGCGGTCCGCGGCGGCTTGTTCATTGGCTTCGCGAATCAGACGGGAGATTTCGATGCTCTTTTTCACACCCTCATCGTTCACGAAGGTGATGTGCGGCACATAGCGCGTGGTGAGTCGTTCGGCGAGTTTCGTCTGAAGAAACCCGGCCGAACTCTTGAGCCCATGCATCGTGAGTTGCTGTTCCTTTTCGGAACCCATCACGGAGACGAACACCTTGGCGTGTTGCAGGTCCGCGGAAACCTCGGCCCGGGTGACGGTGACGTTCTTCACCCGTGGATCCTTGAGTTCAAACAGGATGGCATTCGCCGCTGTCTCGCGGACCACCTCATTGACACGTGCTAACCGGTGGGACTTCATGGTGTGAATCAAACGCTTTCGTGTTCGGCGATCACATTCTTGGCGAAGGCATCGAGCCATTCGCGCTGGGCGAGTGTTTCGGGAACGGTTCGGCCGCGAACTCGGCTCACGACCGTGACCGCTTCCTCGGTGTCCATCCCGGCAACGACCAACACGGCTGCAGCGGTCAGGCCTGCACGCCCGATGCCCTGTCGACAGTGGATGGCCACGCCCCAACCCGCAGCCAGTTCCGTTCCGATGTCGGCGACCAGTTGCCCGAATCGCTCGCGTGAAGCCGGTGTGCCGCGATCCGGCATCGGGAAGTTCACAAACCGCATGGCGTGTGAACCGCACGCAGCGGCTTCAGCTTGCAGTCCAAACTCCTCGATCTCATCTGGCATCAACAGCGACACAACCACATCCATCCCGGTTCCGTGCCAGCCAGCGATTTCATCGTCGAGCCAGTCGTTGCCCCGCGGTCGCGGTGCGATGGCGAGCTGACCGGGAAGAGCGATCGGGACGACGAACAGACCCGAATGCATTGTACAGTCCTCACCGACTATGGAGGGTCGGCGAGACTTTGCTCCCAATTGCTGCCATAGCCCCGTCCGTTGCAATGCACACGCGTAAGCACGATCGGCAGGTTCCGACTGGCAAGGATGATCTCACGCAGGACCAGCAAGACGTTGGAGTCTTCGCAAGTAGCGACTGAGAGCACCCTCCACCCGCCGGAGATTCGATCCGAGTCATCGGGTGTATCTGATACCAACTGCAATATCCTGACTGACTCGTTGTAATTCCAGTTGCCGACATCCCGCCGTTCGAAATCCGGTTCCATCAGTACAGTTCGCTCGTATCGCCTGTCGTGATCAAGAAACAGGAACAGATCCCAGCGGCGACCGGCGACGGTATACAGGCTTCCCATCCAATCGCCGATCACTTCAAAACACTCCAAGCTTTGTGGCTAAACCACTTCGTGGCCCACTGCTTGCTCGCCGCCGAGGTATTCCGCGATCGGATGCCGACGCAGCGCTTCCTGTATTTGATTCAACACAGCCTGGACGGCTGCGTTCTCGAAGCCCACGGCCGCGATGCCAAGTGTGGCCACTTTCACGTCGTCGTGTGTGTCCACTTCTGCAGCGGAGACGTTGAACCCCGATTTCAGCCGCTCGAGCACGCTCCGCACAACCTGACGCTTGTCTTTGAGTGTGCGGCTCTCGCGGATCAACAACCGGACCTGGAGTGAACCCAATACCATTTAAGATTTTCGATTGAAGATTGATGAACAAGAATGTCGCGTCCAAAGTCAATCGATTATTGCCCGATGAATCTGGATGCCCATTTCTTAAATCTTAAATCTTCAATCTGAAATCGTAAATGTCACAGCGTTCGCATCCGCTTCTCGATCTTGAATGCTTCGATCACATCGCCGACTTTCACGTCGTCGAATCCCACGAGCTTCAGGCCGCACTCGAAGCCCTCGCGAACTTCCTTGGCGTCGTCCTTGAATCGCTTGAGGCTGTCGAGACCGACGACCTTGTCGCCCTGTGGATAGACCACAACGCCTTCGCGGATGACGCGGATGCGGGCACTGCGCTCGATGACGCCGCTGGTGACGTAGCAACCGGCGATGGTGCCGACCTTCGATATCTTGAACGTATCGCGAATGACGGCCCGACCCAGGTGGACCACTTCCTCGATCGGTTTGAGCCGGCCTTCGAGTGCCGCTTTCACGTCATCGACGAGGTTGTAGATGATCTGGTATTCGCGAAGGCTGATGCCGCGAGCCTCGGCGAGTTTCAATGCGGCATCGTCCGCCGTGACGTTGAAACCGATGACCAGGGTATCTTCGGGGCTGGTGAGTGCGAGAATCACGTCCGACTCGGTGATAGCCCCGATGCCGGCGAGGAGCACGCGGGTGCGGACTTCCTCGTGGATGAGCTTCTCGAGTTCCTTGCGGATGGCCTCGACGGAGCCGCGGGCTTCGGCTTTCAGGATCACCTTGAGTTCCGTGATCTTAGCCTTGGACTTGGCTGCCGAGAGGCTGTCCAGATCCTTCGGAGCCGAGAAGCGGTTCAGTGCGGCCTCGCGGTCCTTGACGGCACGAGCCTCGGCAATTTCCTGAGCGGTCGCGAGATCGTCCACCACGTAGAACGGGTCGTCCGCATTGGGCACGCGGTCGAGTCCGGTGATGCGAACGGGTGTGCTCGGGCCTGCCTTCTTCGTGGGGCGGCCGAGATCGTCGTACATGGCTCGAACGCGGCCGAAGGTCGAACCGCACAGCACGATGTCGCCGCGCTTGAGCGTGCCTTGCTGAATCAGAACGGTGGCCATGACGCCTTCGTCCGCGGACATGTACGCTTCGAGGCAGGTGCCGGCTGCCTGGCGATCCGGGTCCGCTTTCCAGTTCTCGACCTCGGCGACGAGGATGAGCGTGTCGAGCAGGTCCGTGATGCCCTGACCGGTGACGGCACTGGTTTCGACGAACTGCACGTCGCCACCCATGTCGTCCGGGATCAGCCCTTCGCCGTACAATTGCTGACGCGTTTTGGCGATGTTGGCGTTAGGCATGTCGATCTTGTTGATCGCCACGATAATCTTGACGTCCGCAGCCTTGGCGTGGCTAATCGCTTCCTGTGTCTGCGGCATCACGCCATCGGTCGCGGCGACCACGATCACCACGATGTCCGTGACGTTCGCACCGCGGGCTCGCATCTTCGTGAACGCTTCGTGGCCAGGCGTATCGAGGAAGGTGATGCGTCGTTCTTCCTGAAGCTCTTCGCCTTCCTTTTCCACGATCACATCGCGGCGAACGGACCAGGCCCGAATCACCTGTGTGATGCCGCCGGTTTCCGTGGAAACCACGTCCGACTCGATGCCGAATTCGCGGCGAATCTTGTCCAGCAGCGATGTCTTGCCATGGTCGACGTGGCCCATGATGGTGACGATCGGTGGCCGGGGAACCAACTTCTCTTGCTCGACGTTCTCGATCATCTCGCGATAGCGAGTGAGGAGCTTGTCTTCAGCGGTTTCCTGCTTCTTGAGCACCAGTTCGACATTCTTCTCGGCCGCGATCAGCTGGGCGATCTCAAGTTCGATGGTCGAGTTGTTGCCGTAAAGCTGGCCCGTTTCTTTGAGCAGACGCTTGCCAAGCTCACCGGCCTTCATGCCGATGGCTTCGGAGAGCGAGCGGACGTTGATGGGCGGGGCAATCTCGATCTTGCCTTCGATCTTGATCGGCTCGACTTTGCCGCGCATGTGCTTGCGGAGCAATGCGGCACGGGGTCCGCGGCGCGAACCGTACTTGGCGTCGATGATGTCGACCTGGCCGCCGGGGCCGAGGACGACGGCACCACGGTCGACGCGGGGACCGGAGTGGCGTCCCTTGTCCTGGCGGCCCTTGTGGCGAGAGTCGCGGCCGATCACGCCGCCGGGGCCGGCCTTCTTCTTCTCATCGTCGTCATCGCTGATCGGTCCTGCG
>JBGSZR010000290.1:0-51429 GCA_041750275.1 Gemmataceae bacterium
CCCGCCCCGTCGCCACACAGCGGGCTCCGCAGCCAACGCGGCCGGGCCCCCGGCCAGAACCGGACGCTGGCAATGGGCTGCGCCTCTTCTCGTACCTCAAACTGCACTGGCTCACGATCGCGTTCAGCGGCACCCTGCTCGGTGGCGTGGCCGCACTTGTCGCCTGGGAACTGTTGCCGAGCAAGTATGAATCGTACGCCCTGTTGCAGGTTTCGAGCGTGCCCTCGAACCTGGCGAATACGGGCAACCGCGAACAAGCCCGCACCGACTTCGCCACGTACATGAAGACGACGGCGGCACTGATCAAGTACGAATTCGTGCTCAATGCCGCATTGCGGGACATCAAGGACCTGCCGACGATCAAGGAACAGAAAGACCCCATCAAGTTCCTCGCCGAGAACTTGCAAGTCTCGGCCACAGACGGCTCGGAAGTGATCAAGATCACGCTGGAAGGGCACAATCCCGCGGACACACAGAAGATCGTGAACGCTGTGCAAAAGGCGTTCATGGATGAAGTGATTCAGAAAGAAGTTGCGGAGAAGCGGAATCTGTTGAAGAAGGTCGAGGATGCCAAGATCGCCATGCAGCGAATCGTGGAAGACAAGGCACCGAAGCCAAACGAAAAGCTGAACACGGCTCCATTCCCCGAAGCGAATGCGTTGCCCATGAACCCGGGTGAGGCACCGAAGCCACTTCCCGCGGTCGGTCCGGGAGAGGTGGTGCCGCTGGTTGGAATCGCCCCGGCCGCGCTCGACCGCGTGGCCGTGTTGAACCCGGCGATGGTCTGGGCGGACTGGTCCAATGCCCGCAACCAGATTCAGGCCCTACCGCTGCAGATTAACTCGGCCAAGCGGCATCTTGCACTCATCAGCGCGGAAGTGGCGGCTCTTCAGAAGGAGCCGGCTGACCTCGCCACGATTGCGTTGGTCGACAAGGATCCGGATGTGGTGGCCAAGGCGATTCTGGTTCGAAGTGGTCGGCGGGACTGGAACTTCGCCGTGGGCCAGGCAGGTGGTAACGAGAACACCCCGGCCGCGATCGAAGCCAAGAAAGTGCTTGAAGCGCGTGAGTCCGCTCTGGAAGCACTGAAGAAAGAGAAGATTGAGACCTATGAGGGCAGCCGAAAGGTTGCCGCGGCCAAGGACCTCAAGGCTCAGTGGGACGCTGCCAAGCACCGGCTGGATGCGATGGAGGAGCAACTCGCTGCCGCCAGGGTGAACCTGGTCCGGGCCGAGAAGCTCATCGCCGAGATGCCGCCGGAGAAGAAGCTCGACCCGCGCACCGGTACTGCGATGAAGGAGCCGTACGACTCGCAGGTCACGGACCTCACCCAGACGGATAACGTCTACGCGAACCTGATTCGGCAGTACCACCTCACGAAACTTGAACTGGAGGCTCCAGCGCGTGTCCGGGTCTTGCAAGCGGGCTCGAACCCCACTCAGCGCGACACGAAGAAGCAGATTCTCGGCACCGTCTTCGCCGGGCTCATGGGTTATGTGCTGATCGCCCTCGGCGTGGTGGCGTACGAGACAATTGGCAAGCGTGTCAGTTCACTGGCTGATCTCAAGGCCGTGGGCCCCGCACCGATCGTGGGAGTGATCCCTTGCCAGCCGGGCGAAGCAATTGGTCGCGATCCCAGCAAGCGTGCCGCTGCCAATGAAGCCATCGATAAACTTCGCACGTACGTCGCCCAGACGTGGCTGAGTCGTGGAGCCACGACCGTCGCCGTAACCAGCCCGCTCGGCGATGAGGGGAAGGCTTTTACCGCCTTCGGACTTGCCAGTTCACTCGCCCAGTCCGGGTACAAGACGCTTCTCGTGGACTTCGATTTGCGAGAACCTTCGCTGCACACGTATGCCGGTGTGCCCAATCAGAACGGCGTGTGCGAGGTGCTTCGTGCCGAACTCGACGCCCGCACGGCCATCCAGTTCCTGCCCAGCGGCCTGCACCTGATCCCCGCCGGCCGCTGGTCCGATGAAGCTCGTCAGGCGGCTGTTGGCGGCAAGCTTGAAGCGCTGCTCACGAAGCTCAAGGAACCGTACGACTGCGTGATTCTCCACGGCCACGCACTGCTCACGGTCGCGGACTCCATCGAAATCGCCCGCCGCTGCGAAGTGGTGCTCGTGTGTGCCCGCTACCGCGAGTCGAAGTTGCCGATGATTCGCAAGGCCACGGACCGCGTCGCCACGATGGAAATACCTTATTCCGGCGTGGTCTACATCGGTGCGACCGAACACGAAGCGCTTTGCTAAGGGGAAATGAGGTTCACCATGCTCAAGACATCCACATTTCTCGTCGTCGTGGGGTTGGTCGTGGCCGGGGCGATCGTGAACGGCGCGACCACGCAGCGCTGGTCCGCATTCGCGCCGGACTCGGCCCGCACCGAGGCCTTGCACGCCGCGGTGATTCCGTTCGGCGACTGGCATTCTGTGGAAGTGCCGACCGAGATGCCGACCAACGAGCGAAGCAGTGCCACGAGTCGCTGCTACACATCCGCCGCGTCGGGCCGTTCGGGCGTCGTCACACTGATCAGCGGTGTGCCCGGCTCTGTTTCCGCGCACACGCCGGACGTCTGCTATCCCGGCAGCGGCTACAAGACCCTGCAGTCACCCAAACGCGTGACATTCGATCTTCCCGGCGGCCGCAGCGGGGAATGCTATGTGGCCGACTTCGAGAAGAAGACCGCCACGAAGAACGATCGGGTGCGAGTGCGCTGGGCGTTCAGCACCGATGGCACCTGGGTGGCACCGAACAATCCGCGCTGGCAATTCGCGAGGCAACTCGCGGCCGCGCCCATACTTTATAAGGTGTATATCGCCACGCCCTTGGCGGATTCGCAAGATGAGCAACGGCCGGAAGACGATCCCGCCACCCGGGCTTTTGTGGCCGCGGTGTGGCTCCATTATTCCGCTGCGTTCGGGAACTGAAAGAAACGCCCGGACTGGGTCGTACTATTCGGGGATGGACCCCGTTTCGCCCGAACCGCTCCGCCCTATTCCATCCAAGGATTGGCCACGATGGCAGAGCCTTCATCCGCGATATCGGCCGTGCTGGTTACCCCGAGGCCCACGTTGCGCACACCTGCCCCAACCCGTCACGGCCCGGCCGCACCCGGCCTCGCCCCCAGCGGGCCCGGGGGCGGCATGAAGACGGTGATGGATGCCACACTTGCCGCTGCCTTGCTCGTGCTCACGCTTCCCGTGATGCTTGCCAGTCTGGTTCTGGTGCGGCTCACCTCGCGCGGCCCCGCCATCTACAGCCAGACCCGCATGGGCAAGAGTGGGCGCATCTTCACGCTGTATAAGATTCGCACCATGGTCCACGATTGCGAGAGCCTCACCGGCCCACGCTGGAGCATGCCCGGCGACCCTCGCATCACCCCGGTTGGCCGCGTGCTGCGTCATCTTCACCTCGATGAACTGCCGCAACTGGTGAATGTGCTCAAAGGCGAAATGTCGCTCGTGGGTCCGCGGCCGGAACGACCCGAGATCGTGAAGAAACTTCGCAATGTCGTGGTGGGCTACGATCGCCGCCACTGCGTGAAGCCCGGCATCACTGGTTTCGCTCAGGTGCATCTACCACCCGATAGCTGCATCCGCAGTGTGAAGAACAAGCTGGCGTACGACCTGTTCTACATACGCAATCGCGGCCTCGGCATGGAACTGTTCGTGCTCTGTGCGACCGCGTTAAAGATGCTCGGTCTGCGACGGCTCTACCAGCGCAAGCCGCGTTTTCCCACGGATGAATAGTCGCGCGGAGCCCCGCCATGAAAGGCGGGCTCTCCGAATCACACTTAAACCTCTCGCCCATTTCGCTCGCCTGAGTCTCGGGAGGCACGGATGCCATCCGTCAGCGTCATCGTTCCGGTTCGCAATGAATCCCGCTCCATCGAGCAGACACTGCGCTCCTTGCTGAATCAGGAGTTCCCGGCGGACCAGTTCGAGGTCATTGTCGCGGATGGGGTTTCGACGGATGACACTGTCCGTACCGTGCGGCGTTTGCAAGGTGAATTCCCCAACCTGAAATTGGTCTTCAACAGCGGGCGGTTCTCCAGTGCCGGCCGAAATACCGCGATCCGCCATGCCACGATGGATTTGGCCGTGGTGGTCGATGGGCATTGCCATGTGCCCGATCGGCAGTACCTGCGGAACGTCTCTGATGCGTTCGAAGCGAGCGGTGCGGCAAGCCTCGGCCGGCCACAACCACTTGATGCTGCCAATCCCTCGCTCTTTCAGCAAGCGGTCTCGGCCGCACGCCACAGCCGGCTCGGGCACAATCCGGAATCGGACATCTTCTCGGATGAAGCCAAGTTCGTGCCGCCGCAAAGCACCGCGGTGGCCTACCGGCGCGAAGTCTTCCACACCATTGGCCTGTTCGATCAGGCCTTCGATGCCTGTGAGGATGTGGAGTTCAATCAGCGCGTCGATTCCGCCGGCCTTTCCTGTTTCTTCTCACCCAGCGTGAAGGTCGCCTATCACCCGCGTGGCAACCTTCGCGGCCTCTTTTTCCAGCTGGCTCGCTACGGCATGGGTCGGGCCCGGCTCGCGGCGAAGCACCCACACTCGCTCTCGTTGCCGGCACTTGTGCCACCGCTCTGGGTGGTCTGGCTCGTCATCGGTGGATTGCTGAGCCTCGCCGTGCCATACCTCGGCTGGCTCTGGGCCGCGAGCCTCGCCTTTTATTTGGCAGTGCTGGCGGGTGCCTCCATCGTGCTCGCCCATGGCCAGGCACGCGGAGTCGGGTTGCGCATTCCCCTCGTTTTCCTCGGCATTCACTTCGGCTTCGCCTGGGGATTCCTGCAAGAAGTCAGACGACAAATCGGCAGACGATTTCGCACACGGCACGAACCACGACTCGCGTCACGTTGAGCCAATACATCGCTGTTGCCGATGCCCAGGAAACGCCCGCCCGATCTTCATTTCATTGACACTTCGCGACGGCACGCCTAACGATAGGTGTAACACACCGTCTATTTGCCCCTGCCGTGCACTTGCATGCCGGCCGGCCTGTCGGTTCCTGCTTGTCGAAAGGAAGTTCTCCATGTTGCACCACTCATGGTTCGCAATAGCTCTGGTGTCACTCCTATCTGCCCCCGTGGTGGCACAACCGCCAGGGCTCGCGGAACCGGCCGACTTTCTGCTTCCCAACGACACGCTCAAGATTCCATTCGCTGCCGATGTGCCGATGGTGTTCGTCACAAAGAACCAGCCCGAGTGGGCATCACTCAAGACCTTTTGGACCGAAGGCAAGCAAGAAGATGTGAACCCGGCGACGGGCGAAAAAGCCATGCGTCGTGTGGTGAAACTCAAGGTGCCGCTCGGTCTCACCACGGCCCCGCCCGTGCCTGTCGATAACCCGATGACCCTGGCAAAGTGGAACCTGGGCAAGAAGCTTTATTTCGACCCCGTCCTCTCGACGAGCGGTGATGTCTCGTGTGCCAGTTGCCACAGCCCTCGCAAGGGCTTCACCGATCAGAAACGCACCTCGATTGGCATCAGCGGAGCGGTCGGGCCGATCAACTCGCCCACGGTTATGAACTCGGCCTACAACAAGTTTCAGTTCTGGGATGGCCGGGCCGCCGATCTCGAAGACCAGTCGCAGGGCCCCGTTGGCAACAACAAGGAGATGTTTGGCGGCAAGCACGACCCCTGGGAAGAAGCCGTGGTGCGATTGCGTGCCAATCCGCAATACCTGAAGGCGTTCAACGATGTCTTTGGCCATGCCCCCACCCGCGACGCCGCGGCCAAGGCCATCGCCACCTATGAACGCACTGTGCTCAACGGCGACAGCCTGCAGGATCGAACCGATGCCATCATGCGTAAGCGTGTGATCGAGGAAGAAACCGGCAAGTTCGAGTTGAAGCCGGAGGACTACACGGCTGCACTCGCCGACGCCTTCGCAAAGAACGACACGCACACGCTGGCCGCACTTCAACTGGATGCCGCGAAGGATGCCGATAAATCTGCCGAGCTTGGCAGACGCCTGCTCAATGGCCGCACGCTGTTCTTCGGCAAGGCCCGTTGCGCCACCTGCCACACCGGCGATACTTTCACGGACAGCGGCTTCCACAACCTCGGCGTCGGTGCCACAAAGGAAGGCGATCTACCGCTGAGTGAATTCGGCCGCTTCGTGCAACTCCCCACCGGCCACAAGGACACGGCATTCGTGGGTGCCTTTAAAACTCCCGGCCTCCGCGGGCTGGTGGACACGGCCCCGTACATGCATTCGGGCGACGAGAAGACGCTCGAGGAAGTGATCGACCTCTACGATCGCGGTGGCAACATTAACCCCTATCTGAGCGACAAGATGCGTGACACCGCGGCCGAAGCGGCCTACCTCCGGGCTCGCGCTGCGGGTATGCCGGTCGATCCCGCAGTGCGCACCTTCGGCCCCTCGAAGAAGCCGATCATCCCGTTCAAACTGAATCTCTCGCCTGCGGATAAGGCCGATCTCGTACTCTTCCTGCGGGCCCTGAACGGTGCCCCCATCGACCCGGTGGTAGCCGATCCGGAACGATTTATCGAGTGATTTCCGGCCTCGCTAATCTCTCATCATTTGCGTAAGCTAAGCCTATCCCTCCTTTGGGATGGGCTTTTTTAAGCGCTGGAGTCGCGTCCATGTCAGCGGACATGCCTGCGAGTCAACCTGAGGTCTGGGAGCCGATCCCACCGCTGGAACGCCGGGTGCTGGGCGTCCTGATCGAGAAACAAAAAACCTCGCGCAGTTCCGAGGGCTACCCACTCACACTTAACTCCCTCACCACAGGCTGCAACCAGAAATCGAACCGTGACCCCGTCCTGGACCTGACGGAAGACGACGTCGAAGAACCGCTCACTTCTCTGCAAAAAAAGGGCTTCGTCACCCGCGTGACTGGCAGTCGTGTCGAAAAATTTCGCCACGAACTCTACGAAGCCTGGACCCGGAATGGGGCCCAGATGGCTGTGCTTGCGGAGTTGCTCCTGCGTGGCCCGCAAACGAAGGCCGAACTTCGCGCCCGCGCCGCGCGCATGGACGCCATCGACACGCTCGACCAACTCGATGAAGTGCTGAAGCCGCTGGTCGAACGCAAGCTGGTGGTCTGGCTGACCGATCCGGATCGTCGCGGTGCACAACTCACGCACGGCTTCCACCAACCCGGCGAACTCAGCAATCTTCGGACACAGCAGGCCGCGTTGCCAACGAGTTCCCCGATTTCCGCGAACCCACCGAGTGCCGCCACCAGCCCGGCCGCATCGAGTCGCCTCGATCAGGCCTTCTCCGAGATCGCAAGTCTTAAACAACAAATCGCGGCACTCGAAGCCGCGTTTGCCGAGTTAAATCAGCGTATGCAGTCAGAAGGTTGAGCAGCGGGTTCGACCAACTCCCTTGTCAGTCGGCGAATACAGCATGGACGAACAGGATTGGGAAACCACTGACAATGCTCTGGCGATGCTGGAGCATCTGTTCGGCATGCGAAGTCCGGATAGTTTGCTCCCCGAACCTCCACGATCCATCTGGTTATATTTGTTAGCCTGTTCACGCAAGGCCTGGAACCGCCTTCCCTGGGTCATGCGTGTGCTCGTCGAAGTGGCGGAACAACTACCCGATCGCAACCCTGTTGATGAGCGTTTGAAGAGTTCCGCCAAGGCGGCAGCCGAAGAGTTGATCAACAATCCTGACCCTGATGATGCTGCACTGGAAGCGGAACGCTGGCTGGCACTTGCCGATCGCCTACCTCCACCGGATCATCAGTCGCCCGTGCTCGATCACGTGACCTGGGCGGGCGTCAGCCACCTGATCTACTTCCCATACTATTCCGGTATCCCGGCCTTCAAACGCATCGCCACGGAATTTCACTGCGCCCAACTCGTCCGCGAGGTGTTCGGCAATCCCTTCAAACCCGTGGCCTTTCTCCAGCAATGGCGCACGCGCGATGTGATCGCACTGGCACGTGGAGCTTACCTTTATCGGGACTTCAGTGGCATGCCGAAGCTGGCGGACGCGCTCCAGGAAGCCGGATGCGAGAACGAGCAGGTGCTCGATCACTGCCGCGGGCCGAATGGGCACGTCAACGGTTGCTGGGTGCTCAATGGCCTTCTTGACGCGGCCTCGAGGCGAACGGAGGTTCCGATTATACCACCACAAACTCGACCCATTTTACCACCTTCCGCGTGAAACCTTCTTCACACGCGGTACAATGGTTCTAGTCTCTCCAGCCATTATCAACTTCCTAATAGGTGCAAGATGATGCACTCGCGGCGGCTCGTTGGGCTGGCCCTGGCGGCACTCCTGGTGTCGTTCCCGGCCGGTTTCTCGCAGGATACCCCCAAGGGCAAATCAGACGGACCACCCTCCAAGAAAACGTCCTCCGCACCCAAGGCGGATGAACTCAAGAAGTACGACGACGTCATCACCAAGGAGATGAGGACGCAATCGGGCGTCTTCGCCGTCCACCAGCTGGACGACAAGGTTTACTTCGAAATCCCGGCGGATCGTTTCGGCAAGCTGATGCTCTGGCAGGCGGAAGTCGCCAAGGGGCCCGGCGGCAGTAGCTGGGGCGGTTCCTCGCTCGGCGATGAGGTGCTCAAGTTCGAGCGCCGTGGCAACAAGGTCTATGTGTGGAAGGTCGGCTTCCGCAAGCGCTCCGATGGCAAAGCCGTTCAGAGCGCTGTCGAAGCCGCCAGCACCGATAGCATCATCGCCGTGTTCAAGGTCGAGTGCGAAGGCAAGGACCGCGCCGCGGTCATCAATGTCTCGGATGTCTTTGTCAGTGGTCTGCCGGACCTTTCGGTGACAGCAGCCTCGGGCTCCGGTGGCAGCATCGATCCCACCCGATCGTACATCGAACAGGTCAAGGCATTCCCCACGAACATCGAAGTGCGTTCGCTGCTCACGTTCCGTGGAGGCAGTGGTGGCGGTTCTCCGCGAACGGGCCCACCGGTTCCCGGCGCTGGCTCCAGTGGCAGCGTCTCGGCGCTTGTGCACTACAGCCTCGTGGCACTGCCCGAAACGCCAATGGAAGGCCGTTATTTCGATCCGCGAGTCGGCTACTTCACCGAACGATTCACGGACTTCGCCGACAAGAAAACCTGGAGCGTGACCAAGCAATTCATCACCCGCTACCGCCTTGAGAAGAAGGACCCCAGCGCTGCCGTTAGCGAACCGGTGAAGCCGATCGTCTTCTACCTCTCGAACGAGATCCCCGAGAAGTGGCGGCCTTATCTCAAGAAGGGTGTGGAAGACTGGAACCCCGCTTTCGAAAAAGCCGGCTTCAAGAATGCCGTGATCTGCAAGGATGCCCCCACCAAGGCGGAAGACCCGGACTGGGATCCGGAAGACGCGCGTTATTCGGTGATTCGCTGGGTGGCCGAGCCGACGATGAATGCGATGGGGCCGCACGTGCACGATCCACGTTCGGGTGAGATCATCTCGGCTCACATCATCTTCTGGCACGACGTGGTGAAGCTGGCCCAAATGTGGTACTTCGTGCAGTGCTCCGCTTCGGATGAGAAGGCCCGCAAGCTGCCTCTTCCGGATGAATTGACGGGCGAGTTGATGCGGTATATCTGCTGCCATGAGGTGGGCCATACGCTTGGTCTGCGACACAATCACCGCGCCAGCCAGGCGTATTCGATCAGCCAACTGCGCGACCCCGCTTTCACCGCCAAGAATGGCAGCGTCGCCTCGATCATGTCCTATGGCCGCTTCAACTACGTGGCCCAGCCTGAGGACAAGGTCACGACCTACATCCCCGTTGTCGGACCGTACGACGACTTCGCCATCTCCTGGGGCTACAAGCCCATCCCGGGTGCCAAGACCCCGGACGCGGAGATCAAGACGCTGGACGAATGGGCCGCGAAGCAGATCGAGAACCCGTTCCTCCGCTTCGGTGGTGAGGATGGTCCCAGCACCGCCGATCCCACCGTGCTCACCGAGAACATCAGCAGCGACCCGGTGGAAGCCACCGCCCTGGGGCTCAAGAACATCGACCGCGTGATGGATCACCTGCTCGCCGCCACCACCGACAAGGGCGAAGACTACTCACTCTTGAAGGAGACCTACCAGCAGTTGATCAGCACCCGCAGCCGCTGGTATGGGGCCGTGGTGAAGCAGGTCGGCGGCGTGGTCGAGAACCGCACGCTGGCTGGCCGAGGCGATGAGACCTTCGTGCGTGTGCCCAAGGAGAAGCAGAAGGAAGCCGTGAAGTTCCTGCTCGATAGTGCCTTCAGCACGCCCACCAAGCTGATGGACCCGAAGATCGTGAACCAGTTCAAGTACAACGGCGTGGCCAACGACATCACAGCCCAGCAGAGTTCCGTGTTGTCGCAATTGCTCTCCTCGGATCGGCTGAACCGCCTCTTCGATGCCGAGGTGCAGACCGGCGACAAGGCTTACACCGCCGTGGAACTCCTGAACGATGTGCAGGACGGCCTCTTCTCCGAACTCAAGGAGGGAGCACCGAAAATCGATCCGCTGCGCCGTCAGCTTCAGCGTCGCTACGTGGAGATTCTGAGCCGCGAGTTCGAACCCGTTTCGACTGGTAGCGCTGCACCACCCCGGCCTTCGCGCGGCGATGACAGTGGCCCCTCGGTCACTGAACTTCGCAGTGTCTCGCGCATGGGACTCAACAAGCTCGAGAAGCAGATCACCGACGCTCTGCCCAAGGTGAAGGACGCAGCCACAAAGGCTCACCTGGAAGACACACTCGCCGAGATTCGATCCATTCTGGACGACACCAAGGCGAAGTAAAAGGACGTGTTAATCAAGAAGCCCAGGAGCGAGCGCTCCTGGGCTTTTTCGTTTTATTGCGGGTGATCTCACGAGCATTCGCGGAGGACGGGTACACTCGCGCGGAATTGCAGGTCGCCGATGAGGCAGGCGTGTTTGTACTGTTCGGGCGAACCGCCGGTGGTGGCGAGGCGGGTACGGTCCCAGTTGGCCCAGAAGCCATCCGGCAGGATCGCGGCGCGGAGGGCACCCAGTCGGCTCTCGCGTTTCGCAGCGTATTCGATGTTCTCCTCTCCGAGTTGTCGGTCCAGTTCGCACAGGAAGCGGCTTAACACGGCTGCATCGGCCGCGTCGCGTTCCTCGAGGAAAACCGCGTAGTAGGGCCGCACATCGTCCCAGACGGGTGCCACACTGTATGCCGTGATCGGCTGCGGCACGCGCTTCGACACTGCATCAACCGCGCGTGTGACGTGGTGCTCGCTGAGTTTCTCGCCGGTGAGGTTGGCGAAGCGGTGCCCCTTGCCGAGGAACTCGACTTTGGGTGTGCGGCCCAGGAAGCCCGTGACGCGAACGAGGTCCGAGATGTGGTAGCGATAGAGCCCGTAGCAGGTGGTGGGCACGATGTAATAGCTCTTGCCCTCTAGCAATTCGTGGGCACCGAGCACCGTGGGCTGCGGGGAATCGATCTCGCTCTCGGGCACGAATTCGAAGTAATGGGACGCGATGTCGAGGACGCCGCTGGGGGTCGAGTTCTCGAAGGGAATCGTCATGCGGCCTTCGCTAGCGAGCAGGCCAAGGTCGCGGATGGGCGGTTCGCCGTAGAACTGCGGTAGTTGCCGGAGGTAGGGCCCCATGCTGCCGCCGGTCCAGGTGTTGATGATGACGGTATCCGCGGGCCAGACGTCCTTCGGGAAGAGTTGACCGCCCTTCTCGGCGATGGCCATGAGTTCGTTGGCGCGCTCTGCGTTCTGTTTCGCCCGCGGGGTGAGGTAAGCCCGCACATCCGCTGGAATATCGAGATCGGATCGCAAGGTACCGTCGCGGAGGTCGCGGAGGAGATGCTCCTTCTCGGCATCGAGAGTGCGGGCCAGTTGCACCAGTGTGCTGGGGTTTGCGGCCATGAACTGCGAGACATTCCGGCCGATGGCGAACCGCAGCGCCACGTAGTACCGGGCCTTCGCATCCTTGATTTTCCCGGTGACATACGGCACCGCATACATCCACTGGATGAGCCGCTTCTGCACCATCGCGGTGTAGCCGGACAGGTTGCCGCAGGGGATGCCGGCCGGTGTGCGGAACTCCTCGGGATCGCCGCCGAGTTGCACGATGGGCCGCATGGCGATCTTGCGGCCCCGGTGATCGCGGTACATCTTCACGCCCCACATATTCCAGCCACGCTTGTACGCGGCCAGGTAGGCATCCGTCACCGGGATGAGTTTGCGGCTGGCGGTGGTGCCGCTGGTGAGTGCGAACATGAGCACGCGGCGATCGGCGAGCAACGCCCGCGTGTCGCCGTTCTGCACACGTTCGATGTATGGGGCCAATGCTTCGTACGGTGCGATGGGCAGGTTATGGCGGTAGTCAGCCATGCTGCGAATGGAGGCGAAGTGGTGATCGCGGCCGAAGCCCGTGTCCGCCTGTTTGCGAAGGATATCCAGAAGAAGGGCCGTTTGGGCCGCTTCTGGATTCTCACACGCCCCTTCAAAGTGTCGAAGCTGTCGACGAACCGGCAGCGTCAGAAGTCGACCAACACGGACCAGCAGATAGCGTTTGAACGACATGAAGAACCCAGGCGAGCCAGAGGTCTGATCCTCCGGTTTGAGGGCATGATTGCAAAGGCTAAACGCAGCGGCTCAGGCCATGGGCTCGCTCAAATAGCGGTCGAAGAACGCGACCACGCGGCGGTGGTATTCGGCCTCGGCCACGGTGAGGGCCTGGTTGTGCTTGGCGCTGGGCACCATCCACAGGTCCTTGGGGCCGCGGGCACGTTCGAAGAGCGTCTTCGCCATCTCGGGTTTGATGTAGGTATCGCCTTCACCGTGGATCATCAGGAGCGGGCAGCGGAGGTTCTTGGCCGCCTTCTCGATGCTGGGGTAAATCACGCCGCGAGTGCGGCCGACTTTCTTCGCACCCACCACGCCGACCATCGCATAGAACCAGCGTGGCAACACTCGCTGCAGCTTCAAGCGATCGCTGTAAATCGCGATCCAGCGTTGCATGTAGGGCACCATGGTGGTGTAGGTCGCATAGGCTCCGTCGGTGGCGATGCACTTGATGCCGGGATCGGTCGAGGCGACCACGAATCCGGTGCTGCCGCCCTTGCTGATGCCGAAGATGCCGATGCCGTTGGCGTCGGCGTCCGGGCGGGTGCGAAGGTACTTCACAGCCGCTCGCATGTCCGTGACATCGCGATCGGTGACCCACTGCAATGGCTCGTAGTTCGGATCCTTATCGCTATCACCCTGACTTCGCGGCTCGTACGCGAAGACATCGTAGCCAGCGGCGACGAGCTTCTCGCAGTATTGCTGACAGGACCAGCGGTCTGAGCCGAATTCGAGTCCGAAGAGGAGCACACCCTTGCGAGTAGGGGCAGGAGTCTTGATGTAACAACCGCGCAGAGTGAGGCCGCTGCCGTTGGTGAGCGTGACGTGCTCAGCATGGTCGGTGGGTAAACCGCGGGGGATGACGAACAGCGGCCTTTCCTGGAAAATGCGGACCAGGAACCCCATGTATTTCCAGCGGATGTACAGGTAAAGCGACGCCATCACCAGCCCGAATGCGATCGGGGGTGCCAGGAGAACGGCCGCTCCAACCCAGAGCCAGAAGACCACTTCGATTTACCCTTTTATTGAAACTTCCATTATAGGATACGAGCCGCACCTGTCCGCGGTACGGCTTGCTAATTGCGCTACAGCCCGCCTTGAGCGTGCCTTACACTCGCTCGAAACTTAGTGCGTGAATCGACTCACGGTGAGCGAGATATTTTGCCCACCGAAGCCGAAGCTGTTGCTGAGGACGTGGTCCACCTTCTTCTCGCGGGCCACATTAGGAATGTAATCTAAATCGAGATCGGGGTCGGGTGTCTGATAGTTAATGGTGGGTGGAAGAACGCCTTTTTGCATCGCTACGATGCTGATAACCATCTCCACTACCCCCGCCGCTGCAATCAGGTGGCCGAGCATGCTCTTGCTGCTGGAGATCGGCACCTTGTACGCGAGCTCACCAAAAACTTTCTTGATGCCGGCGGTCTCGGTGGCGTCGTTGGCGTGGGTGCTCGTTCCGTGAGCGTTGATATAGCCGATGTCCGCGGGCTTGAGGCGTGCGTCGGCGAGGGCATCTGCCATGCAACGGATCGCCCCGCGACCTTCCGGGTGTGGATCGGTCATCCGGTACGCATCTGCTGTCGTACCATATCCCGTCAGTTCTGCATAGATCGTTGCCCCACGCTTCTTCGCGTGTTCCAATTCTTCCAACACCACCAGTCCCGCTCCCTCGCCGATCACGAAGCCATCGCGGGTCAGGTCGAAGGGCCGGCTGGCCGTGCGTGGGCTATCGTTGCGCTGTGAGAGAGCGGTGAGGCGGTTGAACCCCGTGATGCCCAGAGCATGAATCATGCTGTGCGAACCGCCGGCCAGGATCACGTCGGCATCGTTCGCGCGAATCAACTCCAATGCCTCGCCGATGGCCTGCGAACTGGCAGCGCACGCAGTCTGACAGGCGAAGTTCGGGCCATCGAGGGCGAAGACATTGGCCACGTGCCCGGCTGGGGTATGCATCTCGAGTTCCGCTTCCCGCGGCGCATCGAGCACTTCCTGGATGGCCCGCACGAAACGGCCCGAGTCGGCAGTTGCGGTTCCGGGTTCGACAGCTGCGGCAATGCTGTTCACGAGTGCAGGAAAGTCCTCGGCTCCTTCACCGGAACCGAGATAGACACCCATGCGAGAGCGATCGCCACGGCCGGCATCAAGTAAACCTGCATCCGCGAGTGCTTGCTGGGCCGCGGCGAGCGCGAACTGCGTGTTCACCCCGCAACGCAAGTAGCGATCCGGCTCCTTGAGGAAACGCCTGAGATCGAAGTCGTGCACTTCGGATGCGAAGTTCGTCGGAAAAGTGCGGGCATCGAAGCGGGTGATCGGGCCGACCGCAGTGCGGCCCTCAACCTGACTGGTGAAGAGTTCGCTTACAGTCTGGGCAAGCGGAGTGATGACACCCATTCCCGTGATAACGACACGCCGTCGCATGCTCACTCCTCCCACTTCTTCAGAACGAGCACGGCACACTGGCCCAGGTCCGTGAAGGATATCTTGACGGCGAAGGGCCGGGTGACCGGTCGCGGCTCTCCCGTGTGGACGTGGATGGGGCAATCTGGATCCGGGTGATCGTGATTGAGCGTGGCGGGCAACAGCCCATGTTGCAGGGCCTGCACACTCCCCGCGAGTTCGGCGACGCCGCCCGCGGCCCCCATGTTCCCGAAGCGATTCAGGGGGGCGAAAACCGGCACATCGCGGCCAAACACCTCGGCGATAGCACGTGCTTCGAATGCATCCAGATCCCGCACACCGAGCCCGTGGGCATTCACATGATCCACATCCGTGGGCTGGATGCCGGCGTTCGTGAGCGCGTTCCGAATGACCTTGGCGAGGCCAGGCCCCTTGAAGCCGCGGTCCATGCCGGAGGCGAAGCCCACCACCTCGGCGAGAATCTTCGCGCCGCGTTTCTGGGCGTGTTCGAGGCATTCGAGCACAAAGGCCGCACCGCCTTCGCCGAGTGCCGTGCCCTCACGATTGCGGTCGAAGGGCCGCACGGCTGATTCCGGGGTGGCGCTCTTCTTCGTCAACGGAGCGAACGCGTTGAACCGGGACAGGCTCAGCGGATGAATCTTCGATTCGCTGCCGCCGACGAGCATCACATCCGCGGCACCACGCTGAATGATGCGCAGCGCCTCGCCGAAAACCAGAGCACCGGCGGCGTCGTTGGGGATCTGCGTGTTGCTGGGCCCCTGGGCGTCGAACATGACCGTGAAGTGACACGCCGGCATGTTCGGCAGGTACTTCAGCATCCACATGGGCGGGATTTCATTGATCCCATCGCGACCCCATGAGGCCATGTCGATGGGCTGGCGTGGGCCCTTGGAGGACATCGCACTGGCCCGGGCCAGGTCGCCGAGTTCGGTGGCACCCATCACGCAAGCGAACTCGATACCCAGGCGTTCCTTCACCACGGACCCGCGAGCCAGTCCGGCATCTTGCATGGCGAGTTGCGCAGCGATAACACCCAGTTGGACCGGACGTGCCATTGCGTTGAGCGACTTGCGGTAATTCTTTTCAATGGCTGTCTTGGCGACGAAATTGGGGATTTCGCCCCCGATGGAGCAAGGAAGAGTGGAGGCATCGAACGACTGGATTTGGCGAATACCTGTCCGGCCGGCGAGCAGCGCATCCCAGAAGGCCGCTGGCGTGGAACCGATCGGGCTGAGGATGCCGAACCCCGTCAACACGGCCCGGCGCGAGTTGGTTGCCATGTCGATCACCCGGGGAAACCTGGGAGAGTCCGGCCAGACCGGGCGGTCGCGGAACATCCCGCTGCAGCGTGAGAAGCCCCGTCGGGGGCCTCGGGTGGGTTAACCATTCTCGGCCGGGAGCGTCGCCGACTCGGCCTGGCGCAGCAGTTGCGTCAGGGAACCGCTGAATACAAACTTCGAATCCGGCGTCCCGGGCGGCATCATCTCGGCGGGCACGTGGCCGAACATGATCTCGGCTTCTGCAATTCGCTCACCACCGCTGTGCACTTGCCCGGAGACCCGGGCACCCGTCTCGCCGATATCCACCATCTGAACGCTGTAAACAAGTTGCTCCCCCGCCAGGGCATCGCGGTCGAAGCGGGCAGACATCTTGGCCAGCACCACATTCTTCTCGAATCGATTCACTTCGCCCACCAGGATTCCACCCGTCTGTGCCAGCCCCTCGAGGATGAGCGAGGCGGGCATCACGGGGTAGCCGGGGAAGTGATCCTCGAAATGATCCTCGGCAAGACTGAGGCACTTCACCGCAGTGGCCGACTGGCCTGATGCGAAGGCTGTGAACCGATCGATCCAGGTCCAGCGCATGAATCACCCCGAAACAGGACCCGAGAATGACCCGGGCCGCGGATGCACTAGGCCGCCCCTTGAGCCGCCAGCTTGCCTTCGAGGTACTTCACGATGAGTTCAACCGTGAAGAGATCTTCCATCTTCTCGAGACGGGGATCCTTGCGGAACTCGGTGAGATCGGCGTAAGGCATTTGCTTTTGCAGCTCGACAAGGCCGGTGGCGTTGACCTTGCCATCGGTGACGAACTCGGCGTCGCCCTGGAAGATCGACTCGGGGAAGAGCTCTTCCCGCGGAATCTTGACGCCAAATTGCTTCTCGAGGCGGAAGACAATGTCGAGGAAGTCGATCGACTCGGCATTCAGATCGCCGCGCAACCGAGCCTGCATGCTGACCTCATCGTCATCGACGTTGAGGGCATCGACGAGCGTCGATCGCACTTTTTGGAAAATCTCGTCCTGCGTCGCCATGAATCCAACCTCCTGGCAGCCAGAGAGTGGCCACCCTCACGCGGTGACCGCCCCCAGGCTGAGGCCGCCGTCGACCGTGATGACCTGACCTGTAATGTATGCCCCGGCCGGTCCGGCCAGAAACAGCACCACCCCGGCGATGTCTTCGGGCTTGCCAAGCCGACGCAGCGGAACGAGCTTCTTGGCGATGAAATCGCCTGCCTTGTTCCGCACGGCCTCGCTCATGTCTGTCTCGATGAAGCCCGGAGCCACCGCATTCACCGTGACACTGCGGCTGCCAAGTTCCACGGCCAGGGCCCGGGTGAATGAGTTCACGGCACCCTTGCTCGCGGCGTAGTTCGCCTGGCCGCTGTTCACATGCTCGGCCGCGACGCTCGACACGTTGATGATCCGTCCCGAGCGCTGCTTCAAGGCCATCTGTTCCGCAACTGCCCGGCAGAAGTAAAACGTTCCATCCAGGTTGGTGCTCAGAACTGTTTTCCAGTTCTCGGGCTCCATGCGAACGAACAGCCCATCACGAATGACACCGGCGTTGTTCACTAAGATATCGACACGACCCCAGTCTGCCAGCACCCCAGCCACGATCCGCTTGGCAGCTTCGGGGTCGGCCACGTCGCCTTGCACCGCTTTTGCCGTGCCTCCGGCTGCGGCCACCTCCGCTTCAAGCGATTCTGCCGCAGCCTGACTGCCTTTGTAAACGAAGGCAACCTTCGCGCCTTCGCGGACAAGTCCGAGCACGATGGCTTTGCCGATTCCACGGCTTCCACCGGTGACGATGGCGATCTGGTCCTTGAGCGTCATGTTCATCTCTTCCCGATCTCAGCGGTAGATCGCGGTGTGTCCGAGAGCTGGCCTGTCAGCAGAGCCCAGCGCGATTTCCAGTGTTGCACCAGTCGCTCATCCGTCGCGAGCCCCGCCGGGCCGCGTTCCGCGAGCCCGTAGCCCCGAAGTGTGAACAGGGCGGAGACAGTTTGCTGACCCGCGTCATCCGTCCCTTTCCCCTTGAAGGTGGCCGTCTCGCCATCCGTCTTGGATAGATCCACCGTCACATCCATGCGTCGGCCAGGCTGCATAAAAGTGCCGTACTTCACGTTCTTCACTTCTCGCAGCACGATCACAGGATGCCGAAAGTCTGTGGTGGCTCGCCAGAGCCAGGATGCCGCTTCCACACAGGCCTGCAGCATGAGCACACCCGGCATGATCGGGAACTTCGGGAAGTGGTCCGCCAGGTATTCTTCCCCGAGCGCCAGAAACTTGGCGGCCTTCAAGGATTGCCCCGGTTGCCAGCTTTCGACCCGATCGATCAGGTGAAACCGCATCGTGCCTCCGGGCACCCCGCGGTGGCCCATGATCGCCCAATAAAGAGAAGAGAGTATATGTCTGTATGAAGAAAGGGACAACCCCGCCCGGTGGGTCTAGCCTGGTGATCGAATTCGGCCGTTGAGCACACTGCTTGGTCGATTGTTCCAGCACGACAACTCGGGCTGCACACAGTGCCCGCTCGCCGCGCGATGGGCTAACCGCCTGAAAAGCACCACCTGACCGAGCAACATGGCCACATGCTGGAGCCTGGATAGTTCAACATCGGATTGCGAGCAGCACACTTGAATCTGCTGGCACTTGCCTCAATCGCAAGAGTCCGTAGCCTTACTTCTTCCGAATTTAAGGATCACGCTCGCAATTTACTTGAGCCAGGAGTGCATATTATGGCGGGACGGCGTCGTGGAACGGGTCGGCGAAAGGTCGGGCGCAAGAAGCGACGCATGCGTGCCAAGATCCGCCACCGCAAGTAGCATTCCCCTTGATTCTAGCATCAGGTTCCAAGTCCCAACTGGCAATCTCGGAAGCGTTGCGGCTGGGACTCGCACAGTGAAACGCTCACATCGTTCGGCCGCCGTCCACCACAAGCACTTGCCCCGTTGTGAGGCTGGTGCCCGTGGCAAGGTAGATAATCGCATCCGCGATGTCCTCGGGGTCCGCAGCTCGCTTGAGCGGTGCTTGCTCCAGGAACTTCTCCACGTGGGCTTCGCGGCCCGCGAGCCAGCGTGTGAGGATGGGTCCGGGGGCCACAGCGTTCACACGCACGTCCGGGCCGAATGCCCGTGCCAGCGATTGCGTCATGCAGTTCAACGCCGCTTTGCTCGCACAGTACGGAATTGAACTCCCCTGCCCTGTTAAACCAGCCACGCTCGTCACGTTGACCACGTTTCCTTTTCGGTCCTGTAGCAACGGCAATGCCGCTCGTGTGCAGTAGAATGCACCTTTCACGTTGACTTGAAAAATTTCGTCCCACACTTGATCCGTCAGCGCATCGAGATCGGTATGCGTTACGAAGTGCGTGGTGCCCGCGTTGTTCACAAGCACATCGAGCCCACCCAGCTCAGCTTGAACACGTTCGACCATGCTGCGGACCTGGGCGTCATCGCCGACCGTGGCCTGGTGCACGAGCACCGGCACGCCGCACGCTTTCACACGGTCGGCGGTTTCCTGGGCTTCCGCCTCGGATTTCGAATAGTTCACGGCGACAGCGAAGCCCAACTTCGCGAAGCGAATCGCCGTCGCACGGCCCACACCCGTCGCCGAGCCCGTCACCAGTGCTACACGCATGTCTTCCCCCAAGCAATGTTCCGATGTGATTCGCTGGCAGATTAACCCATTCACTCCAGGCTTCCCAACTTGTGCCAGCTCGGTCAATGTACTACTCTTTTTCATTCGCCATCCTTTCCTCGAATCGCCATTGGCGAGACGCGGAAACAATCTGATAGCAGGAGCGTTGCATGCTTTTTCGGAAACCCTCCCGTCCGAATCACACGATTTCGACGACCAGGCGGCTGAACGCGTTTCGTTCAGCTCTCCGCATGGAAATGCTCGAAGAGCGTGCGGTCCCAGCCACATTCGTGGTGAGCACACTTGCCGACTCGGGTGCCGGTTCCTTCCGTGATGCCATCGATCAGGCGAACGCCAACCTGGGGCCGGATCGGATCGACTTTGCCGTGGCCGGCACGATTCAAAATCTATCCGCACTGCCGGCCATCACCGAGACGGTGAACATCGATGGCAGCACGGCACCGGGCTTTTCATCCGCTCCACTGGTGGAGATCGATTTCAACAGTTTTGCGGGGTTGTCGTTCAACGCAACCTCCGAGGGTTCCGCCCTGCGTTCACTCGGGTTGGTGAATGCCTCGACGGCAGGCGTCACCCTGAACGCCGATCGCATCTTGCTGGTGGGCAACTACATCGGCCTGAATCTCGATGGCAACACCGTGGCCGGGAATACTGGCGGCGTGCTGATCACATCCAGCTTCAACACGATCGGCATCGTGGGTCAGCCGCGCAATGTCATCTCGGGAAACACGGGCAATGGTGTCACCATCGATGGCGGTGCTGGCACCGGTGGTGCCGCGAACACGCTGGTGGACAACTTTATCGGCACCGATCCCAGCGGGTTTCTCGCTCGCGGCAACACCAACTATGGCGTGTACCTCACCAATGGTGCCCTCTTCAACAACATCGGTAGCACTGCCAGCAAGCCCAAGGAAAGCATCGTGCTGACCCCGGGAAATCTTATCTCGGGCAACGACAGCGACGGATTACGCATCGACGGCACCATCACACCATCCACGCGGTCCAACAACAATTTCGTTGCTTCCAACTTTATCGGCACCGATCTCAGCGGCAGCGTGGCACTGCCGAACGGCGGCAACGGCGTGAGCATTCTCGAAGCGGACTATAACAATCTCGAAGGTACTGAATTCGGCATCGATCCCCTCCAGCTCCCCTTCCGCTACAAGAACGTCATCAGCGGCAACCTCGGCAATGGGTTGTACATTTTCAATGGCCTCGGCACCAACGTCTTCGCCAACTTCATCGGCCTCGGTGCTGACAATCAGACCGGCGTCGGCAACCAGCTCAATGGCGTGCTCCTGGCCGGCACCACCCGAGACACAGTCTTCGGCGGTGTGATTCCCCTCGGCAACGTGGTGGCCGCCAACACGCTCAACGGCATCGTCATCGCCGATCAGGTGGCGGGCACGCTCATCTTCAACTGCTTCTGTGGCACGGCGGCCTTCAACGACTCGGCAGTGGTCGGCAATGCCGCGGACGGAATTCTCATCACCTCCACGGGCGGCAACAACGTCATCCGCACCTCAGTTGTCTCCGGAAACGGGGACGACGGCATCGAAATTTCGGGCGATGCCACGGGTGTCATCGTTGACAAGGTCATCATCGGCCTGAACACCGATGGCATGATCGCCCAGTCCAATGGGGATAACGGCATCGAATTCGGTGGCACCGCCCACGGCAACATCATCGGCGGATTCGATCCTTCCGTGATCCCGCAAACCGCCGTCTCCGCCAACGGCGGCTACGGCATCGCCTTTTTCGACATGGCCAACAATAACACAGTCTCGAACACATTCCTTGGAACGGACGTCGGCGGCATCGCAGCCATTGGCAACGCACTCGGCGGCATTCTGCTCGGCGGTTCCGCGTTCAACAACACCATCGGCGGCACCGGCACGAACCCGAGCGATCGTAACCTCATCAGTGGCAACCTCGGCCCGGGCATCACCATCGATGGTGCCACGGGCAACCGCATCACCGGCAACCTGATCGGCTTGCTGTCCGACGGCGTGACCGCACAGGGCAACATCGGCGCAGGCGTGCTCATCACCGGCAACGCCACCGACAATCGCATCGGCGATGCCACCACAAACGCTGGCAACACAATCGCTTTCAACACCACCAGCGGTGTCGCGGTCGAATCTGGTTCGGGCAATGCCATTCGCAAGAACTCCATCCACGACAACATCGCCCTGGGAATCGATCTGAGTGCCGGAGCCAACAACGACCAAGCCGCTCCGAACCTGACCAGTGCCGTGTCGATTTCCGGGCAAATCCGGGTGCAAGGCACGCTGACCAGCACGCCCAGCACCACGTTCACGGTTGATGTCTTCTCGAACACCGTGGCGGATGGCTCGGGCAGCGGCGAAGGAGAGTTCTACCTCGGTTCGGTCCAGGTCGCCACGAATGCCAGCGGCGTGGGCGCCTTCACGTTCGTTGGGCCGCTCACTCCTGGTGCCACGTTCTACGCGGCCACCGCGACCGATCCGAATGGCAACACCTCCGAGTTCTCGCTCACTATTCCACTCAGTGCCACCGCGGCTCCGGCTGTCGCGGTCGGAGCGGGCAGCGGCGGCGGCCCGGCCGTGAAGGTCTTCGACCAGGATGGCAACACGCTCGACGCGTTCACCGCCTTCGCAGCGACATTTGGTGGTGGCGTCCGCGTCGCCGTGGGTGACGTGAACGATGATGGCATTGATGATCTCGCCGTCGGCACCGGCCCTGGAGCACCAACACTTGTGCGCGTCTTCGACGGAGCCAGTGGCGCACAATTGTTCGAGATTCAACCGTTCGAACCCGGGTTCACGGGCGGCGTGTTCGTGGCTCTCGGCGACATTACCGGCGATGGCAAGGCCGACCTCGCCATCACACCCGATAACGGGGGCGGCCCGCGTGTCCGCGTCTTCAGTGGCGATGGCTTTGGCCAGCTCAACGATTTCTTCGGCATCCAGGACCCCAACTTCTTCGGCGGAGCCCGGCCCGCTTTCGGCGATGTGAACGGCGATGGCGTCGCGGACCTGCTCATCGCGGCCGGGATCGGTGGCGGACCCCGTGTGGCCATTTTCGACGGATCTTCCGTGGCCTCGGGTATCGCCACACCCGCCAAGGTGACGCCCGACTTCTTCGTCTTCGAACCGACATTGCGAAACGGCGTCTTCATCGCTTCAGGCGACCTGAACGGCGACACGTTCAGTGATGTGATCGTCGGCGCCGGCCCGGGCGGCGGACCACGCGTCTTCGCCATCGATGGCAAGAGCCTGACCGAGACAGCCACACAAGTTCAGCTCGCGAACTTCTTCGCCGGAGAACCTGAAAATCGGGGCGGCATCCGCGTGGCGGCACGCGATGTGGATAACGATGGCTTCGATGAGATCATCACCGGTGCCGGCGAGAACAATGGCTCCGAGGTCAACATCTTTGCCGGTCTCGATTTGCCCGTGAACGGGCTCCCGGATGTGCTGGCCACGTTCGATGCGTTCGAGGCCACATTCACGGGTGGGGTCTTCGTGGGCTAAAACAGAGCTCGTGATCCTGCAACTGCCCACTGATGATAAGAGTGCATCAGGAATCAACATTCTTGATGCACTCGAACGCCTGGAACACAAGCACTTCTCGCTTCATGCTTTGGAGCAATGCCTCCTCCCAAAAATCGATCTGACACTCATTCTTCCGAACAGGTGACATGATTCCAGGAAGGGGGGGCGCTGACACCTGGAATCAATGAGAATGGCCGGGAGAACCTCGCACGAACGCGCCTTTGTTCCGAAGCGACCGTTGGGTGCAACCAATTTATCCGGGGGTGGCACGAGGACAGTTGCGGCGGTTTGCTGGGTCTTTCATTCCGCACACCGCATTCCGAATTCTGCAGTGCAGAACCAGGTTCCTGCGATGGAATTCAATATCCCCAGAGAATTCGGATTCACCCCGAGCGTTGTTGAGTGAGTTTTCGTTGCTTCGCTACCTCGGACCTGCGATATTCTTGTTGATCTCACTTCAACGGTGCTTCCGGGAAGCGCCGTCGGCCGCTATGCTTGGCGGCTCCCCCAGCGGTTGCACGGATTCGAAACGTCGGAAATTCCGCGTCCGTCGCCGCTCCATCACCTGAAAGGGTTTGACCATGAAGTCGGCAAGCTGGTTCTCTGCTATCGCTCTGTGCGTGATCGCGTCCTCCGCTGCGAAAGCCCAGGATTTCCCGAAGCCGGGCCCCGAGCATGAGATGCTCAAAAAGATGGAAGGGAACTGGGACCTCACAATGAAGATGGAAGGGATGGAAATGAAGGGCACGCAGGTCTACAAGATGGACCTGGGTGGTCTGTGGCTCGCCGGTGCCATGGAGAGCGAGTTTGCCGGAACCAAGTTCTCGGGCCGCAGCATGGACACCTACGATCCGGCCAAGAAAAAGTACGTGAGTGTGTGGATGGACAACATGACGACATCACCGATGTTCATGGAAGGTACCCTCGACGCCAAGACCAAGCAGCTCACGATGAGTGGCGACGGACCGGGCATGGATGGCAAGCCCATGAAATACCGCTCGGTTTCCACGATGCCGGACGACGACACCATCAACTTCAGCATGTACATGGGCGATGCCAAGGAACCGGCATTCACGATTGTGTACAAGCGTAAGAAGTGAGTAACGGCTTGCCCAAACCATCGCAGGCGGGACGCGGAACGAGTGGCCACGTGACCCGCCTGCGGCATTGATGGGAAAAACTTCTCGAATAGTCGCAGCAGTCTCGCTTGCAACTGGGGGAGAAGAATCGGTACTCTGATTAAGTGTTCACGTCGTCAATTTGAATCATTCGATTCTGATCGAGGCCAGATTATGACTCTTCCACAGGCGCGATCGGTTCGGGCCGCGTTCACGCTTATCGAGTTGCTCGTTGTGATTGCCATCATCGCAATCCTGATTGGGCTCCTGCTTCCGGCAGTGCAAAAGGTTCGCGAGGCCGCCGCCCGGGCCAAGTGTTCCAACAACCTGAAACAGTGGGCACTTGGCGAACACAACTATCACGATGTGAACGGCGCGCTGACCTACGCTGCCAAGAGCAACCCCCGCACCCCGTGGCCCGTTCTTCTCTGGCCCAATGTCGAGTTGCAGACGCTCGCAAACAACTACAACTACAGCCTGGGCTTCTGGGAAAATCCGAACACGGTTCAGAATGCGTTGACCGGAATCGTTTGCAGTTCGAGTCCCATTTACTTTTGCCCCAGCGATCGAGGCGGCCCTGCTTATCAACAAGGCGATTCTTACTGGCGGAGTCGCGGCAACTATGTCGTGAACTTCGGTCCCGTCTTCCAGCCCCACACCAGCGTGCCAACCCGATTTGGCCCCTTCGGCTACTTGGGTGATGGCACGGACCGCACCAAGCCCCGCCTCACCAAACTCACCGACATCACCGACGGCACCTCGAATACCGTCATGATGTCCGAAGTGATCATGCACGACGATAACACGACAGACTGGCGTGGCGACATGCTCAACGACGACGACCAGTGCGGTCGCTTCATGACCCTCGACACGCCCAACAGCGGCATCGATCAACTCCGCACAGGTTACTGCACCAACAAGGCTCCCAAACTCCTCTGCACGGCCAACAACAATGGCAAAATCTCGGCCCGCAGCAACCACACCGGCGGCGTCAATGTTGCCCTCTGTGATGGCTCGATCCGTTTTGTTCGTGACTCGATCCCGCTCCAGAACTGGCAAGCCGTCAGCACCATGAACGGCAGCGAGACGCTTGGCTTCGACAACTGATCCACCACTGGAGTTCTCTCCCGATGGCACAGCGATTCCTGGCCGGGGTGGCACTCGCCACTCTGGTCGTTCTGGCAGGTTGTTCGTCGAACTCGGACCAGCTTGAGGTAACCGGCATGGTCACGCTGAACGACACACCGGTGGGCACGGGCAACGATGCCTCCATCCGCTTCGAACCCGTGAGTGGACCGGGCAAGCCCGCCGATGCGATTGTGGACAAGGGGCAGTACAGCGTTCAGCTCTCGCCCGGTTCCTACAAAGTCACGATTTCCTGGATGAAGGGTACCGGCAAGAAAGCGCGGCCGGAAATGAAAGGCCCCGGCTCCGATGCCGAACTCACTGAACAGGCGATCCCCGCACAGTTCAACACCAAGACGACGCTCAAGGTCGATGTCTCGGCGGACGCACGCGTGCACGATTTCAAACTCACCAAGTAATCTGCGCGAGCACACCTGAAGGCGAGCCTCTTCTCACCTCTCTATCATCGGTGCCGGTCGTGACGGTTGGGCGAATCATTTCTGTCCCGGTAATCTGTGCCGGTGATTCCATCCGGAGCGAAGTTCGGATACTCTGTGGGGAATGTCTCCCCACAGATGTCCCGAGCGTTGCCGGGGGTGTGCCTGGATGCTGAACTCTGTGATACCAAGCGGGCTGCTGCCGAGTCGCGCTGACTCTTGCAAGCGGGTCTCACTGCGAACGGCAAGCTTGCCGTGAACGAGTGCACTCGCTTGCATGGCTTGAACGGTAATCCGCAAGCGAGGGACCAGCTTGCTCACGAATCGGGACCTCCCTCGCGAACTCCCGGATGACACGGCACCTGCAAGTTCATCCTCACTTGATTTACCCTCTGACCTCCCAGATGTGGAGGATACTACATGCCATCGCCTCACGACCATGATCCGAACGATGCGACCATTGTGCCCTCCACCGATGCGCAGAATCCCGATCGCGACCGGGGAAGCCCCGCCACAAACGAAGCCGAAGATTCCGTGGATGTCACGTTGTTTCCGGGAGACCGTTCCGATGCGGCGACGGACTCGCAGGTCCGGATGCGTCAGTTGCTCGATCACGACAGCGATACCACGGTGCCACCGCCGTCCGTCGAGGCGGGTGCGGATTCCAGTGTCGTGCAACTGACTCCCAATCGATCCGCCGATTCGAGCGGTGGTTCACGTTCGCGGTTGAATCAGCTGCTTGACCGCGACGAACACGAACTGGATGAAGCGACGCTTCCTCCACCCCACCAGGGAATTCCCGTCGACCGAGAACAGACGCTGCTGCCTCCCACCACTGCTCCAGCGAGCGACGAGGCCACACAGGTTCAACCCGAATCGCAATCGAAACGCGTGCTGGATGCCTTGCGGAGGCGGGCTGCAGCGAAGCAAGCCGATAAAAGCACAACCGTCGCGATTAACCCCACCGAGCCGACGCTGCTACACCAGCCTTCCACCGATCAATCGCGAACCCAAAGCGAGGGCACACTTGACCTGCCCGGCGCATCCGTGACCACGCCGGAGAGCGAAGTTACTCGGTCACTTACCGAAGCAGGGTCTGGGAAAGCACCCCAGCGGCCATTCTCCGCAGGCAAGGGCTCTGATCGATACGCCGTGCAAGCGTTGCACGCCAAGGGCGGGCTTGGCGAAGTGTACACCGCCCGCGACACCGAGTTGAATCGCGAGGTGGCGCTGAAGCGAATCCAGCCGAAGTACGCAGACGACACTTCCAGCCGACGACGTTTCCTGAGTGAGGCAGAGATCACAGCCCGACTCGACCACCCGGGTGTGGTGCCTGTCTTCGGCCTCGTCGCCGATGGCAATGGCCGCCCCTGCTATGCCATGCGTTTCATTCGCGGCGAAAGCCTTCGCGACGAAATCCTGCGCTACTATCAGAAGCCCGAAGCCACCGGCGAGGCAGGAAAAACCGCTCCCGTACCCACGCTCGCTTTGCCCAGCAGCGAGGACAAACGACTCGCCTTTCGCCAGTTACTGCATCGCTTCATCGCCGTCTGCCAGGCCATCGGCTATGCACACACACGCAACGTGATTCACCGCGACATCAAGCCCGCGAATGTGATGGTGGGCTCCTTCGGCGAGACTTTGGTCGTGGACTGGGGCCTTGCCAAGGTGCTGGGTGAGGCCGCCAACCCGGACGATCCCTTGCACGAGGCGGTGAAGTCCGAAAGCGGCAAGGGACAGGAAGTGACCGTCGCGGATGATGCCACCGCGATGGGAACAGCCGTGGGCACACCCGCTTACATGGCTCCGGAGCAAGCCGCGGGTCGCATCGATGTGATGGGGCCACGGGCCGACATTTACAGCCTCGGGGCCACACTGTACTACATCCTCACCGGGCAGGCCCCCTTCGGCGGAACCAACCTGAGCGAGACGATTCGCAAGGTGCAACTCGGTGAGTTCGTCCCTCCGCAGATCGCGAATCCAAACGCACCGAAGTCACTCGATGCTATTTGTCGTAAGGCCATGGCCGTTCGGCCTGAGGATCGCTATGCCACGGCACTCGAACTGGCGGAAGACGTCGAACGCTGGCTCAGCGACGAACCCGTGACCTGCTACGCCGAGCCATGGTACGTTCGACTGGGCCGCTGGGCCCGCCGCAACCCGGCCCGTGTCGCCACTGCCGTCTCGCTGCTTCTGACCGGTTTGGTGGCCACTGGCATTATCCTCTTCGTCGTGAATGGGGCCCGCCGACAAACGGAACACGCACTCGAAGAAACACGCAAGGCACGCGATGAAGCGGCCACGGCACGCGATAGTGCCCAGATCGCCGAAGGCAAAACGCGTGTCGCTCTTGTGCAGGTGCAGAACGAGCAAACGAAGACCAAACTCGCTTTGGAGGAAGCGGAAGCCGCCCGCGAGATCGCCCGCCGTCGCTTCGGGCTCGCCCGCGACACATTTGCCTTGCTCGTCTTCGACATTCAGAAGGAACTCGCGGACCGCGCCGGCACGCAGGCCCTCCGCGAGAAGCTGTTATTAAAGGCCCGTGATGGACTGGAACAGGTGCTCAAAACCGCCGAGGAGGACAAGGCAACGGACCCCGCGGGAGCGGACCGCTTGCTGTTCTGGGCACGATTGCAAATGGGTGACGTTTATCGCAGCATGGGCCGCACGGCGGATGCCCGAACGGAATACGAACAAGCCGCCATCGTGGCGGAACGGCGTGTGAAAGCCAATCGCCCGGATGACCCAGACGCCCGACTCGACATGGCCCGCCTCAATGACCGCCGCACGGACCTGGCCATGCAGGCCGGCGATTCCTCCGCGGCACTCAGTTTCTGCGATGCTGCCATCAGTGACTGGCGGGCCATCAACACCGAGCAACCCGGCACGGTTCGCAAGGAATTGGCGATGTGCCTCGACTCGCGTGCCAGAGTCTTGCTGGAACGCGGTCGCACCGGTGAGGCCAAAACCGCGACCTCCGAAGCACTCGAAATTCGCCGCGATTTGGCGATGTCGAAGGACACCAGTGCCTCACGCGACCTGGCCCAGAGCCTGGAACGTGAAGCCGAAATCCTGAGAAGACTGGGCAAGAGTGCCGAGGCGTTACAACAGATCGATGCGGCGATCGCATTGCGACAAGCTGTGGCGAAGGAGTTCGAGGCCCAGGCGGACCGCACCGACGTGCGCCGCGAACTCGCCGCGACTTTTAGCCAGCGCGGCGATATCCGGTTCGAACGTGGCGAACTGGAAGCCGCACTGGTCGACTATTTGGAAACGCTTCGCACACTGGATGCCGCACTCGCCGTCGATCCCAATAGCGTCGGGGCCCGTTCCGAAAAAGCCTCCGTGCTTGGCCGCATCGCCCAGGTGCAACTTCGGCTGGGCCAGGCCAAAGAAGGATTGAAGTCCGCGACGGATTCTCTCGAGATCAGCGCGGCACTCGCCACTTCGGATCCCGAGTCTGCCGTGGCCCAGCGAGAACTCGCGACTGGTCACGAACGACTCGGCGATGCCCTCCTCTCCAATGCCCTGCCAAATGAAGCGCTCGGTCAATTCGCAGCGGCCCAGCAAATCCTCGTGAAACTTGCCACCGCAGATAACAAGAGCGTCCGTGCGAAGTCTGATGTCGCTCGCATCGTGGAGCGGATTGGCCTGGCCAAGCTCGATGCGGGCGATGCCGATGCGGCGGTGGATGTGCTCCAAGATGCCGTCCAAACGCGTCGCGCGGCCGCGGATGCCGATGCAAATTCCGCCGAGGCGGTGCGCCAGTTGGCCACCACACTCGACCGGTTGGCCGAGGCCAAGCTGAAGTCGGGCGATACGATTGGTGCGGCCGCCGCGGCCGAGGAAAGCTTTACAAATTATCGCCGCACGCTCGAACTCGACCCCACAAGCCGTGCGGTCCGGCGTGATCTCGCCGGCGGCTTTGCACGCTGGGGTGAAGTTGCTGATCGGCTGGGCAAGCCGACGGCTTCCCTGATCCTGCTGCAGGATTCCACGGATGAGTACGGCACGCTTCAATCGAGCGATCCGACTGATGTGCAGGCCAAGGCGGATCACGCCTCAGGTCTTGAACGGCTGGCCAATGTCTTCAAGCGAGCCGAACTTGGAGCCGCTCGGCTCGATGCCGAGACGGAAGCCTGGCATCTCCGCGAAGCGGTCGTCGAGGCGAATCCCGGCAGCTTGATTGCGAACCGCGACCTGATGATTTCGCTGCGCCGCATGGGTGATATCGCACTGGATGATCGCAACTTGCCCGAGGCCCGCAAGTGGTATGCGAAGGCCGCCGCCGTCGCAGAGAAGTTTGGGACAGACCCTATCTTTGCCAGTGAGCGAGCTACCACGGCGGACCGCATGGTGCTCTGCGAGGCCATTGAGAAGGGGCAAAAAGCACCGCTGGCCGTTGCCTCCTATCCACTTCGTATTCGAGGCCCGGCCTTGCTGGCCCTGCTCGAACCGGGTCGTGAAGGGAGCATCGGCTTCACAGAGCGCATCGCCTGGCAACTCGCCGACTACATCAAGGCCCGCGACGCCCAGGGTCAACTGGCACTCGCGGGGCTCGGCTGGGAGTCACTTGCTCCTCTGGCTCTGCGGAACCCGGAGGAGCTTTATCGACTGGCCCGCGCTTATGCCTGGTGTGCGGCCCGCAACCCTGCCGGAAAGCAGAAGGACGATTACACCGGGGCCGCGCTCTATTACCTCCAGGCGGCAACCGGTGCCGGCTTCAACGACGCCATCCGCGTCAAAACGGACCGGGTCTGGAACGAGTTGAAGGAGAGCCCACACTTCCCACCGGCATTCCGATCAGCAGACGACAAGTCCGAAGCAAAGTAAACGACTTACACGGCAGTAAACACTACTTTCCACTCCTCGGGGAACGGCTCCCAGGCTGCCTGATACGTGGCCTCCAGTGGTACCTTCACGTACGCTTCCGGTTCCAGAAATAGCGGCACATCGGGCAGTGTCTCGCCAATCGCCACCGGGTCCACGAATGCTCGCAATTCGGCAGCGGATGAATACGAGGCGATGGTAAGTGGCTTCCCCAGCGGCAGGTGAAACGGTTGGCCAACAGCTTCCTGCCAGATCGCGGCATGCACGCCGTTCGGATCGCGTTTTCCCGGTCGAAAGGGATCGATCACCAACAGATGAATCTGCGACTCCAGCACCGCTATAGCCTTGTTCACGAACGTGCTGAAGTTGTGTCGATTCGACTTGTTGCTCGGTGAGACGAGTTCCAGCACTGCAACCATCCTGTGATTGCGGACATGGCGAATCGAGAGCCTTCTCTGCCTTCGCGATCGCGGCTTGGACTTCGCCACCGTTGTGAACAGCGAACCCGGTGGCGACGTGGCCAGCTCCAAAACCGGCCCCCCAAGCTTCGTTGAAGTCGTCGGAGGATTCGCCGGCCGCTCCAGTGTCAGCACATCGGGCCCCATCGTTCGCGTGATCTGCTCCGCGAGTGCATAGTAACTCTTGGGCAGTACCGACGAGTTCAGGTGGTCTGCGATGGCATAAATCCAGCGACTGTGGAAATGGTGATTGATGCTCGGCTCCACACGCGACCAGTCATGCATTGGCATCTTCACACTCGGCGAATGCGAGCAACAAATCTCGTTATCCCAGTAGTGCTGTGATGGGTTGGCCGGTGCAGAGTGTGTAGGGCTTGTTCTGCGGGTCGTGCAGTTCCGTTGTGGGGTCGATGCCGAGTGCCGAGTAGATGGTTGCAGCGATCTCCTCGGGGCCGACTGGGTTCTCACTTGGGAAAGCCGCGGTGCGGTCACTCGAGCCATACACCGCGCCGCCAGGCACACCGCCACCCGCGAAGAGCACGGTGTAGCAGTATGGCCAGTGGTCGCGGCCATTGTTTTTGGAGGCTCCAGCGTTGCTGGTCACGAACCCGACCTTCGGAGTCCGCCCGAATTCACCCATCACCACCACGAGTGTCTCGTCGAGCAAGCCACGCTCGTTGAGATCGGTCATCAGCGAAGAGAGGGCACGATCGAAGGGTGGACAGAGCGCTTTGCGCATCAGACCGAAGTGATCGCGGTGCGTGTCCCAGGCTTGGTCGATGCGTCGGCCGGTCATCACGGTCACGAGCCGCACTCCGGATTCGATGAGGCGGCGAGCGAGAAGGAACGTTTGACCGATGTGGGGCAACCCGCCGAACTTTCTCGCTTCGAGCGAACGATCCGTGCCGGGGTCCGTGCCGTATCGTTCGCGCGTGGCCTTCGTTTCCTGTGTCAGGTCGAAGGCATGCCGCGTCTCGGGTGAAGTGATCAGTTCCACGGCCTTCCGCTGGAAGACGCTCATCCGGTCGAGCGGTTCCGCATCACCGAGTTGGGCCACACTGCGATCGAGCCCTCTTCGCAAATCATCGCGCCTGCCGATGCGCTCAAGCGGCACATCGGGCAACACTTCCAACCCTGGCACGCGATATCCGGGCAGGCTCGGATCGCCACCGATAAAGGGATCGTAGTTCGCACCGAGAAAGCCAGCGGATTGCCCGGCGATATCCACACCATTGTTCCACTGGAATTCCGGAAGGTGGATGAAAGCGGGCACCGGCTTGCGAACGGGCTTCAACTTGGCCGCGACCGCACCGAATGTCGGAAAGTTCTGTGGCGAGTCGCCGATGATGAGCTTGCCGCCCTCGGCAGGGTGCTTGCCGGTGAGCATGTAGTAGCTGCCAGCGTTGTGGTCCGTGATGCCGTGGCGAACCGAACGCACCTGAGCGAAATGGTGCATGAGCGTCGCTGTCTTCGGCAGCAATTCGCCCACTGTGATGCCGGGTACGCTCGAACGAATGGGCTTGAATTCACCACGCACCTCGACAGGTGCATCGGGCTTCAGGTCCCACAGTTCGAGATGGCTGGGCCCACCTTCCATGAAAATGAGCAGGCATGATTTGGCTTTACGTTTCCCGCCCGGCTCAACGGCGCTGGCCAGCAATCGCGGCAAACTCAGCCCGCCCACGGCAAGCCCGCCGAGTCGCAAGAACTCACGGCGATTCGTGCCGGAGCCAGTGATGGAGAGCATGGAGAGTCTCGCCTTGGATCATGTGCGGGAGGGCACCATCGATTGATTATCGCGTTTCGAGTGGCGTTCGCAACACAGAAGAGAAGCCATTCCAGGCCGCGTGATACGTTGCTTCCAGTGGAGACAAGACGTAACGCTCGGCGGTGAGGAACAATGGCAACTCCGGAACCGGATCGCCAACGGCAATCGGTTCGACAAAGCAGGAGTAACGATTCTCACCGAGCGCGGCGTAAGCGGCCAGCGTTAGCGGTTTATGACTGGGCGGCGTGAACCGCTCGCCGGTCAATTCCTTCCAGACCGCATCGTGCATTCCTTGTGCGTCGCGAGCAGTCGGCGGGAATGGTTCGATCAGGAGCAGGTAAACACCTTGATGTCACAACTGAGCGGACTTCTCGACAAGGTCCCGAAACTCCAACTTCTTTGCCTTGTTGCTCGGCGAGAGGATCTCGATCACAGCAATCAGTTGCAAGTTGCGAGCATGCCGGATGGCAATGCGGCGTCGGCCAACTATTTTCGGCTTGCGTCCGGAACTGGTCTCGACGAAACGCGACTTCGGCAGCGCCACCGCCGTGGCGTTGCCGCCGTCAGATGCATGTGTCCATGATGTATCTGTGTCCGGAAACGCAAGTGTGATAACGTCGGGAACAAAGTTCGGCGTCCTGTTTTCGGCGAGTGCGAAATAGCCCTCTGGCAGGCGGCCCTCGTTCAATGCTGTGGCAACACTCGCGAGCCAGAACAGATAAAAGTGTGGTAGTCGTTCGGGTCAACACGTGTCCAGTCATGCATCGGCATCGCTTCCCCTCTAATGCCGATTATCGCCGGCGTGCGGCACTCTGTGGAAGGCGTTGGCTCCTGGGTCTCAGAACTTGAAGAGGAGTGTGACGAAGAAGTTCACGTCGTTGCGGAGGGCGGGGCCGGGATTGGTGTCGTACCACTCCTGGACTCCGAGGCGCAACACCATGCCATGCTTCGGATCGACCACGATCTCGTAGCCCGCACGAGCACGGATACGGTACTGGCCAATGTTGCTCAGGCTGGGATAGATGTCCATGCTGGACACGAATCCTTGCCGATCCGTGAACTTGTGGTTGAGGTCCCCACCGAGAATGGCTTCCGGCACCCAGGAGTCGGGTGGTCCATTATCCGAAATATCGGTTTGCCACGAGGCACCAAAACCAGCCCGCGTCTTGAAGAGTGTCTTCTCGTTCGCAATCCAGCGATACGCAAGACCGCTATACGCACCGACGCGAAAATCATAGGCTCGGAACTGGTTGTACTCGACCAGTGACGAAGCGAAGAGGCTCCACGGGCTGTTCGGGAAGAGTATTTCATCCCGGGCGTTCAGCCAGGCCTGGTTCTGGCTCGTGGCCCCATCTTGCCGCGTGAAGGTGTACAGAAAGTCTGTGTGGAACAGGTTGCGTTCGGTTTTGCAATCGGTGTTGAGGCCGAGGCGAAAGCTCAGGACATCCGAGTTACCCTGACTCCCGTTGAGACCGAATTCGAAGCCGCCATTCCAGCGTTTGGGTGGCGGCGGCGGTGGCAACGAACCATCTGGCACGAGCGTCGGCGGCAACTCGGTTGTAGCGGGCACCGGTGCGGGAATCGAAGGGGGAGCCGGAAACAACGCCTTCTCGTTAAACGGCGTGGCCACGGCCGAACCATAGTACCCCGCTGCTCCCGGTGGCACGGGAGGCTGCGCCATCACGGATGACAACCAAAGAAACAGAATTGCGAAGCTCAACGCAACACGCATGACGTTCCGGTCCCTCTCTTACCATGCAGAGCCTGCAAAATAGCGACGCTCACAAATGGAACAAGAGGAATCACAAGTCGTGGGTTCCGAACGTGGACGATGCCAAGACTGATCAAGGTGTGTTTCTTCTCGTGTGGCGAGACTCAGGCTAAGACGCATTTCACCCGAGCAGTTCGCGCACAACCTGACCATTGGGAACGAGCGGGACGGGGCGGTTCGTCTTGTCCGTCAAGGTGGTTTCCAGATCGTAGCCGAGGAGGTGATAAATGGTGGCGAGCAAGTCCTTGGGAGAGATGGGGCGGTCTGCGACGGTGCCGCCGATGCTGTCCGTTTTGCCAATGACGGATCCGCGTGGCACGCCACCCCCCGCAAAGAGCACGGAGTAGGCCTGGGCCCAGTGATCGCGCCCACCGCCCCGGGCTTTATTAATCTTGGGTGTGCGGCCATGTTCGCTGAGCACGACCACGAGGGTGTCGTCGAGCATGCCACGCTGATCAAGATCGGCGATGAGCCCGGAGTAGCCGCGGTCGAAGCCGGGCATCAGTTCGTTCCGCATGCGGGGGTAGTGTTCCCAGTGTGTATCCCAGCCGGAACCCGCGAGACCGAATTCGTCCCAGAAGACGCTGACGAACCGCGAGCCGGCCTCGACCAATCGGCGAGCCGCAAGGCAACCCTGGCCGAAGAGCATGTGGCCATAGCTCTCGCGCACCTTGGCGGGTTCACGTCGCACATCCAGGGCGTGGCGCAACTTCTCCGACCCGATCAGTGAGTAGGCCATTTCGCGGTATTCATCCACGGGTGCATAGCGATCGTGCTGGCGCCGGGCCGCATCGAACTGTTCCAACAATGTGCGACGGGTGTCGAGCCGATCCAGCGTGAGATCCGTGGCCGGTTCGCCACCGAGAGAAAAGTGCGAATCGGGTGAGATGCCCGCGTACGGCTCATCGAATTCCTTCGTGGTGTCGGTCAGTGTTTTGGTGATCTTCGCAGTCGCACTGCCCTGAAAGCTCGTGAAATGCGGGTTGTATGCTCCACCAAGAAACGCGGCATAGGGCCCTGCACGATGCACTTCACCGGTGCGCTGGCTCGAAAACGGCCAGGGGAGTGCGATGTTATCAGGCACCTGCTTCTTCAGCGTCGCAGGATTCTTTTGGCGTTCGAGGTACGACACCACGGAGCCGATAAACGGCCAGTGCCGGCCATCGTGCGGGCTCAATTCCATGGCCACGTCGATCTCCGGAATCGACGACGTGGCATACGCGACGCCATGAATCGGATACTTGTGCGTGACCGAGCGCACCACCGAGACGTTGTGCATCACCCGTGATGTGTGCGGCAGCAATTCGCAGACATCGCAGCCAGGGAGCGTGGAACGGATCGCTTTTAGCTCACCACGTACTTCTTCGGGTGCATCCGGCTTCATGTCCGCGAGTTCAAGTTGGCTGGGTGAACCATAAAGAAAGAGAAGAATGCACGACTTGGCCCGGCCAAAATTCGCATCCCGGGTGAGCGGCGCGTCTGAGCTCGCCGTGGCACGATTTCGCAGAAATTGTGGGAGGGTGAGCCCGAGCCCGGCGAGGCCGCCCACGGTCAGAAAATCGCGGCGGGTGGTGCCGTTACAGAGTTGTTTAGGGCTTCCAAGAACGCGGAGCATGGGAGGCGGGCTCCGAAACGAAGGCGAGTCGATGGATCGTCGAGCAGGTAAACTATCATCACTCGCCGGGACGCAAACTGCAAGGGAAATGAGAACGCCGACCCGGCCGGTTGTATCGACGACACCCATCCGGGTAAAATAGCCCAGTAATCGAACTCGCAGTCCGCGGATTGAGTGTCAAGCTCACCTACGCTACGCTCCACATGTGGGCTATTCCGCACACCGCCTGTCACGGGAGTTCCGGACGTGGATGCAAACCCGTTCACCGCGGTGGACCGCGCTCTCATCAAACGCTGCCTGAATAAAGATCCCGGGTCGTGGAACGACTTCGTCGATCGCTATTTAAGCCTGGTTTATCACGTCATCGGCTACACGGCTCATCTGCGGAGTGTGCGGCTCGGCTCGGAGGATGTCGAGGACATTGCAGCCGAGGTTCTGCTGAAAATCGTCGCAAATAACTATCGGGTGCTCCGCGAGTTCCGTGGGCATGCCAGCTTCGCCACATACCTCAGTGTTGTCGCCCGTCGCATCACGATTCAAGAACTGGTACGGCGGCAGAACGTCAAAGCGGCCATTCGCGATGGCATCCCCCGCCATGCCGAACCTGACCTGGACGAGGCCCCGGCTGCAGTCAAGGGCATCGAACGCCTTGAGGAGGTGGAGTATTTGCTCAAGCGACTTGGCGGCCGCGAACGTGAAATCGTTCGGCTTTATTATCTGGAAGGGCGATCTTACGAGGAGATCAGCAGCGATACGGACGTGCCTGTGAATACCATTGGCACCGTGCTGACGCGGGCCCGCAAGAAACTCCGTGAGATGGCGAAGAATTCGACAACCGAAGTGCCAATGCTGCCCCCCAAGAAGAAGAGCCGCCCGGCATCTCCGCCGAACGGAGCGGCGAAGCCCACCAGGAACAAGGACAAGGCCGAGTGACATGCAAGGAAACGCGACGATGAGCCCGGCCACTCAGCCGCAAACAGTACACCCGAATTCTCGGACAACGACTTCGGACCGATCTCTGATGCCCCGCTTCAGTCACTGCGACGATTCGACGAAGCGGAGAGCCAATTTGCCGATGGGCTGACAGTCTTGATCTGAACTACACTCTGCCAGTTTGGCCGTATCAACTGAAATTGGCTGGGCTGCGATAGCGGGGCAACGAACTCGTTGCACCGTAGCATGCCATGCTTTCCCGCCCCGACCTCAGTGACGACCACTTGAACCGCGTCCGGTTGAGAAAAATCGGTAGTCTCTCAGCTTGCGTAGGTCAGCCTTTCGAGGCTGATGTTTTTCTGCTTTTCTGCGGAATGTCAGCCTCGAAAGGCTGACCTACTACGCACTACGCAAACTCAGACACCATCAAAAAATCGGGGCGAGAGTTCCCCTTACTCACCAGAGCGGCGGAAATGACAAAACCGAACGCGAAATGGGAAGAATCACCCAGAGCTATACGTGGCACGCCTCGCAACACAACTCGTGCCGGGGGGGGGGATGCCAGTGAGCGAGTGAAGGATGAATAACGTGGCTGGCGGAATCAGTTCTATGCCCAATGTCGGGAGTGGAATTTTCAAGGTAACTGGTCCGATGACAGTAAGGCCTCTGAGATCAAGTTCCGTGATGGCAATACGATACCCCAACGACATCCCATACAAGCAAATAGACGTCACGCTTCCAATTACGAATGCAGGAATCGCCAAGCCTATAATCATGCCTATAAGGATTGTGTATTCGATGAATCGAGGCAGTTGAATTTTTCCAGGTCGGCGAGCCATTCCGTGAGGATGAGGGAGAGCATGGCCTGGGCGTCGCCATGCACCCACCGCAACAATCGCTCACTTCCCCAGAATACCTCGATTTGGATCTCGGAACCCTGGGGGGAACTCAGAATCATGAGGCCCACCACAAGCCGCAGCCAAGATGACGGCGACCAAGGCGACGATTTCAGAACCGGACATCATGGTACTTCTCAGTCCAGCGAAACAACCTGTCCATCATTTTTTGCACCCAAACGCAACAGCGTGTTCAAGTCAGTCGAGTCCCTGAGGAAGCGGACCGCGCCGTCACCAAAAAGTACGTTGACTCCGCCCGAGTGAGCTGACAGCAAAGGGTGGTTTGCACACGGTCGATCACAAAGCCCTGCTGTGTCGTTGCCCCAGTCGCTAACGTTACCGCGATAGTTGATTGGGTAGCGGATCGTAGTCCAGTTCATTCCTCGATTGTCGGAGTCCATGTAGTTGTTGTGGCTCGAACCCATCATGAAACCAAAACGTTCCCCCGGTCGAATGTCCCTCTCCTTTGCTCCGGCGGTACCATGCTGAAATACGTTCGAGATTTCACTGGCTAACATAGTATTGCTGGTCCCATCTGAGATGGTTGTAATCTTGACTGTCCCTCTCGTTTGCGTGGCTGTAGTCCCTCGTAGCAGAATACCGTTCCCGCCACTGATACCGTAGCTATTAATGTCCTGGCCAGTGACACCTCCTCCGTTCACCGAACCCTCGATCGCGACATAATCAGAGGCTTGGGTATTCCCATTCGCTCCGGCCTCAACGTGGCGAGCCGCCTTTGGTGTGAACGGTGAGGATGGGCACGTGAACACTGAGAGGACGGTCGATTCGGAAATGTCGTTGTTTGCGGTGACATTGTAGCCAGGGTTTGGAGACGTTTTGTTGAGTTGGTTCCAGAAGTTTTCTTGTTCAATGTATGGGAGCAGCAATACCATCCAGGAGAAGCCCCAACCAGTTCCACCTGTGAACTGGCCCCGAGCTCCGGCTGGGGGAAAAGTCTCAATGGCATCGTGGTAGTTATGCAGGCCCAGTCCAATCTGCTTCAGATTGTTCTGGCACTTCGCCCTTGCGGCCGCTTCGCGCACTTTTTGCACGGCGGGTAGTAGCAGGCCGATGAGGATGGCGATGATGGCGATGACGACGAGAAGTTCGATAAGTGTGAAGGCCGAACGGCGGTGCATGCGCGCACTCCTCAAGGTGATCGGCAGGCTCACGGCACCCGAGTGATGCGATGAATCCGCCCTTAACACACAGCGTGCAAAATCCGAAAAGCGAACGTGCGAATGCGAAGTTTTTTCGAAGTCGTTCAAAGTGGGGAATAGCGGAACATTTCCCGGCCGGCGGGCTCTAAACTGTTCGGGACTCTCCGCACCGAGGATGCCGCCGATGCCCGATCCCGCAACACCTCCGAATGCACTCTCCCTGCTCGATGAAACGCGAGCGGCCTGGATCAACCCCGCATTGTTCGCATGCTCTTTGCCGGCTTCCGATCGATTGCCGCAAAGTTGAGCGATGGGCCATCCTCACATGATGCCGATTTCACGCTATCCTCGTAAGTGTGCGAAGCTTCTCGATGAGCGAGTCAATCGATGCTCGGCCATAGAAAAGTTGATTAATCTTGAACATACATTCTGAGTCGTCATCATCGTGATAAATGATGTGCACGAATCGATTCAAACGGATGAAGAAAAACTTCATCCAGACGACTTTCGTCTCAATATCACCGAGCGATACACCGTCCTTGGGTAGTGAGCGATCGGCATGGAGACGGTCGGCGACGAGCCACACCCGTCGCGGTGCTCGCTGATAAAGAATCCACATCAAGAGGAATGTGAAACCAAATGTGAGCGGTGCCAGGAGCAGGTTCCCCATTCCCAGTGGAGACTTCAGGACCGCTCCGAACGATTGTCGTTCACACAGGGTCAGCCACTTCCGCGCACGCGGATCGAATGGGTGATCCGCGTGCTCTTTCTTGGATATCGCCGATCTCGCCATGGTCATTCTCTCGAAGAGTTGGGTTCGAGTAAGTCCAGCGACACAACCTGACCGTCGTCGCAAGTTACCAATCGTTGCCGAGGACGTTGCCATCGTTCGGGGTGACTGCATTCTGCCAGGTCGGCTGGGTAATCGAACTGCGGACGAAACGAACACTCCCATCCATCAAGCCGACGTTGACGCCGCCCGTATGGCCAGATTGCACGAGTCAACCATCGGCAAGGAGATTCGTAGGGTTATTCTGCGGCGGGTTGAGCGTTAGATTTCCGTGAACTCGTGTTGAGCCAAAATAACTTGCAACTGCATTGACGCCATGCGCCCAACTGCTTGTGTGCTTGGCAAAATAGAAGGTCGGCCGATAATATACTTCGGCCAACATCAACGTGTTCGATGTCCCGTCGCCAAGAATGTGAAGTGAGTATTGCGACTTGGCTCCAAATGTCGCCGGCGTGTACGGGTGTGGATCACCGAAAACCCTCGAGTTAAATGCGTAATTAGCAATTGACCCCGTGTTTGAAGTGGTCGGATCGCTCGGGCAGAAATACATTTTGATGCGAATACTGTAAACATTCGTACCACCCACCAACGAAGCTGATACATAATCAAGGTTGCTTTGAGCAATGATCTCTTGATACGTTGAATTCTGCTCGATGTATGGAAGTAGCCCGAAATGCGGGGCGGCGATGAGCTTGTTTTGCGGGGCGTAGGCGGCACTCATTGCCGGCAGTTTGGCCTCGTGACCGTCGGCATAGTTGTGAAGGGCGAGAGAACATTGCTTGATGTTATTCTGACATTGCATCCTTGCGGCCGCTTCGCGCACCTTTTGCACGGCGGGCAATAGCAGTCCGATCAGGATCGCGATGATGGCGATGACCACTAGCAGTTCGATCAGGGTGAATGCGGCTCGATGCGATCGCATGATGAATCGACTCCTGGTGAGAAAACTCGGGGCAAGAGTTCCCCTTACTCACCAGAGCGGCGGAAATGACAAAACCGAACGCGAAATGGGAAAAAATTCCTATTTGAGTGGATCCCGAAAATGGGTCCATGCGGTGAACGCCCTTCTGGGGCGTTCGATCGTGGATTGATCGGAAGCAATACGCCGGCTGTTTGAACGCGTACTGAAGTCTTCTTCACCGACCGGATCATGCGGACGATTGCGATGGATCGCCCGCTGCTGATGAGCGCCGACCGGAACACGACATCGAGCGACTTGGCTACCAGTCGTTCGACCACGACGAGCAACTGGCCCTGTTCACGGCCCTGTGGCGGCACGCCCTCTGCATTCTGCGTGCCCAGTCGCACGAGGAGTGGTCCTGCACCGCGGTCCACAACGCCTCAAGATGGCTCACCCCTTCGGCAACTCGTGCCGCAGGCCGTGCGGCATTTGCGCCACCACCTGCCGGTTCTCGCTGAGTAGCGGGCGGCATTGGTGGCCAGAATATCCGTGAGCATACCACTGACAGTCCAGCGACACTGAGTGACGACATGGACCCGACGACGAGCGGCCTCGTTTCACTTCGCAACGTCGAGCGGGACGACCTGTCCCGGAGCTACGAGATGCCACTCGGCCCGGAGTCGAACCACTACGGGGACGGGCTGGACGAGATCAAGAAACTCGACCTGCACAACACACATGCGGCTACTTCGTGCCGTCGATCAACTTCACCCGGCGTTTCTCTCGGACCTCGACCGGCTTCCCCACGGTGATGACCAGTGAACCGTCCTTGGCAATAGTGTCGGCGTAGTCCGGCACGCCCTTCGGGTAGATTGCCTCCGCAGCGGCGTTCGGTACGGCCTTCCCGTTCACCACGGGCGGGCCGAACGTGACCGTCACCTTCGGGATGTCGGCCACCGGCCTGCGCCGCCCGTAGACCTCGACGAAGTTCGCCACCTTGCGGTCGAGAATCAGCTTTTCGCCCTTGAAGCGTAGAGCGCCAATAAACACATTCTCGTCCTTCTCGTGGGAGTACACGAACGCCCCGACCCACGTGTATGGCTTGATGTCGATCTCTTCTCGGTCCATCCGGGTCAGGCGGTAGGTGTACTTGCCCTTCTTCCACTCGTAAGGCCGACGCACGCTCACGAAGTCTCCCTCGTGGCCGGAACTCTGGAGGTAGCCGCCGTCCGAGGGCCGGATGGCGTCGAGGCTGCGTTCGCCCCACATCGAGAAGAGGAAGCCGGGGCCCAGCTTGCGGAGCTTCTGATCCTTCTTCGTGTTACCGTCCGCCTGCGTCTGGATGCCGCCGTAGAACGGCGTCTTGCTGAGGTGCCCCAGGCCGATGGGAGCGATGTACAGGTTCACGGATGAGGGCACGTCGTCGCTGATGGTCACATCCACAGCGAGGCTCTCAAACGGCTTCTCCTCGCCGATGTCCCACCACGTATCGACGAGGTGCCACGGCATCGGGGCGTATTTCTTCTCGTCCTCGGGCTGGCCGGACATCGTGCCCGGCAGCAGGCTCACGCCAAGAAGGGCGAGCAGCATCAGAAACGGTCGGATACGGATCATTGGTGATATTCCTTGGGGTGCGGTTTGGCTCCATTCAATCAATGGCCGCTCAATTCATCACTCACTTCCTGGGGAGCGTCGTGACGAATGTCGTCGCCCGCTCAATCCACTCGTTCAATAGCTCGTCGTCCTCCGTGCCCTCTGGCTCGACCGCGACCCAGTTCCGCATCGGCCTGCCGGTGATGTCGAACGCCCGCACGTGCGGCTCCAGAAGCGCCGCTTCTCCCTCGCCGGGGCCAAGCCGGGCGATGAGCCGATCCTTCCAGACTCCGACCAGTGCATTGCCGTTGATAAGGTAGCAAATGCAGCCGAACATCTTCCTCTCCTCCACGGTCTTGCGGCGGGCGAGGCACTGGCGGATGCGCTCGGCGAGGGTTTCGTCGAAGGCCATCTACTCTCCTCCCCGCTTGCTCTTCGCCGGGCGACCCGCATCGAGGAAGGCTCGCCGTCTCTCGGGTGAGAACTTCTCGATGGCGTAGCGTAGCATCGTCCGGGGCATGACCGGCCCGTGCTCGTCCAGAAACGCTTCCAGTGTCGCTTCGTCCCGATCGCCGACCTCCCGCAGCATCCAGCCCGTCGCCTTGTGGATGAGATCCTCCTTGTCTGAAAGGAGAAGGCGACTGATCGCCAGCGTGTCGTCGAACTGGCCGAAGCGGATGAAGTGCTGCGTGGCGATGACCGCAATCCGCCGTTCCCAAAGACTCGCCGACTTCGCCAGCCCGAGCAAGGGTTGGCGGGACTTGTCCCTGAGATACCCGCCGACGATGGCCGGGGCCGAGGTATCCACCAGATCCCAGTTGTTGACGTGCTGCGTGTTGCCGCGGTAGAGGTCGTACACCGCCTTCCGGTGGTCGTCGTCGCACTTGCCGACACTCAGCACGAGGACCAGCAGGGCGAGGAGGCGCTCCTCGTGGATCGAAGAGTGCAGGAGGATTTCGATCTCCGTCAGCGACAGGGCTCGGCACTCGCGGGCCAGTTTACGGAGCGTTGGCACCCGGACTCCAATGAAGGTATCGCCCTCGCCGTACTGACCCGGACCCGTCTTGAAGAAGCGGGCAGACGACGATGCCACCTCGGGCGAAGCGAGACCATTCAGCTTCTTTCTGGCTTCGGTTGCCTTCACGCTTCCGCCTCCGTGGATCACTTCTTCTCGACCGACACCGCATTGTCGGCGACGATTCCAGTCGGCCCCTGCACATCCACCACCTTTGCTTTGGCGTCGGCGGATGTCGCCGTGTTGCCGTAAACATGAGCGGGCTTCTGGCTGTCCTTGATAAGAATCGCCGTCCCTTGGGGGTGCTTGATCGAATTGCCGGTGACGACCAAGGTGGCGTTCGTGGCGTTCACCGCCGCCCGGTAGCCGTCAAAGGCATTGTCGGAGATCGTCGCCGTCGAGTTCGCCCAGACCCACATGGCGTTTCCTTGCTTGGCCCCGACGCCGACGAACGTATTGCCGCTGACCGTGGCCTTGCCCTGCACCAGAACCGCCGCCATGCCACCGCCCAAGCCTCTGCTGTTGTCTCTCCCGTGTCGACGCCCGAAACATCCCCGCCGCCACTGGCTCGGATGGATCGGAGAAACTCTCGGTGTCTCTACCATGTTCCCGTGTTCAGGTTATAGTCATGTCGGCCTCTCTCGGAAGCAGCCAACCGTCACGGTTCTTCACGGGTGAACAACACCGGCTTTGGAATGACGACGGCAAGCTCGAAGCGACGGTGGATTTTACCCCCGGGCGAAGGCCAGGGAGTTTGGTAACGAGACCTGGAAACTCGGTATTACCGGACCTGAAGAAACCACAATCCGAGATGCGATGAACGGCAACGTAGGTGCCTTTTCTCGGTGTCCACCGATTTTTGTTAACGATTCGAACTGAGTATCGGCATACCGGGTGGTGTGCAATAGTAGGTGTAGCGAACGATGACTCAAGGTCAGGCACGAGAGGATTTTGCCAAACGCTGGCTTGAGGTCGAGCCTGCTGTATCGGCCTACGTTTTCGCCGCGATCTCGGGCTTCCACGACGCCGAGGATGTGGTCCAGCGGATTGCCCAGGAACTTGCCCGGCGGTTCGACGAGTACGACCCCAATCGGCCGTTCACCGGGTGGGCACTTTGGATCGCGAAGTCGCGGGTGATCGACTTCTACCGCGTTCAGGGCCGTTGCCGGGTTGTGTTTTCAGACGACCTGCTGCAAAAACTCGCGGAGACGATTGCGGAACAGGCAGACGGCAGAAATCAGCGCCGCGAGGCATTGGAAGCCTGCCTGGATGGACTGCCGGAAAAATCGCGGCGGATACTTGAACTTCGATACGTGGACGAACTGCCCGCTGCGGAAGTCGCTCGCGAAATCGGTTCGACGAGCGGGTCGGTGCGAGTCCTCCTGACCCGCGTTCGGACCGCATTGGCCGATTGCATCCAACGGCGACTCGCAACGGAGCATGCGTAATGTCGGTGACCGACGAACTCATCGACCGCGTTCTCGACGGAGAGGCCTCCGAGGATGAGATTGCGGAGGTCCAGCAGTGGCTGGAATCGCCAAGCAACCTCGGGCGGTTTGCCCGGCGGGCCGAGTTGCACGCCGATCTGCGGCGGTCACTCCGACGCAGAAAGCTCCAGGCCGCGGCGTTGCAGGTGTGCGACGATAAGACCGCTGCCGCGCCCGAAACTGCCGCCGGGTCGAACCGGTCAAGATGGCCCGCGCGTCGTAGTCTGGTCGCTGGCATTGCCACGCTGGCCACCGCCGCCTGTTTGCTATTGGTTCTCTACCGGCCGGAACGCGACCGGCTTCCCGATACTTCGCGCCGGAACATCGCTTCAGTCGTCAGCGGGGTGGATGCCGTGCTGACGAAGGACGATCGGGAGTGGAACGGGGCCGACCTACCAGAGGGGGAGTATCGGCTCCAGCACGGGCTGTTGAACCTCCAATTCGACAGCGGTGTGATGGTGTACCTCGAAGCACCAACTCGCTTTGAAGCCGCCAGCGGCAAACGGCTCGTCCTGCACACGGGTCGGCTGTCCGTCACCGTGCCGCCGGAAGGAGTGGGCTTTACCGTGGTAACACCCGGGGCGGACGTCATTGATTTCGGGACGGAGTTCTCGGTGGACGTTCGACCGGGGGCCAGTGAAGTGCACGTCTTCCAAGGTCATGTCCGCGTTCTGCCCAAAGCGCGAATGGGTGTCCCGGCAGGCGACCCGGTGGACCTCAGAACGTCGCAAGCGATCACGATCGATGACTCCGTCGGAAAGCCCGTCGAGATCGAGTTGGCGACGGATGGTTTCATTCGGAGCTTTGACGAACCGCAAAAGAAATATTGCCGGGCGGTGAAAGAACTGAAGCCCGTTGCTTACTACCGGATGCCGATCAGCAAGGGCTTCCCTTGTGAACCACCCGAGTATAGCGGCGAGTTGCTCGGCGAGCCTAACCGAGTTCCCCGCGCCCCTGGCTTTCTGGGGGGAGCACTGCTGGTCGGAGGGAGGTCGGCGGGGCGCGGAGCCGTCGTCACACGGCCGCCCGTTTTGGACGGAGGGCGGCTGTCGATCACGGCTCATGTGTATCTCGAGAACCTGACCAACGGCTCCTCGGTCGTGACGAATCTGGATCAACACAATGGCAACTTCGCCCTCTCCGTGGACGAACGCGGGCGGCCTCGGGCCACCGTTCGTGCGCGGGACGGGGAGCTGGTCGCATGCGCCGGGGATGCTCCCTTGCCGCGCCGTCAGTGGTGCCACCTGATCATGACCGCGGACGGAGAGTACCTGCGGTTGTTTGTGGATGGCAACCAAGTCGGGGTCCAGAAATGCCCGGCCATCGCCGCCGGCAATTCGGCACCTGTCTGGTTCGGAACGGATCGAAGCGACCACGCCCTCTGGGACGGCCGGATCGACGAGTTGGCGTTCTTCAACCGTTCGCTCAGTCCCGACGAGGTGCAGGGACTTCACGCGGCCGTGCTGGATACCATCCGAACAAAACGGCAACCGAACTGATCCACGTACTTTCGGCGAGGAGTCTACCGAATGAATGACTTCGTTATCGCAACCCTACTTGCGCTGGGTTGTGCGTCGTCCGTCATTGCCGCAGACCAGGAGAAGCACCTCTTCATCCTTTCGGGGCAGTCGAATATGGCGAACCTCGATCCGAGCACTTCGTTCACGCCGAACTTGGAGGCGGAATTCGGAAAAGGAAATGTCACAGTCGTGAAGGATGCCCAGAGCGGCCAGCCGATTCACCGCTGGTACAAGAAGTGGAAACCGGCACAAGGCGACGCCCCGGCCACGACCGGCGATCTCTATGACCGGTTGATGAAAAAGGTCAACGCGGCCATCAAAGAAAACAAGTACACAACCGTCACATTCATCTGGATGCAAGGCGAGCGGGATGCCAGGGACAAACAGGGCGACGTATATGCGGCCAGTTTGAAGGGTTTGATTGCCCAGCTCGCGGAAGACCTCAAGCGCCCAGACATCAACTTCGTCATCGGCCGCCTGAGTGATTTCGACCTGGCGGATAAGAAGTACTCACACTGGACCAAGGTGCGCATGGCCCAGGTGGAAGTGGCCGAGGCGTTCCCACGCGGGGCCTGGGTCGATACGGATGACCTGAACGATGCGTAAAACGCTCTTCACTACTCCGCGGACGGGTACAAGAAACTCGGCGAACGCTTTTCCAAGAAATCGATCGGGCTGATCAAGAAGAATGCCAAGTAGGGCACCGGACGCGGATCCGTCCGCGTGTTTGAGTTCCTTCTCCTGAAATACCGTGAACGGATCGGTGTGGTGTCGCCAGTACCAGTCACGAACGTGGAGCCTCCGATGCTCAAGTGGAAAGCGGTGCTCGCATCCTCCCTTCTGGCCTTCGCGTCCGCCGGCGCGGCAGACGTTCCGGCCAAAGCGGAGCCGGTGTTCAAAGACGGGGCCAACTGCCTCTTCATCGGACACAGTTTCTTCATCCCGGTGGCCAAGTCGTTCGACAAGGTGGCCGGTCAGAACGGCTTCTCATCACACCAGTCGAAATTCGTCTTCGCTGGCGGCAAGAACGGCGCACCGGGTGAGCTTTGGAACAACCCGAAGCACAAGAAACAGATTGAAGATGCCCTGGCGACAGGGAAAATTGACCTCCTGGGCATGACCGCTTTCGGAGAATTGGGCAGTTCGCTCGAAGACTACAAGCGTTGGATTGACCTGGCGCTAAAACACAACCCCGAGACACGGTTTTTCATCGGCGCCCCATGGGTACCCGGCGGAACGAAGCTGGGAACCGACCAATACAACAAGGCCATCGAGGTGATTGGCGATGGACTATTCAAGACTGTCACCGAACTGCGGAAGGCGTACCCGAAGAACCACATCTATTTCATCAACTATGGGAAAGTGGCATCGGAATTAAAGAGCCGCTACGACACGGACAAACTTCCCGATGTCACGAAGCTGTTTGGCAAAGGTGAAGCGGCTCTATTCAGCGACGACAAGTTGGGGCACGGCGGCCCCATGTTGCTGGAGATGTCAGCCCTCGTCTGGCTGAAAACTCTCTACGGTGCGGACGTCGCCAAGCTGAAGTATTCGGCCTACAAGTCGGATGTCATGGAGATCGTCGGGCGAGCCACCGAGTACAACCAGAAATTCAGGTAGCCCCCGTTCCATTCGTTGCCGCCATCTCACGAGGAATCCACGATGTTCCCCCGTTTCTGTCGGCTGCTCGTCATCCTGTTTCTGCTCGCTGTCGGTGGCCCGGCCCTCGCCGCCGATAAACCGAACGTCGTGTACATCCTGTCGGACGACGTTGGGTGGGGCGACCTGAGCGTCCACGGCGGGGGCGTGCCGACCCCGAACATTGACAAACTGTTCGGTCGAGGCGTGGAACTGTCGAACTTCATGGGCTGGTGCGTCTGCTCGCCCACCCGCGCGATGCTCCTCGCCGGTCGCCACCCGATTCGTGTGGGCACTGGGCCGGAGGTGGGTGGCGAACTCGAACTCGAAGAGACCACCATCGCCGAGGGGTTCAAGGCGAACGGCTACTGCACCGGCGTGTTCGGCAAGTGGCACAACGGTAACGACCCGGACTCGCCCGAATACCGCGTCGCGTTCGCCGAGGCGTTCAAGGCCATACCGAACAAGAAGCCTGTCTTCGGCCACGGGGCCAACGCACACGGGTTCGACGAGGCCTGGGTGTATTACGGCGGCGGAGCGGACTATTTCAACCGCAAGACTGTGCAGGGCCGCGGGCCGGTGTCGTGGTGGCACAACAACGAGTTCCGCCCCAAAGACGAGGGGTACACCGACGACCTGGTGACGAAGTACGCCATCGAGTTCATCCGCGACAGCAAGGACAAGCCCTTCTTCTGCTACATCCCGTTCCACATCGCCCACGCCCCGCTTCAGGCGAAGGAGAACGACCTCGCTGGCATCGACGCCGAGAAGGCCGCGAAGTTGCCCGCCGCCAACCCGAAGGCGAGCGCCGAAGACAAGCACATCCACGCCGCGATGCTCCAGTCGATGGACAAGAACGTCGCCGCCATCGTGGCCGAGTTGGAGAAGCTGAAACTGCTCGACAACACCATCCTGGTGTTCACCAGCGACAACGGGGCAATGGAGGCCGGCAGCAGCCTGCCGCTCCGCGGACGCAAACACACCATCTACGACGGCGGGGTGCGGTTGCCCACGGTCATCCACTGGCCGAAGGGCGGGCTGGTTGGCGGAAAGAAGTGGGACGGGCTGTGCGGCGGGCTGGACATGTTCCCGACGCTCATGGCCATGACCAACTCGACCATGCCGAAGACCCGCCCGCTCGACGGCAAGAACGTGTGGCCGGCACTCCGTGATAGCAAGCCGAGCCCGGTCGAGAGCTACTACTTCGTCTGGCGGGACGAGGACGCGCTTCGCACCGACAAGTGGAAGCTGCACCGCTTCTTCGACCGCTTCGAGCTGTACGACATTCAGGCCGACGAGGCCGAGGCGAAGAACGTCGCCGACGCCCACCCGGAAGTAGTCAAGGACCTCACGGCCAAGATGGACGTGTGGGCGGACTCGATGGGCTTGGCGGTTAGCCATCGCCCGGCCCCGGCCAAGTATCACGCCAGGCCTGCCCCGGAAGGCGAGGTGCTGGCCGTCACTGTTACCATCACCGACAAGGCCAAGCCGAAGGACCGCCTCGCCGTCACGGTTGCGAACTGGGCCGCGTCACAATACGCCACCGACTGGATCGAGTTCGATATCGCCTTCGCGCCCGGCACCCCAAAGCGGCACCCGTACTTCTCCACGCTCGAAGGGAACAACAGCAAGCCGTTCGGCCCGTTGTTCAAGCCCGGCACGGCGGTGGACCAGTTCGGCCGCGATCAGAGCACCGGCCCCGGCATCGCTGACGGGAGGAGTACGTGGGAGCACCGCATCGTCGGACTGTCGAGCACCGCGCCTGGCCCACTGGGCAAGCACGGCGTGGTCTTCACCGGCGGCACCCCCGGCACGTTCACCGTCTATCTCGACAACCTGCGCATCCGCCACCTGGACGGGACGACAACACCCCTGTGGACGAGCGGCAAGGACACCCGCACCGCCAAGTCCGAGGCGAACGAACTGTTCAAAGACCTGAAGGTCCGCACCGTTGACGTGAAGGACGTGGGCAAGTGATTCGTCTCGACCTGCTTCCCCAAAGGAAACTCATGCGCACCACGACGCTGCTTCTGACGCTCGCGGCCTGCTTGTTGGCTGCTCGCAACGCCGCGGCTGCCGACAAGCCGAACGTCGTCGTCATCCTCGCCGACGACCTCGGGTACGGGGACGTTCAACGACTCAACCCCGAACGCGGGAAGATCAAGACCCCACACCTCGACAAACTCGCCGCGCAAGGGATGACGTTCACCGACGCACACAGCGGGTCGTCCGTCTGCACCCCGACCCGTTACGGCCTCCTGACCTGGCGCTACGCCTGGCGGACCCACCTGCAGAGCGGGGTGCTGGACAATTACGTCGAGCCGCTCGTCACCAAAGACCGCCTCACCCTGCCGCGACTGCTGCAAGAGAAGGGATACCACACCGCGTGCGTCGGCAAGTGGCACCTCGGGTTCACGATCGCCGAGCAAGGCAAGGGCGGCGGCAAGAAAGAGAAACTGGAAGGAGCGCCGGTCGGATCGATCACCCGCGACGGCCCGACGACCCGCGGGTTCGATCACTTCTTTGGCTTCCACCACGCCCGGATGATGAAGTCGGTCTTCGAGGACGACCGCGTCACACAACTGGTCGAGCCGGTGGACATGCTCCCGCTCCTGGCCAGGCGGGCGAGCGCCTACGTGGCCGACCGTGCGAAGACCGGCAAGCCGTTCTTTCTATACCTGCCGCTCAGTTCGCCGCACACGCCGATCGTCCCGTCCAAGGAATGGAAAGGGCGCAGCGGGCTGGGCGACTACGGCGACTTCGTCATGGAAACCGACTGGGCCGTCGGCGTGGTGCTGGCGTCACTGGACAAGGCGGGCGTCGCGAATGACACGCTTGTCGTGGTCACGAGCGACAACGGCTGTTCGCCGGCGGCCGGCACGCCCGCCCTCGAGAAGCGAGGGCACTTCGCCAGCGCCGGGTTCCGCGGATACAAGGCCGACATCTGGGAC
>JBGSZR010000291.1:0-2819 GCA_041750275.1 Gemmataceae bacterium
ACCGACGCCAGCGGCATGGCTCCCGCCACGGACCCCGTGACTCCGGACGATATCTCGGCCACGATCTTCAGCCGGCTCGGCATTGATCCGTTCACCGAACTGCAGAGCCCGACCGGTCGCCCGATCCAGCTGTTCCGCGAAGGCAAGGTGATCGACAAGATCGTTGCCTGAGACCCGCTTCGTTCGAATCGATTGTAACGCACCGGCCGGGGCTGCTTGCCCCGGCCGCTCGCATTCGAGTATTCTCTTATTGTTGCCCGCACTTCCGGAGTCGTCGCATGGCTCGCACACTTGCTGCCGTCGTGGTTCTGGCCCTGCTCGCAGGTTCACTCTGCGCGTTCGACGACACGTCCACCGCGGGCACTGACGAGATCACGCGCCTCATCGAGCAACTCGGCGACGCGGATTACGACACACGCAACGCCGCGGAGAAGCGACTCGATGCCATCGGCGAAACGGCCTTGCCCGCTCTGCAGGAAGCCCGAACCAGCAATAATCTTGAAGCCTCACGGCGAGCCGAGAAGCTCATCGCCCGTATTGGCTATCGTGCGGAGAACCGCAAGAACCTCGCACCCACGCTCGTCTCCTTCGATCTGGAACTGGCGAGTGTGCGGGATGTGCTCGCGGAACTCTCGAAACAGGCGAAATACCCGGTGAGTCTCGATTTGAACCAGGCGGGCGATCGGGCGAACAAGAAGATCACGATCAAGCTGAATCAGGTTCCATTCTGGGAAGCGGTGCTGGCACTGTGCGACGCGGCGGATCTGCGAATTCATTCGGTGGCCGGTTTTGTCGCACCGGATTCACGCGATCCACAAGCAACCGCACCGATCGAAACACCTCAGCCGCAGCCGCCGGGTTTCCGGGGGCGACCGTCATTCGGTTCGGGTGCAGCGCCGGCTCCGCAACCCACGTCGAATGCGATTGTGCTCACGCCTCGCAATGGTGCCGTGCGTCGGCCCGCGGCGGTTTATGGTGCGGTTTGCGTGGAAGCGATCCAGATGCCAGCTGCGGCCGGGGTGCCCGAAGCGGCGGCAGTGCTGCTGAACGTCTGGCCCGAACCGAGGCTGAACTGGCAGGAAAATGCCACAGTTCGGGTGGATCGAGCAGAAGACGAGATCGGCCAGGTGTTGTCCACCATTCCCGGCGGCCCGCCTGCGGTGGCACCGCAGATTCTGCAGCAAGGCAATGGTGTGGTGATGGTCAAGCAGGTGAACGGCGGCGTGGTGATCGTGAACGGCAACGCCAACGTGCCGCTTCCCGTGGCCTCCGCAGAGTCCTTCGTGCCAAGCATTCGTCAATCGGTTGTGAAGTTGAAGCCGGGCAGCCGGGCCTCGAGCACACTCACGGAGTTCCAGGGCTCGATCTTCGGCTCGATGCGAGTGGCCCCACAACCGATTATCACGCTCCGCAATGTAAAGCCGGGTGCCTCTGTGGTCGGCTCGAACCCCGCGGGTGCTCAGATGAGTGCGTTGCTTTCGAAGGATGTGTCGGGGAAATGGCGAGCCACGATTGAACTGAGCTACGATGGCACGAAGGTGCAACCCGGAAACACGATCCACGGGCTACATGGATTGAAAGTCATGGACGCCGAGGGAAAAGCCTTCACGCTCTCGGCCTCATCCATCCAGCACACATTCCGCAATGGTGTGACCTGGACCACTCTCCGCCTCACCTGCACGCTCTCCCCGACCAACAACACCAGCGGCGATCCGGCCATTGTCACCTTCACGGCCAGCTATCCCAAGCCTGTCGAGGTGCCGTTTCGCTTGAACGGCGTCCCCGTCACGGGAGGCCGGTGAGCCGCTTGCATTGAGAGGCTGTTCAAGCCGAAGTTCATAAGGCCAACCTATTCTGTTCCCCGAGTCGGGTGCAACCATTTTCTCTGGGGATGGTACGAGGACGATTGCGGCGGTTTGCTGGGTTCTTTATTCCGCATTCCGCATTCCGAATTCCGCACGACAGGACCACGTTCCTGCGGAGGAATTCGATAGCCCAAGTAAATTCGGTTACACCCCCCGAGTCGTATGTCCGACTGGTTTGTGCTCGTCTTAACGCACCCGATCGTTCTCCTTTCGCTGGGAGGCGGAGCGGGTGCCAATGCCCGTTACTGGATCGGGCGTGCGGTTGCGAACTGGCAGGAACTGCTTGAATTCCCCTGGGCCACATTTGGCATCAATGTCGTCGGCTCGGCTCTGCTGGGACTCATCGCCGGTTGCTTTCTGAATCACCCGGATCCCGCACGTAGGAACTGGTACGTCTTGCTGGGCACCGGCTTCTGCGGCGGCTTCACCACTTTCTCGGCCTTCAGCCTGGAGACGCTGGAGTTGATACGCGACGGCAAGCACGCCTGGGCGCTGGGCTACGTCACTGGCTCGGTGCTGGCGGGTTTGGCGGGTGCCTGGCTGGGGCTCCGCCTCATGGGAAAGTGAACGGACTTCATAACGCGAAGGACTTACCCGACCACCAATTTCATCTGCACCGTGCCGACTTGCACCACGTCGCCATGCTTGAGGATACGCGGCTGACTGGGATGGATGCGCGAACCGTTCACCCAGGTACCGTTCAAGCTATTCAAATCCTCGACATAGATGGAACCTTTGTCCGCGATGATGGCGGCATGCACACGCGAACACCAGGTTTGCTCCACCGCTTCCTGCGAAAGTAAATCGACATCGACCGGTTTATCGACGAAGCGGCCAATCGTGTTGCGTCCTTCGTAAATCGGATATTCGATCCCGAGCCGCTGGCCGCGGAGCACCACGAGCCGGATGCGGAGCTGAGGTGGTGCTGTGTTCGAATCGGGATTGCCAGCAATC
>JBGSZR010000292.1:0-17824 GCA_041750275.1 Gemmataceae bacterium
GCGACGCCGCCCTGGGTGAATGGGAATGGAATAGGTTTTCACGCTGAAGGCGTGGGATTGCATAGCCCAGGGCCAGGAGCGCAGCGACGCCGCCATGGGTCGGCGGCTCTGGTTTTCACGCTGAAAGCGTGGGACCACATAGCCCAGGGCCAGGAGCGCAGCGACGCCGCCCTGGGATCGTGTCGCATTAGTCTCTTCACGCTGAAAGCGTGAGACCACATAGCCCAGGGCCAGGAGCGCAGCGACGCCGCCCTGGGTGAAGGGGAATGGAATAGGTTTTCACGCTGAAAGCGTGGGATTGCATAGCCCAGGGCCAGGAGCGCAGCGACGCCGCCCTGGGATGGTGTCGCATTAGTCTCTTCACGCTGAAGGCGTGAGACCGCTGCTGGAGCTTCATCATGTCCCTGACGCGTCGAGAATGGTTGCGGGCGGCACCGCTGGCGACATTGCCATTATTTGCAGGGCGAACTGCAGCACGCATCCAGGAACCAGGAGGTGCGGGACTCATCGTGCGGCAGCAGATGCCGACCAACCTCGAGACGCCGCTCAGCGGACTGGTGCCTTGGAAGACACCGAACGAACTCTTCTACGTCCGTAGCCACTTTGCCGTGCCGAAGATCGATACCCAGAACTTCAAACTCACCGTGGCCGGTCATGTGGGCAACCCGCTCGAACTTTCGATGAAGGACCTGGGTGCACTTCCCGCGGTGACGAAGCCGCTGTTGCTCGAGTGTGCGGGGAATGGCCGGGTGTATCTCACACCGGCGGCCTCGGGCTTGCAGTGGGGCAGCGGCGCTGTGGGAAATGCCGAATGGGGCGGCGTGCCGCTCGGGGCGATCCTCGAACGCGCGAAAGTGAAGCCTGGTGCCGTCGATGTCGTGCTCGTCGGCGGCGATAGCGGTGCAGTCAGCGGCGCAGCATCCAGCACGGGCAGCTTCCATTTCGATCGCAGTGTGCCACTGGCCAAGGCCCAGCGTGATGAGTGCCGGATCGCCACCAGCATGAACGGCGAAGCGCTCACACCCAGCCACGGTGCTCCGCTGCGAGCCGTGATCGGCGGCTGGTATGGCATGGCCTCCGTGAAGTGGCTGAGCAAGATCATCATCACGGACCGGCCCTACACGGGGTTGTGGCAAACAGACCATTATGCGTATCAGGTTCGCCGCAACGATCTGCCGGAACTGGTGCCGGTCACCATCATTCAGGCGAAGGCGATTATCACGTCACTCGGCTTGAACGACACCGTGATGGCTGGAAAGCCGACGACGATCTCGGGCAAGGCCTGGGCGGGCGAACATCAGGTGGCCAAGGTCGAGGTGAGCACGGACGGCGGCACCACCTGGGGCGCGGCGAAGCTGGCCAACGATGATAAACCCTTCACCTGGTGCGACTGGTCCTTCACCTGGAACGTGCCTGCCGCGAAGGGACCGGCGAAGCTGGTCGTCAAATGCACCGACGACAAGGGCAACACACAGCCTGCAACCCGGGATGTGGATCGCCGGTCGTACCTGATTAATCACCTCGTGCCTTTGGATGTGCTCGTGCGCTAATGATGGGTGTGGTACGCTGAAGGCGTCCCATTTTGGGCGAGGATTCCCTGATGTCGCGTCTGCTGATTGCCATTGTTGCGGTGCTTATCCTTGGCATGCCCGCCAGTGCTGCCACGCGCGAGCAGATCGACGCGGCGATTGCGAAAGGTGCGGCGTTTCTGAAGAAGCAGCCACTGGGAAGCGACATCGGAGCGAATGCACTCGTCGGCCTGGCCCTGCTCGAATCGGGTGCCCGTTTCGACGACCCGGCCGTGATGGCCATCACGAAGCACATTCGCGATGCCTCGTACACCCAAACCAACACCTACCCCGTCGCACTTTGTCTGCTTTATCTCGATCGCAATGCCGATCCCGTTGATGTGCCTCTCATACAGATGCTGGCCTTGCGGTTGTTGGCCGGACAGAACGGCGACGGCGGCTGGACCTATTCCTGCATTGATGCCGTGACACCACCGGAAGACCAGTGGCTGCGGGCGCAGCTTGGCCCAAACGGCAAGGTGAAACTCGAACGCGGCAAACTGCATCCGGATGTCATCACGTATGGCCGAGCACTCGCGGCCCGCAATCGCCCCAATAATCCTGGCGACGACAATTCGAACACGCAATTCGGCATCCTTGGTTTGTGGGCATCGCGCAAGCACGGCATGCCCGTGGAAGCGGCGCTCGATCTCGTTGTCGAGCGCTTCATCCGCACGCAGGACATGGCCACGGGCGGTTGGCCTTATAGTGTCGGCGGTGCCGCCGCGGACTCGCCCTCCATGACCTGTGCGGGCTTGCTTGGCCTTGCCACAGGCTACGCACGGCGGGAAGAAAAGTACCTCAAGGAAGTCGAACGCAAATCGGAGCCAACACCAACAACGGGTGGCGGCACCAGCGATCCTTTCATCAAGCCGAAGTCGAAACCAGCCGAGAAACCCGGCAAGCGGGCCCCGGACCGGCTCGATTTCGCGATGCAGCGCGGCATGCTCGGGCTCGGTGCCATGCTCGCGAATAGCGCCCGCGCAGGGCAGGGCCGGCTGATGCTGCAGAACATGGGCCACGGCAACCACGATCTCTATTTCCTCTGGTCCATGGAGCGTGTTGGCGTCGTCTTCGGCCTGGACAAGATCGGTGGGGTCGACTGGTATGCCGCCGGTGCCGACTCGCTGGTGCGTGCCCAGGCGGGTGATGGCTCCTGGCCCGGCGGCTACCCCACCGAGGTAAACACCGCGTTCGCGATCCTGTTCCTCACGCGTTCAAACGTTGTGAAGGATTTGTCGCAGCAAGTCCAGCGTTCCACCACCGATGCCGAGTTGCGAGCCGTCACGGGCCCGGGTGGCGAAGTGAACGGTGACCCCAGCACGGAGCCGGGTGCCAGCATTAACCCGAGTGTGCCAGGCGAGCCGAAGCCCGTTCTGCCACTCCCGCTCGAGAGCGAATCGGGGAAGCTTGCGTCCGAACTGCTGGGCGCTGCGCCGGGCGAATGGGACAAGAAATTGTACAAGGTGCGTGATAGCAAGGGCAGCGACTTCACGGTCGCGCTGTTGCTGGCCATTCCGCGGCTCGATGCTGCCCGCAAGCGCGAGGCCCGCGAGGCACTGGCTGAGCGGTTGGTGCGAATGAACCCGGACACCCTGCGTGCCATGTTGAAGTCGAAGGATCCGGAGCTTCGACGCGGGGCCGTGCTCGCCGCCGCCATGAAGGACGATAAGGCCTTCATACCCGATTTGATCGACCGCCTGATGGACGAAGATGATCTCGTCGTGCGTGCGGCCCACGCGGGCTTGAAGAGCCTCTCCGCAGGTGAGGACTTCGGCCCGAAAGCGGGTACGACCGCGGCGGAACGTAAAGCGGCTGCCGCCGCCTGGCGCGAGTGGGCAAAAAAGAAATAATTATCGGCACAATTCTTCCGGATTCTTGAGCAAATCCGGGTCACTTTTGCGTTTATTCTCCACCTTTCAAAATCCGCAGCCGCGCCGCGCAATCTCTTCAAGATCTGGCGTTACCCCCACGACGGAACCGGAGCCAGCCGAGTCAACCAGTCCGACCGCGGGGCTTGCCTTGCACGGCCGGAACGGAGGCGGTATACGCTCCCAAATCCAGTCGGCAGCATCACAGGCATTCAGCGGGGGATGGATCCGTGTCGCGCAACTCTTTTCAGCAGGATGCACAAAATTCCACCGAGCACGGCCCGTCCGTCCTCGCGGTCGAGACGCTTCGCTCGGCGTCGGAATCGAGCCGGGATAAGCTGAAGCACGCCGAGAAAGAGCCGAAGCACGAGGACGAGAAGCTCTCCATCTTCTGGCGTGTCTTTGGCGGTGCGATCCTGAGTATCGTGGCACTGGTTTCTATCACGCTCTTCAACAACATTTCATCCGCCATCGTCGAACTGCGTGCGGAGATTGGCCGCGAGCGCGAGGCCCGTGCCGAACTGGTGAAGAAGGATGAATTCCAGTCGCGCAGCCAGAGCCAGTACGAGCGTATCCGTGCGGCTGAGGGGCTCAAGGCCGATATCGAGGGCCTCAAGGAGCGGATGAACGCGAATGCGATGGCCATCGAAACGGTGAAGAAGGACACGGCTGGTATCGAGGTGATCAGGGAGCGCGTGGCCGGTGTCGAAGCCGTCAAGAAGGATGTGGCCGGTGTCGAAGTGCTCAAGGAGCGGCTTGTCGCTGTGACCGTAGACCTGAAGGCCACGCGCGACGAACTGCAAAAGCTGCAAGCGGACATCGAGAAGAACCGCGCCGCGGACCTGGAACGCAAGGCCTTTCGCGACGCCCAGGCCAAGCAGATTGATGATCTCATCAAGGAGATGCAGAAGGATTTGCAGGACTGTCGCCTGAAGTTGGCTCGCTTCGAGGGGCAAATTCCACCCGCCACGAACTCGCCGACACCCTCACGCACGTTCGTCGGCCCATTCTTTCCCGGGGACCGGAAGCCGGACGAAAAGTAAGTGGATGCCCTGAAACGGTCAACAGCCCAGAGCCCGGAACCGGCATCGGGGTGCAACCATTTTCTCTGGGGGGTGGCACGAGGACAATCGCGGCGGTTTTGCTGGGTTTTTCATTCCGCACTCCGCATTCCGTATTCCGCACTGCAGGACCACGTTCCTGTGGAGGAATTCAATAGCCCAAGAAAATTCGGTTCCACCCCGGCATCGCACCGTCTGGGCTCAGGATTGGATTGCCACACACTGTTTCTGCCTTATCGCGACCACGCATCACTTCGTCCGATACAATTCCCTTCTATGGAACGCCTCAACAAATATCTGGCCCATGCGGGTCTCGGTTCACGCCGACATTGCGAGACGCTCATCCTAGCGGGCCGCGTCAAGATCGACGGCATCCGCGTGAAGGATCTCGGCACGCAGATCGACCCGGCCAAACACGATGTCTCGGTGGACGATCACCCGGTTCGCACTGAGAAACCGGTTTACTGGGCCGTGCACAAACCACTCGGTTACCTCTGCACCAACGACGACCCGGCCGGCCGACCGCGGGCCATCGATCTGCTTCCGCACGTCGAACAGCGTGTCTACACCGTGGGCCGACTCGATGAATCGAGTGAAGGCCTGCTGCTGATGACCAATGATGGCGAACTCGCCTTCGCCCTGATGCATCCGCGATTTGGCATTCCGAAGACCTATCAGGTGCTCGTGGCGGGCAGGCCGACGCCCGAAGATATTCAGAAGCTTCTCGATGGCGTCTGGCTCAGCGAGGGGCGAGTGCGGGCCAGAGAAGTGCGGCGCATGAAGCCTCAGGGGAACAGCACGTGGCTCCGCATCGTGCTGACGGAAGGGAAGAACCGCGAAATTCGCCGCATGCTCGCCAAGTTGAATCACAAGGTGCTCAAGCTCAAGCGTGTGGCCATCGGGCCGGTGAAACTGGACAAGTTGCCCCGGGCCAAGGCCCGCAAGGTGAGTGAATCCGAACTCGTCGAGTTGCGCAAGTGGGTGGTGACCGCACAGGAAAAGATCACCCGACTGACGTCGAAGGTGGCCGGCGAGCAAGAAACGGAACCGGCCGAGAAGCCAAAGATGAGGGGCGACACGGCTGCCAAGCCGACACCGAAGCCGAGGCCGATGGGGGAGAAATTTGCTAAGCCCGCACAGAAACCGAAAGCGACGGGTGAGAAATATGCAAAGACTTCACCGAAGCCGAAAATGACGGGCGAAAAGTCCGCGAGGCCCACACCGAGGCCGAAGCCGATGGGTGAGAAATATGCGAAGCCCACAACGAACTCGAAGAGGATGGGCGAGAAACCCACGCGACCCGGCAGCCCGCGTCGCAGCGATGCATCTGGCACGAGCAAGAAGCCGCCACGAACGCGGCGATAGTGTCGATTCCCGGTTCCCTGCACGCGATGCCCATGTTTCAGCGCACTGCCCGCATTCTTGAACATGTCCACCTGGCCGAGCGCACGTATCGCGTGCGACTGGCCTGCCCGGAGATCGCTGCGGCGATTCGGCCCGGGCAATTCGTGATGCTGCGCTTACCGAACACCACGGATCCGCTGCTGGGCCGACCGTTCGCACTCCACGACACCTTGCTCGACCCATCCGGCCAGCCCGTGGCGATCGACGTGGTTTACCTCGTCATTGGCAAGATGACGGGCAAGCTGTGTGGCGTCGAGGTTGATGCATCGCTCGAAGTCTGGGGGCCGCTGGGCAAACCGTTCCTGGATGTGGGAACGCCGGAACGCGTCACGCTCGTCGCGGGTGGCATCGGCCAGACGCCGTTTCTGGCATACGCGCGCGAATTGCTTGGCACTCGTGGCTTCGGTGGCGAGGCACCGCGGAAACGCACCAACACCGTGGCCCTTTATTATGGCGTTCGAACGGCTGCCCTGGCTGCAGGAGCAGATGATTTCCGTGCGGCCGGTGTCGAACTTCACCTCACCAGCGACGACGGCACGCTCGGGCATCATGGCTTCGTCACGCAGCTACTGGAAGCCCGCGGCCGAACCGGGCCGCTCGTGGGCTGCGGGCCTGATCCCATGTTGCACGCGCTCACAGAACTGGCAGCAAAGTGGGACGTGCCGTGCCAGGTCTCGCTGGAAACGCCCATGGCGTGCGGAGTCGGCATCTGCTTCAGTTGCGTGACGAAAGTGAAGACGCCGGACGGTGGCTGGGACTACAAGCGAGTCTGTGTGGACGGCCCCGCGTTCGATGCCTCGCAACTCTTGCGCTGAGAGTCTCAGAATAAAGCGACCTCGCCCGGTGAGCATCCATGCGCCGGACGAGGTCTGCGGCCCTGGCGTCCCTGCCGGCCGCCTGGTTCAGATGTGCTGAGGATTAACTCTCGGCCTTCAAGCCCAGCATCCGCGGGAAGTGCGGTCGGGCATGCGAGACGCGGTCCATGCGGATCGTTCCGCCATCGGCCGTCCGCTGCGGTGGTGTGCCCACCAGGCGGATGAACGGCAAAGTATTCAGAGCGCCATCCATGGCGAACTGAGCATCCTGCCTCGTTCGCGTCCCCTGCTTGGTGCGAGCGGCTTCGAAGCGCACCCGATCCCAGAGGCTCGCGAGTTCGCGATTGTTCGGATTGAGGAAGCGGGCTTTCACCACGACCTTGCGAGCCGCATCGACGCGCCCCGCTTCAACCAGCCCATCCACCAGCACGCGAATCACGGCGACATCGCTTGTCGAGACTTTCGCAGACGCGAGCAAGATGCGGACACCGTGCTTCGCCTTGCCGCAGCGAACCAGCGCGCGGCCCAGGCAAGCGGCGTAGTGTGCGTTGTTGGGTTCCAGGATGCTGGCCCGGCGATATCGCACAGCAGCGCGGCGATCATCGCCTTGTGGATCATGCTCGTGGGCGATCCCAAGCAGGTACTGCGTTTTCGCATCGGTGGGCTGAAGATTCTCGGCAGCTCGAAGGTGTTGACGTGCCTTGGTGAACTTCTCGAGATCGATGGCCAGTTCTCCGGCCAGGCGATTCGCATCGAACGCAACTTCGTCGGGCAAGTCGGTCCGCTCCAGCAAGAGTGTGGCCTGTTTCAGTGCATCGCACCGACGACCCTGTTTGGCGAGTGCCCGCACCGATGCGAGCGTTGCCGAAATCAAAGCGAGCGTCCTGCTCATAAGCCACTGCCTCCTGCAGTGCTGGCCGCGTTGAGCTCAACTGAGCTCGTGTGAGGTCGTGTCGCAAAATATACCCATCCGAACCCATCCCGCAAGTCTAAATCGCGTGCCAAACCTAAATGGGAAATTCCTCACAATCCTCAACCTCGGCCCAGACCTTCCGCAACTCCTTTACCTCAAGTCCAAACCTCAGAAAAGTCGATCTCCGATTTGGGGGAAAGCTTCATATTTGCCGCGCCCGCATTTGTGCGGGAAGGGGTTTGGCGTGGACTGGTCACACTTCGGCTTGGCTCGCCCGGCGTTTCGCTCGGCGATCGACACCGACTCGTACTTCCCTTCCGCGGGGCACGAGATCGCCCTGGCCACGGTTGCGTCCGGTTTCGCTCGCCGCGATTCCGTCGTGTTGCTGGATGGCAATCCCGGTGTGGGCAAGTCGCTCGTGGCTCGCCAGTGGCTGGAACAACTGCTCCCCGATGTGCCGCGGGCGGTGATCCCCAATGTGCACGCAGCCCGACCGAACGAATTCTTGCAGGCAATCCTCTTCGATCTGAGCGAACCCTATCAGGGGCTCAGTGAACAGGAACTCCGGCTCTCCGTCACCGGGCACTTGCTGCAGGCGTCTGCGGTCTCGGGTTTCCCCACCGTGCTCCTGATTGATGAAGCCCAACATCTCACGTCCGCCGCGCTGGAAGAACTGCGATTGCTTGGCAACATCGAGACGCGCCACGGCACGGCACTCTTCACGATTCTGGTCGCGCAACCGATGCTGCGCGATGCTCTGCAAAGGCCCGCGTTCGAGGCGATCGCCCAGCGCATCGCCGTTCGTGTGGCAGTGGAGCCGATCACGGAAGAAGAAGCCATCGACTACCTTTTCCATCAGATTCAGGCAGCCGGCGGCGACCCGGATGCCGTGTTCGATGAAGGGGCCGCACCTTTGATCGCGGCCGCGTGTGGTGGTGTGCCGCGATTGCTGAACCAGGTCGCTGGCCTGGCGGCCAGCCTCGCGGCGGATGCGGGCGCGGAGACCATCGACCTCGAAGCCGCGATGGAAGCGATCTCGCGGCTCGGGCTGGAACTCCCCGAATCGGATGATTCCGCAGAACCCGATATCTTGCCACACCCGGCACGATCTTCCGAACTCGGGCAAACGATCGAGTCGAAGGGTGCCGGTTCCTTGAACGCAAAGAATCAGCATCAACCAGTAGCGGGCAAAGCGTCGAAACAAAAGGCAGCACGGAAGCGCTCGGCGTGACGTGGAGTTGCGGGTCGGTCTCTGGGGGCACGGAATGAGCCGGATGTTCAACATGCTGTCGGGGTCGGTTGCCACGCGTCCCGAACCGTTCATCAGCGCTCCGCGACCCACGATCGCACCGGCCGCCGAACTGGCGGACGAGGACGAGGGTGGCTTCGCGGAGGGCATAGATGATTCGCCGTTCGTGGAAGTGGGCGGCCCGAACGGACCCGTCTTCTCGGCCGGTGCAACGGTTCTGAAGACCGTGCCGAAGCCGACGATTCACGAGCCGAAGGTCGAGGCGGAACCGGTGGTCGATGTGGCTCCAAAGGTCGAGCCAGTCGCACCGCCGCGCGACTTTCCTCGGCTGGCGAACTCACCGCGTTATCTCTCCGTGCGCTTCCACGATTTGAGCGTGCAGGCCCGGACTCAGCCCGCGATCGAAGGTCCGGACCTGGGTTTGGTTGCACTCCATATTCCCGATCACCCCATCAGCGGGGAGTACCGCACGCTCCGGGATGAAGTGCGGGCCCAGATGCCCGAGCCGACGCCACGCGTGGTGTTCTTTACTGCCCCTTCAGCCGAGGCGGGCACGACAAGCGTGGTGTTGAACCTGGCGATCACGCTGGCGAAGGAAGACGCACCGCGCGTGCTGGTGGTCGATGCGAACGTGGGTAAACCGGGTGCGGCAGGAAAGCTTGCCCTCAAGCCCTCACCCGGCTTCGCAGAAGTGCTGGCGAAGCAGGTGCCACTGGCGTGGGCCGTGCAATCGACCGTGGTTCCTAACCTGCAAGTGCTCACAGCGGGTGCTGCGACTTCGCAAACACCGCAGGCCATCGCGGACGACTTGCCGCGCCTCGTCGAGCAACTTCGCCAGTGGTACGACTGGGTGCTCATCGATGCTGGCGTGTGGGGTGCCATACCGGAACGTGATGGTGCGTGCCCCTCAGCGGATGCGGTTTATCTGGTGATTCGCGATGCCGATGTGGGCCGCTCCGAATTTGCCGGCCTCCGCGGCTGGGTGAAGGAACTCGGCGGCCTGCTCCGCGGCTACGTCACCACGCAAGGATAACTCACAGAGCCCGCTGCACGGGGCGGGCGGTTTGCCTCACTCCTTGCCCATCAACTCGCTCACCAGTTTTGCCAACAGTTGAGGGTCTTTCTGTGCGAGCAGGTGGTCGATGCGGGTTTGTGGCAGTTTCAACTTCGTCATGCAGGCCGCGGCTGATTCCCATAGCTTTGCCTTCTTCTTCCCCTCGGCGAGGTAAAGATCGGCCACCAGTTCCGAGAGGCGTTGCAGCGAGATCTGGTCGATGTTGTCGTAGTACCGCTTGATGATCTTCTGCTGGTGCTTGCTGAAGTTCTCCATTCCCATCGCGGTCTCCCTTCCATCAACAAACGAGCCGCACCCGAAGGGGATGCGGCTGTCGGCGTCTCGTCATCCACAGACTACTTCATATCGAGTTGTGTCTTGATGGCCTTGTTCAGTTCTTCGGCGTTGGGTGCCACGGCCGACTTGAACCGGGCCACGACCTTGCCATCGCGGCCAATGAGAAACTTCTCGAAGTTCCAGCCCACCTCGGTGATCTTGCCATCCTTGTCCGGCGTGGCCGCGGTGAGTGCCGAGTAGAGTTCTGCTTTTTCCTTGCCCTTCACCACCACCTTTGAGGTCATCGGAAACGTGACCTTGTAGTTGGTCTTGCAGAACTCGACGATCTCGGCATCGGTGCCCGGTTCCTGCTTGCCGAAGTCGTTGGAGGGCACGCCGAGCACCACGAGGCCATCTTTCTCGTACTTCTCGAACAGGGCCTGCAGGCCTTCGTACTGTGGCGTGTAGCCGCACTTGCTGGCCACATTCACGACGAGCACAACCTTGCCCTTGAACTTGGACAGGTCGAGTTCCTTGCCGTCGATGCTCTTCATTTTGACTTCGAGCGGATTCGCCACGGTCTTGTCCTCCCCGGAGCCCACGGCGGCACAACCAGCCAACATCACGGCCGCGGCCGCCCACTTCATGCTTTTCATGTCGATCCCTCAGGAATGAAACGGAATATCACTCGATTCATAGTAACTCCTGAATTAGACGATCCAGGCTTGCTCACTATTCGGGTGAAGTTCAGGGCGAGAGCCGCTCGCGCTGCCAGGCGTTGCCCGCAGTGAGCGTGAAACGGATGCGGTCGTGCAGCCGACTGGGGCGGCCTTGCCAGAATTCAATTGTGGTGGGCAGCACGCGATAACCACCCCAGAACTCGGGCCGTGGCACCTGGCCGTCCGGGTATTGCGCCATCAACTCGGCGTGCCTCCGTTCCAGGAACGCCCGATCAGGTATCACTTCGCTCTGGCGAGACGCCCAGGCACCCAGCCGGCTGCCCAGCGGGCGGTTGACGAAGTAATCATCTGACTCCGCCGCGGTCACCTGTTCCACGCTGCCTTCAATGCGAACTTGTCGCTCAAGGGCGTGCCACGGGAAGACGAGTGCGGCATGGGGGTTGAGCGCGAGTTCGTGCCCCTTGCGGCTATCGTAGTTCGTGAAGAAGGTGAAGCCTCGCTCGTCCAGGGCCTTGAGCAGCACCACACGAGCAGATGGCAGCCCATCAGCTGTGGCCGTGGCCAGGAGCATGGCGTTCGGTTCGGGTAACCCGGATGCCATGGCCTGTTCCAGCCAGCGGCGAAAGAGCGCGAACGGATCGCTTCCCGCCTCGCTTTCGGCGAGTCCGCCCGCTGCATACTCCTGGCGCAGATCCGCAAGTGATTTCATCGCATATCCTATTCACTTGGTCGTGGCGGCCGCGCTCTTCTCGGATTCGAGCCCCGCGTGGTTGAGTAGCGTGATCTGGTAACTGTCTCCGACTTTCCCGGCTTCATCAACGAAGGCGAACACCGGCGAGCGCGGCTCGGGTTCGTCGCCGTAGTTGGCGATTTGCACGAAGCCGTTGGGGTTGCCTTTCGTCTTCTCGCCACCGACCTCGGCCAACTTCGCACCGTTCTTGTACACGATGAAGAGCTTCGCACCGCTCTGCAGATCTGCCTCTGCATCCCACTTCAGTGACACCCCCTTGTCACTCACGCTCACCACGCGAATCGTGGGTGCCGCGGGCTTCGAGGTGTCCTTCACCTCACCCGTTTTGCAATATTCCTGCCACTGCTTCGCGAACTCCTCGTCGATGAGCCAGCACTGCGGCAGCACCTCGCCCCGGCGGCGGGTGTTGTTATAGATCGCGAATGTTTCGGGATCGCCGACCCAGTCGAATCGCGGCACAGCCCGCAGTTCCGTGCCTTCCTTCGGCAAGCGTGCCGCGAGAATCTTGTCGAAGAATGGGATGGCGAGTTGTCGCGAGTTGCGGCAATCGTGGCTGCTCTTGGGATCGACCGCCACGGCCCACACCGCACCCTTGGGGGCATACGTGCTAAACGCCGCCTGCGAATTCTTGTGCACCGCCTCGAAGCGGCCCGTCTTCTCGCCTTCGCCGTAATTGAACACGATCGGCACCAGCAGCGCCTTCTCGGTGTATTCCGTGAGCGCCTGGCTGCGGGCCCAGATGGCGATGGTGCGATCCGGGTGGCGGTTGGTCATATGGCAGGCCCACATCGAGCCGCCAGAGTGGCCCCAGATGGCCCACGGTGCCGTCACGAGTTCGGGGTGCCGGCTCTTCTCGGCGAAGTGCTTCAAGGCATCGAACAACGCACGCTCGGAACCGTTGGCCGGATCGAACCAGTCCTTGCATTCCTTGTCCTGCACAAACCAGCTACTCACGATGGCGGCATCGTGCTTCCTGGCGAGTGCCTGCCACTGCAGATCGTCCGCGTGGTCGATGCCATTGCGGCCACAACCATGCTGCCGAATGATCAGCGCCCGGATGGTCTTCACGTTCTCGGGCAGCCAGATGCGGAACTCGGCAGACTTGAACTTCTCACCCTCCTTCGGCGGCATGGCCACATCGAGCGTTGCCGCTTGTGCGACATGAGCGAAGCAGAAGAGAAGAACGGGAAAGAGGCCAGCACGCAACATCGGAGCATCTCCGCGGAAGAGGGTGCAGACATTATCGAAGTTGTTCCGAAGTTCGGCATCTGTTTGAAGTGCGATCGCATGTCGGTAATGGATTGCGACGAGCAACCAGATCGCATCGTGAGCATGAGAGCCATGCTGGCCGTTGTTCACGCTGCGGGCGAGTCACGGTTGGCAGTTATGCGTTCGATGTGAACGCTCCTCACGCCACGGGGTCGCCCTCATCCATGGGGCGGGCGGTGATGCCGAGGTCACGCAGGCGTGTGCGAAGCGTTTGTCGGGCTACACCGAGGAGCGCTGCCGCTTTTTGCTGATTTCCCTGGGTGTGGCCGAGAACGAGCGGCAGGAGCATTTCATCGACGCGGCTGGCCACCTCCGCCCAGAGTTCGACCGTGCCTGCCGCCAGGCGATCCTTGATGAATGCCGAGAGCCAGTCCGGAGCGATCAACTGGGGCGTGGCGGAATAGCCGATCTCAGCCGGCAAGAAACTGGCGAGGAGCACGGAACCGTTGGCTCGAAGCAAGGCACGCTTCAGCACGCTCTGGAGTTCACGCACGTTGCCGGGCCAGGCGTATTCTCGCAGCCGTTGCATCGCTTCGGGCGCGATGGTTCGCACGTCCTTGCCGAACTGCTTCGCCAGACGGCAACGATAATGCTCCACCAGCAGCGGGATATCCTCACCGCGCGTGCGCAGGGCCGGAAGTTCGATGTGCACCACGTTGAGCCGGTAGAACAGGTCGCGGCGAAAGCGGCCTTCCAGCACCATATCCGCCAGGTTCTGGTGCGTGGCGGCGATCACGCGGATATCGGCGGCAACGGTCTCATTGCCGCCGACACGTTCGAAGCGGCCATCCTGCAGCACGCGGAGCAATTTGCCCTGTAAACCCAGTGGCATGTCGCCGATTTCATCCAGGAAGATGGTGCCGCCGTGGCACTGTTCGAACTTGCCAATCCGACGGCGGTCTGCACCGGTGAACGCACCCTTCTCGTGACCGAACAGTTCCGATTCGAGCAGGTTCTCGGGAATGGCCGCACAGTTAATAGCCAGGTAAGTTGCTTCGGCACGACGGCTGTGCTGATGGATGGCACGGGCCACGAGTTCCTTCCCCGTGCCGCTCTCACCCGTGACGAGCACCGACACATCCTGAGCCGCAACCCGGCCGATGGAGAGATACACCTCACGCATGGCCGGACAACGACCGATGAGTGTTTCTTGCAACTCCGCCAAAGCAGGTGGCGATGCGTTGCTGGCCGTGGTGTTGGTCTGCAGGACTTCAAATGCTGCGGTCAGTGTGCGCTCGAGATGGGTGAGTTCAACAGGCTTAAAGAGGTAATCGAACGCGCCATCCTTCGTGGCGGCAATGGCAGCATCCGCCTCGCCTGAGACGGTGACGAAGACAACCAACACGGCTGGATCAAGTCGTTTTAACTCCTGGAACACATCCAGGCCTGATTGATCGGGAAGGTGCACATCGAGGAGCACGATGGCGGGACGATGCGCAGCCGCAAGTTTCACGCCGTCGATGGCGCACGAAGCCACCAGCACGTCGAAACCGCGCAGTTGAGCGAGCGCTTCCGTTAATGCGTGAAGCGGATTCGGTTCGTCGTCGATCAGGAGTATCGCTGGCATCCGGACTGCTCGCCGGGAGAGGCGGGACAGTGCGGGAGAGGAATTAGAATTGTCGCGGAAGGCCAGCCAATCGTCCAGTGCAGTCGAGCCCTTACTTCCAGCGGAAGATCTTCAGCGCGAGGGTAAAGCAACCGATGCCCCAGACGAGGAGAATCGCCAGTGGATTTACGATTGCGGCCCAGCCGGCACCGTCGTTCATGATGGCACGCAACGCGTTATTCAGGGCCGTGAGTGGCAAGCTCTGGATGAAGGGCTGAGCGAAGTCCGGGAAGCGATCCGCGGAAAAGAAGACCCCCGAGAGGATATACATCGGCAGCATCGCGAGGTTCACGAAGCCGGAGGCGGCCTCGATTGTGCGCGTGCGCGAGGCAATGAGCAGGCCGAGCCCGCAGAAACTGATGCCGCCGACAACGAGAACGGTCAGGAAGGCGAGGAAGTCGCCCCGCACGCGGATCTCGAAGAAGAGATAGGCGAAGCCCAGCAATAGCACGACCTCGGAGATGGTGAAGATGAGCCGGCTGAGCATCAGCGACAGCAGAAAATCGGATCGCTTCATCGGCGTGGCGACGTAACGTTTCAGCAGGTTGCGCACACGCATATCGACTGTGAGAAAGCCGACGCCGAACAGGCCGCCCGCCATGAGATTGATGCCAAGCAAGCCGGGGAGGAGGAAGTCGATATAGCGCCCGCCGGGTTCCTCGACCGTTCGAATTTCCGGAGGCGGCACGGGCGAACCCTGCCGCAGGGTCAGGCTCTCCACAGCGGCCCGTGCCAAAACGCATTCCGTGCGATTCACGTCGAGCAAGAATTCGTTGGCCACTGTTTCAGAGGCAGCAGGAATCACCACGAGATCGGTCCGGGCGACGCGGAGGCGATAGGAGACCGCGGCTTGATCGCTCACTGTCACGGCGAAGCGTTCATCGGTGGCAAGGAGGGCGCTCAATCGCTCGGCGGCAGCAACGCCACCGGGGCCATCGTTGCGAATGTCGACGCGGATTTGCTCGACGGGCCGATCGCGAAAGGCCATGCCCAGCGTGATCGCCAGCACCAGCGGGAAGCCATAGACCCACAGAAGCGCCGCTGGCTCCCGGAAGAATTCTCGCAAGCGGGCCAGCGTCAATTGCCAGAGTGGGCTCATGGTCTCGCGGCGGTTATGAGTAAAGAATCGAGAGTCATGCGGAATTCGGAATGCGGATTTCGGAATGTAAGCCAACGACACATTCTGGTGGCACTGGCTCCGTTGCTTGTGCTCTGTAAGGATTCCGCGTACACGGAATTCCGCATTCCGAATCCCCAACTCCGCATTACTGGCCGTCTCGCAGATGGCGGCCTGTGAGCGAAACAAACACATCTTCGAGCGTTGCCGTGCGTGTGGTGAGGCGTTCGAGTTTCACGGCATTTTCGCGAAGCAGATCGATCAACGGCGCGAGCACCCGCGCGGGATCGGCGACCGTGAGCAGGTAGCCCTCGCTCTCCTGTCGCAGCGTCTGGACTTCCGGCAATTTTTCACACGCCTCGCGCACGGCAGAGGGGAGTTCTCCGTCCACCTGGAATTCCACGAGATGCTCGCCGCCAAGGCGGGCGATGAGTTCACGCGGCGTGCCCAGCGCAATGCACTTCCCGTGATCGACCACGGCGACGCGATCGCATAATCGCTCCGCTTCATCCATGTAGTGCGTGGTGAGCACAACTGTGCGGCCGCGCTCGCGCAGCGAGCGAATCACATCCCAGAGTTGCCGGCGTGATTGAGGATCGAGCCCGGTGGTCGGTTCATCCAGGAAGAGCAAGTCCGGGTCGCCGACAAGTGCGGTGGCGAGCGCGAGCCGTTGCTTCTGCCCACCCGAGAGTTTCACCACATACGAATGAGCCTTTTCCTGCAACGAGACCTGGGCCATCGCCTCATCCGGCGAAAGGCCGTTGCGATAAAAGGAGCGAAACAGCGTGATGACTTCGCGAACGGTGAGCTTGTCCGAGAGGCGTGTCTCTTGTAAGGAGATGCCGAGCCGCTGACGGATGGCGACGGCGTCGCGCTTCCAGGTCATTCCCAGCACTTCGACTTCGCCCGCGGTGGGATCGAGCAAGCCTTCTATGATTTCGAGCGTGGAGGTTTTCCCGGCACCGTTGGGGCCGAGAAGGCCGAAGCATTCACCGATGTTCACATCGAGATCGAGCCCGCGCACCGCCTCGACGGGCGGCTTCCCAGGATAGGTCTTCACGAGTTGTTTGCAGCGGATGGCAAGCGTCATGACACGATTATATGAGGTGAAACCGCCACCCGACGGTGGCGGCTCGGGTGATGCTTTAGAACGTGAACTGCATACCGAGGCTCACACCATGGGCCCAGAAATCCGAGGTCTTCGGCGTGAAGGCCGGGAACGCACCCCCGCTGACATTCGTGCGCGGAGCTAACAGCGTGGGGTTCACGCGGAGGTCGATTTGCTCGCTGGCCCGGGCCACATTACTGAGGTAGAGGAAGTTATAGCCAGCGAAGACCTTGAGCCGGTCGGTGAGATTGCAACCGACGCGCAGACCCACTTCGGGCATCACGGCGAAGACGTCGCGCGTGTATGTGCCGATGTTCGAGGGCTGGGTGAGCAGGCCGCCGGCATAGGTCATGCGTGGGACGCCGGGCGCAACGATGGTGGTGGAACCGCTGATCTCGGTGACCTGGCGGTTCGAGCCGAGAGCGATGGTGGCGCGACCACCGACGAACCACTTGCCGTATTTCTTCTCGCCCGAAACGCCGAGGACGCCACCGTTGAAGTTGTTTGAAGTGCGGAAGCGATCCTGGATGAGGAACTGCGAACCCGCCGGGACGCGCGACTGGCCTTCGAGAGCGATGAGGTTCTCGCGGATCGTGACTTCATCCGTGAGGTTGAAGTAGCGGTAGCCGTAGACCAGGTCGAGCCGGCCGCAGGGATCGCAGCAGAGTGCGGAGAGTCCGTTCACGCCACCGCCGATGATGCTGCTGGAGGTGTCGACACTCACGCTGCCGGCGAGCACACCCGGGAAGGCGACGAGTTGTACATCGGGTGATCCCGGGAAGGCCACGAGTTGCACATCCGGCCGGCCGGTCTGCGTGTTGTTGAACGGCCGGCTCAGGATCGGCGTGCCGGTGGACGATGCGGCAAAGCTCGAGTTGCTCGAGCCGAGGAAGAAGAAATCGCCCTCGATGCCGTGCAGGCGGTCCTGCCCGAAGTACCAGCCGCCCGAGACGCGGAGGCCGCTGCGGAAGTTGTCGTTCACGCTGTCGCCACCGTACAGCACTGTGGTGGCGGGGTTGTTCAGCGTGCCCGCGGAGGCGCGTGGCGTGCCCACGGGTGCGGTCGTCACCAGCGGCGGCAGT
>JBGSZR010000293.1:0-34521 GCA_041750275.1 Gemmataceae bacterium
CTTTTTTCTGCTCTTCCGCGGAATGTCAGCCTCGAAAGGCTGACCGACTACGCAAACTGAGACACTACCCAGCTTCCAGGAACACAGATCCGGAGCGCGGATCGGGTGAAGAAAAACCCATTGCGAAGTCCGGATTCGAGATCCGGCAGGACGCAATGGGTTGCAGCGACTTTCAAAAACCACATGTCTTACGGAATGTCGAATTCGATCGGCTTCAGGTCTGTGGTGGGTGCCTTGATTTCGATCGGGGTGCCGAAACGGCCATCGCGACCGCCGAGGTAGCCGACCTTCTCATGCCAGACCACCAACCGCCACTTGCCGGCAGGAGCATTCTTCAGCTCGAAGTTGCCATCGGCATCGGTCACGGCGGCATACGGGTGATCGAAGACGCGCACATAGCCGCTCATCCAGGGGTGGATGGTGCACTTGAACCCGATCGGTGTGCTTTCGGGTTCGAGCGCCTGCGTCATCTTCCACTCGGATTCCTTGGCAATCGTGACGTTGTACTCGCCGTTGTCGCCGCTGGTCCAGAAGAAGTTGTGGGGCACCGGGGCCGAGTTCTTCGCCACGATGGTGTCGCCGGGGCGAGCCAGCGTGATGCGTTTGATGAACATGCAGCAAGGTTGATCGATCTTCACTTCTGCCGGCTTTCGCTTGGCATCATCCGGGTGAATGCTTTCCTTGGGAATAGCTGAACCCTTGGGATCCGTGTTATCCGGACGCAGCCAGACCACGACATTCTGAATGCCCTTGTTCTTCGGGTTCACAATGAGCGTCTCATCGAGAATATCGCCATCCTTGAGGCAGTGGGCTTTATCTTGCGTGACGTTCAGCTTCGCCCGTTCTGGAACCGCCTTGCCTGCGGGATAAACGACCTGACCTTTCACATTCGCCCAGCCATCCTGAGCATGTGCGCTCAGTGCGGAGGCACCAAGCACCAACGCGGCGGAGAGAGCGAATAATGGAATTCGACGCATGGAGAATCACTCCGTGTTACGAGGAGGGGAAAACGGGGTGGGAACGGCGTGACACCGTCCCGTTATTGTTCGCGTGCAGCCTTGCGATGGCAATGCCCACACTGAAGATGGCGTTCCGAAATCACGTCTTCGCGAGAATCGCCAGCGTGGGTGCGTGCAGTTTCCCGTTCGTGGCCACGCAGTCCGGCGTGTGGATCGTCGGCGTGCCGTTCCAGTCCGTATAGCGGCCGCCCGCTTCTTCCACGATGGCCTTGGTCGCGGCGACATCCCACGGGTTCACCCCGTGCTCGACCATTACATCCATGGCTCCTTCCGCGACCAGTACGAAGCCGTAAAAGTCGCCGTAGCCGCGTGAACGATAGGTGCTGGCCACCAGTTCGAGAAAGGTCTTCTCCCGGCCGAATTTCTGAAACCACGACACGCTGGAATAACAGAAGTTGGCCTCGGCCAGCGTCGCCACATCCGAAACGCGGATGCGGCGTTCGTTCATGTAGGCGCCGTCGCCGCGGAGTGCCCGGTACATCTGGTTGAAGACGGGCACATAAGCAATGCCGCCAATCTGTTCCCCCTTGTATTCCAGGCCGATAAGCGTGGCCCAGATGGGCACATGGCGGATGAACGACTTGGTGCCATCGATGGGGTCGATCACCCAGCGGAAGCCGCTTTCGCCAGGCTGGTCGCCGAATTCCTCGCCGAGAAAGCCATCCTGAGGGAAGTGCTGGCTGACCATCTCGCGAATGAGTTTCTCGGCCGATTGATCCGCAATCGTGACCGGGCTGAGATCGGCCTTGTGCACGACTTCGAATGTCGTCTCGTAGTAACCGCGTGCTAGGTCGCCGGCAGCACGTGCGGCCTGCACGGCCAAATCGTAACGGGAAAGCCACTCGGGATTCATGCCACCTCCGCGATGCGCGGCAAATGCGCCTTGGTATATGAGGCACAGCCAACGATTCCGGAATCATCGCCGAGCGCCGCGCTCACGCAGCGAACGCCGACAGCCGCTCCGGGCAGTGTATAGCGCTGGGCGATTTCCCAGATGCGTTCGATGAAATTATCGCCGAGTGCCCCGGCAACGCCGCCGCCGATCACAATGACTTCCGGGCTCAGGAAGTTCACAATACCGCCGATCCCCGCGGCAATGGCCCGGGCGGCATCGTCCACTAGTTGGACGGCGATGGGGTCATCTTTTTGATAGAAGTCGGCGAGTTGCGAGCTGCGCACGCCTTGAAGGTCGACGCCTTTCCACTCCTTGCGGACGCGCTTGGGTGAATCGTCCAACACATCCTTGGCCCGTTTCATCATGTTACGTCGGCCGGCGATGGCTTCGAGTGTGAGGCCGCGCCGCCAGTGCACCACGAGGTTGCCGAACTCACCCGCGTTACCGTTGAAGCCCGTGAACAGATCGCCATTCAGGATGAGCCCTCCACCGACTCCCGTCCCTGCGAAGACGCCCAGCACATGACGTGCCCCCTGTGCGGCTCCGTGGGCGAACTCGCCATAGGTGCCCATGCGAACGTCGTTCTCGACGATCACCGGCCAGTTCCAGGAGGCCGGGAAATGATCACGCAAATCAACGTCACGCCAGTCCAGGTTGGGGGCAAAGATCACCTTGCTGGTGCCCACTTCGATCTGCCCAGGAATGCCGATTCCCAGCCCGCGGACCTGCGTATGCTCCACGCCGGCTTCGCGTAAAACGGCATCGACGCCCTGCACCACGCGTTCGAACACGGCCGCAACACCGCCCTCGGCACCGGTGGGCAGCTTGGATCGGGCGAGCAGCTTCATGCCGTCGTCGAAAAGCCCCGTGAGGATTTTCGTGCCGCCGAGGTCCACCCCCAGCCAGAAGCCACCGCTCATTCCGATCTCCCACAAGCGTCGGTCGGTCCATCAAATGCAACGAGCGATATTGTAAGGATATGGGTGGACTGCTCAATGGTTTTTGACCGGAAGAGCAGCTGCTGCGGCGCGGGCATTGTGGAGAAACCTGGTAACTTTGGAGAGATCTTTCTGCCCGGGTGCGGACTCGACGCCGCTTGCAACATCGACTCCCCAGGGCTGTACGATGGAGATCGCCTCGGCCACGTTTTCCGGCGTCAAACCGCCAGCCAGGATGAGTGGCACGCCCGGGTCGAAGCCGCGGAGCAACTCCCACGGGGCGACGTGCCCGGTGCCACCCAGTTGCCCTTCAACGAGCGAATCGACGAGCACAGCAGCCGGTAATCGGTCGAGAGCTCGCGCGGCTTCCACGAATGCGGAAATTCGCTGCAACCCTGCTGCATCCTTCACACGGAAGCTCGGAATGTGGGCAAACGGGAACGTGTCCTCGCGGGGCGGTTGCTCGTCGTAGTTTTGCACGGCCCGCAGGCCGAGTTGAAACGCGATCGCACAAACCTGGCGAAGCGGCACTCCGACAAATACGCCAGCCGGAGCCACGAAGGGGGAAAGTGCACGAACGATTGTCGCTGCTTGCTGCGGTGTCACGAAGCGGGGCGACTGCGGATAGAAGTTCAACCCCAGCGCATCCGCACCCGCCTCCGCGCACGCGCGAGCTTGGTCGGGTGTCGTTACACCGCAAATTTTGATGCGAATCTGTGCCATTTCAAGCAGATGAGTGAAGATCGATCCAGAATGTGACGCAATGAATGCACGTTACGAAAGAAACGCATTACGGGCCAACGCCAGTGCACCATGCACCACAACTTCTTCACCGAGTTCAGCCGGCACGATCTCGGTCAACCCGGCGAACGCCTCGAATGGTCGCTCGGCCAGTTTGCGGCGAAGCGGTGCGAAAAAACGTTCTTCTCCCATGAGCGACACTCCACCACCGATGATGATACGCCGCGGGCACAGCAGTGCGATCACTTGCCGCAATGCCTCACCGAGCGCCGCGATGGCACCATCAATAATCCATTGTGCAAACGGATCGCCCGCCTGGGCGGCCTGCGCCACCTGGAGCGTCGTGAGAGATGCGGGAAGAATTGAGCGAAGACTCGATGTGGAAGAGAGGGGATGTGATTGCAGACCCACTCGAGCACGATCGGCAATGCCCCAACCCGCGGCCATTTGCTCGAGAATCACTTGGGATGACTGACCATGTTCATTTGTCCCATTCACGAGAAGATGTCCAATCTCGGCGGCACCCTTCCCCACTCCCCGATATATTGAGCGATCGATGATGAGACCGCCGCCGATACCGGTACCGACGGTGATGTAGAAAATCGGTGAGAGCCCACGGCCCGCACCATAGATCGCTTCCGCCAACCCCGCAACGTCGGCGTCATTGCAGATGACGGTGGGAAACTGAAGCATTTCTTGCAGCCATTCCCCCAGCGGGAAATCCGTCCATCCTGCAATGTGATGCGATTTGATCACGCGTTGTGTGGCATCATCCGTCGGCCCACCGAATCCCACGCCAGCGGCAATAATTGCAGATCGCTCCACGTTCGCTCGTGCCAGCAACTCGGGTATCGCGGCACCAATCTGTGCGCGGATCCCTTCGCCACCAGCCGTGGCGTCGACAGAACCTCGCCATAACGTGAGTATTTTTCCATCACCTTGTCCGAGCCCAATTTGAAGCTTCGTCCCGCCGATCTCAATACCCAAAAACATGGAGACACCAACGAATGGTAGTGAGAAAGGAATCGATGTCGAACGTGAGTGCCCGAGTGTGCGATTCGCTCACGTAATGAGAACAGGCCGACAAGCTCACATCCGCGAAGTGTGATTCGCCGGCCTTGATTCACGATGATTTCAGCAATGTCTTCACAGGTTCGCTAAACTCCGGTGTGAGCCAAACCGGGCGAACGCCGTGGTAGTGCTTGGCGCGTGGGTTGATCCCCAGGGCGGAATAGATGGTGGCGAAGAGGTCGCCCTCGCTGACGGGATTATCCTTCACGGTGCGACCATCCGCGTCCGTGGCACCATAAACCTGGCCGCCGACGATGCCGCCCCCGGCCAGCACAATGCTCCAGGCTGATATGAAGTGATCGCGGCCCGCCCGGTTATTGATTGAAGGCGTGCGGCCCACCTCGCCCATCCAGATCACGAGTGTGTCCTCGAGCAAGCCGCGCTCGGCAAGATCGAGCAGCAGTCCACTCCAGGCGGGATCGAGAATTTGCATGTTCGCCTTGTGGCAGACGAAGTTATCAGCGTGGCTGTCGTAGTTCTCCTGACCCACTTCCACGAAAGGCACGCCTGCCTCCACCAGCTTGCGGGCCATGAGGCAACTGCGGCCGAAACTGCTGTCGCCGTAGCGACCCTTCGATTCTTCCCAGTCTTTGGTGATGTCGAAGGTGCCCTTGGCTCGCATCAAGCGCCAGGCGCGTTCCTTGGCCATGCGATGGCTCTGAAACGGCTCGGAATCGTGCTCCTGAGCGAATTCGCTCTCGACCAACCGGAATAGTTCGGCCCGCTTCTGTTCGGCTTCTTCCTTCAGATAAGGCGTCGTGAACGAGCCGAGCCTGCCATCGCGACCGAGGCTGAAGGGCTCGTGAGCGGGTCCGAGATAGCCGGCACCGCCGTTACCCGTTGAGCCCATTCGGACGAAGGTGGGCAGATCACTGCCGGGATCGCCGTTGTATCGGGCGATCACCGCACCGAGTTCCGGATGCGGCGTGCGCTCGGCCATCTTGTAGCACGTGTGCATGTGGTAGATGCCGTCCGGATGGTCCGGCGACTGCGTCTTCATGCTGCGGATCACGGCGAGTTTATCGGCGATCGCCGCCATTTTCGGCAAGTATTCGCACACCTGCAGACCGGTGACCTTTGACGGAATCGGCCGGAACGGGCCGCCAGTGGCTCTGCCAGGTTTCATGTCGAAGGTATCGATCTGGCTCGCACCGCCGTTCATCCAGAGCAGGATGCAACGCTTCTTGGCGAGCGCAGCGGCACTGCGAGCATGGGCCAAGCCGCCCCAATTGGGCAGTAAGGCACCAGAACCAGACACCGCAACGCCCTTGAGGAACGCCCGGCGGGACAGGTGATCGCCCGGTCGGCACAAAGACATGGGGATTCTCCTCATGAACGTTTAAGGCGAGCGGCCAGCGTAAACGGGCTGTTCTATCACAAACGTTTCCCACAGTCGAACAGCCGACTCACGTCGGCCGCTCGCCGCAAACACACACGCTACACTCAAGAGAACAGCCGACTCACGTCGGCCGCTCGCCGCAAACACACAAGCTACTCTCAAGAGAACAGCCGACTCACGTCGGTCGCTCGCCGCAAACACACACGCTACACTCAAGAGAATAGCCGACTCACGTCGGCCGCTCGCCGCGTTCCGTCAATGATTGAATCGAAACTCGCTGCTATTCAAGAGTACCCAGATGCAATCCTCGACCGCACCATCGGGCTTGGCGGCTGTTGTAATATGGTTCACAAAGGCTTCGCGTTCGCGGGGTTTGGGTGGCCGCTGCAACACGGTGAGAAAGAGACGGTCCATGCGTTTCTCCCACGGTTCGGTGGAAGTCAGCACCACGTCTGCCACATTGCCTTTCTTTCGGCTGATGAATCGTCGAACGTATTCCCCGTTGTTCGTGAACAGGTGTTCCGAGAGGCTACCCTGAAAGTCGCCGAGGCCATTAGTGGGCTCGCCAAAATAGCGAATGAAGTAGTGATCGCCCGTCACTGGTTGCGTGCCATCGATATCGGTGAGCGTGGCGCTGCCCAGGCAGTTCATCATCTCTTCCGCGGAAAGCGGCCGAACACGGGCCTGTTCGAACCAAACCGGCAACGCTTCCTTCGTAGGGCCGTGCAGACTCAACTGGTATGCATCGCTGTTCACGATTTCGCGGATGAGCCACTTCAGGTCGAACTTGTGGGTGATGAGTCCATCGGTGAGAGCTTGAAGCAATTCCGGGTGCGAGGCGGTGTTCTCGCGGGTGAAGTCATCGATCGGGTGCACAAGGCCCCGGCCCATGAACTGGGCCCACACGCGGTTCACGACGGCCCGGGCGAGATACGGATTCTCTGCCGAGCCCACCCACGCCGCAAGTTTCTCCTTGCGTGAGAACTTGGGTTTCGGCAACTTCTCCTTCCCCGTTGGCGTGGGTTCCTTGAAATCCTTGGGGGTCGGCGGCTCATCGAGTTCCGCACCACCGAGAAAACGCGGCCGCACCGGCTCTCCCTTTTTGCCCGGCGTCTGCTCCTTGGCATTGCCGCTGAAGAGAACCTCGCCGCTGCTCTTCTCGCCAATCGAGAAGGTGCGTGCATTGCCGGAACCGCTTTCTTGCACCACGAGCCGCACGAAGAAGCCCGTCATGCCGTAGAAGTCTTTCTGCGTCCAGACGTCGAACGGGTGGTCGTGGCACTTGGCACAATGAATCTGTGTGCCGAGGAAGACACGGCTCACGGCGATACTGGCTTCTTCGGGCTGATTGCGGAACTGAACGTAGAACGATTCCGGTCCGGGTTTCTCGGCGAGGAGTAATTCACGCACCCACTGATCGTAAGGCACATTGTCGGTGAATTGCTTTGCGAGCCAGGCTTTGAAACCATCCCGTTTGCGAACGGCATCGGCGTTGCCCGGGTGCCGACCGAAGAGGACCTGGTCCCACACGTCCGCTTGCTGGCGGGCAAATCGTGGGCCGGTCAGCAGATGATCGATGAGCTTCTCGCGCTTCTTCGGATCGGAGTCCGCGAGGAAGGCGGTTGTCACTTCATACGTGGGCAGCGTGCCCGTGAGATCGATGCTGACGCGTCGCAGAAATGCGGAATCATCGGACCTGGCCGCGGGTGTGATCTTCTCACGCTGCCAGGCCGCGCGCATTTCGCGATCGACCACGGAGCGCAATGGCTCCTCGGCGGCAGTGAAGGAAGGGAGTGCAAAAATGATAAAAAGCGAGTAACGACCGAGGGGCATGGTGGGAACCCCGAAACGAACGGCAGGAGGTGAGAAGATATTAACCTGCCTTCAGAGCCTTTGCCAGAGCACGCTGCTGAGATTTATGTGGAAAGACCAAGCGCATCGATTCGCCTCAACAGGCGCGGCCGCCAGATGCCGAGCAGTTCCGCTGCTTTCGTGGCGTTGCCGTTCGCACGTGCCATCGCCAGTTGCAGCAACTTCTTCTCGATCGCTTCCAGAGTCGCATCGAGCTTGATCCCCGGCCCCGTCGGAGGATTCGCCACGAGTCCTGCCTGCACGCGAAGATCCCAGGGTAAGTGCTCTCGCTTGATGTTTGCTCCGGCAGCACTCGTGGCCGCTTCGCCGAGAACCTGGCCGAGTTCGCGAAGGTTGCCCGGCCAGGGCAAGGACTTCAACATCTCGAGCACAGTCGCTTCAATGGTGAGACCGGCCAGGAAATGTGCGGCAAGCCGAGGCAGTTCATCGAGGCGTTCTCGCAGGGGCGGCACGCTTAATTCGAGCACCGCAAGTGTCGTGTGAAACGCAGACACCAGCTTCCCAGCCGCCACATCCTCACTGGCTGTGCGTGTCGAACCGCAGATAATTCGCACGGGGCTTTCGGTGAAGAGTTCGGCGAATCGTTCCTGCAAGTCACGCGGCAACTCGGACGGTTCCTTCAAGTAGACTGTGCCGACGCCCCCCGAGCCGAGGACGCCGCCGTGACCTGTGAACAGGCTCTCGATGAGGTAAGGCTGCAAGCCGGCACAGTCGAGTCCGACGAAAGCGCGTTCACACTGCGCACCCATGTGATGGATCACACGTGCTGCCGTTTCCTTTCCCGAGCCCGCCTCCCCAACGAGCCAGACCGGTGCATCGATCTTCGCAGCGAGGCGAAGCTGTGAGACGAATCGTGCCGTTGCCGATCCATTCCCCGCGAAGAGATCAAAGCTGAAATATTGGGCGTGTTCCGCTCGCTCGGCCATCACAGATGCGGGTACGTTGTGGCTGGGAATTGCTCCAATCTCACCGACCACGACGATGAATCCGACGACACCGAGTAGGCCATCTCCACTCGCCATAGGCGCGAATGTGATATTCCACCACGGTGGGCCAGAGGATTGAGGCGGCGCTGCACGACGGGACTTGCCCGGTTGTCCCATCAGAACTTCAGGAGGTGGAGCCAGTGCAGATGCGAGAGGTGAACGGTCGCGACGAGTTGAGCAAACCATACCCAACGCATCCGCGAGTTTCACACCCGTGAGTGCCTCCCAGGCGGTGTTGGCATAACGCAGGCGTCGCCCTTTTCCCAGCACGAAAACCGGCGTGCGTGTTTGTTGGAAGAACGCCCGCCATGCGAAACTCGTGCTCCCTCGTGGCCGACCCTTGCGCGGTTCTGATGAAGACATGGAGGATAATCTAACGGGAATCGATGCAGCGAGACAGAGACGAGCAGATGGAAAAAAGACAAGGGTGCAACCATTTTCTCTGGGGGTGGCACGAGGACAATTGCGGCGGTTTGCTGGTTTTCGATTCCGCACTCCGCATTCCGAATTCCGTACTGCAGGAGCACGTTCCTGCGGCGGACTTCAATAGCCCAAGAAAATTCGGTTACACCCAAAGACACTCGCTTCCAGGACAACAAACGCTGTCCCGGGTGCGAGTGTCTCCGCAGTCACTTTGCCAACATCAAATCAGTTTGGGTCCTTCTTGGGGGGCACGCCACCAGGACCACCTCGACCCGGGAAGCCGCCCGCACCACCAGGGCCGCCACGGCCGCCACCTTCACGCATCTGCTTCAGCTGGGCCTTCTGCTCATCGGTGAGAATCTTTTCGAGCTTGGTTTCGACTTCCTTCTGAAGATCGGCGACCTGCTTCTTCTGGTCGTCGGTCATTTTGAGTTGTTCCTGGAGGAAGCTGGACATGACCTGGCCGGGCTGGCCGCCGCGCTGGCCAAAGCCACCGCCACCGGGCTGGCCAAAACCGCCCTTGCCGCCTGGTTGGCCAAATCCGCCGCGACCACCCGGCTGGCCAGGGCCGCCCTTGCCAGGTGGCTGACCCTTCGGATCACCACCCGGCGGTTGAGCTGTTGCCGACACGGCGAACAGGCAAGCTGCACCCAGCACCAACGCGCCAATCACATGCTTCTTCATCTTCGGACTCCTGCAAGAGGGAAAGGACGCACCGTCTCACTCAGTGAGACTTGGAGCTACAACCTCGCGGAGCATTGATCGTTCACTGCTCACGCGAAGCACTGAGACTCTAAACGTCAGATCATAGCCATCGGCGACGTGAGAAGGGGGTGAGAGATTTGATGCCACGGTCCCCAGATTCCCTCATCGCTTTTTCACGTCGCCAGCGTCGCCAAGGTATGGGACATTTCGTTTGTGAAGAGTGAGTGTGGATTCAGAGTGTTATCCGCAGATTGAATTCAGTGCACCACAGAGGCTTTAATTATGGCTCGGCGATGGGGTTCGGTCACGATCATAGGGTTGCTCGGCCTGATGTTGTTCTGGGCAGCCAGCGAAGCACGCACTCAGCCACCGGGTGGCAAGGGAGGCTTCGGGCAGCCCGGTGGCAAGGGCTTCGGCCCCCCCGGCGGCCAGGAACTCAAGATCGTCAAGGAATACGACAAGGACGGTGATGGCTGGCTGAACCAGGAAGAGCGTGCCCCCGCTCGTGCCGCACTCAAAAAAGGGGGTGGTGGCTTCGGATTCGGCTTCGGCGGGCCCAAGGGTGGCTTCGGTCGCGGGGCTGAAGAGACGAAACCCGGCCCAAAGATCGACCCTTCCGAAGTGAAGGACTATCCGGAAGCCTCACTCTACGAACCGGCCATCCTGCGAACGGTGTTCCTCGAATTCGAGAATGCGGACTGGGAAGCCGAGCTACAAGACTTCCACGGCACTGATGTCGATGTGCCCGCCACGCTCACCGTTGATGGCAAGAAATATCCCAATGTGGGTGTCCACTTCCGCGGCATGTCCTCGTACGGCATGGTGCCCGCGGGTGCCAAGCGCTCGCTGAACATCGCTGTGGACATGGCCGATTCGAAACAACGCGTGCATGGCTACAAGACACTGAACCTCCTGAACGCACACGAGGACCCTTCTTTTCTTAGCACGGTGCTCTACTCGCACATCGCCCGGCAATACATCCCGGCTCCGAAGGCCAACATGATGAAGGTCGTGATCAACGGAGAAAGCTGGGGGGTTTACACTAATGTGCAGCAATTCAACAAGGAGTTCCTGAGTGAGAACTTCAAGAGCACCAAGGGCACACGCTGGAAGGTCAGCGGCAGCCCCGGTGGTGGTAGCGGGCTCGACTACATCGGCGACAACATCGAGAACTACAAACGCCGCTACGAGATCAAATCTGCCGACGAGGAGAAGGCCTGGAAGGCACTGATGCTGCTCTGCAAAACCCTCAGCGAAACGCCACCCGACAAGCTCGAAGCGGCTCTCGCTCCGATGATGGATATCGATGGTCTCCTGTGGTTCCTGGCACTCGATGTCGCACTGATCAACTGCGATGGCTACTGGATTCGTGCCAGTGATTTCAGCATCTTCCTCGATGAGAAGGGCAAATTTCACATTATCCCGCACGACATGAATGAAGCTTTCCGCCCGGCCGGTGGCCCGGGCTTCGGTGGTGGGCCGGCTGGCCCTGGTGGATTCGTTGGCCGCATGCCGCCTCCGGGGGAGGTGTTGCCCTTGCCGTTGCAGCAGTTCCTCGGCCTCTCGGACGAGCAGAAGAAACAACTCGCCGAGCTGCAAAAGGACGTGGATGCGAAGTTGGACAAGGTGCTCGATGCGGATCAACGGACCCAGTGGAAACAAATGAAGGCGGGCGGTCCAGCCGGTCCGGGTGGCCCTCCCGGTTTTGGGCCCGGTGGTCCTGGATTTGGGCCCGGTGCTCCTGGTTTTGGGCCCGGTGCTCCTGGCGGTGGCGCACGCGGCAACGCTCTTGAACTCGATCCGTTCGTGGGGATGGACGATCCCCGGAAGCCGCTGCGGAGCAAGGTGCTCGCCGTGCCCGCGCTGCGTGCCCGCTATCTCGCGAATGTCAAAACCATTGCTGATAACTCGCTGGACTGGAAGCACCTCGGGCCCGTGGTCGCTCAGTACCGGCAGTTGCTGCTCAAGGAGGTGGAACTCGACACGCGGAAACTGGAATCGTTCGATGGATTCCTGCGTGCCACGTCAGACGCACCGCCAACGGGCCCCGCAGCGACGGGTGGCGGCTTCGGCCGCGGGCAAGGGGTGAGTCTGCGATCATTCGCCGACCAGAGGCGGAAATACCTGCTGAGTTATTCCGAGACCAAGAAGTGAGCCACTAGACCACCACGCGGTTCCGACCGGCATGTTTTGCCTGATACATGAGGTCGTCGGCTCGCTGCGTGAGCTGTTCCGATGTCAATGCTTCCGTGCCGTCTGTCGTGCCGATGCCGACGCTGACGGTGACGGAGTACACCTGGCCTTCGAACTGGAAGCGGTGCCCCTCGATGGCGGCCCGCACCCGTTCGCCGAAGATGGCACTCTGCTGCTTCCCGGTCTCGGTGAGGACGACCACGAATTCCTCACCACCATAACGTGCGAAGACCTCATCTGAGCGGATCAGTTTGCCGATGCAGTTCGCGATCTGGCGCAGTGTCATATCACCCGCAACGTGGCCGAGTTTATCGTTGACCGCCTTGAAGTGGTCCACATCGAATAGTGCCAGCGCCATTGGTCGGCGGTGCCGCACGGAACGAGCTACCTCGCGATCGAGCACTTCCATCAGGTAGCGGCGATTGTGAATGCCGGTCAGCGGGTCCATGACAGTGAGGCGATAAATTTCCTCGTGATAAAGTGCCTCGACGTTGCCGCCCGCCAAGTAGCGATAGATGCAGTTGCCAAAGCGGAGGTAATCACCATCGTTGATGGGCCCGCCCATTGTGCGGAGGTTATTCACGAAAGTGCCGTTGGTACTGCCAAGATCAAGCACGGTGTGTCGGCCATCCGAACCGATCTCGATGCGGGCGTGGACACGCGAGACGGAAGTATCCGAGGCGACAATACTGCAATCGCTGGCCCGGCCAACACTCACGGGATCGAGTCCCACATGGTAGCGCCGGCCCAGGTCGCTGTTTTTTGGATGAATAAACACAAGCGACGCTTCCGCTACCGATACGGAGGGCGTCTGCCCCGGCTGAGTCAGCACAGCCGTGCGGTACAGGTCTGTATTGCCCGATTTCTCGCCGGGTTTTTCCATTGCTCGGCTTCCCGCGAAAGTCTTCCTATCAGCTTAGAACAGAACTTCTCACATCCGGGCAATCCGCACCCAACTCGTGATAAATTGCGGTGTATGTGCCGGCAGGCGTCCAGGTTGAAACTTCCGGGCGGAAACGCATTCTCCGCGATTGCGTGCACATTCGCGCGAACCACTCCTGGCGATAATCGTCCTTAATTGTGAGCACAAACACAGGAACCGAGACGATGACCCGGCAGCGGAATGAACAGATGACATGGAATCGCACGGATATTCCCTGAGGCGTGCTCGCAGTCGGGTTGGCACCGACGGCCAGGCGTCTCCGCTAGGGAGGCCCTGGCCGTCGATGTTTATGCAGAAGATGTGCCACCATAGGGGTGTGGAGCCGAATGGTATGGCGACGCTCTGTTAAAGCGTAATCTGCAGGTTCGATTCCTGCCACCCCTGCTCAGTACACAGAAATCAAAGGAGAGAAGCACGTTTCGGGAATGGATAATGCTTCAGGATGGCCAGCATCGCTCCACTCAACAACAAGAAGGCCAGTGTGTATGTGCCGTAAACCATAGCCAAATCGGCGGCTCGGCCCGGCAACGCCCCGGTGCCCACCGTAAGCACTCCCACGGCCACCAGCACGCCGATCAGGAAGCGCCGCAGCGGCGTCCCCGGTTGAGTGGCGCTCAAGGCAAATGCGATCACCGCGAACGGATAGAGCAGTGTCACGGCGTGGTGCTTCCAGGTGCGCTCACTGAAGAGCAACATGCCCAGCACGATTAACGAACACTCGGCCGCGAACCGCAATCCTTGCCGGGTGTCGCGCGGAGTGCGGCACAGCACGACAATCAGCATAGCAAACGCAGCCATCATCCCCTTTAACACCCAACGGGCCGTGCTGTCACCGATATCCACCAAATTGTGGTATTCGCCAGCACGCGGGATATCACCCTGGGGCGTTTCCTCGAACACGATGAACGAGGGACTGTGCGTGGCGAGGCGGAACACGGCACCGGGCAACGCCTGATTGGGATGCTCGCTCGTCACGCGGTTCTCGATAAGGGCGGGCCGCACCATGAGCCGGTACCAGCTCTCGAGAAGTTCGGTGTTGCGTTCAAAGCCGAACACGAGGCCCGGGACCAGCACGAGCCAGAGCACCAACCCCAGGGCACAGCCCGCGACTGCCCGACCGGAACGCTTCCAGGCAAAGTAGACCACGAAGAGTAGCGGTGTCACCTTGCAGGCGATGGCCAGTGCCAGCACGAGCCCGGAGGCAAGATCCCAGCCGCGGCGATACGCCTCCAGGCAGCCCGCGACCAGGAAGAGAATGAAGATGTTCACGTTGTTGTGCGAGAGATCGCCCAGCAACGGCGGCAATGCGAAGAGAATGGCCAACGCTTTCGCTCCATCGGGCACGTCACCGAGCAGGCGAAAAACCCACAGGGCGGAGACGATGGCCATGAGCACCTTGGCATAAAACCAGGCCATCGCTCCGGTGAAGGGTGGAAGCTCGGCAAAGGGCCTCAGGATCACCGCCATGATGGGCGGGTTGGGATATTCATTCACACCAACATAGATGTTCGCACCTGCGGAGAGGTCGAGAATCATGCTCCGCCAGCGCAGGAAGGCCGAGCGCGAGTGCCGGCCGTCATCGCCCACTTTCGAGATCTTTGCCGCATACTTCAGGCTGATGCCGACCACAATGATCGCCAGGACGCCGAGAAAGACGGCTCGCATCCTCGCTGGGTGGGACGCATGGAGCGTGCGCAAGCGTGTGAAGAATTGCTGAGGGGAAAGCAACGGCGACATGCGGCGCATCCTTGCAACCAGGGAAGGTGCCGGACTCTACCGCGAGAATTGGAGAGCGGTCAAGGCGAGCGATGAAGATGTGAAGCGTGCGGGTCGCGATTCAAGCCACCGGCTCGACGCTCACAGCCAGCGGCTGGCTCTTCGTCGCTGTGGGATCGGCACCGCAGGAATGAATTTGGTCCGCCTTCAACTCCGCCACTTCCATCGCCCCGACCCAGACCACAGCCCGGCCCTTCTCGTGGGCTTCCATCATCAACTCGAAGCACTTCTCGGGCTCGTAGCCGAACACTTTTCGCAGCACCATCATCACGAAAAACTGGGTGTTGTGATCGTCGTTGTGCAGAATCACGGCATAGGGCGGCTGGCGACGCGTGCGCGTCTCACTGTCGGTGTCAGGCAGAATTTCTGGTACTGAAACAGCCATCCGCGAACTCCTCGGCGAGTTGACGGAACAAGTATAACGCGACTCACCCAACAGTGGGAAGGCGAGCGCAGAGGCTCAGCCCTTCATGATGCCGAGCAACTCGTCGTGCACCAGGCCATTGGTGGCGAGGATATCCGGGCGGAATGGGTCCAGTGGTGCACCATCCAGCGTGGTGACGCGGCCACCGGCTTCGAGAATGAGCACCATGCCGGCCGTCACATCCCAGGAGTAGTTATCGAAGGCCCAGTAGCCCTCGAAGCGGCCCGCGGCAATGTAAGCCATGTTGAGAGCGGTGGAACCGGTTCGCCGCAAGCTCTGGGCGTGTGCCGTCACCTTGGTCCACGCTGCCAGATTGCGCATCTGCTTGTCGTAGTTGGCGGGGAAACCGGTGGAGATCATGCTATCGCGAACCGTCGGCACGGTGCTGACGCGAATGGGTTCGCCATTGAGGAAGGCTCCGTGGCCCTGGGCAGCGCTAAAGGTCTCCTTCATGCGGGGATCGAGGATCACGCCGACGACGGGTTTGCCTTCCGCCCACAGGCCGATCGAGACGCAGTATGCTGGCACATCGTGCACATAGTTCGCCGTGCCGTCGAGTGGATCGACGATCCACACCGGCGGCGAACCCACGGCGACGCGTGTCTCTTCGAGGCTCTTGCCGACTGATTCTTCCTCGCCCAGAAAACCGTGCTCCGGGAAGAGGTCCAGCAAGTATTCCTTGATGATGAGCTGCGAGGCGTTATCGGCATCGGTGACGAGATCGGCCCGGGACTTCTCGCGCACGGAGAAGCGGGAGCGCCAGCTTTCCAGAACGGCGGCTCCGCGTCGGGCCGCCTCGATGGCGGCATCCAGGAATTCCGGGAGACGATTGTTGTCGAATGTCATGAGGACATGATATCGGAAGAAGTTGCGGGAGCACGATGTGCGAACCGGCCCGCTCAATCCTCACCCATTTCCGCCGTGAGGTTGGCATCCGTGTTCACGTTGGAAACATCGTCGTGATCGTCCAGCGCGTCGATGAATTTGATGACCTTTTTGCCCGTCTCCACGTCCACATCTTTGAGGGTCTTGGCGAGGTACTTCACCTCGGCTTCTTCCGTCTCGATCTCCGCGTTCTTGATTGCATCGAGAACGGCCGAGAAGTTCGAGGGATCGGTCGTGATCTCGAATGTATCCCCTTCCCGCTTGAGATCCTCGGCCCCGGCGTTCAGCGCCAGTTCCATGAGCTTGTCCTCATCAGGGTACTTCGTCGCATCGATGGCGAGAAAACCCTTGCGGTCGAACATGTAGCTCACACTGCCGGGAACCCCCACATTGGCATTGGCACGTTCGAAGATCTTCTTGACTTCGCCATTGGTGCGATTGCGGTTGTCCGTCATCACCTCGACGAGCACGGCCACGCCGCCGGGGCCGTACCCCTCATACAGAATTTCATCGAAGTTGACGGCCTCCAGGTCGCCGGTGCCACGCTTGATGGCCTTTTCGATGTTGTCCTTGGGCATCGAGACAGAGCGGGCCTTATCGATGGCGTAGCGCAGCCTGAGGTTCATCGTGGGATCGCCACCGCCAGCACGGGCCGCGATGATGATGTAGCGGCTGAGTTTGCTGAAGAGCTTGCCGCGCTTGGCATCCACCACGTTCTTGTGGCGAACCATATTCTTGTAGTGGCTGTGCCCTGCCATTTCCTGAAGTCTCCGCGTGATACCAGTGAATGAATGCGGAATTCGGAATGAACGGACACTACTTGCTACGCTTCAAACCGGCCGAACCGACAGTGCCCTGGACTCCGAATAGGCTTAATATACGGGGCATGGCGGGTGGTTCCAACGCAACGTCGAGGGCAGCCAGGAACCATGCGTCCGTTTCGGAATCAAAGAATCAACCAAAAAATTTCGCTCTTGACAGTGATTTTGCGGATGAGTTATCCTCTCCGCCGCTCCAGAGCAATGGCGTTTCTTCCCAAATTGGCGCGTTTGATCTGGACAAGTGTGATGCAATCGAATCGAATACTTTGGCATCACAGTTGCGGAGCTTTCTACCGGCCAGTCGAACTTGAATGAAAATTTGAGTTTGACACGAAAGGTCTGTCCGATTGTGACGTACAATCCTAACAGGAGCTCAGGCGGAACGCGGCTGCAATTGGCAACCGGCACCGTCAGCCCCGGAACCTTCCAGGAGGGAACCTCATGCTCGTCCTCACGCGTCGCCCCGGGGAGCAGATCGTCATCGGTAATGGAATCCGCGTCACGGTAGTCAGTGTCGGCCCAGGCCGCGTCAAGATCGGTGTGGAAGCACCGCCAGACGTTCGCGTGGATCGCTCGGAAATCCATGAGCGAATCCTGCACGAACAGGGCTGCGATGTCCTCGCGGCCGTCGGCCGCTCCACTCATGGCGAAGATGACTCACCCACCATGGTGGCTGCCTGCGAAACAGACCTGAAACTTCACCGCCTGGCCGAACATCCCCCGGCTTCGGCAGTCGAAGGAAGCGTGGTCGCCGAGCCGGTGGCCGCAGCCAGCGAGCCTTTCCGGGCTCCTCGCAAATCACGGTAGGCTTCCGCGGGACCGCAATCCTGCGTGCAAAGCCCACCCCTCGGGGTGGGCTTTTTTATTGAACATCTGTCTGCTTTTTGCACAGTGCTGTTTGAAATCTGCACCCATCTCCGTCGTCTTGATTGAAACTATCCGCAATGTCTGCTCCAATTAGGGCCGTAGCACTCCCAGGAGCCATTCATGCTCGTAGCCTATGCAGTCTTTTGCTCAACGTTGGGAAGCACATTTCCCGATCCGCCGGAATCTCTGTCCGCTCGAGAGGCCCTGCAACCGTTTAACGTGTTAGTGGGTTCGTGGAAAGCCACGGGCTACCCGGAGAATGTAAGCAAGGAAGAGCGTGCCGCCGGCATGTGGGTCGAGACAGACACCTGGAGTTGGAAGTTCAAGGGTGAGGATGCCTGGCTCGAAGTCAAATTTGAAAAGGGCAAATACTTCACAGCCGGCGAACTTCGTTACCTGAGCGAGAAGAAACTTTACCAACTCCAACTCTTCGCCGCGGACAAATCGTCCGTCACTTATCAGGGCAGCCTGAAGGAAAAGGTGTTAGCGCTTGATCGCGTGAACGGTCCTTCTCAGCAGGAGGAACGGTTGGTGATCAGCCTGCTCCACGCGAACAGGCACCTCTATCGCCTCGAGTCACGACCCATGAGTTCCACCCTGCCCTTCGACAAGAAGTACCAGGTTGGGGCCACCAAGGAGGGCGTGCCATTCGCCGATGTCGGTCAAGGGTTCGAGTGTATCGTCAGCGGCGGCGCACCCTCGATGAAGGTGACGTATCTGGGCAAGGACTACTACGTCTGTTGTTCCGGATGCCGCGAAGAATTCAAATCGGATCCCGAGAAATACATCAAGGAAGCCGCGGCGAAAGCGAAGAAATAACTGATCGATTCGCGACCTGGCTGGCTGCACCGGTATCCAGTTTCTGATCGCTTCCTCTCCATTTTGCCAATCACCACAGGAGCAGTGGACATGGCTGACATTCTGGCTTCGGAGTTGTCGAAGGTCGATCCGCAGGAAGCGTGGCAAGCCTATGTGCCCATGGCAAAGGTGCCGTGGACCAAGAAGCAAGTGGCCCATCTCTATCGCCGGGCCGCTTTCGGAGCGAACCCGGCCGAGACCGAGCAGGCACTGAAGGATGGCCCGCAGAAGACGCTCGAGCGACTGATGGTGGGCCGACCGGACGCCGCCGAGTTGCTCGAAGTGTACACGGATGCTGGCGAATACTTCCGCGACATCGGACAGTTGCGCGTCTGGTGGCTCTCGCTCATGGTGGAGGGCGGCCATCCGCTTCGCGAGAAGCTCGCTCTGTTCTGGCATAACCACTTCGCCACCAGCCAGGCCAAGATCCAGAACACGCGGCAGATGTTCGATCAAAACGTCACCATCCGCAAGTACGCCCTCGGCCACTTCCGCCCGTTCCTGCTCGATATGAGCAAGGACACGGCGATGCTCGTCTGGCTCGATTCCAATCGCAACGTGAAGGGTGCCCCGAACGAGAACTTTGCCCGCGAGGTAATGGAACTCTTCGCGCTCGGCGTCGGCCATTACACCGAAAAGGACATTCAGGAAGCCGCCCGGGCCCTCACCGGCTGGCATCACTCCGGCGGCTGGAACTACGATCCCCGAACCGGCGCAGACACGCTCGCCTTCGAGTTCAACGCGGATCTGCACGACGAAGGGTCGAAGACCATTTTCGGCCAGACGGGCAAGTTTGGCGGTGCCGATGTCATTCGACTCTGTTGCGACAAACCCGAGTGTGCTACCTTCCTGGTCGGCAAGCTCTACGACTATTTCGTGAGCGAGACACCACCGCCCGCCGCGTTGCTCGCACCGCTCGAAGCCCGATTCCGCAAATCGGACTACGACATCGCCGATCTCGTTCGCACCATGCTCGCCTCGAAGCTCTTCTACTCGGAACACGCCTACCGCAAGCGCGTGAAGTGGCCCGTCGAATACTCCCTGGGCCTCGTGCGCGACGTGGTGCCGGATCGGGCTCCGCTCGCGGACATCACCGATCCACTGGCAAAGATGGGGCAAGTGCTGTTCGCGCCTCCGAACGTGAAAGGCTGGCGCACCGGCACGGACTGGCTTAACAGTGCCACGTTGCTCGCCCGCAATAACTTCGCCGAGTCCGTGTGCATGGGGAACTGGGCTCGTCGTTCCGTGGCGGGGCCAAACCAGGTGACCAAATTCGATGTTGTGGGTGAAGCCGTGCCGGCCCCCGAGCCGCCGGTGGCACTCATCGAATATCCCGCCGATGTGTCGGCGTCCATCGCCGGGGTGCCCGCGGCTTACTCGTTCCCCACTTCGACCATCGAGCCGAATGGCAAACCCTTCATCGTGGTGCCATCAGATGTGCCGCCGGAACTGGTGCCGACGCAACCTGGCGGGCCGCCTGGTGCTCAACCGCCCGGCGTGATCGGCCCCCCCACCGCTGACTCCCCGGAACCGGATGCGAAGCTGGACGTAATCACCGTGCTCTTCGCCACGAAGCCGAAGTCCCCGGCCGAACTCGTGACTCGCATGAGCGAACTACTTTATGGCGTCGATGTGCCGCTGGCGGTTCATGCCAAGATCGAGAAGTATCTGGCGGGGGACCAGAAGCAACTCACCGAGAAGGACCTGGAAGCCAAGCCCTTCCGCCAGAAGGCTCGCGAGTCGCTCCACGCGCTGGCCTGTCTGCCGGAATTCCAGCTGGGATGACTTGGCTCCCCTCACCCCTCGAGGGAGAGGGGGTGAGGGATAGGCTCTCGAGCCTTCAACTACGCCCTGAACCGCTTGTTACGACCCGTGATCCCAACCGTGTTTTCAGATGCACGGTTTGCCCCAAACAACCTGTCCAGGAGTCCCCCCATGTTCGATCGTCGCGATTTCCTGTCTCGCACTCTGGGTGGCAGCAGTTTGCTCGCACTCGGTTCGCTTGTGCCCGAGTTCCTCGCGAACACGGCCCAGGCCGCCAGTGCCATCGAAAAACCCAAGGACACCGTCCTCATCGTCATTGAGATGACCGGTGGTAACGACGGCCTGAACACCGTTGCCCCGTTTGCAGACGATCTCTATCAGAAGGCCCGGCCCACGCTCGGCATCGCCAAGAAGGATGCCTTGAAGCTCGACGATTACTGCGGCTTACATCCACGCATGGGTGAGATGAAGCAACTCTTCGATCGCAAGCAACTCGCGGTCATTCAAGGTGTCGGTTATCCGAACCCGGATCGCTCGCACTTCGAGAGCATGGACATCTGGCAACTCGCCGACCCGCGTCGCATCGAGAGCAGCGGCTGGCTGGCCCGCACCATCCCGGCGATGACCACGAAGGAAGCGGGTGTACCTGGCATGTACATTGGCCGCGAACGCCTGCCGCTGGCCATGCAGGGTGCAGACGGCGGCGTGATCTCGCTCGCCGATCGCGAAAGCTTCCGACTGCAACTCTCCGGCAACGCGGCTCCACGCAAGAAGCTCATCGAAGAACTCAACTCAAACGATGGTACCGGGGCCGATCTCGCCTCATTCGTCCGCAAGCGCCAGTTGCAGACCTACACGAGCTTGCAGAAACTCGAGGATGCTCTCAAAGAATTCGGTAATCAGCCTCAGCCGAACCCATCGCGCAGTTTCAACCCGCCTGGCCAGCCAGTGAATCCGGGCGAGTCGTTCGACTTGAACACACTCACAGGCAAGCTCAATCTGATTGGTAAGCTCATCCAGAAGGGTCTTGGAACCCGCGTGTACTACGTCTCGATCGCGGGTTTCGACACCCACTCCAGCCAGTCCGAAACGCACGAAGCGTTGCTCGGGGACATCTCCTCGGCCGTTGGAAGCCTGTTCAGTTCGATGAGCAGCGAGGTCGCCAGCCGGGTGGCACTGATGACCTATTCCGAGTTCGGCCGACGGGTGAAGGAGAACGGCAGCCGCGGCACCGACCACGGAGCCGCCTCGTGCATGTTCGTGGCCGGGCCCAAGGTGAAGGGCGGGCTTCATGGCAAGTACCCCAAACTCGACGATCTCACCGACGGCGACCTCCGCTACACCACAGACTTCCGCCGCGTCTATGCCGGCTTGCTCGAAGACTGGCTCGGCGTCGAGAGCCGCGGCGTGCTTGGTGACAAGTTCGAACCGATTTCACTCATCGATCATGACAAGAAAGTGGAGCCGAACGCGGGCGCTGCTCCGACGAGCCCAGATGCTACCGTACCTTTCCCACTTCAGAGGAAATGATCACTCGAGTAGCCGCCACGCGTAGGCTCCAAGCGGAGAGCGAGTCGTTTGCGCTCTCCGCTGCACGGACGCCTTCACGCGGCTCCCGAGCGTCTCGTCACACGCACATCTATCCAGGAGTTCTTCATGTCCCGGCTTTTTGGATGCGGGTTCGCCCTGTTATTGCTGGCCGCTCCGGCGGTTCGCGCGCAGGATGCCCCTGAACAACTGCTCTCGCCGACCACGCAACTGTACCTCCGCTGGGATGGCGTCACGCCCCATGCGGCGGCATACAAGAACTCGGTGTGGGGACCGGTGATGGCCGGGCCGACCGGCGACAGCATCCGCACACTGCTGGCGAAAGGCCCCAAGTACCTCGGTTCGGAATTGCTCGCCGATCCGCTCCTGAATGGCCAGTCGCCCGATGAATTGAAGGCCGTTCACACCGATCTCAAGAACGCCTCGAAGCTGCTCGACCTGCTGGCCGATCAGGGCGTGATCGTTGCCGCCGAAGTGCGCGAACCCCGCCCCACCCTCGGCGGCATCGGCAAAGCGGTCGGCGGCTTCCTCGGCGGCAAACAACCCGATAACATCTCACTCTTCCCGGAAGTGCAGGTGTTTCTGATCGTTCCCGATGTCGGCGAACGGGCGGACATCCTCTTCAGCACTCTCCGGCTCGCCAGCAAGCAGATGGCCGATGGTGAACTGAAGCCGCTTCCCGAGGCTGCCAAACGCCAGGGCTTCAGCTTCGCGCTCAACGATCCGGGCAACCCCATCCGCGTCGGCTGGTGGCTCGAGGGTAAGCACTTCGTCTTCTACATCGGCTCGGTGCCCGTCGAGGATGCGATCAAGAGCACGCAAGCCAACTCCGCGAAAGGTGGCATCACCGGGAACCCGCTCTACCAGCGTGCTGGCAAACTCGGCAATTTTGAGTCAATCGCCCGCGGATACATCGATGCGAATTCGGTTGTCGGTCTCGCCAAGCGACTGGTTGGGCCATTCGTACCAGGCCTGTCCCAGCGCGTCGATGCCATCGGCATTGGCAACCTCAAGGCGGTCGTCTTCTCCTCCGGCTTCGATGGCCGCGAGTCGCGCGCGATCTACGAATTCGACCTGCCCGGCGAACGCAAGGGGCTGGCGAAGATGCTGAAACGCGAGCCGTTGACGCTGGCCGATTTGCCGCCGATGCCGCCGGATGTGAGTCGTTTCTCCGCACTGCGGGTTGATCCGGAAGCCGTGTACGATGCCAGCCTGAGCCTCGCAGAAGCGCTCGCTTATGAGCAGGAATTCGGCGTGGAGGTCGATGGCAAGGACCTGGACGACGTGATGCGGCTTCGCAAGGCGTATCTCGAGCGCGAACTGACGAAACTCTCCGGCGTGGACTTTCGCCAAGATCTGCTGCCCTACCTCGGCGACAAGATTGTGATGTTCCAGAGCCCCACGGAAGGGTTGAGTCTGTTCGGCACGGTGGTGTGCATCTCGGTGAAGGATCCGGGCAAGATTCGCACCGCGGCCGACCGCATCCAGCGCGGCCTGCAAACCCTCGTGGGCGGCGGACCCATGAAGGTGCGCAGCAAGCAATTCCTCGGCGAAGAAATCCGCGAAGTCTACGGCCGGGACTTGAACGTCTTAACCCCGACTTACACCGTCTCGGGTGACTGGCTAGTGATAGCCGTGCATCCGCAACCGGTGCAGGGATTCATTCTGCGGCAGAAAGGCAAGCTCGCCGCCTGGAAGCCGGATGCCGAGACCGCGGCCCGCATGGCGAAGATGCCGAAGGATCCCGTGGGTATCCAGTTCTGCAATCCGAAATCGACCGTGCAGAACCTGTGCACGATCGGGCCGCTCTTCGTATCCACGATCGGGAATCTCGGCATCCGCCAGAACAATTCGGGTGAGGACTTCGACCCCTTCGATGTCGGGCTCATCCCGAATGGCCATGAACTGAGCCAGCACCTGTTCCCGAACCTGACGTACACACGCGATGATGGCCAGACGGTGCGCATCGAAGTGAATGAATCGTTCAGCATCCCGCTGGAGTTCATCGGCGTGGAGCCACTCAGCTTCGGGTTCACCTTCCTCGGTGTGTTTCTTTCAGTGAACTGATGCGTGTGAGCGGCGGTTCCATCGGGTGCCGCCGCTCCAGTCGTTCCTCAATCCTTTACGACGTGTTCGCCCGGCGGGATGCCGCGATGGGGATCCGTGATGTGCATCGCACTCTCGCCAGTGATAAGCCGGGCGGCCCGATTGCGGGTGACCCAGTTGAAGAACCACTGCCACATCACGAGCACGCGATTCTCGAAGCGTGCGAGATACATGATGTGAATAAAGAGCCAGGCCAGCCAGGCGATAAAGCCGCTGAGGCGCAGGCCGCCGGTTTCGGCCACCGCCTTCGCATGGCCGATCGTGGCCATGCTCCCCTTATCCCAGTACTTGAATGGCCCCTTCGCACTCTCCCCCTTGCAGCGGCGATAGAGCAAGTCTGCGAGGTACTGCCCCTGTTGCATGGCCACGGGTGCCACGCCAGGCAATTGCTTCCCATCGGCTCCCTTGAAGTGGGCCAGGTCCCCGATCACAAACACATCCTGCCGGGTTCCCACAGAGCAATCCGCATTGACGATCACGCGGCCTGCGCGATCGACTTCGACGCCACCAATTGCCTCCGCAATGAGCTTGCCGAGCCCGGAGGCTTTCACGCCCGCGGCCCACACTACCGTCTCGGTGCCGAGGCGATCGGGTGAAGCCTTGCCGCTATCGGGCTTGATCTCAACGTAATCCGGAGCGATGCCCGTGACGTGGCAATCGAGTTTCACTTCCACGCTCAGCCGCTGGAGTGCGTCCTTGGCCCGGCGTGACGACTTCTCGTGAAAGCCCGAGAGCACGCGATCCTGGCCTTCCACAAGAATGATGCGCGCATCACGCGGATCGAAGTTGCGGAAGTCGTGTCGCATGGTCTGTCGGGCCAGTTCGCTGATGGCCCCCGCCATCTCGACGCCCGTGGGCCCGCCACCCACCACCACGAATGTAAGCAACCGCTTCCGCACTTCTGGATCGGGTTCGCGTTCGGCTCGCTCGAAAGCCGAGAGCACGCGTCGGCGAATCTCGGTGGCATCTTCGAGCGTCTTCAGGCCTGGTGCCAGTTCCGCCCAGTCGTCGTGGCCGAAATACGTGTGCGTCGCACCGGTGGCGATCACCAGCGTGTCGAAGGGAATCGCGGCACCATCCTTGAGCTTGACCTGCTTCGTGGCAAGATCGAAGCCATCGACTTCGCCAAGCAGCACGCGGACGTTTTTTTGACGCTTCAGAATGGCACGCAGTGGTGCCGCGATGTTGGCGGGCGAGAGTCCGCCGGTGGCGACCTGGTAGAGCAGTGGCTGGAAGAGGTGGAAATTCCGGCGATCGATGAGGGTGATGTCGCAGTGGGCTTTCTTCAGGCCGCGCGCGGTGAGCAACCCGGCGAAGCCGCCGCCGATGATGACGATTCGGGGTCGCGCTATGCCGGATTCCGCCATGTCCATACCTCCACAGGATTGGTGGGTTCACATTAACCCCACTATCCTACGAGGCCAGTGCAGAGTGCGAAGAGTTAGCCCAGGGCGGCGCTTCGCTCCGTGCCCTGGGCTATGGGGTGTTGCCCTTTCAGGGCAAATTCCACTTTGACGTTTCACCCAGGGCGGCGCAAAGCCTTGCCCTGGGCTATGGGGTGTTGCCCTTTCAGGGCATCAACCAACATCGCCCTCGATTCTCAGGCTGTAACGGTTTCGCTGAGATGAGGGACAAAGGGTTTCACGCTGAAAGCGAAGAACTGCATCGTGTTTGCTTTGGTTTTCACGCTGAAAGCGTGGGACCCCATAACCCAGGGCCAGGAGCGAAGCGACGCCGCCCTGGGTGTATCGGAATGGTATTGGTTTTCACGCTGAAAGCGTGAGACCCATAGCCCAGGGCCAGGAGCGAAGCAACGCCGCCCTGGGTGGATCGCAATGGTATCGGTTTTCACGCTGAAAGCGTGAGACCGGGCCAGCATACCCGTCGCTTACGCTTCCTGTTGGTGAGGGGCATTCGTCTCCAATACGAGATTCCCAGGAACCCACACAACTGCCAGGAGCCACACCGCGAATACGACCGGGGACACCCACCAGAACTCGTGGAGCCCAAAAACCCAGACGTTCGAGACCACGAGGATGCCGAGCAAGAGCGCGAACAGCACGCAACCCCGCACCCAGTACTGTGCATTCACAACACGCACTGCCGCGGCGATGACGGGAACGAGCAACACGGCGAGGTCGAAAATCCAGCCGCCGTAAGGTGTGGTGATGGCGCTCACCCACACGATCAACGGCAACTCGCGCGGCCAGTCCCAGCGTTCACCTTGCTTCACGCGATACACGCCATACCCGAGGCAGGCAACCAGGGCGGGAATGAACTGAATCCAGAAGGCACGTGGATCCACGCTCACCCGCAACCAGTAGCTGGCAACCGGGAGTTTCCAGGCGTTCAGCGGCACCGCCTCGGCCGTGGGGTGCAGCACGGTTTCGCGGTACTGTTCGAGCACGTTCGGGTTCGCGAAGACAGCGAGACCAAGGCTACATGCCAGGACAGCACATCCGGTCGCCAGAGCGATGCGGCCTCTGTGCGTCAATGCATCCAGCACGAAGAGCACACCGAACACCGCGAGCAGGTGCGGCTTCAAGGCCGTGAGTGCGGCGAAAGCACCGGCGAGTGCGGGGCGATCAGCCTTGCGAAAGAACGCATAGCCCGCGAGGCCCAGCAAGAGGAAGCCCGTGTTCTGGCCAAAACTCACCGTCCACCAGGCACCGACGAACGGCAAGCCCACCACCTGTGCCACCCAGCGGTGCCTCAGTGAACCGCCGAACACACGCCACAACCAGTCGCAACTGATGCCAATCGCAAGCAACTGCCCGGCCACCCAGAGCAAGGTGGCCCATCCGGGGGCGAGCCAGCCAAGCGGCATGTACAAAGCGAGCGACCAGGGCGGGTTCCACATCATCACGGCGCGGTCGCGGTCCGGGTCGATTTCGCGCTGATAGCGGAGCAGCGTCTGCGGATCGTACGGATTCTCGCCATGCAGGTTAGCCGCACCGGAGGACCAGTACTCGGCGAAGTCGCGCGGTTTGAGCGCGGCCGGGCCATTGGCGAGTTTCTCGGCGAGAACGCCGATGGCGATGAGGCCCACGAGTGCAACGAGCGCGGAGCGAACGCGCGGCGACATGCTTCACCTCACCCGCGCGATGGCAGCTGCATCGCCTGTTATGTCGAAGATGTAAATGCATCCGCCGAGCACGGCATCCGGTTCGCGGTCACGCAGCCAGGTGAAGGTGTTCGGATCCTCCAGCATGAGCCCGACGAGATGGTTCGCACTGATGGCGAGAACATGCCGGGGTGCACCGCGTGGGATGCGTTCGCCACCCGTCTCGCCCACACGGCCATAGCCCGGGAGTGCGTGAAAGCGGATGCCGTGGGCTTCGGGGCGATCCGAGCCGAAGTACGAAAGATACACCACATCGATGCCTTCGCGCTCCATGTATTGTTTCAAGAGCGGCAGACCTTGGCCCCAGTCCAGGTTGGAATCTGCGGCATAATTCAAGCCGCTGCGGGAGCCGCCGGCGAGTTCGTTGAAGTAAGCAATCTGGTGCGGCGCGGCCTGCCAGCTGGCCACGCCTACCCAGGCGAGGCTGCCGAGGAGCCAGACACTTCGCACCACGCGGCAACACCCCGGAGCGGCCAGGCGGGCAGCGAACAGATAGAGGAACGGTATGGCCGGCAGCACCACGCGGATGCCGAGGTTCACCCGTGCCAGCGATGCGAGAACAAGGAACACCAGCGGAGGGAAGAACACAAAGGCGTTGCGACTGGAAACTGTGCGCTGACACGCGCCGCTCGCCGAGGCGAGCAGCAGGCCGAGCGGCAATTTGAGTGCGAGCACCACGAGAAAATAGTGGTACCAGCCGGTGCGCGAGCGTTTGCCGCTGAGGTAGGCGACGCCATCACCGAAGTCGCCGCGGGTGAGTTGAAATTTCAACCCGGCTCCCCACTGCTCGAAGTGGATGAAGCCATAGGTGGCGGTGAGCGTCACGAATGCGATGACGGCGAGGCGGAAGGCGAGATCAAAGGCGGCACCGAGGCGCGAGCGGGGATCGGCATTCACTACCTTACCCGGCAAGGCGAGCACACCGCCACGCAGCACGACAACGAGGCCGGTGAAAGCAAGCGCGGCAACGACGGCGAGTGAGGAGAACTTCGCACTGAGCAGGCAGCCGAGCGCGATGCCAGAGGCGAGGAGCAAACCACGCGACGGAGCGGCTGCGTATTCCCAGAGCAAGTATGTGCCAATAAGCGTGAAGAATGCGAGGCCGAGATCGGTGCTGAGCACGCAGGAGAGTGCGAGCAGGTTGGGGTCGCAGACGGCGAAGGCGCACGCAGCGATGCCGGCAAGTCGCGAACGCCAGGCACGATACGCCCACCAGCCGACGAGGAGCACAACCCCGCATCCGAGAGCGAGATTCACCCGGCGGGCGGGATTCAACAACTGTTGCGGAGTGAGCTTGGAGTGGTACAGGAACGCATCGGCGAGTTGCCAGTGGTTGCGTTCGGCGGACGTTTCCACGGGCCAGGGCGGCCGCTCGCCCAGAACCAGCGGCAGTGCCCAGAGCAACTTCACAAGCGGCGGGTCTTCGCGGTTGAGTGCGAAGTCGCCGCGGGTCCACTGGGCATAGCCCGCAGTGAGGTGGACGCCTTCATCGAAGGTGGGGCCGTTCGCCGCGATGAATCGTTCGCCTTGCCACCAGAAGTACGCGAGCAGTGCGGCCACGCTGGCGAGTGTCGCGAGATTACGAAGGACCTTCACGCCGCGGTTCCTGCATGAATCGAATTCCGCTTCAAGCCTAGAACACGATCACGCGCTCGCATTCAAAACGCGGCCTGGTAAATCTCGAGGATTTCGCCTTCATTCTGCGGCATGCGTGGGTTCACACGCATGAGACGCTTGATCGCGAAAGCCTTCGCGGCGAAGCCCGGAAGCATCTCTTCTTTCACTCCCAGGTCACGCAGACGAGTGGGAATGCCGATGTCGTGGCGAAGCTGTTCGACCGTGCGAATGGCGGCATCGGCGCTGGGCTCGGCACCAAGCAGGCGGGCAATCTCGGCGAACGCGGCTTCACGCTGCGGCTGATTGAAACGCATCACGAACGGCAGGAGCAAGCCATTCCCCGCACCATGCGAGACATGCACCGCACCGCCGACGGGGTATTCCATCGCATGCACGAGGGCGACGCCGGAGTTCGAGAAGGCCAGCCCGCCGAGCGTGGCGGCGAGAGCCATGCCGTCGCGGGCTTCGAGATCATTGCCGTCCTTCACGGCTCGTTTCAGGAAGCGGCCGACCAGCGCGATAGCTTCACGTGCCATCACATCCGCCATGGGGTTCTTCCCCTGATAAACGGACTTCTCATTGGCCGGGAGGGGGAAGTCATCGTTGTCGCAGGCCGTGAACGCTTCGATGGCATGGGTCAGCGCATCGATGCCGGAATCGGCCGAGACCTGTGGCGGGCACGACACGGTGAGGAGCGGATCGACGACGGCGGCATCGGGCCGCAGAAATGGGCTGAGGCAGCTCACCTTGATCTGCTTGGCGGTGTCGGTGAACACAGCCGCAGCCGAGACTTCCGAACCGGTGCCGGCCGTGGTGGGCACGCAAATCAGCGGCGTCACGGGGCCGGGCACGCGGCAATCGCCAGTGTAGTCGGTGGCGTCGCCGCCGTGGGCAAGCACGAGAGCGACAAGCTTGGCAGTGTCCATGTTGCTGCCGCCGCCGAGGCCGAGAATGGCATCCGGGTTGAACGCCTTCGCCGCCGCCGTAGCCTGACGCACCAACTCCACCGAGGGCTCGGGCCGATCGACGTGGAACGCCTCCAATGCGACACCATCCGCGGCGAGCGGGCCGCTAGCCGTGTCCACGATTCCAGCCTTCTCCAGGATGGCATCGGTGACGACGAACACCCGGCGAGCCCCGAGCCCGCGTGCGATATCCGGCAACTGAGCCACGGCATTGCGACCGAAGAGCAAACTGCCGGCTGATTGGAAGGACCAGGTTCTCATGGCAATTCGGAGTGCGGAACTGGGAATGCGGAATCAAAACCGAACAGTTCGAAGGTGACTCCCATCCGTGTGCCGTATTATTATGCGAACTGGGAACAGTTCCGCATTCCAAATTCCGAACTCCACATTGCCATGAAAATCGGCATTCTCACCATCTCGGATCGTGCCAGTCAGGGCGTCTACGAGGATAGGGGCGGGCCGGCGATTGCCGAGTTCCTGAACGAGGTGCTCACGTGTGCCTGGCAGCCCGTGACGCGAGTGATCCCCGATGAGCAATCGGTGATCGAACTGAACCTGCGTGAATTCTGCGATGAGGAGGAGTGTTGCCTGGTCATCACCACCGGCGGCACTGGTCCGGCGAAGCGCGATGTGACACCGGTAGCCACCGAAGCGGTGTGCGACAAGATGATGGCCGGGTTCGGCGAACTGATGCGGCAGGTGTCGCTCCGATCCGTGCCCACGGCGATCCTGTCGCGACAAACGGCAGGCATCCGCGGCCAGTCGCTCATCATCAACCTGCCCGGCAAACCCGCCGCGATTCGCGAGTGCTTGCTGGCCGTGATGCCCGCGGTGCCGTATTGCATCGACCTGATCGGCGGGCCATTCTTAACCACCAACGAAGCGATTGTAAAATCGTTTCGCCCAAAGAGTGCGTGAGCCGTGAGACGGGGAGCTTCTGTTATGCGTGCGGCATTGGCCCTTGGCGTCGTCTTCATCGTGCCGGCTATCTCCTTCGCTCAGACGAAGGTGGAGGTCGAGCAGGTGCAGGCGAAACTCGAGACCTTGAAGTACCTCTCCGCCATGGAATCGCCGACGGGCGGCTTCAAGCCGTATGCCGAGGGCGAGACGGGGTTGCGGGCCACTTCCGCGGCGATCCGAGCCATCAAGTATTGGGGTGGCGATTTACCCCATGCCGAGAAACACGCCGCGTTCGTGATGAAGTGCTATGACCCCATCAGCGGCGGATTCTCCGAACTCCCCGGCGGCAAGCCCGACGTTTTCATCACCAGCGTCGGTGTGATGGCGGCCCTCGAACTCGGCATCCCGAAGGAGAAGTTCGCGAAGGCGATGGAGTACCTCCAGGCGAATGCGAAGACATTTGAGGACGTCCGCATCGGTGCCGCGGCCGTGGAAGCCTGGGGCGTCAAGGATTGCCCGTTCGATTTGAGGGGTTGGCTGGCCACTGCGAATCAGCAAATAGGAGAGGATGGCACTGCGGGCAAGGATCATGGAATACCGCGCGAGACGGCATCGGTCATCGCGATGTTGCTCCGTCTCGGCACTCCAAGAAAGTACCTGGTGAACGCCGACAAGTTGGACGACATTTTGCAGGCGGGCCAGATCGAAGATGGCGGCTGGGGTAAGCAGGACACCAAGGGTTCTGACCTGGAGACCTGCTACCGCGTAATGCGCGCGTTCTACTTGCTCAAGGAGAAGCCGAAGGATGTGGCCAAGCTCAAGATATTCGTGGCCAGCTGCCGCAATGCCGATGGCGGCTACGGCGTCACGCCCGGGGCGAAATCAAGTGTGCCCGCCACCTATTACGCAGCCATCATCACGAAGTGGCTGGTTGCGATGGAGTAAGGGCTCTCGCTCCGCTCCGCAGACTCCACGTCGCGGCTAAATACTGGCGGTCGCTGCAGCCTTGCGGGCCTTCTTCGCAGCGATGAACGAACGCACGCACAGCCCCACGAAGACCGCACAAATCAGGATCATCAGTTCGCCCGCAATGGCTGATGGTTTGAGCGGATCGAACGAGCCGGTTTTGTTGTACTGCCGGATCAGTGGCATGAAGCCGCCGATCGCGCCAAACAGACCCACCATCGCGGCAAGGTGCATGGCGTGCTTGCGGAGTTTGTCGCTGAGTGCGACGAGACCACACAATGCGAGCACCGCACCGATGAAGGCCGGGATCAAAGCCGTGGGGCTCACCTTGCCATCATCACCGGGCGTGCCATTGGCATAGGACACCACACCCACCACGATCAGCAACAGAGCCGTAATCAGCGTCGGCACAGCCATTCTTGAAACTCCGGTGTAATGTTTGCGCTCCGCTCCGCAGACTCCGCGTCGCGGCTACGCATCATAGTTTTCGAATTTCGCATTCCGCATTTCAAATCATTCCCATTCGATGGTCGCGGGCGGTTTGCTGCTGATGTCGTAGACGACGCGGTTCACGCCTTTCACCTTATTGATGATGGCCGTGGCGACGCGTGCGAGCAGGTCTTCGGGCAAGCGCGACCAGTCGGCAGTCATGAAATCGTCCGTCTGGACGGAACGGATGGCGACCACGTTTTCATAGGTCCGGCCATCCCCCATGACGCCAACGGATTGCACGGGGAGCAGCACGGCAAACGCCTGCGAGGTCTTGCGGTACCAGCCGGAACGCTTGAGCTCTTCCAGAAAGATGGCGTCGGCCTTGCGCAGCGTGGCCAGCTTCTCCGCGGTCACATCGCCCAGGCAGCGAACGGCGAGCCCGGGCCCGGGGAAAGGGTGGCGCCAGACCACATCATCGGGCAGGCCCAGTTCGAGGCCGAGCTTGCGAACTTCGTCCTTGAAGAGATCGCGCAGCGGTTCGACCAGGTCGAAGCCGAGCTCCGCGGGAAGGCCGCCGACGTTGTGATGCAGCTTGATCGTGGCCGCATTGCCATCCGCGCTGCCGCCGCTCTCGATGACATCGGGATACAGCGTGCCCTGTGCGAGGAAGCGAGCATCGGGGATCGATTGGGCCTCGGCCTTGAACACATCGATGAATACGTGGCCGATGATCCGGCGTTTCTCCTGCGGGTCGGTGACGCCTTTCAGAGCATCGAGGAAGCGATCCTTCGCATCGACCACGTGCAGATCGGCCTTGAACCAGTCGCGAAAGGTGTGCCGGACCACGTCGGTTTCGCCTTCGCGCATCAGGCCGTTATCGACATAGATGCAGGCGACTTGCTGGCCGATGGCTTTGACGAGCAAGGCCGCACAGACGCTCGAATCGACGCCGCCGGAGAGGCCGCAGATCACGCGCTGATTGCCGACACGCTCGCGGAGATCCTCGACGGTGCGGTCGATGAACGTGGCCATTTTCCACAGGCCCTGGCAACCGCAGACGTCGCGCAGGAAGTTCGCGAGAATCAGGCCGCCATGAGGCGTGTGGCTGACTTCGGGGTGAAACTGCAGGCCGAACACGGGCCGGGTGCGATGCTTCACGGCGGCGACGGGGCAGGTGTCGGTGGCGGCCAGTGCAACGAAGTCGCCATCGACGGTATGCACCTGATCGCCGTGGCTCATCCACACGGTCGATTCGTGGGGATAGCCCTGAAAAATGGTGTTCGGATCGTTGACAATGAGCGTGGCCCGGCCATATTCGCGGGTGTGCGAGCCGCCGCCGACGTTGCCGCCGAGAACGTGGCAGGCGAGTTGCATACCGTAGCATATGCCGAGCACGGGGATGCCGAGGTCGAAGAGCTTCGGGTCGCACTTCGGAGCACCGGGCTCGTACACGCTCTTCGGCCCGCCGGAGAAGATGATCCCCTTCGGATTCAGTTCGCGGACGCGCTCGGCGCTGATGTCGTGGCGCACGACCTGGCAAAAGACATTCAACTCGCGCACACGGCGGGCAATGAGTTGCCCGAACTGCGAGCCGAAGTCGAAGATGAGAACTAGTTCCAAATCGGGCGACGGCATTACTGTTGAGCCTCCATTTCAATTTTCAACCACTTGGCAATGTGCCGATCCAGTTCTTCGCGTTCGAGTATCGTGCCATCAGCCACAAATCGTTCGAAGTCGACATCACCATCTTCCATCACATCAATTTCCCACCGCTCACCGGGAAGCTTGGCAAGCACGGAGATGGAATCACAACGATACTGCGTGACAGAATGGGCAATCTTCGCCTCTTCAAGTTGCTTCAAGATGTTGAAGAGGATCCGGAAGGGGGATTCCTTTTTTAGTACGCTCCGTCGGTCAGCAGCTTCCGAAATGTTAGATACCCCGTTTTTCGTTGTCGGGCTTTTCGGTTGATGGTTTGCCATGTTTCACCCAAGATTTCGTCCCATGATGGGGAACCAGGTTCGAGTGGAGCGTATTTGATTTTACCGAGTTTGCGCGTCAGTATTTCGGCGACAGTCTCGTGATCCTCGTTGGTGGGCATGGGCGACTCCACATCTCGATCAACTGGGCTTACCCAAATCCTTCGCCCTCAATGTCGCGGCCTCCACGGCGTCCATGAGTGTGGCGCGGAAGTGGCCGCGTTCGAGGGCGTGCAGGCCGGCGATGGTGGTGCCGCCGGGGCTGGCGACGGCGTCCTTCAACGCAGCGGGGTGGGTGCCAGTTTCGAGGACCATTTTCGCGGAGCCGAGCACGGTTTGAGCCGCCAGTGCCTGTGCCACATCA
>JBGSZR010000294.1:0-17888 GCA_041750275.1 Gemmataceae bacterium
GCACCCGCCGCACCCGTGCCCGCCGACGGACGGAACTGATCGGCACTGGCCAGTCTCGGCTTGATTCCGCTTCTTTTCGCGGCTATTGGGCCCCACACGAACGGACACGAACTCCCGCGGCTCGCACGGATGCGGGCCGGAGTTCCGGCGGACAGGGGACGCCGCGTTCACGGAGGGGAACACATGTCGCAAGGAACGCGCGGCCGAGCCGCATACCTCGGGCTCGGGATGATTCTTTGCACCGGACTTGTCGGGTGCATGGAAAAGGACAACAAGCCCATTGGTACCAAGCCTGCTGGTCCGGGCTTGCCTGGCACGCCGATGGTGCAGGGAACACCGAAAACCGGTCAGCCTAACTGGAATGTGAACGGCCAGCCTGTGAACACTGGCGTGGGCCAGGCACCCGTGCGACCTGCGGGAGGCTCGAGCTTCGGCACCAATCAGCCCGGCTCGGGCGGAAGCATGAGCACACCGGCCATTTCGGGCACCTATCAGCCCACACAGTACAATCCGAATGTGGTTCCGAGCGTGGGCCCGCAGAGCAATGCGGCACCCTCCGCCTCGCCGAGCATGGTGGCCTCAGCGCCGTCGATGCGTGGGCAGAGCGAGCCGTTGCCGAGCTTTAGCGATGTGCCGATGCCGCCGAGCCCGCCGGGTTCGACCGTGCCATCGGTGAACCCGATTCTCGCGCCTCTTCCGCCTGCGAATCCCGGCCCACCAATCGCCATGCCCGCATCGCCTGGCGGTTTCAATCAGAACTGAACAAACTGTGTAGCAAGGAGAGAGTGGTCAACTGATCACTCTCTCTCGTCCGTTTCCAGAAATGTTTCGTTCGACCGCCGGCTCGGGCTGTGTCCGCGCTGCGTGCATTCGCTTCACGATGCGTGCGGCCACGTAGCCGGCCTTGAAGCCGGCATCGATGTTCACCACACTCACACCGGCCGAGCAACTGTTCAACATCGTCAGCAGGGCTGCGACTCCACCGAAGGCAGCGCCGTAGCCAATGCTCGTTGGCACGGCGATCACGGGGCCATCCACGAGCCCGCCCACCACGCTGGGCAAGGCCCCATCCATCCCCGCGACGCAGATCACGACGTCGGCCGTGGCCAGCCGTTCGCGGTGCCGAAGGATTCGATGAATCCCGGCCACACCCACATCTGCTATGAGTTCCGCATTCGCCCCCATCACCTGCGCCGTCACGACTGCTTCCTGGGCCACTGGCAGATCGCCCGTGCCCGCGGTGACGACGAGAATGCGCCCGACTGCTGAAGGCCGGCCCGCCGTATTGGGCAACCAGAAGGTGCGGGCCAGCCGATCCTGGTCCGCATGCGCGAAGTGCAAGTTGAGATGCGCGGCCTGGGCTTCGCTCACGCGCGTGGCGAACACATCCTGCCCTGCTTCGCACAAACGCCGCACCGCCCCTTCCACCCACTCTGATGTTTTGCCTTCGGCCAGGATCACTTCCGGGAAACCACAACGTTCCTGTCGGTGGAGGTCGAGTGTGGCAAATCCGAGATCACCCACGGCTGGTTCGCTGAGGCGCGATGCGGCCGCTTCGACCGTGATCTTTCCAGTTTGAACCTCACGCAACAACCGCTCCACGTCGCCCGGTGTCATGGCATTAACCCCTCGTGAATTATTCTGCGGCATTGTAGCGGGACGGCGATCAATCTACGTGATAAGTCGGCTTGCGTAAGCAGCCGAAGTCTTCGTCTGTGAGGCAATTCAACGCATTCAACTTGAGCAAATCCGCTCGATTCACGGATCCGATTCAAGTGCGTCATCCGCACAACCGATACCTTCCGACGACACCAGTCATTTGCGCGATCGCATTCGGGGGTAAACGATGAACTTCGCCGTGACCGCACTCGTAGGGCTGTCGCTCGCCCAACCGGCGGCCCCGGATTACTACCCGATGAGCAAGCGGAGCTTCACCGTTCCCATTGATTATCCAAAAGAGAAGTCGCACATCCGCATGGTGCAGCTGTTCGTATCGCGTGATCAGGGAGCTACCTGGCCGCAAGAGGCCGAGGTGACGCCAGACCGCGAAGGCTTCGTGTACACCGCGAAGGACGATGGCGTGTACTGGTTTCACGTCGTCACCGTCGATATGAATGGCGGCCGCGATCCCAAGAACATCACCACGCTGGCACCCGCACTCAAGGTGCTTGTGGACACCACACGGCCCGTGGTGCAGTTCACCAATGTGCGCCGCACCGGCGATGAGGTCGTGATCGAGTGGACACTTCAGGATCGCTTTCCTGAAGAGAACGCCACGCGTGTCTACTTCCGCCCGGTCTCCGCTGTGGATGGCTTCTGGCAGGAAGTGACACTGCCGGCGACTTCGAAGACCGGTGTGAAGTTCCGCACCAGCACCAGTGAAGCAATTGTCGTGCGAGTCGATGTGAAGGATCTTGCTGGCAACGCCGGTGAAGGGCAGCGTGAGATTCCGGCCGCGGGTGCCAATGCGAATAGCAGCACGAGCCTTTCACCTGGTTCGAGCGGTGGGCCGACGAACCCGGCCATGATGAATCCGCCTCCGCCCGCGCTAAACACGAACACAGCTGCGTTGCCGCCACCGGATGCACTCGCACCAGCGGCACCCGTGATGCCGACCATGCCGGCCGGCCCGGTGAACCCGACGCCAATGGTGGCTGTGCCCACGCAGCCCGTGGTTGCGACGCCAACTGTGCCGATGAACCCGATCGCTTCCGGGCAAGGGACGAACCCGCAGCAACCCGTTGCGATGTCGCCACCGGCGAACATCGTGGTGCCCGCGATTCCGAACACGCAACCGATGGGTCCCGCCGTGCTCGCCTCGGGTACTGGACCGGCCTCCACACCGCCGCCGAGCATCGAGATGAGCCGTGCCCAGGTGATCAACGTGGCCCAGTTCAGCCTGAATTATGATGTGGAACAGCGTGGCCCATCGGGGCTGAGTCGTGTCGATCTGTGGGTGACGCGCGACGACGGCCGAAGCTGGATGAAGTGGAGCCAGCACATGGGCCGCGAGACGCCGATTCCGGTGCATGTCGCACTCGACGTTCGCGGCAACCCGCAACTGGAAGGGCTCTACGGTTTCCGCCTCGTCGCGGTGAGTGGTGCAGGTCTGAGTGATCCGGCTCCCGTCGCCAATGATGCGCCCGACCTGCGTGTGATCGTGGATGTCACTTCGCCCGTGGTCAAGATCTTTGAGCCGGGTTCGGACCCGATGCAGCGCGACACGCTGATGATTCAGTGGGAAGCCGTGGACCGCAACTTCGGCGATGATCCGATTCTGCTCGAATGGTCCGAGAACCCGAACGGCCCCTGGCGGCCGGTGGTGACAGGTAATGATGGTGTGGTGCAAGCCACGGCTATCGGTGGAGCGGTGGCCCGGCGTGTGCCAAACTCGGGCCGCTATCCCTGGCACGTGCCGATGGGGCTGCCTGCGAAAGTGTACTTGAAGGTCTCCGCAAGGGATGCTGCAGGGAACACGACAGAAGTGATGACGCCCGCCCCGATCCTCGTCGACCTGATGAAGCCCCGGGCCAAGATCACCGGGATCGGCCTCGGTTCGTCCACAGGGCGGTAATGAGCGATCTCCGCCCACTCAATTGGGCGGAGCCTGGATTTCAGACGCTCAGCTCGGTCTTCATGCCCAGCACACTGGAATAACGTGCGCGAATCGGGTCCACAAGCTCGGCGACGAACTCCGCGACCTGTTCCGGAGCCCGACCAACATAAGCACGCGGATCGAGCACCGCGGCAAAGTCCACCTTTGCGAAGGCCGGCTCGGCCTTCAACCGCTCGAAAAGCGCAGTGGAACTGCCGCTGCCTTCCTTGATGCGTGCCGTCACAGTGTGGCTGTGCTGGCGCACCACCTCATGCACTTCCTGCCGATCTTCACCCGCTTGCACGGCCGCCATCATCAGGTTCTCAGTGGCCATGTACGGCAAGTACTCGCGCACGTTTCTAGCGATCACTCGATCATTCACGACCAGGCCATTGGCAAGGTTCAACGCAATTCGCAGTACGGCATCGGCCGCGAGAAAGCCCTGGGGAATATAAAGCCGGCGGCAGGCGCTGTCGTCCAGAGTGCGTTCGAACCACTGCGTCGCCACGGTATCTGCGGCCATCGGTGGCAAGCCCATCAGGTAACGCGAAAGCGAACACATTCGTTCCGCCCGCATCGGGTTTCGCTTGTACGCCATCGCGGACGAACCGACCTGTTCCGCTTCGAAGGGCTCATCGACTTCTTGCCGGTGAGCGAGCAGACGCAGGTCGCTACCCCATTTGTGGGCTGATTGTCCGAGGCCGCCGAGAGCGTCGAGCACCTGGCTATCGAACTTGCGGGTGTACGTCTGGCCGGTCACGGGGAAGACGCAGTCGAAACCCATCTTCTTGGCGACGAGGCCATCGAGTCGCTTGACCTTCTCGTGGTTACCCTGGAACAGAGCCAGGAAGCTGGCCTGCGTGCCCGTGGTTCCCTTCGCACCACGAAAGGGCATCGTGTCGCGGCGGCGTTCGAGTTCCTCCAGGTCGAGTACGAAGTCATAGAGCCACTGCGCCGCTCGCTTGCCAACCGTTGTGAGTTGGGCCGGCTGGAAGTGCGTGAAACCGAGCGTGGGTTCGCCCTGCCATTTCATCGCGAACTTCGCCATCGCGTCGATCACCGCGGCGAGCGTGTTGCAGAGTTGCTGCAGGCCCTCGCGCATCAAGATCAGGTCGGCGTTGTCCGTCACGAAGCACGAGGTCGCGCCAAGATGAACGATGTCGCGGCAGCCTGGTGCCACATCGCCCAAAGTGTGAATGTGGGCCATCACGTCATGGCGTAGTCGCTTTTCGTGCTCGGCGGCTCGCACCAGATCGACGTCGTCGAGGTGGGCCCGCAACTCGGCCAGTTGCTCATCACGGATGCGAGGCGTGAGGCCATCCTCGCCGGGCAGACCAAGTTCCGCCTCGGCTTCCGCGAGTGCCAGCCAGAGCCGGCGCCAGGTGCGGAACTTCCGCTGCGGGCCCCATCGTTCCGACATCTCACGCGAGGCGTATCGACCGATCAGAGGGTTATCGTAAACATCGAGTGGCGTGGACATAACTTGAGTGATTCTCGGCGTGGAACACGGCTTTTTGGGAAGCGATCATGCTAAAACCGACGAGTGCGAACCAGCCCATTTTCTCCGGTTGGTCCGTCGCATTCGCAGCTTCGCCGGGATGCGTACAGATCATCGTTTAACGTACGATTTCGATTGAAGGCCGGCCGGTTCACGCCACCGTGCGCGGGTTCATCGGCTAGGCTTCGATTGACAGGATGTCCGCCCGGAGTGGCCGGCGGGCTCTCGCTCAGGAGGACGAACCATGTCGAAGAGTTGGCTTCTACGTGCGGCCGGGGTGGTCTTCGCGTTAGCGTTGTGGGCCGGGAATGGCTCGCAGGTCCAGGCGCAACAGCCGCCGATGCCGCAAATGTCGTATTACCCGTACTACTACTACCCGCACAGCTACTGGCCGGCGAACAGCCCGCAGTGGCCGGAGCCAAAGGGGCATCCGTATGTGAAGCCCCCTGCGTACATGGCGTACCCTGCGTTCAAGGAACCAGGCTGGCGCTATGAACTGTGGACGCCCATGAAGTACTATCGAGGCAACCACTTCTGGCTGGACCAGTTCTAAGACGCGGATTCAGATCGGAGCTCCTGGCGATCCGTTGCCTTCTGCCGACGGGTCGCCACACTTCTCAGTCGAACGGAATCACGTTCAACCCCGGATTTGTTCGCTTCTCCCGGTGCAGGCGGTCTGCAAGCTCGCGACGGCCGCGTGGATCGGGGAGCGTCTGCAGGAAGTGGACAATGTCCCAGATTTCGTCCGTCTTGCCGGGGATCGAGGGGTTAAGTTTCAGATTGGGTGTGTAGTCCGGCATGGTGGAGGGGACGATGCCGCCATAAATGCGGGCATAGAGATCCTCACCACGCCGGCCCCCGCGATAGATACCGAGCATGAGGTTGCGGGGCTGAACGACCGTGCCCCAGGCGTCGTACTTGAGTTGTTGGGTGCGACCATAATTGTCGTGACAACCCAGGCAGCCACGGAGACTGAACGCCTTGTAGCCGCGAACCGCAGATTCCATTCGTAGCTCTTCGGTCGGACATTCCGAGGGTGGAATCGGAATCGCGGAATGACCGGCCCGGCCCCAGTTGCCGACCACGAGAATCGTGTTCAAATCCATCGTCTGCTGCATCACTTCGGGCGTGTAATCCGGGTCCTCATCGCTGGGATTCGTAAGCAGCTGAATGGCCCGAATCATGGTCTCGTATTCCACTTCGCCACGGATGGAAAGGTGGATGACGTAGCTGGCTAAATCGTCCAGTTCTGTGTCCGAGAACTGCGGGAACGCCGGCATCATGGAGCCATCCAGACCGTGGCGGATGGTGCGTTTCAGGTCCGCCTTGAGTGGCTTACCCTTTACGCCCTTGCGGGGTTGCTCCTCTTGTGGAAATGCGGAGACGAACTTGAAAGTGCCCTGGCGATAGTCACGCGGAATGGCACCGATCTGGATGGCATGCGATCCATCGCCGGCACCCGTCTCCCCGTGGCAAGACATGCACCAGCGGCGATAAAGCACACTGCCGCGCGCGAGTGCGGGTTCCGTGAGGTTTAACTCGCGGACGGTCTCCGCGGCTTCGTTCCAGTCGTGCACACGTCCGTAAACCACCTCCAGGTTGTAAAAGACACCCTTCCGGCGATTCACGTCATAGAAGGCCAGTGCCGTGGTGGCGTCGTATGCGGGTAGGCGGACACCTGGGGCGGCAGAGGTGCCAAAGAAGTTTTCGAGCGCCCGCCCGAGATTATCGCGCTGGGCGGCATTCAGTGCCGTTTGCGGGTCGAGAATCGTGCGACCCAGTGCCGGGCGAAGCTGGGTGGCGAAGTCCACATCCATTGAGCGAGCGCCGAGTTTCAAGCTGCGAAGTGGCGGGTAGCCGGGAGTGGGCCAGTGCGGCGGAGTACCCGTGGGCACTGTGGTTGCTAGCAAATCCTGGCGCACGGGATAACTCGCCTCGGCCACCGCGACAAGCGGAGCCGGCCCACCCGACGGCAACGGCACGCGGCCACACCCCGCCAGGACGGAAACAGTCAAGAGAACGGAGGCGTTGCGAGAAGCGATCATGCGTGGTGGATTCGATGGGAAGGCGAGGAACAGTTTACTGCATTTTCTTACAGTAATTCTTGAGCTTTCCTGGGGAATGTCAAGAATGGAGGGAACGCCCTTCGAGCGGAACTCCACCATGACCTGCCCTGTTCGTGTCTTACTCGTCCTGGCTGCCTGGCTTCTGGTGGCCGGGACGGTGCGTGGACAGACTGCATCAGAGTCTGCCAATCTTCGAGGCGATTCCGCCCAGACACTCAAACGCCTGATCGATGCCCGCCAGAACGTGCTTGTCGGAAAACACGATGAAGCCATTGATGAGTTGCTGCGTGTGCTGGATGATGCAGGGGATGACTTGATCAGTGCGGATGGGAAACAGTATCGGCCAGCACGTTTCGTTGTTCATCAGATACTTCTCACACTGCCTCCGGAGAAATTGAAGGCCTACCAGGAGCGCGTCGAACTGCCTGCCCGCAAACTCCTGGACGCAGGCCTCCGCGACCGCGACACCCGACCGCTCTGGCAACTCGTGGATCGCCACTTCACTTCGCGGCCCGCTGGCGAAGGATTGCTTCTGCTCGGTGACCTGCTTTTTGAGCGTGGCCAGTACCGCACAGCGGAAGTGCTGTGGCGACGATTGCTCACTCTGCAACCCAATCACGGCTGGAAATCGCTTCTTACAGATCATGCGGACATCATTCACCCTCACGGGTCAAGAGACCCCGCCCTCGTGCGAGCCCGACTCGTGCTCGCGGCAGCTTTCCAGGGTGAACCAGAGCGAGCCCACTCGGAATTAGTCAGGCTGGCAGCACTACACCCGGGCGCCACTGGAAGCATCGCGGGGCGAGACGGAAACCTGGTCGAGACGTTGCTGCCGTACGTGAACAAGCCGCCTCGAGCCGTCTCTTTTGAAGGCGACGAGCACGCATGGCCAACATATGCGGGCAATCCCGGACGCACCGGTCGCGTTCCGGGCCGGTTGCCGCATCACTGGCCCGCACAACCCACCTGGGTCGCACCACTCTTCCCACGTGCGCCGGCCCAACTGCTCTCTGTTCACAGTCGGCAGCCCTTCGCTCACCCGATCATCGTGGATGGAAAGGTCTACATTTCGAATGAAAGTCAGTTGCTCTGCGTCGATTTGCAGACTGGAACTCAAATGGGGCCGGGATTCGAGGCGAATGCTTTCGATGTGAAGCAGCAGCGAGAACCGGCCTTCACGCTCGCCGCGGCAGAGCGACGTGTGTTTACCCGCTTCGGACCATCGTTGATTCGCAACCCCCGTGATGCTGACGAATCACTCATTACTTGCTTTGCACTCGCCCAGCGGGCAGATGCTCCCAAGCAAATCTGGCAACTCGCTTCTCCGGTCGGTTCCTCGGAAGCCTGGGCCGGGGCACCCTTGGTGGCTCACGGGCGTCTGTGGGTCGCATCGGCTCGGATCGAGGGTGTGAGCGTGGTTCACTCGATCGCGTGCTTCGATCCGGTTGATCCCGATGTGGAACCTGGACGGCCAGCATGGAATGTCGCAGTTTGCGAATCGAACGCACCGGCATCCATGGAGTCGGCTGGCAGTCCGCGCCAGGAACTTGTAACCCTCGCCGGGCGAAACGTGGTGTTCTGTTCGAACTCGGGAGTCGTGGTGGCGCTTTCTGCTACCACAGGACAACGTGCGTGGGCATTCAAATATCCACGAGCCGCGCGGCAGATTGCGGTGGCAGCACGGTCTTCAGAGCCCTGTCCTGCTGTTGCCGACGGTGACCGTGTGTTCCTCGCACCCGCCGATGCGGATCGTGTGTTCGCGCTGGATGCGGAGACGGGCGAATTGCTCTGGGAAAGCGGAGTCGTCCACGGGGCGCAGATTTTGGGCGTCACGCAGCATCGCGTCATCGTGTCGAGCACAGGGCCGCAACGAGGCATCCGCGGTCTGAATGTTGTGAACGGGTCGCATCACATGGCAGCGGCCGGCTGGTTGCAACAAAGCGGTGGTGGCCTCGCCACATATGGCCGGGGTCTCGTTGCCGAAAATCTGGTCATCTGGCCGACACGCCAGGGGCTCTGGTTTCTTGATCCCGAGACGGGCCGACCGCTCGCCCAGGCACGCACGACACTCGCGCCGCCACGCGATGGCATGTTCGGCAACCTGGCCTACGCCGATGGCGTGCTTGTGGTGGTGACACCGAATGAGGTTTGGGGATATGTCGCCCAGAACCAGCCCGCACCGGCCGCACCGGCACGTGAACGATTCCAGGAACGAATTGGCATTGTGGAGCAAAAACTGTTCGACGGCCACCCAGCCGAGGCCAAGGCGGAATTGCGGGATGTGGTGCGCAGTGACCTGCCTTCCGCCATGCGCGCCTGGGCCGCAGCCCGCTGGCTCTTGCTCGAACCGAACGTGCCGACGTCGCTTGCCACGGTGCTCACACCCGAACTCGAAGCCGAGTGGGTGACGCTTCCCGATGGTTCCATTCAATCGCTCGGCCAGCTTGTGGATGCAAAGTCCGGCCGCGTTCGCGTTGCCTTGAGCACCCCTGGACAGCCCAGCAATCCATGGAGAGGGGAAACCCCCACTCTCTCAATAAATAGCCGCCTCAAACAGGGGGCGTCGTTTCCAGTCGGCTCCCGTCCACTTCTGCCAGTCGCTGGTGGCCGCTTGCGTCCGCGATCCGCCTTCGCCATCGCCGGGCAAGAGTTGCTCACTGTGCAGCTTGCCGATGGATCCATCAAGCGACACGCTGCGGTTGATACGTACACACACGCGATTGAAGTTCCTGGGGGGTTCATCGCTGTCGGCCCGGATGTTGTCGCACAATACGGCGCCGCCTCGGAACCCTGCTGGGTTTTTCGGGTGCCAGCCCTGGATGAGTTGCCTGCCGATCTGGGTCGTGAATCTGTGCAGGTTGGCGAACCGGCGAAGCCAGCCACTCTTAACTCTTTCACGCTTGCCGGGACCTGGCTCTTCGCACGGTTGGGCGAGTTCCACTTGATCGCACTGGACCTCGTCACGCATCGCGTGGGATGGGTCCGCGGGTCGCACGGCCGCCCGGGATACGAACCACGGGTCTTCTCGGACTGCCCACGATTCGATCCTTACTTCTTCGCCGATGGTCAACGACTCGTTGCTCAACTTTCAGATGGCCGACGCTGGACCATCGACGCAAAAACAGGGGGCGTGCTCGACGCGAGCGGTAGCGAATGCATCGGAACGGTGCCGCCTGCCGTGGGTGAACTCACGTCACACGCCCCCTGGGTCCAGGCACCCCTGGAGATCGAACCGGGCCGTCTCGCTATTGCCGATGGCCCCGGGTTAGTGCACGACGTGGACTTGAAGAACGGGAAAACAACAACGCTCTATTCCGCCAGGGGCTCATCCAGCCTATCCGGCACCCCCCCCCAGGTTCTCGTCCGTAAGAGTGCAATTCTCGTGGCTGTCACACGTATCTATGGAGTCGAGGTCGACCTCGCCGAGTTCGACGCCGAACCGGGCGACTGGCACGATCCCGCCTTCTTCGACATCACCCACCTGGAACTGGCGAACGCGGATACAGATGCCGTGCGCGCGTATCTCCCCGCTGGTGACGCGCTCCACGCTCTGAAGTTGCGTGATGGAAGCCTGGCCTGGAAAGCCGAACTCCCCAAAACATATGGGTCAGCCGAGTGGGTCGCACGGGTTGGTCAGAACGGCGTGATTGTCTTTCCCACGGCGGCGTTGCCGAACGTGGATGTCCACGAGACTTGGGAACGAACGATGCGGTCCTGCTTGCGGCATCCTTTCGGTGCACGGTTGCCGGCCAGTGCCGTGGGGATATACGATGCCTGGCTCACCCGCTCGGTTCCCGTGCTGCTGCTGGAGGCTCGGACCGGCAAATTAATGAATCGCTACGACATCTGTTCGTCGGGCCCACTCTTGAACACCTGGTTCGAGGGTGACCTGGCAGTGGTTGCCACGAGTGACGGCATCACACGATTAAAGTGACACCGTTTCGCAGTTGCCCTCGCCCGCAGCTGCAGCGTGATCGGAATCGATTTCTGAGGAACTTACGTGGTGAACCGCAGTGAACGCACTGAACCATCAGCCGACTGGACCAATGACGAACTGGCCGCCGCCGATCAATTGCGAGCGGCGAGTGATCGCATCCTGGCCGAATGCGGCAAGATCATCGTGGGCCAGCACGAGGTGCTGGAGCAGTTGCTGATCGCACTGCTCGCGCAGGGCCATGCGCTTCTCGTGGGTGTGCCGGGGCTCGCCAAGACGCTCATGATCCGCACTCTTGCAGATAGCATGGATCTCAGCTTCAACCGCGTGCAGTTCACCCCCGACTTGATGCCATCGGATATCACCGGCACGGAGATGCTGCAAGAGGATCGCACCACCGGGCAACGTGCGTTCCGCTTCTTGCAAGGTCCCATTTTCGCCAATGTGGTTTTGGCCGATGAGATCAACCGCACCCCACCCAAGACGCAAGCAGCACTACTCGAAGCCATGCAGGAAAAGCAGGTGACGGTGGCCGGGCACCGGCATGCGTTGCCGAACCCGTTCTTCGTGCTGGCCACTCAAAACCCGATTGAACAGGAGGGCACGTATCCGCTTCCCGAAGCGCAGCAGGACCGCTTCATGTTCACGATTATCGTGAGCTATCCGACGGAGGACGATGAGTTCCGCATTATTGAATCGACCACCTCCGCAGCCAAGCCTGGCGTGGAACGCGTGGTGTCTTGTGATGAGTTGCTGACGATGCAGGGACTTGTTCGCAAGGTGCCCGCGGCAAGCCACGTGATTCGCTATGCCATGAAACTGGCCCGCCTCACGCGGCCTCACGACGATACACCTGGTGCGGATGTGCCCGATTTCGTGAAGAAGTACGTCACCTGGGGTGCAGGGCCGCGTGCGGGTCAAAACCTGATCCTGGCTGGCAAAGCGCGGGCGTTACTGCACGGTCGAACCTATGTGGCAATCGAGGATGTGAAAGCGATGGCCTTGCCCGTGCTTCGCCATCGCGTCATCACGAATTACAACGCAGATGCCGACCGCGTCACCCCGGATGAAATCGTGAAACGGCTCCTGGCACTGGTGGTGCGTGAAGCGTAAGGGGTGCCGGCGTGAGCAAGCCCTACGACGCTACGAGCAAGGATCTTATCGAAGCCGACCCGGCGGGCTGGGTGACGTTTCTGGGCTGCCCGGTTTCGCCGGCCGATGTGCGCCTTGTGGATGCCGATGTTTCGACAGTGACCGCTGCTGCGGACAAGGTGATCCACGTCGATTCTCCATTCCCCTGGATCTTGCACCTGGAGTTTCAAGCGTGATGGGATGAGGGACTCGCCCGCCGATTGCTTCGTGATAATGGCCTGCTTCACTATCGTCATGGCATCCCCGTTGCGTCAGTCGTGGTGATCCTGCGACCCTCCGCGAACATGACCGCATTGACTGGATCATTTGCCATCGAACCAGCGATGGGGAAACCGTGGTCATTTCCGTACGAGGTGCTCCGTGTTTGGGAGAGACCTGTCGAAGAGTTTCTCAATGGGCCACTGGGATTGCTTCCGCTTGCTCCACTTGCAAATGTACGCGAGCCTGAGTTGAAGGCGGTCGTGTACGCGATGAAAGCTCGACTGGATGTTCACGCAGACCGCCCGCTCGTTGCCCGGTTGTGGACCGCCTGCTATGTGTTGATGGGCTTGAGCTATGATAAAATGCTGGCTGAAACTCTCTTATCAGGAGTCCGGCAAATGGAAGAATCCGTGACATATCAGGCCATCATTCAGCGTGGCCTCCAGGATAGACTCGAACGAGGTTTGCACCAAGGCATCCAGCAAGGTGTTCAGCAAGGTGCGATCTCGGAAGCCCAACGGTTATTGCTGATTGCGGGTCAGGCGAAGCTCGGCCCGCCCAGTACCGCGGTGAAGGCTGCCGTGGGAGCGATCAATGACACGGGACGGATTGAATCGCTGGTGGCACGCATTTATACGACTTCGACGTGGGATGAACTCCTCAAGTCTTGATCGCTCACCTGCATACCCAGGTTTGCTCCATGCCGATTCCTGATCCCGCCGTCCTCTCACGCATCGATCACCTGGAAGTCGAGGCCCGGCAAGTGGTCGAAGGCTATCTGGCCGGTCGGCACCGCAGCCCGAGGCATGGCTTTGCCGTCGAGTTTGCTCAACACCGCGAGTATGTACCCGGCGACGACATCAAACACATCGACTGGAAAGTCTATGGCCGCACCGAACGATTCCATTTGAAACAATACGAGCAGGAAACCAATCTGGTGGCGTGGTTGCTGGTCGATGCCAGTGATTCCATGCGTTACGCTTCGAATGAACGTAGCAAGTACGATGTCGCGTGCATCACCGCGGCCGCGATGGGGTATCTCGTTCTTCAACAGGCGGATAGTGTCGGCCTGGCCACCATCGCCAATGGAATGCGTGCATTTCTGCGGCCGTCTGGCCAGATGAGCCAACTGCGCGAGTCGATCCGTGCCCTCACTGATGGGCCTTACGATGGCCCCGCAAACTTGGGGCGTGCTCTCGATGAACTGGCCGGACGCACGGGTCGACGTGGCATCGTCTTCGTGTTCAGCGACTTGCTCGATGATGTGCCCGAGATTCTCGCGGGTTTGCAGCATTTACGCTATCAGAAGCATGAAGTCGTGCTGTTCCACGTGATGGACGCGGCCGAACTCGATTTCCCTTTTCGCCACATGACGCTCTTCCGCGGACTCGAAGGGGAGCCCGAGATTCTCACGGATCCCCTCGGCGTGCGCGAAAGCTATTTGAAAGCGCTGGGTCAGCACATCGGAGCAATTCAAGCGGGTTGTCGCGGCATGGAGATTGATTTCGTGTCGATGCGAACGGATGCGGACATTGGACACGACCTGGCCGCGTACCTGCAGAAGCGAGCGGGGCGTTAGTTCCCCCGCTCACTCCCACGGTCAACCACTCGTCACCTCGCAGGCACGAATTTCACGCACACGGGTTCGCCTACCTTCACGGCCGCTTCGGTCTCCTTGGCCATTCCGGTGTTGGGATCGATTTCGTACACACCCACCTTGTGGCCGCCCTGGCTGGCGATGAGCATCCACCGGCCGCTGGGGTCGATGTTGAAGTTTCGCGGCGTCTTGATGTCTCCCTTGATGTGACCGGCTGCCGTCAACTTGTGATCTTCGTTCACCGTGAAGACCGCGATGCTGTTGTGGCCGCGATTCGAGACGTACACAAACTTGCCGCTCGGATGCAGGATGCACTCGGCCGTCGAGTTGCCCGTGGTTGGTTCCGGCAGCGTGGAGAGCGATTGAATGACTTCGCTCTTGCCGGCGAGATCGAGCTTGATGACGTTCACGGTCGAGTCGAGTTCACCGCACACATATGCGTACTTGCCATCAGGTGTGATGGCGATGTGGCGCGGGCCCGATCCCGGGGGTGTGCTGATGTCGCGGTCCGCGGCTTCCTTGGCTCCATCTGCGGATAGCGCGAACACTTTCACCCTGTCCATTCCCAGATCGACTGTGACGACATGATTGCCATCCGGTGTGAAGAACGAGCAATGGGCATGCGGATCCTTCTGACGCCTCGGATCCTTGCCGCTGCCGATATGCTGGAAGAAGCCGATCGATTTGCCGAGTGTGCCGTCCTCGTTAAGCATGAAAATTTTGGTGCTGCCGCCGCCGTAGTTGGCAACCGTGGCGAACTTCCCATTCGGGCTCACGGAGACGAAACAGGGACCGGCACCGCCGCTCTTGGCCTCGTTCAATTTCGTGAGTTTTCCGGATTTCTGGTCGATCGCGAACGCAGCCACGGGGCCGCCTTCCTTGTCATTGCCCTCACCGACGGCGTACAGGAATTGCTTGTTGGGATGAATGGCGAGGAACGAGGGACTGCCCATCTCGGCGGCCAGTTCTGGCTCGCTGAGCTTGCCGGTTTTCACATCAAGCTTGGATCGCTGGATGCCTTTGCTGCCATCTTTCTTGTTCGTGTACGTGCCGAAGTACACCCAGTATGACTCGGGTGAGTCGTCGGATGCGAACAACACGTTCGCACCCAGCGAGGCGAACGCTGCGATGAGAGCGGCTCGCAGAAACGGGAGAGCCATGAAAATCCTCCAGTGTGGCAGTTTTGCAGTACCCGCGAATGGGGCGCGGGTTGATGATAATGAGCAATGCCCGCTGCGGGTACCGAATTCCTTTCCCGGAGTCGTCCATGCGTATCGCGTTCGCTCTTGTGTTGATGGGGGCATGCCTGGCCGTGGCTGCACCGAAAGCCCGACCTGTGCACTCCACGCCTGGCTCCTCGCACGCAGAAGAAGGCTGGATCGACCTGATGAAGCCTGAGGTCTGGAAGAAAGTCGATCCACTTTGGCTCATCGCCAGCGAGGTGAAACTCGATCCTGAGAAGGCCAACAAGCTCGTGGCTGTGAAATCCGACAAGGGCACCATCTGGGTGAATGGCGAAAAGGGCCGCCTGCCCAACCTGATCACCAAGGAACAGTTCGGCGACTGCGAGATTCACATTGAATACTTGCTCGCCAAGAATTCGAACGCCGGCGTGAAGTTCCACGAGGTGTACGAGATTCAGTTCCTCGACAGCTACGGCAAAACCGACCTCACCGGCTCAGGCAATGGCGGCATTTATCCGCGTGCCAACCTCGAAAAGGGTGGCTACCTCGACAAGGGTGTGCCGCCCAAGGTGAATGCATCCAAACCCGCCGGGGAATGGCAGACGCTTGATGCGACGTGGAATTCGCCGCGCTTCGACGAGAAAGGCGAGAAGACAGCCAACGCCAAAGTGGTGAAAGCCGTGCTCAATGGCCAGGTGATTCACGAGAACGTGGAACTCAAGACACCCACGGGCGGCAACTGGGGCAAGAAGGAAAATCCAAAAGGCTCCTTCATGATCCAGACGGATCACGGCCCCACAGCCATTCGCAACGTGCGGATCAAACCACTCAAGTGAACTTGCATCGTGGCGAGCCGCCCCTGTCAGGGGGGCGGGGTTGTTGCTATCGCAGTGCCCACTCGAAGAAGCGATAAAGTTGCTCATTCGATTCTGCGGTGGGCGAGTGGCCCATGCGATTGGTCATCGCGACACGGTTCTCATGACCCAGGAGCTTGTTCACGGCGGCGCTGTGGTTCAATGCCTTCCACCGTGCGGGGAAGTCCTCCGAACCCCCCGAGACGAGAAACGGCCGCGGGGCCATCAGGGCATGCAACTCGTGCAGGTCGCGCTTCTCGGCCATCATTTTCTTGTACGGCCCCGTGCGGGGATTCTTCTCGCTCGGGATGCCGCGGCTTCGCGGTTCCTGGCCGCGTTCGAAGCCGAGATACCACGGTTCCCAGTAGTTCACATTGCTGCGGGCTTCATCGAAGACAATGCCGCCATCAGACCACGCCGCGCACGCGAAGCCATCGTGCAGGCAGCTGGCGAACATGGCCCACTTCCCGCCATACGAATGCCCCACGACGCCAATGCGCTTCGCGTCCACTTCCTTCAATTGACCGAGCGCGGTGCAGCAGTTGGCTGCTTCATACGCATGGAACGAGAGTGGCTGGATGGCACACGTCTCCTTGGTGGGGTAATACGTGTTTGGATCACCACCGAGTGAGAGCGTCACGAAGCCGCGTTTAGCGAGTTGAGATGCGAAGTCGCGGAGTTCGCTCTTGCCCGCACCGATGCCGGTCTTCGCCTCGTAGTACACCACGAGCACCGCGGGGAAGGGCCCCTTGCCATCGGGGATGAGCAGATAGGCATCGTCGACAATGCGGCCCGGGGCGGTTTCAATCTTGATGTGATGCTGCGTGAAGTTGTCCCGCTTCTCCTTTTCCAGGTATTCGATCTTGGGAGTTTCCAGCAGTTTTGGCCACGGCCCCATGGCACCGTGCCAGTAAGTCAGAATCTCCTGGCGACGTTTGGCCCAGTCCGTGGCGTTCTTCACGGCGCTGCCATCATCGAAGAGCAACGGCGAACGATAGGGGCCAAATTCGTTGGCGAACTCTGCTGGCGGTTGGAAGAACGCCGCCAGGCTCGCCGGCGGCTCCGCGGCCGGGAGGGGCATTGCGACCATTGCGAGAACAAACACGGAAGCGGCGCGGCACATGGGAGAGTCCTCGCGGATCAGGCATTAAATGGTGACGGACGAGAAGCCGCCATCCACGACGATGTTCTGCCCCGTCACGAATGATGCGGCTCGCGGCGATGCGAGCCACACCACCGCACCGGCGAGTTCGTTGGCATCTCCAAAGCGGGCCATCGGCGTGTGCCCGATGATCGACTGGCCGCGCTCCGTGTACGTGCCATCGTCCTTGAGGAGCATGCGGCGGTTCTGTTCCGCAGGGAAGAAGCCTGGCGTGATGGCATTCACACGCACGCCCTTCGTTGCCCATTCGCGTGCCAGCCATTGCGTCAGGCTGAGCACGGCGGCCTTCGATGCGGAGTACGCGACTACACGCGACAGCGGCAAGATGGACGAGATCGAGGCGATGTTAATGATGCTGCCCTTGCCTGCGGCAAGCATCGTTTCGCCGAAGACTTGCGACGGCAGAAGGGCCCCGCCCACAAGGTTCAGGTCGAAGACATCCTGCCAGCCTTGGAGCGGCAAGGTGCAGAAGTCGCCGCCGGGCATGACGGTGCCTTCAGGCTTGTTGCCGCCGGCTCCGTTCACGAGCACACTGACGCTGCCCCACTGCTTGAGCACGGCATCGCGTGCCTTCACCAGCGAATCGCGGTTCAGCGCATCCGCGCTCACGAACATCGCCTGGCCGCCCGCAGACTCGATGCGGCG